>NZ_CAMLHX010000059.1 GCF_946479965.1 uncultured Mucilaginibacter sp. | reverse complement strand
TAAATCAGGTCCAGTATTAACAACCAAAAGTGTAAACTTTTTTTAGGACGGGTCAGGTCCAAAAGTGTTCCAAACTGTTCCAAATCCCATTAAAAAAGCCCAAAAAAACGGCCTAAAAATGTTCCAAAGTGTTCCACGGTAAAACACATGTGTGCTATAAATCAGCAACTTAGTACCGTCAATAGCTTTTATACCCTTTATATTTTTTGGAACACTAAACACCACAAAAAAGCCCTCCCGATTGCTCAGAAAGGCTCATAAAAAAAACAACCGAAAAATCCGTCTATTCAGGAAATTCTATTTCCTCAAACATTTTGTAATTGTCAATATTGGTAGCCGGGGCGAAGAAACATACCACTTTCATTTCTATATCGCCGGTATTCTTCAACATATGTACTTTGCCTTGCTCAAACAGTATAGCAGAGCCTTCGCGCACTTCGCCTACTTCGCCTTCTATCATTACCTTGCCATTGCCTTTTATAATGTAGATCAGTTCCTCGCTTTGCGGATGCGAATGCGCCGGCCTTACTGCCTGACCAGGCATTACCCGTATAACACAGCAAGACAAATGGTTGGCTTTAAGCGAATCTTCGCTGGCCAGCCAGCGCATAAACCTACCCGGGTGCTCTACTTCGGGTACGTCGGCTTCGTTTATAATGGTCATATAAGTGTTGTATTAAACTGTTTTTAAAGTGTTTAAGATGGTTTGGCTTAAAGCCGCTCCGTTCAGGTTATAATGTGCAGCTAACTCCGCATAAGTACCCGAGTGGATATAATGTAAACCGCCTTTGGTAGTAGTGTTTATAGCGATAAGCTGTTGCGTGTTAATGCTGCTTTCCTGCTCAAACAATACCTTGCGGAAATGCGACCATAAGTAGCCATTATTTTGCTCTGCGATGAAAACCGGCTTGCCAGATCGGTAAAGTTCAACAATGGCACCGGCATCTATAGACGGCATGTCGACAACGTTAACTACTATGCCTTCTGCTTCTAATTTCTGCGCGGCATCCAATGCCTCATACACCCCGCGACCGGAGCTAACTATGGTAGCCTCAGCATTGGCTGACGACTTAACATTATAAGCTTTACCAAACTCAAAACTGAAATCGGCATCGTAAATAGCGTTAGATGGCGCACGCAGCAAACGCATATAGATCATGCCTTTGTTGCCCCCCATTATCCATTTTAACACACCCAACAACTGCTGCGGGCACGATACGTTGATGATCTTCAGCTGCGCAACCTCGTTAAACAGCATTACGTCATCATTACCCATGTGCGTAGCACCGTTGGACTGTGTTTCCAGATCGGCTGCGGTAGCAACCATGGTATAATCTAAACCGTGACCTTCACTTAACCAGCCATCCGGTTCGGCAATAACTTCCAAACGTTCCTGGTGACCAACAGCTATACGGCGCATAACTTTCCAGTCGAAGAAAGGGCAGAAGGTGCTTACCCAGGCGTTGCCGCCTAGTATAGCAAATGCCTCACCCAACAGCATCATGTTTGATTCTGCCACACCAGCATTCAGTGCGCGGTACTTGTCCACAAAGCCAATGCCCGATTGCAAGCCGCTAGTTGATGCAAGGTCTGAATCAACAGAAAATACACGCTCGTCATTAGCAAACGCCTTCATGGACAGCTCAATTACTTTATTGGCAGCATAAGGTTTCCCTTTTTCCAGCTTAGGCAACAGCGCTGCGTCGTATTTTATCTTTTTATCGCGTACCGGTGCTTTTTGCGTTTTAACAGGAGTATCTATACTTTCAATTTTGTCTTTACCAATTTTAAGGCCGATGTTCTGAGCATGCTTTAAGATGGTGTTCTTAACCTCAGTAAATTCTTCTCCGCTTAATTGGTTGAAAAACTTAAAGAAATCCAGTTCTCGTGCAGCGCGTTGGTTTATCTGTAGTTGATCTTCCTGGTCTAAAATATCGGTAGCAATGGTCGCTTTATGGGTGTTCATGTAATCAGAAAGCCCGCCATGACCTTTCGTTGTTTTGCAGATAATGACTGTTGGCCTGCCATCGCGCTCTCCATATTTAAACTCCTGCAAAGCAGCATAAACAGTGTGGTATTTGGTAGCATCAACTTTAATTACCTTCCAGCCAAAACTGGCGAAAGTGCCGCTTAAGCTATTATGCGGAAAGTGCAGCGTACTGGTTATATCCAGCTGACCGCCATTGTTATCAACCATTACACAAAGGTTCTCCAAACGTTTGGCGCCTGCATACATTACGGTTTCCCATACGGGGCCTTCCTGCAGCTCGCCGTCGCCGGTTACGGTATATACATCAAAAGCTGGTGAACGCTGGCCGGCAATGGCAAAGCCCTGCGCCACGCCAATACCCTGACCCATTGGGCCGGTGGCTACGTGCACACCCGGCAAAATAGGTCCGGGGTGTCCGTTGAGTATGCTTTTAACAGAACGTGAGTTCTTTAATACGGCCTTGTCAAAATAACCCAGATCTGAGTAAATAGATGCCAAAGTAGCAACAGCATGACCCTTGCTCAGTACAAACATATCCTGATCAGTAGCTGTAGGCTGCTCTACGTTCACATCAATTATACCGCCGTAAAACAGGCTCACCATGGGTATGGTTGCGGAAGATGCGCCACCGATGTGGATGGAAGTATCAACCGCGTGCCGGCACTGGTACAGGTTCAGTAATCTTATATCAGAATCTTTAACCTGCAACAGGTGGGTGATCCCTTTATTTACCAACGATTTTTTATCCTCTAAATAAACCAAAACAGTACGTTTTAAATTTCAATAATTTGATTACATGATAGACCATCCGCCGTCAACAAAATAGGCAGCGCCGGTTACAAACGATGCCTCGTCTGACGCCAGGAAATACATTACATTGGCCACTTCTTCTGAAGTACCCATACGTCCAAAAACACTTTTTGAACCCAAAAACTGCTCGGTAGCTGCAGGGTCAGGCGAATCATTTATAGAACCTCTTAACAAGGGGGTATCAATAGCACCGGGCACCACGCAGTTTACGCGGATGTTCTTTTCAGCAAGGTCAAACGCCATGCTGCGGGTTAAGGTATCAATTGCACCTTTTGACGACGAATAAGCAGCACGCTCGCCAACGGTACGGTACCCCAATATAGAGCCGGTATTTACAATGGCACCTTTGCCTTGCTCAAACATCATTGGAGCGAAAGCATTGGTCATATAATACATGCCTTTAAGGTTGATGTCATACAAGCGGGTCCAGTCTTCTTCGCTGCATTGGGTAATGCTTCCGCGCACTTCCAAACCTGCGTTGTTGATCAACACATCGGCGCGACCAAAGCGTTGTTTTGCCGCTTCGGCAGCTTTTTGTACTTCCTCTTTGTTTGATATGTCGCAATGGCAATAAATTGCATTGGTACCAATTGCTTTTATCTTCTCAACGGCTATAGCGCCTTTTTCATCATTAATGTCGCAGATAACAATATCATATCCGTTTCTGGCAAATTTTTCAGCAGCTGCCAGGCCCAATCCTGATGCTCCGCCGCTTACAATCATTACTTTGTTACTCATATTGGTTTGATTTAATTTTTTGGTCGATACTATTAAATTACATTCCGTTTGGTTTGGTAGCTACCTTTATGGCTCCTTCTTTTCTGCCTTCAAAAACGTCCAACGCAGTCGCAAAATCTTTCAGCGCGAAGCGATGCGTCATTAAAGGGGTAAGATCAACACGCCCGTTTACCAGCAGGTCAATAGCTTCCTGCGCGGTGTTAGGGTTGGCGCGGTTGCCTATCAGTTCCACTTCATCCAACACAATTCTTTTTATAGGAAGGGCAGGGTCATCATGCGGAATACCGATCATAGACACCACACCACCTTTTGATGCTGCCAGGCAAGCCAGACGGATAGAGTCCGAAGTACCTGCACATTCCAACACAGCCGGAACGCCTAAGCCATTGGTTAATGCTTTTATTTGCGCTAATACATCGCCTTCCTTATAGCTGATGCCGATAGCACCGAGTTCTTCCGCTTTTTTCAAACGCTCTCCGCTGCCTACTGCCAGTATTCTGCCGGCACCTAATGCCTTGGCGCAGAGTATAGCCATTAAGCCTTGAGGACCTGTACCCAATATCAGCACATCATCGCCAGGCTGTAAACGTGAACGTTTAACAGTATACAAGGCGATGCTCAGCGGGTCTACACAGGCAGCGTATTCCAGATCCATTGAATCAGGAACTTTATAAATGCTTTTTACCGATGTACGCATGTATTGCGCATAGGCACCAGGCGTGTAATGGCCGTATTGCCTGTGGCCACGTTCTTCGTGCCCGTAATTTAAGCAGTTGTTAAAGCGGCCTTTCATACAATTGGCGCAATAGCCGCAACCGCAATGCGAGATGCCGCAAACTCGGTCGCCTTCTTTCCAACCTAAGCTCAGCGATTTTGGGCCCGACTGTACAATAGCACCAGACCACTCGTGCCCCGGAATGAAAGGATATCCTGTTGGCCAAAAGCCGGGAAAATCTCCGTTAATTATATGTGGATCTGTACCGCAAATAAAAGTGGTATCCACCTTACAGATAACTTCATCAGCATCAGGTTGTGGTACAGGTACCGTTTGTATTTCAAAATCGCGAACGCCTTTTAATACAACGGCGTCCATCTCTTTAGGTAAACTCATAATTATTTGATATTACTTTCAGGCACTATAGCCACACCCCTGAACGGAGAGCCTGAGCCACCTTTAATTTTTAACGGTAAACCAACAAACCAAAACTCGTGCGCAGGTATCATATCCACCTGGGCAAGGTTTTCAATGTTCAGTATTTCTCTTTCGCGACATACAATGTGGGCAGGCTGTTCCTTAACAACAGCCACTTCGTTAAAGCTATCGATACTTGGGGCATCGGCACCAATGCTTATAGCACCCAGATCATTAAGGTATTCAATAGCGCTTCTGTCAACACCAGGGTAATCGCGGATGTAGCCAAAATTATCACTCCATTTTTTGTACCAGCCGGTGTAGTACAACACTACCGACTGCGGTTTAATGGTTACACCTGTTTTTGCTATAGCTTCTTCAATGTCAGCTTTTGTAATGTAGCTGCTTGGTTCTTTGTGCGAGAAATCAAACCAAACGCCGGGTGCCATAAACCACTCTAAAGGCAGTTCGTTAACCGCACGCGCATCGGGCTCATTAACCACGTGGTTAATAGCGTCAACGTGAGTGTTGGAGTGATCGCACATGGTAAAGCCAACCACTTTGTAAGAGTAAGGTGGTTTGGTAAGGCCCATTTTTTGCGTTTCTTCGTGAGATAGGTGGTTCCATATCAGCGTGCGCTGATGGCCGATAAATGTAGGGTCGGTTGTCGCAATGGTATGACTAAGGTCAGTTACCACACAGTCAATACCCATAAAGTTCATTTTTGTCTGCAACTGAAACGGCGGACAAAAGGCTTTCTTAAACATGTATAAATTCAGTTAATAGAAGGTTAAAAATTGTTGCGGCCTATGCAGATCGCTTTTAAATTGCATGGGGCTTTTTTCATAGCGATGGGTTTCAAACCCATCGCTATAAAGCGTTGTTTCATTAAAATTTACGTGCCCACTCTTTTGGCCATCTTTCAATGACCACTTTAGTTTGGGTAAAGAACTCAATAGCGTGGCGGCCCTGACCGTGCAGGTCACCGAAGAAACTTTCGTTCCAGCCGCTGAAAGGGAACTGCGCCATTGGCGCGGCTACACCTATATTAATACCAATATTACCTGCGTTAGCCTGGCTACGGAACTTGCGTGCATTAGCACCGCTGCTGGTAAACAGGCAAGCCATGTTACCGTAGTTGTTTCCATTGATGAAGTTTAAGGCATCATCAACAGTATCTAATGATATAAGGCTCATTACCGGGCCAAAGATCTCAGTTTTGATCACTTCGCCGTTTAATGGTAGGCCTTCCAGAATAGTTGGTCTGATGAAGTTTCCTTTTTCAAAACCTGAGACGCTGGCCTTACGGCCATCCAACAACACTTTGGCACCTTCCGCCTCGGCTTTGCCAATCAGGTATTCAACTCTTGATTTACTATCGGCGCTGATAACCGGACCCATTTCGTTGGCTTCGTCCAAACCGTAACCTGTTGTTCTTTTCTTAGCAGCTTCGTACAATGCATCTCTGATAATGCCGCTGTCGCCAACGGTGATGATGTTTGATGCAGCCAAACAACGCTGTCCGGCGCAGCCGTAAACACTATCAGTTATAATCTGTACAGACATATCAATATCTGCATCAGGCAACACAACTACCGGGTTTTTAGCACCGCCTTGCGCCTGTACACGTTTGCCGTTGGCAGCGCCACGGCCATATACATATTGCGCAATTTTAGATGAGCCTACAAAGCTGATTGCCTTGATCAGTGGATGATCCAAAAACGCGTCAACAGTCTCTTTACCACCGTGAACCAGGCTAATAACACCTTCCGGAAGGCCGATCTGCTCGATCAGTTTAAATACCTTCATCATTGTCAATGGCACTTTCTCAGATGGTTTCAGAACGAAAGAATTACCGCAGGCAATAGCGTATGGCAAGAACCAAAAAGGGATCATCCCAGGAAAGTTAAACGGCGCTATACAAGCGCAAACACCCAATGGTTGACGGATCATGAACTCATCAACACCACCGGCAATATTTTCTGAAAACTCACTCTGAATAAGCATTGGCGTACCACAGGCCACCTCAACGTTTTCAATGGCGCGTTGTATTTCGCCTCTTGATTCGGCTAATGATTTACCGCACTCTAAGGTGATGGTTCTTGCAATATCTTCAGCATTTTCTTCTAACAGTTGCTTTAGTTTATACAAAGGTTGTACTCTTCGCATCACAGGCACTTCTCTCCACTGCTTGTATGCCTCGTGCGCTGCCTTTACCGCTGTATCAACGTCAGTCGCCGTGCCGTTTCCGTAAGGAACCCTGCCTAAAATTTCCTGTGTAGCTGGGTTTATTACGTCGGTGGTGTTGGTTTCCTTACTTGATACCCATTTGTTACTAATGTAATTGCTAAGAATTTCCATATATACTTTTGTCTTGTCCGGCCTTATGCTTGGTCAAAGCCGTGGTGTTATGATGCATCGCTGCATCGTTTAAAAAAGATGTTATTGTTAGTTTTTATTTGTTTTTACAGAAACTTAAATTGTCTTTGGCTCGAATTTATAATTCAGCTTTGCCATAAAATCCCTTGATATTTTTGCCGCTTCTAAAGGCGTATATGGTGGCTTAACCCGATTATCATAATCCAGTTCAAACATTACCATACCTGCCATTTTTTTCTTGCGTTTTTCTATCATATCCATAATAGTAGCAATCTGCACCTTACCTTCACCAAGCGGAGAATAACCAAGATAACCATTGTCGCCACCGGCAAAATCTTTCAGGTGAACATGCTCTATCAACTCCATAAAATCTTTACAAATTTTCACCGGATCGCCACCACCTTTTTGGATCTGACCCACATCTGGTCCGAATTTCATGTAGCGGGTATCCACATTCTCCATTATAAAGTAGATCTCTTCTTCGGTTTCAATAGGAGTGCCTGTATGGGGGTGCAGCGCTGCAACCAGGCCTTCTTCCTGAGCAACTTTGCCATACATGTTCATAGAGTCCACAAGATTCTTTTTATAGTTCTTGTAGTCGTAACCGCGTCTGCTTCCACCGGCGCAGTATTCTATCACCTTGCCGCCATTGGCTTTTAATATTTTACACCAGCGTCTCAGTTTTTCGGCCTCCGCCTCTGTTTTTGCAGGATCAAGTACATCGTGTGTACAAAAAGCCGATACAATTGGTACTTTATATTTTGCTACTACTTCGGCAAATCCGCCAGGTTGTTTCTCAAATTGTTCCATTACCTGTCCAAAAGTTTCAAATGAATGAAAGCCTAATGAGGCAATGTCTTTCAACGATGCTTCTAATACGTTGCCGCCATAACCCCAAAGTATAAAGGTTGAGCCAATTTTAAACTTACGTTTTTTGGCTTCCTCAAAAGCAAAGCCGGGTGCTACAAGCGCCGCTGCGCCGGCCATCCCGGCCAGTCGCATAAAATCTCTGCGGTTAAATGAATCTAAATTTTCCATGGTATTAAAATTTAATATACTTATTTAGCCAGTGTTACCATCGCTGTTCCTGCCAGCAAGAGTACCGCACCGCCAATTTTTGTTAATGTTATAGGTTCAACCGGCGATCCCAACCAGCCATAATGTGAAAAGATCAAACCTGATAATACTTGTCCTGCTATCATTAATACAGTGGCCCTGGCTGCGCCTAATTGTGGCATGGTATAAGCAATACCAAATACAAGTGCACCGCCCATTACACCCGCGGTAAGCAACCAAAAAGGCACCTCTTTTAAGCGGGTAAATACAGTGGGATCCCAATCTGTAAGGCCAATAATAATGGCGGTACATGCGCCAATGGCCCAGAAAATTGCATTACCCATACGAGGGTTTTTCACAATGGCACCCACCTGCCCATTCATGGCAAGGTGCAGGGTTAGTACAAACCCGATAACAAGCATTAGTCCGATCAAATAAACTTTCATGTTCTCAAAATTTTAAATTAGGTTAATTGGTTTAATTGGTATTAAGTGAAATTGGTTTTAATTGTCTCTTAAACTTCTTCAATGTACACATTTTAACCACCTTAAGCTTATAGATGCCTTTGACAGGGCAAAGCGCCGTTAGTTAAAATATAACGTAAAAAACTTTAAGCAATTGTTGGTTTATAGAACCGGCCGCGATATGCCCACCATATCACGGTTGTCATTCTATTTCCAAATTTCATTTATTAAAGTAGAAATAATTCCCAACCAATTCGCAAAAAGTAATACTATAGTAACATATATTTGAAATAAATAACGTCAATATTGTAGATTTTATATCTTTTGCTGATGAAACCACACCTGCTGAAAGTCCCGTATAAGCCCGAATCGTCTTTTTCTATTTATCAGAATAAAGACAAGAATTTTTATAAC
Source organism: uncultured Mucilaginibacter sp. (assembly GCF_946479965.1). Next base: position 16,569 of record NZ_CAMLHX010000059.1, on the reverse strand, counting down.
CAATGGCATTTCCACCCCGAAATAGAACTGATTTACATACATAAAGGGCGCGGAACAAGGTTTATTGGGAATGATGTCCACCGCTTTGAGCCGGATGAACTATGTCTATTCGGTTCAAACCTGGCGCATATGTGGCGTTGCGACCCAGAGTATTTTGTGGACGATTCTAAATTGAAGGCCGAAGTAACCGTAATTTATTTTCAGCACGATTTTTTAGGTGACAAGTTTTTTTCAACGCCGGAACTTAAAAACATAGAATTGTTACTCGAAAAAGCCAAGCAGGGCATCAAAATAACCGGCAGCACAAAAACTCAAGTAAAAACCCTGATAAAAAAACTGTCGGAAGCTAGTGGTCTGGAACGGATAATGACATTGCTGGATATCTTAGATAAAATAGCTACCTCAAAAGAAAAGGAGTATATCAATACCATTCATCAGCCCGAAAAAATTGAGTGGCAGGAAGCTGACAGGTTGAACAAGGTGTTCCAATACATCTCAGACAATTTTCAGAAAAAAATAACGCTGGAAGAGATAGCATCTGTAGCTAACCTGAGCGCCAAAGCTTTTTGCCGATACTTTAAATCCAAGACCCGTAAAACGCTCCAGGAGTTTTTACTAGAGGTAAAAGTAGCCCACGCCTGTAACTTGATACTGGAAAAGGACATGACCATTTATGAAGTATGTTATGACAGTGGCTTTAACAACTTATCTAACTTTAACCGCTATTTTAAAAAGCTGATGAACAAAACGCCGCAGGAGTTTAAAAAGGAACACCTTATGCTGCGCGAAGTGGGGTAAGTGTTATTAATCTTTTTTACCTTAATTGCTTTCAAACTGCTACATTTATCCTGGTTGGTAATACAATTACAACCCCAATGCACAATTTTTAATGCCTGAAAATAATAACATAAGTTCAGATCTGCCTTTTTTGCACGGTGGTGGTGTAATGGGTGAGTTAATGCGGCAGTTTAACTGGCAAACCTGCGCACTAGGCTCGCCGCGAAACTGGCCCCAACAATTAAAGCAGCTAACGGGCATTATGCTGAATACGCCATCACCTATGATGGTCTGTTGGGGAAAGGACCTTATACGTTTGTATAACGACGCCTGTATTCCAATTTTAGGATCGACCAGACATCCAAATGCATTGGGTGTTACGGTGTATGAAACCTTTGCCGGAGGGGAAGATACCGTTAAACCCTTGTTTGAAAAAGTTATGAGTGGCGAAGCAGTAGCCTTTCATGACTTTAAGTTCAGATTAAATAGAAACGGACAGGAAGAAGACGCCTACTTTGATTTTTCATACACTCCGATTACTGATGAGGACATGAATATTCATGGCATGTTGGTAATATGTACAGAAACTACCGAGAAAGTTCTGGCGCTCGAAGGCATGCAGGCAACTAATAAAAAAATAGCCACATCAAACGAGGAGCTTTTAACCAATAACGAGCAATTGTCATCCAGCCAAAAAAACCTGCGGAAGATTGTTTATGAATTAGCTGAAAGTGAGCATAAAATACGCTCAATAATTGAGAATGCATCATTCCCCATCGGTGTATATATGGGTAGGGAGTTGCGTATTGCATTTGCCAACCAGGCCATTATTGATGTTTGGGGTAAAAGCCCGAACGTGATAGGCAAGAAGTATACCGAGATTTTGCCGCAGTTGAGCAATCAGTCAATGCTTATGCAATTGGATGATGTATTTACTACAGGTAAGCCGTTTCATGGCCGTAACCAGCGTGTTGATATGGTTGTAGAGGGAGCCAAGCGTACCTATTATTTTAACTACAGCCTGACGGCTTTAACTGATCAGCAGGGTAAGATATATGGTGTGATGAATACAGCTGCAGACGTAACTGATACTGTTTTAGCTAAACAGCAGGTAGAAGAAACTTCAGATGAACTTGCTGCTCTTAACGAGGAATTGGCCGCTTCTAACGAAGAATTGCAGGCAATTAACGAGGAACTGGCAAGTACCAACGAAGAATTGCATGCTGCTAATGAAGAACTGGCAAGCACCAATGAAGAGCTAAACGAAAGCAGGCAACAGTTGGAAGTTGCCAACGAAGAGTTGATCACCAGCGCTTCAAGATTGCGCATGGCAATAGAATCAACCAACCTGGGCACCTGGGAATATACACCCACAACCGGCGAATTATACTGGTCTAAAGAGCTGCGGGATATTTATGGCATAGCCCAAACCGCGCCGGTTACAATGGAAGCATTTGCCGCGCACATTTATCCTGAAGATTATGCGTGGGTGCAGGCGCAGATTGCTGCTGCTTTGGAACATCGCAGCGGTGGCAAATATGATTTGAGTTACCGCATTATAAAGTTTGATAATAACGAAGTCCGCTGGATAAAGGTGCAAGGCAATGTTTATTTTGATAGGCATACACCGGTACGTTTTATCGGCACTGCGTTTGATATAACGGGATTGAAAGATGCTGAGGAGAAAACCGCCAAGTTAGCAGCCATTATTGCATCTACCGATGACGCTATCATCAGCAAAACTTTTGAGAGTATTATCACCAGTTGGAATGCATCTGCTGAGCGCATGTTTGGATACAGTGCTGAAGAAATGATAGGGGAAAGTATTTATAAGCTTATACCGCAGGACAGGTTGGAAGAGGAACCGATTATATTGGCGCGATTGAAGTCGGGCGAACGGGTGCAACACTTTGAGACCAAAAGGCTTACTAAGGACGGACGGTTAATAGACGTTTCGGTAACCGTTTCGCCGGTAAAAGATAGCGATGGAAACATAATAGGCTTATCAAAGATAGCGCGGGATATTACAGAAAGGAAACTGGACGAAAACCGTAAGAACGATTTTATCGGTATGGTAAGCCATGAACTGAAAACGCCGCTAACATCGCTAAGCGCAATACTACAGGTATCAAAAGCTAAACTCAATAATACCGACGATCCCTTCCTCTCCAGTGCCATGCAAAAAGCCAATCACCAGGTTAAACGTATGGCTACCATGATCAATGGCTTTTTGAATATTTCGCGACTGGAATCAGGGAAGATACAGATAGATAAGCAGCTTTTTAACCTTGAAGCTTTAATTAATGAAGTGGCTGACGAAATGAAAGTTACGGCTACCACGCATACTATAAATACTGATGAATGCGATGCGGTGGAGGTAAATGCAGATCATGATAAAATACAATCTGTTATATCCAACCTGATAAGTAACGCCGAGAAGTATTCTCCAAATGGCACGGTAATATACGTAGCATGTAAAAGCAACGGAAAAGAAGCGATAGTGAGCGTGAGGGACGAGGGGATAGGTATACAACCGGATGATGCAGAAAAGATTTTTGACCGCTACTACAGGGTTCAGAACAAAAACACCAGGCACATTTCGGGCTTTGGCATTGGGCTTTATTTAAGCGCCGAGATCGTTCACCGCCATGAGGGGCAGATATGGCTGGAAAGTGAAAGTGAAAAAGGGTCCACCTTTTATTTCAGTCTGCCGCTTGGCGCTTAGGAATTATTTAAGCGCCTTTTTTCTGAGCCAGAACAAGCCCTTAATGTCGTTTTGCGAACGGGATAGCCGCAATATCAGCACAATCTCCTCTACCAGTTCCATTGCGGTGACTACTGCCATAATATAAAACAGCCAGTACATTGGTTGACCTAAAAAGAAAAAGACAATAAGGAACAACCCTTGTAGCACAGCCGCCGTTTTGGCCAGGTAGGTATGAAAAGTAGTGAGCCGGTGATACTTGATAAGCGCCAGCGCATTTTGAGCCAGGTAAAGGCCTGTTAATATCAGTATAGTAATACGTTCCTTCACAAAGAAATCAGGATCAAGCACGTATACGCCTAAAATGGCTGCCGCCAGGTTAAGATCATCGGCAATAGAATCAAGCATGGCGCCTAGTTTGCTGTTTACGCCGTAGCGGCGCGCCAGGTAGCCGTCAATGGCATCGGTAAAAAAACCCAGGGCTATCAGCCATTTAAACGTGTTAAACTGGTGGTTGAGCGCCAGCCAAACCAATAGCGGCACCGCCACCATGCGGTACAGGCTTATACCATTAACCAGGTAATAACTAATTGGCTTACTCATACAAAAGCTTTAACGTTTGTGATTATTGGTTTGTTTGTTGCAGTAAATGTTTGTTCCGCCTGAGGGGTGAAACAAATGGAACAATGCGGAACAATATTTTTAGCAAGCAGTTGGCAGTTAGTAGTTTGCAGTTTTGGGTTGGAACAAAGTGAAACAACTTATTCGTCAGGAAATTTAGCTGTGAATTGCGATTAATTGGCTGATTCTCAGTATGGATGGGAAATGTTGATCTTTTTGTCCGCTTTTTAATGAAAAGCCCATCGAAAATATCAGCAAACATTTGTCTGATCCGGAGGGTTATTCTGTATGTAACTAGCATCAAAAACCATGAAAAATCTATTTAAAAAGAAAAATAATACATTACTGATAGCAGGCATTGCCATTGGCGCTGCGGCCGCGAGTTTAGCCTATTTGTTTTTAACTGAAAGCGGCACCGCTGTACGGCAACAACTAGCCGGCTATTTTGGAAAGGATGAAGCTGACGACAGCGAAGAGGAAGATCCGCAAGCTTACATGCACCATCCCGGCAAGGCACCAAAGACCGACCGCGAGGCGCTGCTAAAGCACGAGTTACTTCAAAAAGCCGATGAGGGCGATCCGCAATCTTAGCGCAGGAATCGCCAGGTAAATAACCGGAGGATTTTATGCAAACAAGCGTAAATCGTTCATTGTTGTAAATTACAAACAGGTTATTATGAAAAAGCACACCTTTTTTTATCGTAACGGACTAAGTATCGTGTTCCTGTCCTTGTTCATCATTTCGCTTTTTGCACAGGCGTTTACCGGATGGAAAGAATATAATGACGAATTGAAAGATGAAAACGCAGCGCAGGTATCGTTCCCATCTTATCTTACCACCGGCCACTTTGTGTCATCAACATTTGAGAACTTTCAAAGCGAATTTTTGCAAATGGCGCTGTATGTTGTTTTAACTGTGGGGTTAAGACAGCAAGGATCTGCCGAATCAAAAAGCCTGGAAGGCGAAGAGGAAGTTGACCGGGAACCGGTTGCCAAAAAAGATGCACCCTGGCCGGTAAAAAAGGGCGGGGTTTGGCTTTTTCTGTATAGCCATTCACTTTCAATCGTTTTCTTTTTATTGTTTTTTGCCAGCTGGGGAATGCATCTGTACGGCAGTTGGCGGGATTATAATGTGGAGCAGCTGATAAAAGGAAAGCTGCCCGAAACGATGAGCGCCTATTTGATGGCTCCGCGTTTTTGGTTTGAAACATTCCAAAATTGGCAAAGCGAGTTTCTATCGGTATTTTCTATAGTTGTGCTGTCCATCTTTTTGCGGCAAAAAGGGTCGCCGGAATCAAAGCCTGTTGATGCACCCGATATGGAAACCGGCAAATAGACAATTCCATCACAATAAAACCGTCAAGGTTATTGCGTGTTTAAGCCATACAATGGCAAGTATTAACTATTTCTCCGGCACAAGTGGATTGGTACTACCTGTGCCCAACAAAACACATTACCCGCCTGAGTTTTGCGACAAAAGCAGGTTGTGTTATTATGCGTCGTTGAATAACAGTATTGAAGTAAATTCTTCTTTCTACAAAATACCTCAGGCCAGAACGGTAGCAAAATGGGCTGGCGAAGTAGGGAACGATTTTAAGTTCACCTACAAACTTTGGCGGGGCATAACGCACGAAAAGGGGTTAATATTCGACCCTGTGGATATTGACCGTTTTATGGAGGCCATTGATGGCGCAGGGGCAAAAAAAGGTTGTCTGCTTATCCAACTACCTCCCTCGGCAAAAGTGACGCTTATGCCTCAGCTGCAATACCTGGTAAGCTGTGTTTTAGAGGTTGATGCTAATCGCAGCTGGCAAATTGCGATAGAAGTAAGGCATGCATCGTGGTATACTGGTGATCTTTTTGATTTCGCGGAAAGTAACAAACTGAGTATAGTGCTACAGGACATTCCGGCTTCTGCAACGCCGCTGCATTATTATGACACAGCTGAGGCGGTTTACCTGCGCTTCCACGGACCGGGCGGCAAATATCGCGGCAGCTATCCCGACGATGTAATGCACGAGTACAGCAGCTACATACGCGAATGGCAGGAGGAAGGTAAAACCGTTTATGTTTATTTTAATAATACCATGGGCGATGCTGTGCACAATTTGGAAACGTTGAATTCGATCGTTCAGCAGGGGTTTTAGTTAAGACTTCTTTGACAACAACACAAAGCGCCAAAAAAGGCGCTGTGTGTTGTTAAAACAGGTATTAATGCTGGTCCTGCTCTACCGGCTTTTGCTGTTCATCCATCATTTTAGTTACCGCGCTGTCGGGCATCAGGTTAGACGCACCAATCATTACCTTATTTTTAAGTCCGGATATAACATAGTCTTCACCTGCCATTAAAGCTTCGTAGCCATCTTTTGCAACATCTGCGGGGTCAGACATGGCATCTTTATCCTGTACTATCCGGCTTTCGTTCATGCCTGCTTTGTTGAAGAAATCTGTATCGGTAACACCGGGCATCAGGGTGGTAAAAGTTACGCCCGAGTCTTTCATTTCCTGGCGAATAGCCATAGTAAACGAGTACACAAAGGCTTTTGTGCCATGATAGACGGCCTGCCACGGGCCGGGCAATTTGCTCGCTATTGATCCTAAGTTAAGCACCCTACCTTCGCCACGCGCAGCCATTTGCTGTGCAAAATGTTTGGTAAGTATAACGGTAGCACAGATGTTAAGGTGAACTATGTCCAATTCGCGCTCAATGTCATTGTCCATAAATAAACCGTACACGCCTTGCGCGGCATCATTAACCAATACATCCACTTGCTGGGTTACTTCCTGACACAGCGCAAAAGCCTCATCCATATTTGAAAGATCTTTTGCAATGGTGTTAACTTGTACGCCAAGCGCCTGTAATTCGGTAGCTGTGCTGTCTAATTCACTCTGATCTCGCGCTACAATTATCAGATTATAGCCATCCTGCGCGAATAATTTAGCTAACTCTTTGCCTATACCACTGGTTCCGCCGGTAATAAGGGCCGTTTTTGTTTGATTTTCCATAGGTGTATGTTGTTGTTTTATTCTTCGGGCTTCAGTACCACTTTTACGCAGTCCTCTTCTTTTTCATCAAAAATTTTGTAACCATGACTGACCTGGCTAAGCGGCAGTTTATGGGTAATGATGTCATCCAGCACAACCTTTTCTTCTTTAACCAGATCTATCAAATGGTCTATATAATTTAGCACAGGCGCTTGCCCCATTTTAAGGGTGATGCCTTTATCGAACAGTCTGTGCAACGGGAAATTGTCATAAGGCGAACCATATACCCCCATTATGGACACCGTGCCCGAACGGCGCACCGCCTGAAAGCATAGGTCTAACACTTTCATACTGCCTTTTTCAAAGTTGACAGTAGCTTTAACCTTGTCCAGAAATGTGCGTTCAGGTTCAAAGCCTACTGCATCCACACAAACGTCGGCACCTCGGCCACCTGTCATGGCACGAATTGCTTCAACCACATCCACTTCATCCGGGTTTAGCGTATCCACCTTATTAACCGCTTTGGCTTTCTCCAGACGATAGTTTAATGGATCAATGGCTATTACCCTACCTGCACCGTTAATCCACGCAGCCTTTTGCGCCATTAATCCTACAGGGCCCGATCCGAAAATAGCCACCACTTCGCCGCCTTTAAGCTGTGCCCAGTCTATTGCCGACCAGCCCGTAGGGAAAATATCAGTAAGAAAAAGCACTTGTTCGTCGGTCATGTTATCGGGTACCACGCGCGGACTGATATCAGCATAAGGCACTCTGACATACTCCGCCTGCCCGCCTGAATAGCCGCCATACAGATCGGTATAGCCAAACAAGGCGGCGCCCTTTTGATCCAACAGATCACCGTTGGGTCCGTAGTGTTTGTAGTTAGAGTTTTCGCAGTTCGGCGATGCGCCGTGTGTGCAAAAAAAGCAATGCCCGCAGGCAATAGGGAAGGGTACCACCACGCGGTCGCCTTTTTTTAGGTTTTTTACTTCAGCGCCAACTTCTTCAACAATTCCCATAAACTCGTGCCCCATTATCATCGGCTCAGGTTGCGGTACACCACCGCTCAAAATGTGGAGATCAGAACCGCAGATGGCCGTGGAGGTTACTTTCAGTATTACATCTGTTGCCTGTTCAAGACGCGGGTCGGGCATGGTATCATAGCGAATATCACCCGGTTTGTGGAAGACGGCTGCTTTCATAAATAAGATATTTTAGTAATTATTGATTAATAAATTTTCTTTATAATATTTTAACAGTATGATGCTGCCTGTGTTTTTAAAAAGAAAAAAGAAATAATTGTGCTAAAAAGCCGCTAAAAGCGATGAGAAACGGAAAAAATTGACAGATGGAATCTGCTAGGTGGATTGTAGCAAATAGAATTCCATATCGCAAGCGGAAATAAAAAAAGCCACAAATATAATTTGCGGCTTTTGCTATGTTTGAAATGTGATTACGCGTTCTTCAACAAGTAATCTTTAAACCCTTCAAAATCTTTACCCAACTCAACCGATTGCTTTTCTTTTGCCTGAAGTTCTTTTACCTGATCGGGTTGATCAATTTTCGCAGCAATTTCTTCTGAATAAGCATCAGGGAACTTGCAGGGATGAGCTGTGGATAAAAATATACCCGTAGCCTCGCCGGGGTTTTCCTGCTGGAAATCTTTTAAAGCGCGCCACGCTATAGCAGTATGTGGGCACGCCACATATTTGTAGCTTTTATAAATTGCTTCAATAGCAGCACTGGTTTCTTCGTCGGTATAGCTGAAGCCTTTTATTACAGCTTTAAGCTGATCGAGATCCTCTTTAAACAGGTCGGCGATACGCACCCAGTTACTTGGGTTACCCACATCCATAGCGTTTGATAGGGTAGCCACCGATGGCTTAGGCTCGTAAACGCCGGTCTTTAAAAACTGCGGAACGGTATCATTAGCGTTAGTAGCTGCAATAAATTGATGAACAGGCAAGCCCATTTTCCACGCTAACAAACCTGCACCTAAATTGCCAAAATTGCCGCTGGGTACAGAGAATATCACTTTGCTTTTGCCTTGTTTAAGGGCCTGCGCATAGGCATTAAAATAATAGAAAGTCTGCGGAATTAACCGCGCAATATTAATGGAGTTAGCTGATGTTAAACGGTATTTCTCATTCAGTTCAGCATCAGTAAAGGCTTGCTTAACCAAAGCCTGGCAATCATCAAAAGTACCGTCAATTTCCAGTGCACGAATGTTTTGCCCGTTGGTAGTTAATTGCAGTTCCTGTATATCGCTCACTTTTCCTTTGGGATAAAGAATGGTAACGCGTGTGTTGGGTACGCCTAGAAAGCCTAAAGCCACGGCACCGCCGGTATCGCCTGATGTAGCTACTAATACATCCAGTTGCTTTTCGCCTGCTTTAAGAAAATAGCTCATTACACGGCTCATAAAGCGCGCGCCGAAATCTTTGAACGCCAATGAAGGGCCATGGAAAAGTTCAAGTACATAAACTTTGTCTTCCAGCTTTTCTATTGGTGCGTAGAAGTTAATAGCATCGTAAATAATGGCTTTCAGATCCTCTTCGGGAATATCATCACCTATCAGGTTTTGCGCTACGTGGAAAGCAATTTCGGGCAGCGTGTAGCCATCGAGGTTATTCAGAAAGGTATCACTCAAACGTGGAATATATTCTGGCATGTAAAGGCCCTTATCCTGCGGCATGCTGTTAAACACCGCCTCCTTAAAGCTTACTCTTGATTCCGGATTATTGGTACTGTATAATTTCATTTTTTTATTTCGGATATCGGATTTTCGATGTCGGATTTATTTTGATTTCGAATATCGAGTTTTCGATTTCGAATTTGTTTTACCTTGTCATTGTGAGAAAGATTGGCATTCACTCAATCACTAATTCAGTCATTCACTAATTAAAGCACCTTCGGCCCTGCATCATTAATTGGCGATACGTAGGCTTGCGAGCCAATTTTTATGCCTGTTAAATGCTTTTGCAGTTTTTGGGTGATGACTTTTGCTGTCTCTTCATCTTTGGTAAACGCAAATACGGATGGTCCCGAACCTGAAATACCAAAACTTACCGCCCCTGTTTCCATCGCTATTTCGCGCATTTTATAAAAATCAGGTATTAGCATAGAGCGTACCGGCTCAACCAATACATCTTTCATACTGCGACCAATCAGATCAATATCGCCCATAAATAAACCGCTTACCAAGCCGGCAATATTGCCCCATTGGGTAACGGCGTCTTTCATGTATATTTTATTGCGGATGATCTGCCTGGCCTCGCGGGTAGGTACATCCACATCAGGGAAAACAATGGCGCAATACAAACCTTTTGGATGCGGTAACCTTACCACATCAAGCGGTTCATAACTGCGGATCAAAACAAAACCACCAAAAAGCGCAGGCGCCACGTTATCAGCATGGCCATGGCCACAGGCCATTTCTTCACCTTTCATAGCAAAGGGTAAAAGCTTTATCGGGTCGCTGGTATCACCCAAAAGGGTTTTAATAGCAAACAAGCCTGCCACGGTACTTGCAGAGCTTGAACCCAATCCGCTGCCGATAGGCATTTTTTTATGCAGTTCAATATCTAAACCAATATCCGCGCGACCAATGCTTTGAAGATAATGCTTAACACTAACGCTTACGGTGTTTTTTTCAGGATTAAGCGGCAATCTTCCGTCATCGCCGGTAATTTTGCTGATGGTAATACCGGGTTTATCAGTAACACGCATTATTACTTCATCGCCGGGCTCATTTACTGCAAATCCGAGCACATCAAAACCGCATACTACGTTTGCTACAGTAGCCGGCGCAAAAACGCGGACACTTTTTTCTTTTACATCAAATGCTGGCATCTTTTCCGACATTATTAATTCTTCCATTTAAATCATTTTATCTGCACATCTGCATATCCACTCATCTGCACATCATCACGCCCCTACATTTATCAGATCAGCAAACACGCCTGCGGCGGTAACTTCTGCACCCGCTCCGGGCCCTTTAACTACTAATGGGCGCTCTTTGTATCTGTCGGTTGTGAAAGATATAATATTGTCGCTGCCGGAAAGGGTAAAGAAAGGGTGGTTTTCATCAACCATTTCTAAAGTTATAGCCGCCTTGCCGTTCTCTAATATGCCTATGTATCTTAACACTTTGCCATTGCTTTCGGCTTCTGCTTTAAGGTTGGCAAAGTAAGCGTCCTCCGCTTTTAATGCCGCGTAAAAATCATCTACCGAATTGGCATCCAAACAAGCTTGTGGTAAAATACTGCCTATCTTAACATCATTTGCCTCCAGACTATAACCGGCATCGCGGGCCAGGATCAGCATTTTGCGCATAAAGTCGGTGCCGCGCAGGTCGTCACGCGGGTCAGGTTCGGTATAGCCTTTTTCCTGTGCCAGCTTAACCACATCATGAAAGCTTACATCGCCTTTAAAATTATTAAAGATGAATGATATAGTGCCCGATAGAATAGCCTCAATGCGTTGCACACGGTCGCCGCTGTTCATCAGATCTTTTAAAGTACGGATGATAGGCAAACCTGCACCCACATTGGTCTCATAAAAGAAATCAACCCCATGCTGGCGTGCCGCATCGCGGAACATTTTATATTGGCTGTACGGCCCTGAGTTACCTATTTTATTGCAGGTTACGATAGATATGGTTGATTCTAAAACATCTTTATAAAAAGCAATAGGTTTCTGACTGGCGGTGTTATCTATAAAAACGCAGTTCGGCAGATTCATACTTTGCATTTTAGCAACGAAGCCGGCCAGATCAGCCGTGTCATGCGATCTTTCCAGGGCATTTTCCCACTCATCCAGATCAATGCCATCACTGTTAAAAGCCATTTTACGGGTATTACTTATACCTGCAATTTTAACCTGTATGCCATTGTTTTCCTGAAGAAAAGCAGCGTGGCCATTCAATTGGTTGAAGAGCGTTTTACCGATGTTGCCTGTACCCAGGCAAAACGCGTGCAGGGTTTTGGTTAACTCAACAAAGAAAGCATCGTGAACAGCGTTTAGCGCTTTGTTCAAATCGCTCGCTGATATGATAACCGATATATTATATTCTGATGAGCCTTGCGCAATGGCACGAACGTTTACGCCGTTACGGCCAAGTGAACTGAACAACTTGCCTGACACACCAGGAGTTTCCTTCATATTCTCGCCTACAACAGCAAGTATGGCCAGGTCTTTTTCAATTTCAACATTTTCCAGTTTTTTTGCCATCAGTTCCAGCTCGAACTCATGCTCAATAACCTGAAGCGCCTTTTCAGTATCGCCGGGCGATACCGCGAACGTAATGCTGTGTTCTGATGATGATTGAGTGATCAGGATAACGTTGATCTGCTCGCGCGCTAACAGCGAGAACAACCTGCCGCTAAAGCCAGATTTACCCACCATGCCGCTGCCTTGAACATTAAGGATGCTGATGTTGTTAATAGACGATATCCCTTTTATGGCCAAATTTGATGGCTTGCAATCATGACGAATAAAGGTTCCCTTAAATTCCGGCTCAAAAGTATTGCGGATAACAATTGGGATACGTTTCATGAAAGCAGGGATCATGGTAGGCGGATATATCACCTTTGCACCGAAGTAGGATAGTTCCATAGCTTCGGTATAAGTAAGTTCAGGTAAACTGAACGCTTTTTTAACCATGCGTGGGTCGGCAGTCATCATGCCGTTAACATCTGTCCATATTTCAATTTCAGACGCGTTAAGCGCTGCTGCAAATATTGCCGCGGTATAATCGCTGCCACCTCTGCCAAGTGTGGTGATCTGGCCCTGATCATTACCAGCGATAAAGCCGGTTACAAACAGCATTTTATCTTTATGTCCGTTGTAAAAGCCACGAATAACCTGCTCGGTAATTTCTGTTTGAACCCTGGCGTTGCCAAAGCTACTGTCGGTTTTTATTAATTCACTCGCGTCAACATAAATAGCTTCGGGGAAATATTGTGCGGCTATCTTGCTTATCATCATAGCAGAGCAACGCTCGCCATAACTTAAAACAAGGTCGCGTGTTTTTGGGGTAAGCTCGCGCAGGGTAAGTATGCCCTGCAAAAGCTCTTCTAGCTGATTAAAGTTTAATTTAAGGCGGGTTAAGGCGGGGTTTTGGTTTTGTATCTCCAAAAGTTCTTTCACCACATCAAAATGGCGACGCTCCAGTTCGGCAAGGCCGGCAACAAAGTCGTGGCCTTCAGCAGCCTGTTCAGCCATTGACAGCAACAGGTTGGTTACGCCGCTCATGGCAGAAAGCACCACAATAGGTTTTTTGCCCGTGGTTGTCACCTCGTTCTTTAAAATATCAATTAAAGTACTGATGCTCTGACCTGAACCTACGGATGTGCCGCCAAATTTTAAAACTTTCATTTATATTGGATATTAAACAAAAACGCCTTCCCCTGTTTCCGGAGGAAGGCGCTCATGTGGTTTTTCTTTATCTGGTTACACCATACGATTACCTTCCTCCGATGTTGATGCCGGTGGTAGTAATGGTTGTTGTTATGGTGTTAATCTTTATCATTGTTTTATTGCGTGGGCAAATTAAAGGGTTAATTTTCTAAATAGCAATATTAAAGCGTTATTTTTTTATTAAGTCTACAGGCTTTGTATACCTTGTTGGTGCGGGCTATGCTTATAACGCTTAGCCAGATAGCCGGTAGCCAGCTGCGGATCTATATCAACCACTAGCACGCCGGGCACAGTATAAGGTTGATGTGCGACGTAACTACCATCGGACGCTATAACAGTACTGGCACAGTCAGGATAATCAAAAGCATAATTCGCACTGGCAAAGTAAACGCTGTTCTCAATAGAGCGCATCATCATTGCTTTTTCGTAATACGGACTGCTTTTATCGCCCCATTCGGTCGGTACACGACCGCTTTTATTACTGCCTGAGCAATGCGGATGAAAAACTACCTGCGCCCCACGCCTGGCCGCCCACCTCACGGTTTCTGGGTAGCGGAAACCTTCGTGACAGATAACGATGCCGAATTTAAGGTTGTTTACCTCAAACGAATAGCGTTGCGTACCAGCATCCCAAATGTCGTCTTCGCTGGGGTCAAGCTGATTTTTTGTTTGGTAGCCTAATAGTTCGCCTGTGGGGGATATTACCTGGGCTACATTAAGGTATGAGCCATCGGCATACCAGTCCATGGGTAATAGTATGGCGATATTATTTTCAGCGGCTATGACTTGTGCCTTGTTTAATGCTTGTTGTAGTCGTTCAGGGGAGCACTTTTCTATTTCAAATTCCGGATAAGGATAGCCGGGGATGAATGATTCTGGGAAACAGATAATTTCAGCACCTTGTGTAGCCGCTTCCTGCGTTAGCTTTTTAAGTGATAGTAAACCATCTTCAACAGATTTCGGAAACGGGGGCGAGGCTAAGGCAATTTTCATGTTGGTATTGTTAATTACGGAAGATTCCTGCTATAGCGATGGGCTTCAAACCCATCGCTATGTAGAAAGCCGCGGAAACTTAAACTTGAATTCTCTTGTTGTCTAGGCTAAAGATACGCCGCAATTTTTAAATTTATACCTTTACACCCTACAATGCAGGGATTAATTACCAAATCAACCGGAAGCTGGTACCAGGTGCAAACACCCGAGGGGGAGAAGTACAACTGCCGCATAAAAGGCATTTTCCGTACCAAAGGCATCCGTACAACTAACCCAATAGCCGTTGGTGATATAGTTGATTTTGAACCCGAACCCGAGCAGGAAACCGGCGTGATATCAAACCTGCACCCGCGTAAAAATTATATTATCCGTAAATCTGTCAATCTTTCTAAGCAGGGGCATATACTGGCCGCAAATCTTGATCAGGCGCTGTTGATAGTTACTTTGGCTTCGCCGCGAACATCATTGGGTTTTATCGACAGGTTTTTGGTTACCGCCGAAGCCTATGATATCCCCGCCATGCTGGTTTTTAACAAGCTTGATTTGTTTAGCGGCGAAGGTTTGGAGATACTTGCAGAATACAAGGCGATTTATGAGCGCATTGGTTACCCTTGCTTCGAGGTATCTGCCATTAAAGGAACCAACATTCAACAGGTTCAGGATCTGTTGAAAGATAAGGTAACTTTGCTATCCGGGCACTCCGGCGTTGGTAAATCCAGCCTGATCAACGCGCTATTGCCTGATCTTGCGCTACGTACTAATCAACTTTCTGATTGGAGCGATAAAGGAATGCACACCACAACCTTCGCCGAAATGTTTGAACTGCCGCAGGGCGGTTTTATCATAGATACACCCGGCATCCGCGAGTTAGGCATTATAGATATTGAACAACACGAACTGGGCCGTTTCTTTCCCGAAATGCGTATCCGTATGCAGGATTGCCGCTTTAACAACTGCCGCCACATTAATGAACCCGGCTGCGCCGTACTAGATGCTTTGGAAGAAGGCGAAATTGAGCTATCTCGTTATGAAAGCTATTTGAGCATTTATAATGGGAACGATACGAGGGGGTAAATCCAAATAATTAGTCTTCCGGTTCATTAAAAACATATTTTTCATCGTACTCAATATTGTAATCTTTTAGTATTTCGAGGTATTCATCTCTAAAATTTCTTTTGGAATGGTGTTCTTTCTGGTTTAAAATATATTTTACCACCCCATCAATTTGTGAGCGACTATTGCTGAATGCTCCGTATCCATCCTGCCACTGAAATTTTCTGGATGTTAATTTTTCCTTGTTGATGAATTCAGAACTATCCCCTTTAACTAATCGCATCAGATCTGAGATAGATTGGTTAGGATTGAGTCCGATAAAAACATGTGTATGATCTGTAGCTGAATTAATAGCCAATAACTTGTGCCCGTTGTTTTGAATAATACCGGTTATATATTTGTGTAAACGTTCTTCCCAATCAGGTTTGATCAAGGCTTCGCGATATTTTACAGCAAATATGAAATGGATGTATAATTGTGTATAAGTATCAGGCATATTGTAAAAATATGTAATTGTTTCGGATTAAGGGTAGCCCTTCCAGGGCAATTGTTTCTGATTGTATTTTTTCTACAAACAGGTAGCCCCTCCGGGGCATATTTGTCTCGGCGGTTTAACCGTTTGTAGAAAAGAATAAAGTGTCTTTGCGAACTAGGTACTATCCCGTTAAACGCGATAGGCCATGCCTCAGCGGGTTTGTAGAAAAATGAAATTGAATTGATTAATGCCTTGGAGGGGCCACCCATCACCGCCAGCTTCAGCGGTGCCACTTATTTGAAAGCAACAAGCCATGCCCCAGCGGGGCTACCTGTTTGTAGAAAAAGAAAATTGAATTGATTTGTGCCCCGGAGGGGCTACCCATCACCGGCGATACATTGTTTTTTATAGTCGTTTGCGCTTTTTCCCTCCCAAAAACCACATAAAATACCGCATTCCCCTCTTCCCACATTCTCAATCATCTGCCATTTGTTAAAAACTCAAAATTTACTCACAAAACCAAACTAATTGGCTAAAATTT
>NZ_CAMLHX010000058.1 GCF_946479965.1 uncultured Mucilaginibacter sp. | reverse complement strand
TTCTATGCAGGTACCGGCTCTCCGGCGGGTGGGTAAACAACGCGTACTTTAAAGTTAAATATGCTACCAACACATTTGCTTTAGGTGCTGATTTGCACTCGTTTGCCTTGAACAAGGATATGAAGAAAGCTGATGGCAGCGTAATAGGTAAAAACCTTGGTAAAGAGGTTGACCTGCAGCTGAGCTATACCATGAACAAGTTTACCAACATAGAGTTGGGCTACTCAGTAATGAAAGCTACAGACAGCATGCCGTTTGCCAAAGCACAAGCTACTACTGATGTTGCCGCTGCTACTTACAACAAGACAGCTACATGGGGATACCTTATGATAAGGTTTACTCCTGACTTTCTTTACACTAAACCAGTAGCAATCAGATAATCACAAATACATTAAAACGAAGAAATCATGACTCAAAATATAAATAAAAGATCAAAATTGTTTTTAGCCTGTGTACTGCTAACCATGTTATTTGGTATTGCAAATGGCGCTAATCCACCTAAACGTACCATCAAACTGGGGTTTATTCCACTTACAGACTGCGCTCCGCTCGTGATCGCAAAAGAAATGGGCTTTTTCACTAAATATGGTGTTGATGTTCAGATCACCAAAGAAGCATCGTGGGCAGTTGTACGCGACAAAATACTAAACGGCGAATTAGACGGAGCACATTGCCTGTTCTCTATGCCTTTTTCAGTATACACGGGCATAGGCGGTAAAGCCGGTTCGGAAATGAAGGTTGCCATGATATTGAGCAGCAATGGCCAGGCAATTACTCTATCAAAAGACTTCTGTGGAAGCGTTGGTTACAAAGACCTTAAGAGCGTTGCGGGTGCTGTAAAACAGTTGAAAACAAAAAAAGAAGTAACCTTCGCCATGACGTTTCCCGGTGGTACGCACGATATATGGTTGCGTAACTGGTTAGCTGCAGCAGGTGTAAATTCAAAATCTGTAGGTATTATCACCATCCCTCCGCCGCAAATGGTTGCCAACATGAAGGTTGACAACATGGAAGGCTTTTGTGTAGGCGAGCCATGGAACGGTGTTGCCGCAACACAAAATATTGGCTTTACTCACATAGCCAGCCAGGATATATGGAAAGATCATCCAGAAAAAGCATTGGTAGTTAATAAAGCTTTCGCTGATACCGATAAAGAAGATCTGAAAAACGTAATGAAAGCTATCATCGAGGCCTGCAAATGGTTAGATGTAATGAGCAACCGTAAAAAAGCAGCTTTGATCCTGAGCAGACCTAACTATGTTAACGCGGCTGTTCAGGTTATTGAAGCAAGGCTGATGGGATCAACCGATCTGGGTTGCGACCTGGGTGTGCAAAAATACAAAGACGATTATATGTTGTTCTACAAAAATGGCCAGGTGAATACGCCAAAAATATCATACGGTATCTGGTTCATGGCACAATATGTACGTTTCGGTATGTTGGATAGTGCTCCTAATTACAAAGCCATCGCACAAAAATTGATCATGAGCGATCTGTATGAAGAGGTTGCCAAAAGCATGAATGTGCCAATTGCCGATGACATGAAACCGTTTAAAACAAACCTGGAAACGATCACTTTCGATCCGAACAACCCGGCCGCTTATATAGCCGGAGCAAAAAAATAAATTCTATCGGCAGGCTGTAATTGCAGCCTGCCGGTTATTCATCTTTTAAAAAGAGAAAAATGAAAAAGATATTTTCAGTGCAGTCATTAATTTCCTTCGGGTACTTCTGTGCAGGCATGTTCATATTGGGCGGTATCTGGGCAGGTATATCAAAATTGACCAGCAACGAAATACCAAGCCCGCAAGATACCTGGGTGGTTTTTAAAGAAGTGATGCAGCAACCATTTCAGGATGATCCCGATTACAAGGGCATCGGCACAAAACTATTTAGCTCATTAGGCAGGGTAGGTATAGGATTCGGGTTAGGCAGTTTATTGGCAATTCCGTTAGGTATGCTTATGGGAAGCAGTACAATAGCAATGCGCATGGTTAACCCTATTGTACAAATATTGCGCCCGGTATCGCCTTTAGCATGGTTCCCTTTAGGTTTGGCCATTTTTCAGGATTCGCCTAAGGCAAGCATTTTTATGATATTCATCTGTTCATTGTGGCCGACGTTAATAAACGCAGCTGTAGGTGCTGCAAGTGTTCCGCAGGATCATAAGAACGTAAGCCGTGCATTTGGTTTTTCAACCTGGAAATACCTAACCAAGATATTGGTTCCCTATAGTCTTCCTCACGTAATAACCGGCCTTCGCCTTTCAATCGGTGTAGCCTGGATGGTTATTGTTGCAGGCGAAATGCTTTCGGGCGGAATGGGCCTTGGCTACTTTGTTTGGGAAGAAGGTTTTAACGGCGGTAACGTAGCAAAAATATTAGTGGCCATTATAATTATTGGCATTGTAGGTTCATTACTGGATAAATGTTTTACATGGTTGCAACAACGTTTTTCGTACGCGGCTTAACCTTTAAATTATTTCATCATGACAGATAGATCAGTTATAACAGTGGATAAAGATATTGAAGACGTAGCAGAGGCGCTGTTAAAGCAAGCTGCTGCAGAAACAAGCATAGAAGTTAACAATGTTACAGTAAGCTTTAAAACCCCTAAGGGTGTTTATACAGCTGTTAAGGACATTAATTTAACCGTGCAAAAAGGCGAGATAATTTCGCTTATAGGTCACTCAGGTTGTGGTAAATCAACCCTGATGGGTACCATCAGCGGCATGGTTAAAGCCACCAGCGGCGAAGTTTATGCAAACGGCGCTAAAGTGACCGCTCCAGGCCCGGATAGAGGGATAGTTTTTCAAAACTACTCGCTGCTGCCCTGGATGAGCGTTTACAAGAATATTATGGTAGCTGTTGATTCGGCCCTGCCAAACTTAAATAGCGACGAGAAACGCGCCCTTGTTGAATCTAACCTTAAAATGGTTCACTTGTGGGAGCATAAGGATAAACTGCCGGGCCATTTATCAGGCGGTATGAAACAGAGGGTGGCAATTGCACGCGCTTTTTCTATCAACCCTAAAATTTTATTGTTGGATGAGCCTTTCGGCGCTTTAGATGCATTGACCAAAAGCTCCATGCATATTGAATTGCTGAAACTTTGGAACCTTGATAACCGAGAAAAGACCATTGTAATGGTTACGCATGATATTGAAGAAGCTATCTTCTTATCAGACAGAGTAGTGGTAATGAACAATGGCCCGGCAGCAACTATAAAAGAGATAGTTGATATCCCGTTGGGCCGCCCCCGTAATAAAAAAGATATTGTACACGACCCTAAGTATATGGAGATACATGACAGGTTGTTGAATTTACTAATAGAAAAATTCTCCATCAACGACGAGCACTAACATCAAATACTATACTAAAAACAATAAAAGCATGACTACAATAGCAAATCAATTAAGCAAGATCAGGATCTTCAGTTTTAGCGGGGTGCAAATGCGCACTTTCCACATAACCTGGTTAATGTTTTTTGTGTGTTTCTTCGGATGGTTTGGTTTGGCACCTTTAATGCCTACAATCCGTGCCGAACTTGGCCTTACCAAAGCACAGGTGGGTAACATCATCATTGCATCGGTAACAGCAACCATTATAGCGCGCCTTTTAATAGGCAAACTATGTGATACCTGGGGCCCGCGCAAAACCGCTGTAAGGTTATTGATTATTGGAGCCGTGCCGGTATTTTTGGTTGGTTTAGCGCATAGCTATACCACTTTCTTAATGTTCCGCTTAGCTATTGGCGTTATAGGCGCATCATTTGTTGTAACACAATTCCATACATCAATGATGTTTGCACCCAACATTAAAGGAACGGCTAACGCCATTACCGGTGGCTGGGGCAATTTAGGTGGTGGTGTAACCAATATGGTAATGCCACTTATATTTGCCGCAATTGTAGGCTTTGGCTACTCGCCTGCACAAGCATGGCGCTATGCTATGATAGTGCCGGGAGTAATGATGCTGGTTATGGCGTTTGTTTATCATCGTTATACCAAAGACACACCTAACGGTAATTACGACGAGATAGGCTACAAACAAAAGGTTACAAAAACAGATTGGAGCGTACTTGCCGATTGGCGCGTTTGGGCCTTAATGCTGGCTTATGCTATGTGCTTTGGCATGGAACTTACATTTGATAACGTAGCGGCCTTGCATTTTGTAGACACCTTCCATCTTAATCAAAGTTCGGCAGGTTTTTGGGCAGGCATATTCGGTTTCATGAATATTTTCGCCCGTGCCTTGGGTGGCATAGCGTCTGATAAAGTAGGCAAGAAATTTGGTATGCGCGGAAAAGGTTTGTTGCTTGCAGCCATGCTGCTATTGGAAGGCTGCGGATTATTGATCTTCGCGCAAGCAGGTTCGCTGGCTATGGCCATTGTTTCTATGCTTACGTTCGCTATGTTCCTCAAAATGTCAAATGGTGCAACTTACGGTATCGTTCCTTTTGTAAATACTAAAAATGTAGGTCTGGTAAGCGGTATTGTTGGTGCCGGCGGTAACGTTGGTGGTATGATGTTTGGCTTCCTGTTCAAATCAGAAACCATTACTTACGTACAGGCATTTACTTATATAGGTTATATTGTAATTGTAATATCTGTTATCATATTAATAACCCGCTTTCAAAAACAAACAAATGCTGATGTTGAGTTAAACAGCAACATGGCGGGCAGCGCTGCATAATATATATCCTTTAACATCACTCATGACGAGAAAGAACACCGAAAGTTTTACTTCTACCTGCTGCTATTGCGGAGTGGGCTGTGGTGTGCTTGTTAATAAGGAAAAAAACGGCACTATTACGGTTGAAGGCGATAAGGCACACCCGGTAAACAAGGGTATGCTTTGCAGCAAGGGGATAAACCTGCACCATACAGTTAACGACAAAAGCGACAGGCTGCTTTATCCGCAGATGCGGTATAATAAAAGCATGCCGATGCAACGTGTAAGCTGGGACGATGCGCTTGACCGTGCAGCTGCAGTTTTTAAAACTTTTATTGATAAATACGGGCCCGATTCAGTTGCGATTTACGCTTCGGGACAGTGCCTTACCGAAGAATATTATGTGCTGAATAAGCTGATGAAGGGTTTCATCGGCAGCAATAATATTGATACCAATTCGCGCTTGTGTATGAGCAGCGCGGTTGTTGGCTATAAAAAAGCCCTGGGCGAAGACAGCGTTCCGGTTTGTTATGATGATATTGAACTGGCCGACTGTTTTTATGTTACAGGAGCCAACCCTGCATGGTGCCATCCTATTTTATGGCGACGAGTTGAGGCACATAAAGCAGCCAATCCGCATATAAAAATTATTGTTGTTGATCCACGGGTTACAGATAGCGCAAGTATTGCTGATTTGCATCTACAGATCAACCCCGGAACGGACATAACGCTTAACCACGCTATCGGTCGTGTATTGATAGAGAATGGTGACATAGATGTTGATTTTATTACCAATCATGCCGAAGGGTTTGAAGCTTACAGCGAATTGGTATTTAGCAAAACGGTACATGAGTCGGCATTAATTTGCGGAGTTAGCGAAACCGATATACGCTTAGCTGCAAAATATATAGGCAACGCACGTGGCTACATTTCTATGTGGACAATGGGCCTTAACCAAAGTGCCATTGGTGTAAACAAAAATTTAAGCCTCATTAATCTAAATTTGATTACGGGGCATATAGGCAAGCCCGGTTCAGGGCCTATGTCATTAACCGGGCAACCCAATGCTATGGGGGGGCGTGAGGTTGGTGGTTTATCAAACTTACTACCTGCGCATCGTGATATGGCCAATCCGGCTCATCGCGAAGAGCTACAAAAGTTTTGGGGAGGGGCGACAATTAATCCGCAACCCGGACTGTCCGCTACAGAAATGTTTGAGGCGCTGAATGATGGACGGCTTAAAGCCATCTGGATATTGTGCACCAACCCTATGACCAGCTTACCCAATGTACGTTTGGCAGAGGAGGCGCTTAAGAAAGCCAAATTTGTGGTGGTACAGGAAGTAACCAACAGGTCTGAAAGCCTGGCTTATGCCGATGTGATATTGCCGGCTGCTGCCTGGGCTGAAAAGGAAGGTACCATGACCAACTCTGAGCGACGCATAAGCTATTTGAATAAAGTAATTGACGCACCGGGAGAAGCATTACCTGATGCTGAGATCATTTGTCGCTTTGCGCAAAAAATGGGATATAAAGGCTTTGATTTTAAAGATTCGGCGGCTATTTACGCTGAACATGCGAAGCTGACGGAGAAAACTAATATTGATATAAGCGGTCTTAGTTACGCCATACTAAAAGAGCGAAAAACCGTGCAATGGCCTTATAAAAAGAAAAGTCCGCTGCATGGTACACCGCGTTTATTTACCGACAAGAAATTCTATACGCCATCAACCAGGGCCATTATCAATGCGGTACCCGATACACTGACAAGCGAAATGCCTGATGCGCGTTTCCCTTTTGTGTTAACCACAGGCCGCATCCGCGATCAGTGGCATACCATGAGCAAAACGGGTAAGGTTAATAAGCTTAATCAGCATTATCCGCAGTCGTTTTTAGAGATCCATCCGATGGATGCCGGGAAACTGAAAATTAGTGAGGGTGATGTTGCTGTTATCACCTCAAAGCGTGGTGAAGTGCAGGTTAAGGCCAAAATATCAACCCAAATAAAGCAGGGTGTTGTTTTTCTGCCGATGCACTGGGGCAAAGTATTGGGTAATGATCTGAACAGGGCCAATAACCTCACTTCAGATCAAATTGACCCAATGTCTAAAGAGCCCGACTTCAAGTTTTGCGCGGTAAGGGTTGAAAAATATAAAAAGCCTTTTCAACGCATTGTTGTAATTGGTGCAGGCGCGGGCTCTTATGGTTTTGTAAAATCATACCGCGAACTGAATAAGGAAGACAAGATAACTGTCTTTAGTAAAGAGAATTTTCCTTTCTATAACCGCATTATGCTGCCCGACTATATAAGCGGCGAGCAGAAGTGGGAGCAGCTGGTAAAAATGACGGACGAGGAAGAGCCGGAATATAATATCAATCTATTGCGCGGGGTAAGCATAGAAAAAATCGATCGCGTCAATAAAATAGTTACCGACTCAAGAGGTGTTAAAACGCCCTATGATGTTTTGCTGATGGCAACAGGCAGCAGGGCAGCAGTGCCTAGAAACGTGCCGCAGCTGCCGGGTATTTTCACCATGCGTAATCGTACCGATGCTGATAACTTTAAAAAGCACGTACCGCAAAACGGTCATGTTGTAGTAGTTGGCGGTGGTCTGTTGGGTCTGGAAATGGCTGCATCTTTACGTGAGATGGGTATTAAGATCACTATCATTCATCGTACTTCGCGGTTTTTGAACAGGCAGTTAGATGCATTGGGCAGCCAGCTTTTGCATGAGGAAATGGCAGATCAGGGTTGCGATATTTATTATGACGACGAGATACAGTTATTTTACGGTCGCTCTAAACTAACAGGCGTTGGCTTAAAAAGCGGGCGCAAGCTAAACTGCGATGCAATAGTATTGGCTATAGGTACTAATCCGAATTTTGAAATAGCCAAGGAAAGTGGCCTGGAATGCCGTCGCGGTGTTATAGTGAACGAACGTTTGCAAACCAGCGATCCGGATGTTTATGCCATTGGCGAGATAGCAGAGTTTGACGGCACCATGTATGGTATATCGGCAGCAGCCGAGCAGCAGGCCGGAGTAGTTGCGGCTTACATGAACGGCGACATAGCCAGCTATTATAAGGGCAGCCTGTTTATGAATATCATCAAGATCCATGGATTTGACCTGTGCAGCATTGGAATAACAGAATGCCCCAACGATACTGACTATGAGGAAGTGGTGTTTATAGACAAAGCCAAGCGTTACTATAAAAAATGCATCATTCACCAGGATAGGCTGGTGGGTGCCATATTAATTGGCGATAAGAGCGAATTTGTAGAGTTTAGGGAACTAATTGCCAATAAAACAGAACTAAGCGAGAAACGCCTGCAATTGCTGCGTAGTGGCAATGCCGCTGAGCCGGTTATAGGCAAGCTGGTTTGCAGCTGCAACAATGTGGGTGTTGGCAATATCCAAAATAAAATAGATGGTGGTTGCCATGGCATGAAAGAATTGTGCGCGGCTACCGGCGCGGGCATGGGTTGCGGTTCATGCAAACCGGAAGTAAAGCGTTTGCTGGATGCAGCACTGGCAAATAATATAATGGCTAAAGCGGGATAATTTATGGAGCATCTCATTAAAATAAACTTACCGGGGGGCTTTATATCTGCTGGAGATTTGTACGAGATATTACTGATTGCCGAAGGTGCCGGTGCAGAAAGCATACGCTTTGGCAACCGGCAACAGCTCTATTTTAGCGTTGCTGCTGATCGCCTGGAGGATATGGAGCTGGATATGCTAAAATCAGCGATCAGTTATGAGGTTGATGGCGACAGCCATCCAAATATCATAAGTTCTTACGTTGCAGATACCATTTTTACCCACTACGACGGTTGGCTGCGTGAAGGTGTTTACAAAGACATTTTTGATGGCTTTGATTATCAGCCCAAACTAAAAGTAAACCTGGTTGACAGCAACCAAACCTTTGTTCCGTTTTTTAGCGGGCATATCAATTTTATAGCCTCTAATACAAATAATTACTGGTTTACTTATGTAAGGTTTCCTAAAACCGACCAGTTGTATTGTTTCCCTACGCTGGTTTATTCGGAGGATATTCCTGCGTTAGCTAAGGCGATTGAAGATACCATCCTGCAGAAAAAAGATCTGTTTTATAACCGGGGGGATGTTGATACCGACCTGTTTTATAAAATGTCGCAAAAGAAACTGAACGTGGTTTTTAAACAGGTCACTGAAGCCCTAAAGCTTCCGGATTTTTACCTGCCTTATTACGAGGGTTTCAATAAATACAGCAACAAGTATTGGCTGGGTGTTTACCGCCGTAACGAACTTTTTTCGCTTAGCTTTTTAAAAGATGTTTGCCTGCTGTGTTTAAAAAACCGTATTGGGCAGATCTATACCACACCCTGGAAATCGCTTATTGTAAAAGGTATTGAGCAAGCCGACCGCCCGCAGTGGGGCCTTATACTGAGCAAATACCATTTCAATATACGCCACGCCGCTAATGAGTTGAACTGGCAGGTGGAAGACGTTTGCAGTGAAGGCCTCGAACTCAAATTGCAATTGGTACGACAGTTTGAGGAGGCCGATCTGCGCACTTATCAGCTTTGTTTTGCTATTAAAACGCAGCCCAAAACCGGTTTGCGCGGTTCTGTCATCATAAAAAAAGAAACGGACGTATTATTCAGCATATCGCATACCCGCGATTTTAACCCCAACTCAAAAGATGAAGTGCTTTATGTTGAACACGTGGAGCGGGGAGATCTTGCTGAGAATTTGATAAAGCTTTGTAACAGCTTCTATAAATCGCAGAGCGAGGCGATAGAGCTAACAGAGCTTCCGAACGATGCAATACAACAACACGAAAAAACGATAGTTTATGAGTGCAGCTGCTGCCTGAGCAGGTACGATAAGCAATATGGCGATCTGGCCAACAATGTCGCTCCCGGTACCGAATTTGACAGTATTGATAGTTATAACTGCCCTGTTTGCGATGCCCCTAAAGATGACTTTAGAAGTGTAAGCGTTTCACAAAATATATGAAACGAATGAAACGCGTGAAACGTTTTTTATTGTTAAGTGTCTGATTATTAAATAATTAATGTTTCGTAGTGAAACACTGTGAAACTACTTATAAGTCAGTAAATTTAGCTGTAAAAGTAATGTAATATGCTGATAATAAACATCTTGTAAAAACAGCCCTTTTCGTTTCATTGTGAAACGCCCGCACCCCGCTAATTTTACTTTGCGCTTACCCCATTAAAAATAACCGTAGGTAAATTTGTACCATGAAAGTACAAATATGGTCTGACGTGATGTGCCCCTTTTGCTATATAGGCAAACGGAGGTTCGAGCAAGCTTTACAGCAGTTTGATAGCAAAGCTGATATTGAGATAGAGTGGAAAAGTTTTCAGTTAAACCCGCATCTAAAAACGGATCCTTCGTTAAATGTAACGCAGTACTTAGCTGATATCAAGGGCTGGACAATTGACTACGCCCGCCAAATGAACGACCATGTTACCCAAATGGCTGCCGAAGTAGGTTTAACCTACCATATGGATAAAGCCGTTGTGGCCAATAGTTTTGACGCGCACCGTTTTGCACACCTGGCAAAACAAAACGGCAAAGGCGAAGAGGCTGAAGAAGCGCTTTTCAACGCCTATTTCACCGAAGGCAAAAACATAGCAGATCATAATACATTAGTTGGGTTAGGCGAATCTATCGGTCTTGATAAAACCCTTGTTGAACAAATACTGGCAACAGACCAATATACTGCTGATGTACAGCAAGACATAGCGCAGGCGCAGCAGTTAGGCATAAGCGGCGTGCCCTTTTTTGTGCTGGATAATAAATACGGTATATCAGGCGCACAAGCAACAGCCGTATTTTTACAGACGATAGAAAAAGCTCACAGCGAATGGGCTTTAGCTAACAAGACTGCTAAGCTGGATGTTATAGAAGGCGATAGCTGCGAGGTTGGTGGGGAGTGCTAAGGCCACCTATCTATAAACTATAGCGAAGACTGGTTTAGTGTTTTTATTGAGGTGTTAATGTTATACTTTTAGGAATTCTAAACCGTTTAACAAACTATCGCCAATAACACCTAAACTATCAATGAAGAAAAAGCTAACAAGATTGCTATACATTGTTTTGCTGCTTTTTGCCGGCAACGCATGGTCGCAAACCAAAGCTTTAAATACCGATTCATTGCATGCTAAACTGGCGTTATACTCCAAAACACATTCATCCGAAGTATTATTCGTCCATACCGATAAAACCCTTTACACCAATAATGAATCGTTGTGGTTCTCGGCTTACCTCATCAACAACGCGTTGGGAAAGATGCACGACCACAACATCCTCTCCGTCTCATTAATGCGGGAAGATGACCGCAGGATATTTTTTGAGCAACAGCATGTAATTAAAGATGGGCTGAGCGCCGGGAGTGTTGTCGTCCCTAATAACATTCCGCCGGGCAATTACCTGTTTAATGCCTGTACCAATGTGTTGGATCAGCAGGGCAAACCGGTGGTGATGTTTTCCCAACCCATCACTATAAAAAGCATTTCGCAAACCAGGTTCAATGCAAGCCTTGCACTGTTGGATACTGCCATCAATAACGGCGCAGTAAGGGCAAGCGTAAGTTTAACCATTAAGGATTATGATCGTAAGGGAAAAGCGGTGATCACTTACGGAGTAGGCGGGGGTAAAATGCAAAAGATCACTTTAGCTGATGAGGAAAGCAGCACCAATATCTCCATCCCTGCAGCACAGCTTAGCGGCACCGAACCCGTGTTGCTTACTGAAGTTAGTTATAACTATGATACGCTGTATCTGAGCATAAAATTACCAAAAAAGCAAGCGAAAGGACTGAAAGTGCGTTTCTTCCCAGAGGGCGGCAACCTTGTTGATGGGCTTGAAAACACGGTAGCGCTAGAAACCAAAACAACCGATGGATTGCCGGTATCTTTAAGTGGTGTGTTATATAGCGATGATAAAGCTGTAGGTACTATCTCCAGCAACAGTTATGGTGTGGCACGTTTTAAGCTTAAACCAGAGGCAGGGAGCCACTATACTTTCAAGGTGAGGGCAAACAATTATCTTGACAGGGACAGCATCTATAAGCTTGCGGATGCGCTTAGCAAAGGTGTGGTACTTCGTTTAAATGAAGCGGTGGTGAACGACACCCTGGCCATGACTGTTTATAGCAAGACCCCCGGAAAGTTTAAAGTATTGATCCACAATTACCGGGAAGATTTCGCGCTGTTGGATATACAGGCAAATGCAGATGGAAAAAAGCTTAGTCTACCTATTTCCGCATTGCCTAAAGGCGTCGCCACTGTTACGGTGCTTGATGAAGAGGGTAGGCCTGTGGCTGAACGCTTGTTCTTCGCGCGTTATAATCAAAAGGTAAACGCTGTTATTAAAACAGAAAAAGAGGTCTATAATAAGAGAGACAGCGTGCAGGTAAGCGTTTCGTTGAAAAATGCAGACGGTAAACCGGTACAAGGCTTGCTATCCGTTGCTGCTGTACAGGAGAGCAGGGTAGAGGGCGATAAGGAAATGGATATTGAAAGCTATGTTTACCTTAACCATGATCTGGGGCTGTTACCCCGCGATCCGCAGGGCAGGGGCTTCACCAACAAGAGTTTTTTGGAGGATATGTTTCTGACCAAAGGATGGAGACGGTACACCTGGCAGGGCCTGGTACAAAGCAAAGCTGCCGATACCTTGCGCATTGGCGCACCGCCTGAATTTAAGGGCTATCTGCTTCATCGTGGTAAACCATTTAAAGACACCATTAGATTACTCGTTCTCAGAAACAAGAATTTTGATAAGGTAATGACCGAGCCTAATGGGTCTTTTACACTCAACCGGCAACTTTTAGAAATAGCCGAAGGCTCGAAGGTGAATGTATGGACAGACCTGCTGGAGCAAAAAAACTACGCCATACAATTAAATAATCCCTTTAAGCCAATTAACCGACAGGTGGCAGACGCTGCTGTATTGAAAAACTGGGGCATTGCCGGGCGTATTGAAAGCAGTATGGATCAGCAGTTAAAGGGCCTGCAAAAAAATATTGTTTTGAATGAGGTTACCATAAAGGGGGTAAAAAACAATGGACCTATGTACGGCCTGCGTAATGAATGCGGCGACTATGTTTGTCTGGCCGGCTACCTCAACTGCTTTTATCATACGCCTGCAAACAGCAGAGTATATGCCCCGGTTAAAGGTCAGGCTATTGTAGGTGGCGTATACCAGGGGTGTACATCAACCGGGCAAGAAGTTTTAGCCATTTACACCGGCCGCGAATTCTATGGCCTCAACAGAAGTCCTGATGGCCAATTAGAAACTCAATACCTGTCTACCTTATTTTGGAAACCGGGCGTAGCCACTAATGAGAATGGTGAGGCATCATTCTCATTTTATACAGGCGATATTACCGGTAAGTTCAGGGTAATTGTGCAGGGCATCAGCGGAAAGCAGGTGGTTTATGGGGATGGTGAGATTACGGTGAAGTAAAATTGATGGACAAATAAAATTGCATTTATTTTTTATCATAACTAAATAAATTAGCAATTCTTGTTAACTTTACCATGTGTACGCCATAGTAGATATTGAGACAACAGGGGGGCATGCCAGCGCAAATGGTATCACCGAAATAGCCATTTGCCTGCACGATGGCAAAAAAGTAACGCAGCGTTATAGCACGCTGGTAAATCCTCGCAGGGAAATTCCTATTTATATAAGCGCCCTTACCGGTATAACCAATGATATGGTAGAGCAGGCCCCGCCTTTTGAGGACGTGGCTGCCGATGTTTATCACCTGCTTCATGGAAAGATCTTCGTGGCCCACAATGTTAATTTTGATTATTCCTTTGTGCGCTATCATTTGGGGCAGGCGGGGTATGATCTTACGTGTAATAAGCTTTGCACTGTTAGGCTAGGACGAAAAATTTTGCCCGGTCATGCATCCTACAGTTTAGGCAGGCTTTGCCGCAGCTTAGGTATTGATAACGAAAGCCGCCACCGTGCTTTGGGCGATGCTGAGGCAACAGCAGAGTTATTTGGGATGATGCTGCGTGCCGATAAGGAAGATCATATTAAAAAAGCCCTTAAGCAAAACTCAAAAGAGCAGTTATTACCTCCGCATTTACCAAAAACAGATATTGAAGCGCTGCCAATGATGCCCGGCGTATATTACTTTCATGATAAAAAGGGAAAAGTAATTTACGTAGGTAAGGCACGTAATATAAAAAAACGCGTTTGCAGCCATTTTACGGGTAATAACCCCGGCCCCCAGCGGCAGGAGTTTTTGCGCAATATTCACAGGATAACCTTTCAGGAATGTGGTACCGAGCTGATAGCATTTGTGCTGGAAGCGGTTGAAATAAAACGATTATGGCCAAAATATAACCGATCGTTAAAGCGCTTTGAGCATGCTTACGGGCTGTTTGTTTTTGAGGATCAGAGCGGGTATATGCGACTGGCGGTTGATAAGCGGCGTAAATTCGCACTGCAGCCTGTGTATACCTGCAACTCTATAAACGAAGGCTACAGCATTATCCATAGCCTTATTGACCAGTTTGAGCTTTGCCCTAAGCTTTGTTTTATACAACGCAACAGTTATGCCTGCACAGGTGTTCATTCCGGCGCTTGCGCCTGCGAAGGTGTACAGCCGGTTGCCGAATACAATAATAAGGTAACCAACGCAATTGAAGGATTAAAGAATGCTTTGCCAACCTTTGCTATCCGTGACGAAGGCCGTAATTATGATGAGCATAGCTGTATACTGGTAGAGCGCGGACAGTTTTATGGCATGGGCTATATTACACCCGGTTTTCAAACCAACGATCTGCAGCAATTAAAAACCCAACTTACCCCTTATCCGGGCAATGATTATATCCGCAACATGGTAATGAACTACGGCGAAAAATTTCCGGATCGAATGGTGGTTTTTTAAATCAAGTTTTCTGAAATTATTTGCTTTATATGTTACTGATTAATAACTTGCATTAATAATAAACCTATTAATACCCCGCGCATATTGAAATCCTAAAGTTGCCCGTCTTTGGTAAAACGGGTTGGCTGCGCTTTTGCCATTTATAAAGGCGAAAATCTAAACTTATTTATTATGAAAAAATTAAAATTGCCTAGCGGAAAAATGCTGTCTAAAGAACAAATGAGGTCAATTAGTGGTGGGTATTGGGCGTCGACTTGTTATTTTTCTTGCGACGATCCATCGATTTTTACTCCTCAACTCGATTGTAATTCTCCTGGGGATTGTTGTATTGTTGCTCAGGAGTATGTTAGGCAATTTTGGCGTCAGTATCATACTTTTTGCACAGTTACCTGCTCTGGGCTAAATTGTTAATTCTAAACCTTTATCTGCATAGGAAGACAAGTTGGGAACACTTCTTATGCAGATAACTTTTATATTAAAAGTTTTGAGATTCTTTCAATCTCCTTCCGATTTTATTGGCGATGTACTTTTCCGAGGACCTACCTTGTCGTTTCCGTCGTTTTCAGAATGACGATCATTTTGGTAACATTTATACTACAGTGAAATTTTTTTTAGGGTAAAGGACTGCTTCGTGTATCCTTTACATAGGCAGTATATGCCTTATTGTTGCAATTATTTAACACTTTTTAAACTTTTAGCGCGTTTTAAGGTCAAAAAAGCAGCTAATAAGTTTTTGAGTAAGGGGGCGGGCTTGTTTTTGAACCCATATTAATTAAATTTGTTCGCTCAACCTACAGCAGTTTTAAATAAGTAATACAACAATTAATTATATACACTAACGGAAAATGAAGAGGACTATCGTATTAACAAGTTTTATATGTGCTATGCTTGTTGCTAATTTGTCATTTGGTCAAACCAAAAAGAAAACCACGGTTAAAAAGACCACTAAAGTTACAACAGTAACCGCTACGCCAAAGGTAAGCGCGGCTGACCTGGTAATAGGCAAACAGGCCCTTACCAAATCAGATTGTTTGGCTTGTCATAAAGTAGATGGCCCGTTGGTTGGCCCTGCTTACAATGATGTAGCAAAAAAATATGCGCCAACCGAAGCGAATTATGATATGCTGACCAAGAAAATAATTGCAGGTGGATCAGGCAACTGGGGTACTACACCAATGTCGCCGCACCCATCCTTGCCTCCGGCAGATGTAAAAAAGATGGTACAATATATATTGTCTCTTAACTAAAAAAAAAAAGCTCTACCTTTAAAATAGGTAGGGCTTTTTTCTTAATACCGTTTTAATATTAGCCGGTTCGGCTAAGCAATGCAAGTCGCGGAGCTAACCTTTCTGCGAAATGCAACCAATAGAAACCACTATAAACTTAAATTATATAAATAATCATGTACACAAAAAAACAGGGCAAATCATACGGCTTACTTATAGTAGCTGCTATAGTTGTTTTATCGGTATTTAACTTTAACGCGGCATTGGCCAAAGATCCAAAAGTTTTGGTTTTCGGGTTACCGGCGGCATTTGTGCATACATCCATACCGGCTGGTGTGGCTGCCGTGCAAAAATTGGGTAAAGCAAATAAATTTGATGTTGTAGTTACATTTGACATCGATGATTTTAATGATGCTAACCTGAAGCAATATGCAGCAGTTGTTTTCGTAAGCACCACAGGTGACTTTTTTAAGACAGATGCGCAAAAGGATGCTTTGAAAAAGTTTATCCAACACGGCGGAGGTTATGTTGGCATACACGCTGCCAGCGACGCCGAAAAGCAATGGCAGTGGTACGGCGACCTGGTAGGTGCGTATTTTAAACAACATCCAATGGGTGTTCCGTTAGCAACTATTGACGTTGTTGACAAAACCTCAATAGCGACCAAAATGTTGCCGGCTCGTTGGGAAAGAAAAGATGAGTGGTACGCTTATACTTATGCGCCAAAAGATGTGAATGTATTGCTAAAATTAGACGAAGCTTCAACACCTGCCGGTACTTATGACGGAAGAAATGCAGGTGCAAAGATGGGCGATCATCCTTTAGCCTGGTGGCATGATTTTGATGGCGGCCGTTCTTTTTATACAGCTTTAGGGCATGACCCAGCCGCTTTCGACGAGCCTTTTGTATTGCAACATATTTTAGGTGGTATTGAATACGCCATCGGTAGAAAAAAAATGCAATAAGATTCAGATTCCCGAGAAACTAAAAACTATATATAACCTTTAATAATGAAAAATAATAACAAATGGCTTTTGGGTATAGCCTGCTTATCGGCAGTGGCTTTTTATACCTGTAAGTCGTCTCAAAAGTATGCTACACAATACCCTGTAGAGCGCGATGCCGCAGGTCGGATAAAGGTGAATATGCACCCTGATCCTACGCCAAAGTCGCCTGAAGAAGAGATGAAGCACATTTACCTACCTGCCGGGTATCACCTGCAGTTGGTAGCTTCAGAACCAATGGTAAGCCAACCGGTTGCCATTGCATGGGATGGCGCAGGCAGAATGTACGTAGCCGAAATGAATACCTACATGACTGATGCTGACGGAAATGGTCAGCGTGACGAAAAATGTAAGATCAAGCTTTTGGAAGATACCAACGGCGACGGTGTGATGGATAAAATGACCGTTTACGTTGAAAATATAGTACTGCCAAGAACACTGCAGCCACTTGATAATGGCCGCTTATTGGTAAACCTTACCTGGACGAATGATGTATTTTGTTTCCAGGATACTAACGGCGACGGCGTTTCTGATAAAAAGACGACAGTTTACACCAGCCCGACAGTTGGTAACAACAATAACCTGGAGCACCAAAAAAGTGGTTTGATCTGGAATTTAGATAACCGCATGTATGTTACTTATGATCCGGTTCGTTTTACATTACAAGGCGAAAAAGTAATAGGCGAGGAGATACAGGAAGGCGTACCACCGCAATGGGGTTTAACGCATGATGATTATGGCCGCTTGTTCTTCTCAAACGCGGGTTCTGAAACTCCTGCGCGCGATTTCCAACAGAATATTCATTATGGTCAGTTAGATGCCAAGGATCAGTTTGACGCTGAATTCCAGGAGGTTTGGCCAATTGTAACCACTCCTGACGTTCAGGGCGGCCCAATTCGCTTACGTTCTACAGACAGCACGCTTAATCACTTTACTGCAGTTGCAGGTCAGTCAATCTATCGCGGCAACATGCTGCCTAAAGATCTGTACGGAGATCTGTTAATTCCTGAGCCTGTAGGTCGTATCATTCGCCGCGCTAAGGTTACCAATACCAATGGTAAAGTAACCCTGCGTAACGCTTATGACAAGCAAGAGTTTATTGGCTCGACAGATATCAACTTCCGCCCGGTTAACACCGCAACAGGTCCGGATGGTAGTTTATATATTGTGGATATGTACCACGGGATTATCCAGGAAAGTAACTGGACCAGAAAAGGAACCTTCCTACGTGGTAAAATTGAAGACAAAGGCCTGCAAAAAAATATTGGTCGCGGCCGTATCTTCCGTTTAGTGCATGACGATTACAAGCCGGATTTCAAAAAGAAATTTAACTTATACACCGAGACCAGTGCACAGTTAGTGCAGCATTTAACCAATACCAGCAATGGCTGGTGGAGAGATGAAGCACAAAAATTGCTGGTTATCCGTAATGATAAATCGGTTGTTCCAACTCTGCAAAAAATGGCACTTGATCCGGGTGCTAACCACCTTACACGTATCCACGCATTGTGGACATTGAACGGCATGGGATCACTGGATAACGCTACCTGGACAGCGGCTATGAAAGATAACGACGCACGCGTTCGTAAAACTGTAGCGTGGATAGGCGAGGATATGATGAAAACAGATCCAAAAGCTATTGATCAGTTAGCTACTATGATGAATGACCCGGATGCGGATGTTCGCTTCCAATTAATGCTGAGCATGCGTTTTGTTGATTCTGATAAATCTAAAAAGATCATTGCTGATCTGATCAAGAATAATCCCAACGATCCGATGCTTGCTTTATCGCAAAACTCAAGAGAAACTAAACTTAAAGCCAAAGCCGAACAGGCAGCACGCCAGGCAGCTTTGAGTGCTCAAAGCGCCAAGTTAGTAGGCCAGGGCCAGGTAATTTATAAGCAACTTTGCTTTACCTGCCATGGTACTGATGGTAAGGGTGTGGTTATTGGTGGCGGAAGCTCTACAGCTCCGGCGCTTGCAGGTAACCCTGATGTTAATGCATTTGGGCCTGAGAAATTGATCCGTACATTATTACATGGCTTAACGGGCCCTATCCGCGGTACTACTTACCCGGATGCTATGCCGGCTTTAGGCGGTAACGATGATGATTATATAGCGTCTGTATTGAGCTATATCCGCAGTGATTTTGGCAACAAAGGAACTGTAGTTTTGCCTGAAGACGTTGCAACCGTTAGGAAAGCTACCGCTGCAAGAACAGCTGTCTATACAATGGCAGAACTGGATACTATCCGCCCGGTATTACGTGGCAGAGGTTTCGGTGGACCTGGTGGCCCGCCTAGATAGTAGAAATAGAAATTTTTTAAGGGAGCTCCTGATCAAGGGGCTCCCTTTTTTGTGGCTTTGCCGACTCGGGCCGCAAATCTTCATCCACCTTTACTTTACATCTAAACCTTTAATTTGCTCTTTATATGCTGATGGCAATAAAGCATTTCTGAAAAAACTATCAACCCCCATCCGCCGTAATAATTTATAGGCGCTCAGCGCGGGCAGTATCCAAAGCCTTTTTTTGAAATTCAGTAAACTATTTACATGCGGCGGTACCAAAACACGTTGCACCTGTAACACAAGCTGATACCTGAAAGAGCCGAGGTGTTTTTTGTATTGTTTATACAGATCAGCTGTAAAGTTGCTGTATTTCATGTTCTGCTTTAGCGATGCATGGCGCATTATATACCACTCGGTTATATCTGTAGGCAGCCCTTGTATTTGCATCCTTTTTCCCATTCGGTTAAATACATCAAATATCTCGTCTTTCTCTGTTTTGGTTAACTGCCTGTCAATTAGTTCAAATGATCGTATACTGTAATCTATCAGCATAAACAAAACATCGCGGTACGCCCAATCAGGTATGGTAGCCCCACGGTTTTGCTGAACACCTTTATGTATAGCGGTTATTTTATCAATAGCCTGCAGCGCGGTTGCTTCATCCGCAAAAATTATTTGGCGGGAGTAAGTTATGGTTGAGAACAACCGGCCCAATGGGTCGGCAGGCAATTTTCCGGTAAAGTAAAGCCAGTCTACCGCTTTGTTCAAAGCAAATTCTGCAGCCGCACCGGCAAAAATGAATAGGGTGGTATCAGCGCGGCCCCATATTTTACGCACTATAGAGTTTTTGGCAACAAAAGTTTTCATGTTCGCGCCTCCATTTCTTTTATCCATTTATAGCACGGCAATAATATCGCCAAAGTTATTACCGCGAAGGAACAGTCTATACATTGCCAGAAGAATGGAATACCCCTTATGCTGCCTGCAATAAAGGCCAATGGAAATATAAGCACAGCGGCTATAATGCCAAACTGCACCACCCAGATGTTGCGTACAGGGTCTTTAAGCGGACCGATGAATAGTATTGCCAATATAACGTGAGCAAAAGCCAGCCAATCCGTTCCATAGCTAATAAACGGATACTGCGCATTAGTATTCTTTATAGCCAGGTAAACCTTATTTAGCCAAACGCTTATGAATGATGAACTGTCTGGTTGATGTTTTATGAAAAAGGCTAACTGGGTTTCAATAGGGAAGGCGGTGACCCCGCTTATAAATAAGCCGATTATAACTATCCAAATGCAAATTTTCACACGTTTGTCGGTGCTATCTAGGGTTTTCATTTGTTTTTATTGTATATGTATTCAGGTTTTTAAAATAAGTTTCTACGCCGATAACTGTCAGTATACCCAAGGCATACATAAGCACATCCGTAAAAGAAAAGGACGTGCCTAACACTGTTGCAGCTGTTTTTGAGCTGCCCCAGCCCAAAAGTTGTACTAAATGGAAATACTGCGATAGCTCTATTAAACAGGCTATGAAAAAAACTGTAATTGCTGTTGTTATAACGGGAGTGTTAGCAACGGATCTGACAGCGCAGTAAAGTAATATTACTACCAGCACATCGCCAAAATAGGGGCGTATAAAAGCATCGTGTACATAAAGAGCTATTATTACTTCAATAAAAAATAGGGTAGTTGCCAGGATGAAATATATTCGGTTAAATCTCATTATAAAAGTACTTTGTAATGCAAAGTAAATAAATATTATCCATGTTTCAAAAAGAAATAATCCTTTACATCAGTATTTTATAATAGGCTGAATGTATTTTTTTTATTTTTTTAGACAAGATTGAAAAGATATTCTATCTTTGCAGTCCGTAAAAAAAGTGAATTATTACCTTTTTTACGTTGAAAATAAAAGCATTTGTAGCTCAATTGGATAGAGCATCTCACTACGGATGAGAAGGTTTGGGGTTCGAATCCCTACAAGTGCACTGGGAACAAAGCCTTTCTGTATCAACCGTAGAAAGGCTTTTAATTTTAAATAAGCATGCTCAACTTAGTACTATTTGGCCCTCCCGGGGCTGGTAAAGGCACCCAATCACAAAAACTTATTGAAAAATATGGACTTATCCACCTTTCAACCGGCGATTTGTTGCGTGGCGAGATTTCTGAGGGCACTGCTTTAGGTTTAGAAGCTAAGAAACTGATGGATCAGGGGATATTGGTTCCTGATGCCGTAGTTATTGGCATGATCAGCAATAAACTTGACTCTAATAAAAACGCTAAGGGTTTTATTTTTGATGGTTTCCCGCGTACAACGGCACAGGCTGAAGCGCTGGATGTGCTGCTTAGAACCAAAAAATCATTAATTACAGGCATGATAGCCCTGCAGGTTAATGATGATGAGCTTGAAAAACGCTTATTATTAAGAGGAAAAGATTCAGGCAGGCCTGATGATGCCAATCCGGAGATCATCCGCAAAAGAATAAAAGAATACAACGATAAAACTACACCAGTTGCCGAATACTATAAGGCACAAAATAAATTTACCGGTATAAACGGTATCGGCACTATTGACGAAATAGCAGGTGCTATTGACGCGATAATTGCCCGTTATTAGTCGGTAAGTCGGAAAAGTCAGCAAGTCCGTAAGAACTATTTGTTTTCTTAATTTGTTATAAAATTGCTTTCGGACTTTACGGACTTCCGGACTAAAAACTAACCACATGTCTCAAGGTTCAAATTTTGTTGATTACGTAAAAATATGCTGTCGGTCTGGCCATGGCGGGGCTGGCTCTGCACATTTGCATCGCGACAAACATACCTCGATGGGTGGCCCTGACGGCGGCGATGGCGGACGCGGCGGACACGTTATTGTAAAAGGTAACGCTCAATTATGGACACTGTTGCACCTTAAATTTAGAAAACACGTTATTGCCGGCGATGGTGAAAGCGGCAGTAGTGGAACAAGCAGCGGCAAAACCGGGCGCGATGAGATATTAGAAGTACCATTGGGTACGATAGCCCGAGACGCTGAAACCGGTGAGGTTTTATTTGAAATAAGCGAAGACGGCGAGACCCGAATTTTAACAAACGGTGGCCGGGGAGGCCTGGGTAACTGGCATTTTAAATCGCCTACGCAGCAGACACCGCGTTTTGCGCAGCCAGGTGAACCCGGTAAAGAAGATTGGAACATACTTGAACTGAAATTATTAGCCGACGTTGGTTTGGTTGGTTTCCCAAATGCCGGAAAATCTACACTTCTTTCCGTTGTCTCTGCTGCTAAGCCAGAGATAGCTGATTACGCTTTTACAACATTGGTTCCGAATTTGGGTATTGTGGCGTACAGAGGCAATCGATCATTTGTAATGGCTGATATTCCGGGGATAATTGAGGGGGCATCAAAAGGTAAGGGTTTGGGCATTCGTTTCTTGAAACATATTGAACGTAATGCGGTGTTACTGTTTATGGTACCTGCTGATACTACGCGTTCCATTAAAGAAGAGTTTGACATCCTACTTAAGGAGCTGAATGAGTACAATCCTGAACTGATGCATAAACCACGTGTATTAGCAATTACCAAGGCTGATATGTTGGACGATGAACTGATGGAAGAAATGAAAAAGGAAGTACCGACAGATATCCCTTCGGTATTTATATCATCAGTAGCGCAGAAAAATATCGATCAGCTAAAGGATCTGCTCTGGACTGAGATAAATAAGCAATAATTATTCGTGGTGATAGGGCTCGCCTTTTAAAATGGTAAAGGCCCGATATAGCTGTTCTGTGAAGAACAGGCGGATCATTTGATGCGAGAAGGTCATGCGGGATAGGGAGAGTTTATCGTTAGCACGGCTATAAACTGATTGATCAAACCCGTAAGGGCCACCCACAATAAAAACAACATCTGCCGCTGCGTGCGCGCGTTTTTCTAAGTAAGCCGCAAACTGTTTTGATGATAATTCGGAGCCACGCTCGTCCAGTAAGATCACATAATCATTGACGTTTATTTTTTTTAGTAGGAGTTCTGCTTCTTTAGTTTTCTGCTGATCCTGTGTTAAGGCCTTAGTGTTTTTTAGCTCGGGCAATTCAACCACTTCCAAACGGGTGTAATGTTTGAGGCGTTTAACGTACTTATCAATGCCCTCTTTTAAATAATCGTCTTCAGTTTTGCCGATAACAAGGAATGTGATCTTCATAGCGCTAAATTAAAATATAAGTGCTTATTTAGCCTCACATTTATGGAAGATATAATCAACAATTACCAAAACCTCGCGTCGGCTGCCGCCGCCGAAGCAAAACGCTATAAAGAGCAGGCAAATAGTTATTCGCTTTTGCGCCTGCTGGTTTTTTTCCTGATGGCGGTATCGGTGTTCGCGGGTATAGAAGGCAATAGCTTTTCTGTTATCGCTGTAAGCTTTGTATTTCTAACATTATGTTTTGCATGGCTGGTACAACGCCAGAGTATTTACGAAAAAAAGAAAAAGTATTACACCGACCTGGAACGCATTTATAACAATGAGATAGGCAGCATGACAGAACGTACCAATCTTTACGGTACAGGTGCAGGCTACAACAACGAAAAACATTTTTACACCTCTGATCTGGATATCTTCGGTAGCGCGTCTTTATTTAGCCTTATTAACCGTACAGCAACCTCCTTGGGGAACAATAAATTAGCTTCCTGGCTAAGCTCTCCCGCCGACCGGCAAACGATTATATCGCGTCAGCAATCGGTTCAGGAAATAGCAAGCAAAGGTCAATGGAAGCCCGAACTACAAACCTTACTGTTATTTGCCAATGGTACTGATATTAACCGCTTTCAGCAGCTTTTTAATTATCTCAAGAGTCCTTTAAATATTCCGGGTGAAGCGGCGTTATCAAAGTATATTACAATAGCGCCCATATTATTAACCGCCGCAATTGTTGGCGCTTTTTTTAGTCCGATATTTAAGTTATTGGCGCTGGTTTTGGTGGCAGCTAACCTTATAATAGTATCATCAAAAGGAAGTTATATTGTAAAATCGTCTTTCATTGCCGATAAGATAAGCGATGTTTTAGCGTCTTATGCTGTCGCTTTCAATAAAATTGAGGAGGAAAAATGGGAAGCAGATCTTAACAAAGAATTAGCCGGGCGGATAATAGAAAAGCAAACCTCAAAAAATATTGCTTATTTATCTGAGCTGATACATAAGTTAGGCTACAACCTAATAATGATTGTTGGGTTTGTACTGAACGTATTCTTTTTATGGGCGCTTAAACAGGTTATAGCCATTGAAAAATGGAAGCGTGACAATTATCATGATCTTGAAGAAGCTTTTGATGTAATAGCCGAATTTGAGGCACTGTACAGCATTGCCGGTTTACGCATTAATTATCCTGATTGGGCGATTCCTCAAATTGCAGAAGGCGATGGCTATACTGTAACAGGAAAAGCTTTGGCACATCCGCTTATTAAACCATCGGGCAGGGTAGAGAATGATTATGAATTAACCGATAAATTTAAAGTAGACATAATAACCGGCTCGAATATGGCGGGTAAGAGCACCTTTTTACGTACAGTTGGCATCAACAGTGTACTGGCCCTTTGCGGCGCACCTGTGTGCGCCGAAAACATGCAGGTTTCGGTAATTACATTAGTGAGCTATATGCGTATCAAAGATTCGCTTAACGAGAGCACCTCTACCTTTAAAGCCGAGCTTGACCGTTTGCAAATGTTATTGGCCGCCGTTGAAAACGAGCCGAAGGTTTTCTTTTTGATAGACGAAATGCTGCGCGGTACCAATTCTGTAGACAAGTATCTGGGCTCAAAAGCTGTAATAGAGCAACTAATTAAAAAGAAAGGAGTTGGCATGGTAGCTACGCACGATTTGCAAATTGCCAAGTTGGAAGACAAGTATCCTGATTACGTGCGTAATTACTATTTTGATATACAAATAAGCAACGGACAGATGCTTTTTGACTACAAATTGAAACCCGGCGAGTGCAAAACTTTTAACGCGAGTTTGCTGCTAAAACAGATAGGTATTGATGTAGATACCGCCTGATAACCTTTGTAAAACTTTTGTTGCCCTAACAGCTTCATATATTGTTTGTTATATTTGTTATAGCAACACTGCTCAAATCAATTGCGATTATATATGAGGCGGATTAAGAAGTTTTTGGTTTTTACCCTGCTGCTTTTACCTATCATCAGCAAGGCAAATTCGATATTACTACCCATGGATGAGGCGCAGAAAGAGCATCTTAAAGCCTATGGCATTGCCTTTTGGGTGTTAAAAGCCGACAAGGAAGTGCAATGGCTGCTTAATTACCGCGCCGGCAGCTTCCTTATTGACTACAGCAAAGCTTTGGAAGACGAATGTAAAATACGTGGCGTTAGCTATGAAATTGTAAGTGAATCCAATGTAAGCGCCATTATGTCCACCATAAATGACCCATCTGTAAACATGGATGTGGTTAAGCTGCAAAAAGCTCCCCGGGTTGCCGTTTATTCGCCCAAGGATAAAGGGCCATTAGAAGATGCGGTAGACCTTGTGCTTAAGTATGCCGAGATACCATTTGATTATATTTATGATGAAGGTATTTTAAAAGGAGACCTGCCTAAATATGATTGGCTGCACCTGCACCATGAAGACTTTACAGGGCAATTCAGCAAATTTGGGAATGGCTTTGGCAATATGGAATGGAACCTGCGCAATCGCCAAATGCAGGAAGACGTAGCTAAGAAATTCGGGTATTCAAAAGTGTCAAAAATGAAACTCGCGGTTGCGCAAAAGATCAAAGAATTTACAGCGGGCGGCGGATTTTTGTTTGCCATGTGTTCGGGCGCAGATAGTTTTGATATAGCTTTAGCGGCTCAGAATACAGATATAGTAGACAGTGAATATGATGGCGACCCGATTGACGATAATGCGCAGGCCAAACTTGATTTT
>NZ_CAMLHX010000057.1 GCF_946479965.1 uncultured Mucilaginibacter sp. | reverse complement strand
TTGAAAAATTCAAAATAGATATCCATCCCCAACCCTACTTCGTATGATCCGTATCCGTTTATGGTTTTCAATAATTTTTCTGAGGGGGCCGCATTAACATCAGCGTTTTCTTTGTTGCCAAGGGCTTTAGAATATTTTATTCCCCCTAATAAATAAGCCCGGTAATTGCCAAGTCGGTCTGATTTTAGTTTTAGTTGCAATGGCAGATCAACCAGCGTAGCACGGATAGATTTTGTTTGATTCTGCGATTCTGTTACATATTGGTACCTCACTGCCCTGTCGGCAAAAATAAGATTAATACCCGGTCGCACCTCCAGGTGGTCATTGACGCTATAGCGGGCAAAAAAACCTACCGCGAAACCCGGTGCATTGTCTGAACTGATATTGGTAAGCGCGTCGGTAATTTTAGTGCCCGAGGCGTCAAAATAAGGATCGCGCCAGTTTGGTTTCCTGTCAATTTTATAGTAGCTGCTCACATAACTGAAGCTAAAACCGGCGCTAATATCTTTCTGATCGGCCCCTCCCCCCCATACAGGTACAGATTGCGCCAGTAAACCCTGGCAGCCCATTAGTAAACCTATAAGGATAAGGTATTTGTTTATCATTTAACGCCTGTATAAATTGAACAGATACCAAACGCTAAAGGCCTGCTTTTGGTATTTTTAAACCCTGCGGCTTTCATAATTGTAGTAAACTTTTCGCCATCCGGAAAGGCCGCCACGGACTCGGGCAGGTAAGTATATGCTCTTGAATCCTTAGAAAACAACTTGCCGATACCCGGCGTGATATAATTAAAATAGAAATG
This sequence comes from uncultured Mucilaginibacter sp., assembly GCF_946479965.1. The sequence goes on along the minus strand of NZ_CAMLHX010000057.1, from coordinate 25,583 downwards.
ATACAGTTGCTTTACCGGGAAACCTTTAGGTTTTGAAAACTCCAACACTACGGCTTTACCGCCGGGTTTAAGCACCCTGTTAATATCTGATAAACCCTGCTGCAGATCCTCGAAATTGCGCACACCATAGGCAACGGTAACGGCATCAAACTCATTATCGCCAAACGGCAATTTCTCCGAATCGCCTAACTTCACCTCAAATTTATCGCTTAACCCGCGTTTTTTTATTTTTTGCTTCGCGATGTCGAGCATGCCCTGCGAAATATCAACACCTATTATTTTTTTTGGATGCAGGGTAGTCAGCGCCTCAAAGGCAAAATCGCCTGTACCGGTAGCTACATCTAAAATAAGTTGTGGTTTATCATTTTTAAGCTCGTTAATAGCTTTTTTCCGCCAGATGATATCTATTCCCAGCGACATGAAATGATTAAGAAAATCGTATGTTTTTGATATATTATTAAACATATCGGCCACCTGTTCTTTCTTGGTGCCCTGCTGATCCTGGTACGGCGTAACGGTTTTGCTCATTGCTGGCAAAGATAGTGATTTGTTAATGGTTCATAGTTGCTGGTTCATGGAACCTATCAGGTTTTATTGCTCCAAACGCAGGTGATAAAACATAGTATCAACCGCCACACGCGGAAAATAGGACGGAAACTGATTAATGTCAGTTAAAACAAACCCATTACGCTCGTAAAAGCGGTGCGCCGCTTTTAAAACTGCCGATGTCCCCAGGTAAATATCCGTCATCTGTTTCTTGGCCGCATCTTGTATCAGGGTTTCTAACAGTTGCTGGGCCAGGCCCGTGCCTCTGTGGCCATCCTTTACAAACATTTTACGGATGGTACCGGCGTTGTGGCCAATATTGATCAGCGCAATTGTACCTACCAATTCCTCGCCGTTAAATGCGCCCCAAAAGTTACCGCCGCCTGCATGGTAATATGCTTCAACATCCAACAAGTCGGGCTGGTCTTTCAAAGTAACAGGTATATTAAATTCCTGCTGCTGAATATAGGTTATCAGCTCAATTATTTCGTTTGTATAATTGTTGTAGATGGGTTGTATCGTGTAGTTATGAATCATAAAATATATCCGGATCTGCGTTTCACGGTGAAACAAAAAAGCCACTTTTCACAAGATGTTAATAATCAATTAATTATCTCAATTCCACAGCTAATTTTCCTGACGAATAAGTAGTTTCATTTTGTTTCACAGTAAAACGTTAAAGTATTTACTGACAACAACTACGTAAAAAAAGCGTTTCACGCGTTTCATATTGTTTCATATCTACATGAAACGGAACACATCAAATTTTAAACCGCCAGAGCCAGCAAACCATGCATATCCAGCTGACGAGTGTACATATCCAGCTCGCCATCCTCGTTGCGCGGCCATTCGGTTTTGGGGCGGTCCCAGTAAAGCTCAACGCCGTTCTGGTCCGGGTCGTCCAGGTATATCGCTTCTGATACCCCGTGATCAGCCGCCCCGGTTAGCACATACTTAGCCTCCATTAAACGCTTCACAATCTGCGCCAGGTCCTTGCGTTCAGGATATACAATAGCGGTATGGAACAAGCCCGGCGCATGAAGCGGTGCCGGCGCGGCACCCTTGCTCTGCCAGGTGTTCAACCCAATATGATGATGGTAGCCACCGGCCGATATAAAGGCAGCATCAGTGCCATAGGTTTGTATCAGCTCAAAGCCCAGCAGTCCGCAGTAAAAATCAAGCGAGCGCTGCAGGTTGCTTACTTTTAAATGCACGTGACCTATGCGGGTGGCGGCGGGTATTTTGTAATCGTTCATTGCCTGTTAATTTATACAAGTATAACTAACAGATATATTAACAGCCAATTACCGGCGATAACATTACACTATTGTTATAAAGCATCGTAAGGTGTCTACTCCAGTCACTAATCACTATCTTTGCCGCATGTTAATTAAAACTGCCGAGTTTATTTGCAGCAATACGCAGATCTCAAAATTGCCCCCGCCCGTACTACCTGAGTATGCCTTTATAGGCCGCTCCAATGTGGGCAAGTCGTCGCTTATTAATATGCTTGCGGCAAAGAAGGGAATGGCGAAAACTTCGCAAACCCCCGGTAAAACGCAGCTCATTAACCATTTCCTGATCAACGATAACTGGTATATTGTCGATCTTCCCGGCTATGGCTATGCCCGTGTATCTAAAAACAAAAAGGAAGACTGGAACAAGTTTATACGTACTTATTTGGATAAGCGTGAAAGCCTGCAATGCGTTATGGTGCTTATAGATAGCCGGCTTGAGCCGCAGAAGATAGATATTGAGTTCTGCAACTGGCTGGGCGAAAAAGGCTTATCGTTTGTATTAGTATTTACCAAGGCCGACAAACAGTCTGCTGTTAAAACTGATCAGAATGTAGCCAAATTTAAAAAGGCGCTGATGGCCACCTTTGAAGAGGTTCCGCCCTACTTTGTAACATCATCAGAAACCCAAGATGGGCGCGACAAAGTACTTGCGTTTATAGCCGATACCAACAGGCATTTTGTTGTGCCCCCGCAGCCAACCCAATATACATAGGCTGGTAAAATGTAAATCAACACTTGTTTTTATGAATATAATTGTGCTACCTTGCGCACTTTAAAATAAAAATATAATGCAAGAAGGAACAGTAAAATTTTTCAATGAAACAAAAGGATTTGGTTTTATCACCCCTAACGGTGGTGGTGCAGATGTATTTGTTCATTCAACAGGTCTAATCGATGAAGTTCGTGAGAATGATAAAGTGGAGTTTGAAGTAGAGAACGGCAGAAAAGGCTTAAATGCGGTAAATGTAAAGGTTATTTAATTATAATATTACCATTAAACGTATCACATCCGCCCCAAAAAGGCGGATGTTTTTTTTTGCCACCAATTTTCGTTTAGACGACTGATTGCTAAAGGGATTTATAGACACTTTATAGCAAAAGTGTAGCTTTTTATAAAATTTTTTATTCGTTACGGCGCTAAAAAGGCGGACTTACGCCTTGGCATTGTTGTTGTGTCGGTATATACAACTACAAAACGAAAAACATTATGAAAGATCAATCAAGAGTTATAGCAGCACTATTAATTGGCGCTGCGGCAGGTGCTGTATTGGGATTGTTATTTGCACCCGATAGCGGAGAAGGAACCAGAGGATCTATTGGTAATTTAGCTACCGATTTGGCCGGCAAAGCCAGAGATAGAGCCAATGAGTTAAAAGATTATGGCAACAATGCTGTTGACAAGGTAAAATCAAGGTTTAACAGCGCTGCAGACGACCTTTATAATTACAGAGACGGCGTTGAAGGTGATGTGCGTAACAAAGCGAACAATGTTGCAAACGATGTAAGAGATCATGTAGACAATGCAAAATCAAGAGTAAAAAGCACTGCCGACAATGTAAACGATTCTATACAACAAGCGTAAGGCTCCAACCAATAACAGAAAAAGCGATGGATTTAAAAACCCATCGCTTTTTTTATGCACCTAACGCCAAAAGCCGTAGGCAATTACAACTTACCTATTTCCTGAACTAAATCGATCAGTTTGTTAGAGTAACCCCACTCGTTATCATACCATGATACAACTTTAACAAAGTTGTTGTTCAATGCGATACCTGCTTTAGCATCAAAAATTGACGTGCGTGCGTCGCCTTTAAAGTCTTCTGATACTACTTCATCTTCAGTATAACCTAAAATGCCTTTTAGATCACCTTCTGAAGCTTCTTTCATAGCAGTTTTAATATCTTCATAAGTAGCAGGCGTTTTAAGGCGAACAACTAAGTCAACTACAGATACGTCAGCAACCGGTACACGGAATGACATACCTGTTAATTTACCTTTCAATTCAGGCAATACCAAACCTACAGCTTTAGCAGCACCTGTTGATGAAGGGATAATGTTCTGGTAAGCGCCACGGCCACCTCTCCAGTCTTTAGCCGATGGGCCGTCAACTGTTTTCTGCGTAGCAGTTACCGCATGGATAGTGCTCATCAAACCTTCTTCAATACCAAATTTATCGTTCAATACCTTAGCAATTGGAGCAAGGCAGTTAGTGGTACATGATGCGTTTGAAACGATAGTTTGATCTGCCCTTAATTGCTTGTGATTAACACCCATAACAAAAGTTGGGGTGTCATCCTTCGCAGGAGCGCTCATTACTACTTTTTTAGCGCCTGCGTCAATATGTTTTTGAGCGGTTTCTATAGTTAAGAATAAACCTGTTGATTCTATAATAACTTCAGCACCAACTTCACCCCATTTAAGGTTAGCCGGGTCTTTTTCGGCAGTTACACGTATAGTTTTACCGTTTACAACCAAATGGCCGCCTTCAACAGCTATAGTGCCTTTAAACTGCCCGTGAGTTGAATCATATTTTAACATGTAAGCCATGTAATCAGGCTCAACAAGGTCATTTATACCAACAACTTCAACATCGGGCCTTTCAATAGCAGCTCTGAAAGCCAGGCGTCCAATCCGGCCGAAACCGTTAATTCCTATTTTCATGATTTTAATTTTTATTTGAATAATACGTTAACAAATTATTTATTGGCTCTTTAATTATACTGGTTATCTGTAACCCCGCCAATGCAGCTTCATCTCGCAAATGATCTTGAAAAGTGAAAGCTACTGAGCCCTCAAAATGCAGTGGTGCCTGCGGATGCTGCTTGTGCAAAGGTAACAAGTATGTATTTATAAGTTTATTAAACCCGGTTTTTATTACATTAGTTAGATATTGATCATGCTGATGCTCTATAAAGAACTCAGCAAATGAGCTTAGATATATTGTAGGCTGTTTTTGGCGATAAACCTTCTCTAACAGATTGTTCCGGTCTGCATCGTACTTTATTGTGAACTTCTTCCTTAAATTTTCCGGAAGCGTCTCGTTCATAAAGCCTTTTATCAACTGTCTGCCCAGCCAATTGCCCGATCCCTCGTCGGCCAAAATATAACCCAAGCCATAATTGTTGGGCTTTATTTTTTTTCCGTCAAACCATGCCGCATTTGAACCGCTCCCGCATATTCCGATTATACCCGGCGAATTGCGGCAGCAGGCAATAGCCGCGCCATCAACGTCATGCGCAACAGTTATTTTAGCGAATTTAAAGAACGATGTCAGCGCTGAGCTTACTATAGCTTTAAGCTCATCAGAAGAAGAACCCGCGCCAAAAAAATATACGCGTTTAACTTCCTCGGCGTGATGTATCAGTTTAATATTTTTATTAAGCAGATTTAATATCTGCTGTTCATCCATAAAATAAGGGTTGACACCGCTGGTTTTAAAGGAGGCAATTGTCTTTCCTCTGTCGGCCAGCCGCCAGTCGGCATGATAAGATCCGCTGTATACAACCGCTATCATTTATATGGATAAAACATCAACCATTTGCAACAGGTCATCCTCCAGTTTAAACTGATGATCTGTTAAGGCTTCAACAAGAGAGGTGGTTTTTATAACGTTGGCCTCGAGTCCAACCATTTCCTGGGTGTGTCCTGCTATCAAAGCATTAACTGCAGCGTAACCCAACCTACTACCTAAAACACGATCAAAACTGCTTGGCGAACCTCCCCTTTGCAGGTGGCCCAATACTGTAACCTTAATATCGTAGTTGGTGATCTGCTGTTTTACTTTTTTAGCCAGATCATAAATATTTCCGCTCTTATCGCCTTCGGCAACAATTACTATACTTGATGATTTTTTGTTAACCTCGCCATTTTTAAGCAATTCTATCAACTCATCAATAGCGGTTGATTTTTCGGGCAGTAAAATACCTTCAGCACCACAAGCAATGCCTGCCCGCAAAGCAATAGCTCCCGAGTCGCGGCCCATTACCTCGATAAAAAACAAACGATCATGCGAGTCTGCAGTATCACGAATTTTATCAATAGCTTCAATAACTGTGTTAGTGGCCGTGTCAAACCCAAGGGTATAAGTTGAGCCATACAGGTCGTTATCAATTGTACCCGGTATACCCATCACTTTTATGTCCGGATATTCCTGCGAAAATTTAAGCGCGCCGGTAAAAGTTCCGTCTCCACCTATTACAACTAACGCATCAATACCGTGTTCCTTCAAATTATTATAAGCCGTTTGCCTGCCCTCCGGAGTACGAAATTCCATGCAACGTGCGGTCTTTAAAATGGTGCCCCCCAGGTTTAGAATATTACTCACCGAGCGGGTTTCCATATCGTACATATCATTCTCTATCAACCCTTTATAGCCCTGCCTTATGCCTACAACACTTATACCGTTGTAAATAGCTGTACGCACTACAGCCCTGATGCACGGGTTCATTCCCGGGGCATCACCACCGGAAGTAAGTACACCAAGTTTTAAAATTTTTTGCATCGTTTTTACCTCAGTAATAATTTGCACGAATATAAGGTGTGAAAATTACACCATTAAATTTATTTTTATTTATTTTTGGTACCGCTAATTGTTGTGCGTACTTTAAAAACTTTAAATATTACCAGTTTGGAAGATAACACTCATGCCTTTAATTCTATATTTTCTATTGACTGCCTTGTATTTGGATACGATGCCGGCGAACTGAAAATATTACTGATTGAAAGAAACGAAGAGCCCTTTAAGGATTGGTACGCCCTGCCGGGTTATATTGTAAAACAAGAAGAAAGCCTTGATGACGCGGCCGAACGTATCTTATATGAGCTTACCGGCTTGCGCGATCTGCCGATGAAGCAGTTCCATACCTTTGGCGAAGTTGACAGACACCCTAAGGGCCGGGTAATTACCGTTGGTTATTATGCCCTGATACGCATAACCGGACAAAAGGAATTGCGGTCAATTAGTTCAATGGCGCGGAAAGCGTTTTGGCACCCGGTGAAAACTCTGCCTAAACTGGCTTTTGACCACAGCGATATTTTTCATACCGGCTTTGCCAAAATACGCCGTAGGTTAACCCATCAGCCGATAGCGTTTGATCTGTTGCCCGAAAAATTTACCTTAACGCAATTACAAGGACTTTACGAAGCCATACTGGATAAAAAGCTGGATAAACGCAACTTCCGCAAAAAGATGCTGAGCTACGGCTATCTGAAAGAATTAGTTGAAAAACAACGCGGAGTATCATACCGGGCTGCGAAACTGTACAAGTTTGACCGCCGGAAATACGCCAAGATATTCCAGAACGAAATGGGGCCTTCGGCTACTTAATTTTAGAATTTAGATTTACGATTTTAGATTTAAAAGAGTGACTTCTTAAATCGTAAATCTAAATTCGTAAATCGTAAATATTAACTACTTCTCCAGATGGAACTTCACCAGGTTATCAATTGGTGAGCGGATAATAGTGCCAACTGCCATGCCGTTTTCGGCAGCAACCTCCTCTAATATATTCCTGAAGTTATAAGCTACCGAACCAATACAGTTAAAACTATATTGCTGATAATTGGGATAGTGTGTTACCAGGTTTTTGAAAAAATCCTCAAAAGATGTTTTTACCAGACCGTGGGAATATCCCAAATTAACGTTCATATTATCGTAAACAAATTTGCTGAAACCTGCACAAAAACGGCTGGCTAAAGGTTTAGTATACACCTGATCGTTAATGTCATCGCGGGTAAGTTTATAGGTATCCCAAAAGTTTTGCTTTATGGCCTCTGGCATGTAGCCACGCAAATAGTCGGTAAGTAGTTTTTTCCCTATATAACAGCCGCTCCCTTCATCACCTAAAATATACGCGCCTGAGTCAATGTTCATCGTCATTTTTGTGCCGTCATACAAACATGTGTTTGTCCCGGTGCCCAAAATACCTGCGAAACCGGCTTGTCTGCCTAGTAAAGCCCGCGCAGCAGCCATCAGATCATGATCAATATTAACCTGCGAATGGATAAATACCGCGCTTATGGCAGTTTTAACGTGTTGGCGTTTCTCTTCTGTAGAGCAGCCTGCGCCGTAATAATTTACTTCAGATATTTTATCAAGCTGCAGATCGGCGGGTAAATTATGTTTAAGCGAGTTAATAATATATTCAATACTTGCAAAATATGGATTGTATCCCTCTGTATTAAAATATATTTTGTTACCCTCTTCGTTAATTAAACACCAGTTGGTTTTAGTTGAGCCGCCGTCAGCAATTATTATCATACGCCTAAATATTATCTGGCGCTAAAAATATAGTTTTCCTGTGGCAAATTCTACCTAATTGTTCTAAATCATCATTTTTTTGCTGTGTTTTTTTAGCTGACCGAATTCATACCGCTTTATAGGATAACTTTTCTTCAGTCTTATTCACACCTACTAACACGATTTTGAGGTCGAAATAAAATTTTTGCTTTCAATATTGGCCTTTTGCTACAAAATAAGCATCTTTGCACCGCCCGAGGTATCGGGCGATGGTCCCATAGCTCAGCTGGATAGAGCAACAGATTTCTAATCTGTCGGTCTCAGGTTCGAATCCTGATGGGATCACGATTTACTGTTTAAATAGAGATAAAGCCTTTTGAAAAAAGAGGCTTTTCTTGTTTAAAACCACTTTAAAGGCACTTTTTCGTTCAAGTAAGATCAATTCGATTTAAGCCATTCGGTATACTATTCGGTATACTATTTTTAATATAGAAATTAGCAAATCGGTATACTTTCCGAAGCTAATTAGCATCCGGATTATATCAATGTTTCAATTTGGGGTTGTGGAGGGACCATGGTTTAACCTCAAATTTAAAAACAAGTGAAAGTAAATCAGGAACTTTCAATCCTGTTCTGGCTTTGGAAAGCCAAACAAACATCGGATGGCAAAATCCCCATCTATGTAAGGATTACAGTCAACGGATTAAGGGAGCAGTTCTCATCCGGCAGAAAAATCATGGCAGAATACTGGAATGAAGAGACAGGTTTTGCTAATAAAGCATACAAAGATGCCGCAATCATTAATAATTATATCACGGCTACAACAAAGGAACTGGAAAAATGCTACGAACAGTTGTCTGAAAACCGCGGCTACGTGACTGCTAAAATGGTAAAGGACACATATCTATTTAAACCGGATCCAAAACCAACACTCATGCGGGCATTCAAAATTCATAACGGTGAATTCGCAGAAAAAGTAAGCAAGGGTAAGGGGGCGGTAGGGACCTTATTGCGTTTCCAAAGATTGCAGCGCAAAGTAGAAGCCTTTCTGAAAAAGAAATTCAACACAAGTGATATTACTCTGGATCAAATTCAGTTTTCTTTTGCTTCTTCATTTCACCATTATTTGTTGATGCAGGACATTGATCAGAATACCGCAATGAAGTATGTTAAAACACTTAAACAGGTAATAAGGAAAGCTGTGGATGAAGGTATGGTCTCTCACAGTCCAATTAGCAGTTTTAAATGCACGTACAAAGATCCAGACCGCGATTACCTGGAGATGGAAGAGATTATCAAAATGTATGGTAAGGAGATTTCGTGCCAAAGGATAGCAGAAGTCAGGGATGTGTATATTTTCTGTTGTTTTACGGGTTATGCTTTTGAAACAGTCTACGCCCTCGAACCGGACAATATTTTCACAGGTGTTGATGGCGGCTTGTGGATAACTAAAGACCGTTCAAAATCAGGAACGGAGGAAACTGTGCCGCTGCTGCCTATTCCATTGAATATCATTGAGAAATACAGGGATCACCCCTATTGTGTGAAAGAAAACAAACTGTTACCGGTTAACAGCAATCAAAAATTTAACGCTTACCTGAAAGAACTGGCTGAGATCTGCAATATAAATAAACACCTGACTACACACACCGCCAGGCATACTTTCGCTACTACGGTCACTTTAGAAAATGATGTACCGATTGAAACTGTTAGCAAAATGCTCGGGCATAAGGACATCAAGACGACGCAGATCTATGCGAAGATCACCAAACGAAAAATCAGCAACAATATGAAAGCTTTGAGTAATAAGTTGTTTGAAAATATGGGGCCCTTGCGGCTGGCCGAGAGTGCCTGAAAATTTCAGGGTGGCACCCCGAAAGGCCCCAACTAAGGTCAAACCGATTAGATAGGTTTGACCTTTTTAATTACGAGAGAGATGACGGTAGAATTAATAACAAAAGATGATTTAGAGGAATTCAGGCAATTAATGTTGAAGGATCTCAAATTGCTTTTAACCAAAAGAACAGAAGAACCTCAGAAATATCTAAAAAGCTATCAGGTAAAGAATATGCTGAAAATATCGGGAGGCACATTGCACACATTACGGGCCAACGGCACTTTGAAATTTACTCGCATTGGGCATATCATCTATTACAATTACGAAGACATAATGCAATTGATGGAGGGTGCAGGCAAAAAGCCAAAAAAATAAGTTAAGAGACCGTCTCATAGGTATTAATTGGATAGTCTCTAATTTTTCTCAGGCATTTTCATCATCCAGCCGTTTCAATATGGCAGTTTTCATCTGATCTACATATTTGACCTGACTTACTCTTTTTCTGTTTGAAATGGCTTGCCATCGCCTGAAGGGACGCCCGATATGTACCTGGAAATTCGTCTCCAGGAAATGAACAATTTCGGCAATGCCTGCGTTCCCATGATTAATTTGCCCTGTTAGCCAAATACCGTATGCTATTTCAACCAGATTGATCGCATCTCCGGTCCATTTCATAACTATGCCTTTATTCCGTCCTGCCTTACGTTTTGTCGGAGAAGGCTGGGCGTCTGTTAACAGTTCTACTAGCAGGTCTTGCAATCTCTCGTGAGCTATGAAATTTGCAAATTTATAATCCCAGGCAGTAGAAAAGCCAGGCGAAGGGTCGATAACATCCAATAGCGGCGTTTCTACGGGCTTGACATCACGCACAAAATAGATATGATCTAATTCAGTCGCTTCCATTTTGTAATATCGATAGCTAAATGCTTCGATCCGAAACAAGCGGAAAATTTGCTGAAGCTCCTCTTCATAGTATGATTTGAGCATTTCAGGGGTACCTGCTGGGGCATGGACACGAAGATTGTAAAATAACACTTCAAATATTTGATGAGCATACATCCGGGGTTTGATGTTTTTAAAGAAACTGACCTCCTCCCCTATAGATGTAAAGCCGCTTTCCAATATTAAACGCTTTGTTTCCGATAACGATCGGTTAATGATCGGAATAGCCTGTCTTAGGCGCTCAATGGGTCCGAGATCCATCTCGTCCAGCCGCGTTAACTCAGCTTCCATATTCCTCAAAAATTTCTCTGCAACACTATTTTCCATAATTCATTGTGTTAATTAAACCTGTGCTTGGTAGATGAACCCCATCCCGTTGATCAGGATAGGCATTTCAATAATCAGTCGGAAAGACAATTCCGAAAATCAGACACGGAAATGTCCCCCAGATATTTAATTCCGGTGATATGGTTTAGATAAAGCAGGAAGGGGCCTTATTCTCCGAGAAAGCGTTGCACCGGCAAGGCGCCATCAGTGACGATGGCCAATGCATTGCAAATTCTTGGCACCAACGAGATCATAAAATAACTCAGTATCACTTCCACAATCAGGTCTGTATAACCCACCTGGTGTTCCTGAAGCTTATAAATCCCCACGCTGAAGACGGCGACAACGTTAACCGTTCCTACAAAATCGTAGAGGAGGCTTTCCCCGCTGACGCGGGTAGCCACGGATTTCGCATAGTTATGATAGCTTTTAATCTTTCTAAGGTGGCGTCCCTGACTTGTTATGCCGGCATCAGGATGCTCATTTGAAAGGCATTCTATTATGAGTTGGTGTTCATAGTCACCGGATAGCTGCTGGAGCTTAACGCCTTCCAGGATCGTTTGAGGTACGCTGGATTTCGCAATGCTCAATGAGATGAGTGCATAACAAATATTGATCCCCCCAACAAGCGGATCGTAGAATAACAAAGCAGCTGCAATAGCAGTCATCATCAATGCCTCAGAAGCCAGAACAGATACTAATGTGGCTGCAGCATGCTGAATTCTTTTTATTTCTCTTAAGGCATTACGGACACTTTCGGCATGCTGACCGGCAGCGCCTGGCCTGCTTGACATTAAGTGTGTAAGGTACGTTGTATTCAAATGCTCGCTTATGGAACTGCTAAGGAGGATCAGCAAATGCCTGCGCAGATAATTAATGATGTTTTTAAAAAACGTTATAGTGAATAATAACACCAATAAGGCAACAAGCAAGCTTAGCCGCTGCTCGGCATAAGAATGATATAAGCCACGCTGCAGCATCCAGGAGACTCCTATCCCCAACAATGTAGCACATAAATTTAACAACGGGACGGTGAGCAGGAGCGCATTCCGGAAAGTTTTGAGTTGTAGCAATTGCATCCATAAGGGCTTATATTGCCCTGCAAGGTTCGCGGGGAGGCTTTCAAAATGCAGCGCTGCATTACCTTGCCAGATACGCATTAAGTCGTTTTCATCCATCAACTGAACACCTATCGCCGGATCAGCTATCAAGTAACGGTGCACCCCTTTTTTCTTTCGCGAACCGAAGCATACTACGAAGTGGTCGCCCGCTTCAGATTTACCTACGTGCAGTATACAAGGCAGCCCTGCTTCCCGCAGGTTGGTTAAATCCATACGCACGCAGCGACCGCTCAAATCCATCGATTCTGCCAGCCGGTGAATATCAAGCATAGACAAGCCCTCGCCACCAGCCACAGACCGTCTCATTAACCTGTTGGCCTCTGCTCTCCTGCCACAATAATTTAAGATCATTGCCATACAGGCTAAACCACAATCGTTCGGACCGGATTGCGCGGTAAAAAACTTCAAGCATTGATGTGTATTTTTCATAGTGATAACAATAAGATGCATAAGTAAGGAGCAACAACGGGTATCCATATCAATCTACCCCGAGGAGGGAAACATGAGCAGGGAGATAAAGGTTACGGTCGCAACCCAGATTACCAGCGATGGCAGGTACGAAACCAGTACGAGCTTTAAAGACTGATCAAAGGTCAGCTTCGTGATACCATTAATGCTCTGCGCCAGCAGAAACCAATAAATAACTTCGAAAAGATTTAAGGTCTGGAGGGCATAATACCAGGCAGCAGGTACCCCTTTAAAGTAGGTTAGCGCTGAAAGAACATAATATTGGTGCCAATCCAACAAATTCCCATCAGGATACGTATAAGAAAACGTCCCTAATTTAATAGCAGCGGGGATTAAAAAGATAAACTCGGCAATAACGGTTATCTTAAATACGCGGTGCAGCGGGACGTTTTGATGAAACAGATACAATGCCGTGTGGAGGATGAGTGTGATCAGCCCCAGCTTGATCATCAGGTAAGCTGCTGAAGAAAGATAGATCCATTTCTGCAGCATAGCTACAACTCCGGCATCCCGTCCGGGAATTCCGGAAAGCGGGTTACCACTATTGGCGTAAAGTTCCGGTGTGAGGACATATTCCCCGGTTATCCAAATCAGCGCGAACGTAAAGCATAGCAACATTAGTAAATGCGCGATGCCGTTTTTCATCAGAACTTTCATAGCAGTAGATTTTTCAGTAAAAATCTGCCGTAATAGTGCCATAGCCAATTACATACAATTTTAAATTATAAGTCAATGTTATAGTGTAGATTAAATTTTTTCTTTATGGAGGTCGCAACTTTCTATCAATTTATCCGCGGGGCACCCATTTCCCTGCTACTCTTACTGGCTATCTGTATCAGTTCCATTTACGGATTTTACCACAACAGGTACTTCTTAAAACTAATCCTCCATCCTTTAGGAATTGCAAAGCATAAGGAATACTACAGATTATTCACTTCGGATCTGATCCATAATGATTTCGGTCACCTGCTGGTGAATGCCTACATGTATTGCATAGTATGTATTAATCTGGAGCACAGCCTTAATCAGAGATCCCCTTATGGGAGCGAACTGTTCGTCATCATTTACGGCTTTAGTTATTTTACCGGGGTAGTTGTTATAACACTGCGGCATAAGAATGACATTAATTATTCAAGTGCGGGAGCATCAGGAAGTATTATGGGGTGTATGATGAGTTTCATGATCTTGAAGCCGGACAAGATCGCTTTATATCTACCGGTATATGGAGGGGTTAAAAATAGCTTTATGGCGCTATTATTTATTATCGGGCTGATCGTTTACCAGTACCGTTCGAAAAATCAGCTGATGAATAACGAATTGCACTTTTTCAGCGCACTTGGTGGAATCGCAATCACAATTGTGTTGTTCCCGGGGTTAATTTTATAAACGGGGCCGAAGCCCCGTTTATAAAACCTACCACCAGCCAAGGCAAGAAGGACCTGTGGCCGCGGCCAACGCGCCTACTACGGCGCCTGCACCACCAAAAAGCCCACCAAATGAAGCTGAGATACCTATGTTATAGGCACACCCACTCAGACTGGCATTAATTCCACCTTTTAGTTCTGCGGCTTCTGCATCTGTCATGTCTTTCATAAATAAAAATTTTAATGTTTCTTCCCAAAATCAGGAATTGCTATAAAATTGCCCACGCAGGCTTGGATACACTAAAAGCTTAACTTGTAATTTATTATATTTGCTTATAGGATTACATTGCGCAATAACACGTATGGAAACTATTGGGGAAAAGATCAGAATTCGCAGGCTAACCAAGAATTACAGCCAGGAATACATGGCATTTATGCTGGATATTTCACAGGCCGCCTATTCCAATTTGGAAAGGAACGAAACGGATCTTACCGTCAAGCGCATTTATGAGATCGCCGAGGTACTGGAAATCTCTCCCTTTGAGCTCCTGCCAAAACCTAAATTCGGCACCGGCATCGATCACCTGTTTTTCTGGAAGACAATGAAAAAGATCCGGTCGCTTTGGGTAAAACCCATCCGGGAAAAGAAATCCTCCTCCCCTTCCTCCTAACGGTTGTCACAGTGACAGAATAAAGCCGGTTATCAAATAATTTATAAGTTCTGCTTATAGCTTTTGCAAACGCTATATACCAACTTCATGTCTGCCAATTACAGGACCCGACATGTTATGGATTACAGATCTTATGAAAAGCGGCTGGACTACGTCCTGGAGCTCATCAACAAAAATCGCTTCCGGTCTGTGGAAGAAGCAGCGACCCGGTTCAGCTGCAGTTCAAGGACAGTAAAAAGAATGCTCAACCATTTGCGCGATCGCGGTCACGACATCCAATATAACCGACTCGAAAAAAAATATTTCATAAAGGAAAAAGAGTGACATTTTCTGTCATTGGGGCGGCTATACCTTTATTCCATACATCTTTATATGGAGAGCAAAGTAAAACGTTTCTTAAAAATCAGCGTCTCGATTATTGCCTTACTGTGGTTTTACGCCGCTGTCAGTAAGCTGATGAATTTTGGACACTTCAGAGAAGCTATTCAAAAGCAGCCACTTTGGCCCGCTATGAAACCTGTCGTCACCTACGGTCTTTTGCCATTCGAGATCATCCTTGGGATGCTGCTCATAACGGACAAACGCGTGACGGCTGGCCTGTATCTGTCGGCAGCGTCGTTCCTGCTCTTTTTCGGTTACACAGCACTGATCCTATCAAAAGTTTTTGGTGGTGTTCCTTGCGCATGCGGGGGGCTGATCGAACGGATGGGCTGGACATTCCATCTCTGGTTCAACCTTGGATTTTTTACCCTTACCCTGATAACTATAATCATTCACAAAAAGAAAGGAGCCCGGTAACAAGCAGAATGAGAACATGATTCCGCTGACGCGATTGGATCGCCGCAGCAGACAGGATCGGCCGAAAACCTGTAAATGAGTAGGCAGATAAATCAAATTTTATTACATTAAAGTTTTTGATGCTTTTTGATGACAACAAAGCATTCTTCGACAATGAAAAAGTTAATTATTCCGATGTTAGCCATCGCACTTGCGTTCTCTTCAAGCGCATTTACACCTAAAAGATCAAACAGCAATTTCTTCCGGTATAACGGCGTAAGCTATACCAGTACCGCTATTCAAACAGCCAGCAATTATGCCGCTTTTGAAAGCGAAGATGAATGTACAGCAGAAACCAATGTTTGTGGCGTAACGCTCGCGACCGCCAAGGCCATTGGTAACCCGCCGGACGCTACGCAATTCAATGCGGAAAAAACCAACTTATGGAACTCACAGGTATTACATGCACCTCAAAGTGCTGCAGTATCAATGGAGCCATAAGATTATGGGGGACCGCAAAGGTCCCCCATAATTTTTATCTCATGGCCATTCGGATTATTTTAGGGGTTTTGTGGCAAGCCTCCGATCTCAACTGCATTTTGATCGATTTGGAATACATACCTGGCGCTTCCAGGTTCCAGTTTATAGGTGGTTCCATTCAGGTTTCGGCGTATCTCCTGCCGATGGTCCACTTCAAGGTTCAATCTGCGCAGATCCGTCCACCTCAACGTACGGAACAACAAATCCTTCCTCCTTTCCACAAGTACAGTTTTTAGGAGTAAGCCAGCGTCAGTAATGGTCACCGGCTGATAAGTTCCGGTTTTCCACCTGGTCGACAATACTGTATTTAAAGCGGCGAGTCCGGTGCTGATATCATTAGCTCTAACTGCACATTCCGATTTAATGAAATACAGTTCATTAGTTGCGATACCGGTAAATGCGCTAGCATTGTTAACGCCGGTATAACTGCCTTTAAATGCCCTGCTGCCATTCGTATTCGTTTTAAATAATACCGTTCGACGCAGGTCATTTGGTGCATAGCTGCTAAACAAAAGGGTATCTATTTTCGCTTTAGTATTAGCCAGTGCTTGTGGTATGCCCGAACGCGAATCATAAATCACTTCGTCATTAAACTGCCGGAAAGGTATAGTGGCAGTGGCGCTTACGGTATTATAGTTGATGAGTTTGTTGTACAATTTAAGTGCGGCATCAGCGTATTTCCCCGCGTTCACATAATCTCCCATAGCCAGGTAAACCCGTGCCAGCATCCCATAAGCAGCGGGTTTACTTGCCCTGAATTTTTGATCAGGGTAATCCGGAAGTAAGGGAGCGGCGTTAGAAAGGTCAGCGATCACCTGTTTGTAGTTTTCACCAACGGTGGAACGCTTGGGCTTAATTGCAATATCTGCGGTAAGCCTTAAGGCAACGCCCAGGTCGGAATCAGCGGTATTTTTGTTGTAGACAGGTGCAAATACCTGCGCTAAGGCGTAATGATACGCCGCCCGCAGATATAAAGCGTTTCCCTTAACCGCTTGCGTACGTGCTGTATTCGTACTGCCTATTTTATCCAAAGACTCGAGGATAATATTGGCATACTCTATCGCAGAATACGGAGAAGTATAATCCCCTATCGGGCCATTGAACTTTTGCCACGAATAATAAGCTCGTTGGTAGTCCAGCAAACTTGCCCAGTCGGTGCCAGTCAGATAATAATCATCTGCTGACACCTCAGCCGCCGAAGGGTATTTCGCGTTCACAAAGTTGTAGTTATTTAATATACCTTCCAGATCCTCTATGGTTGATGGTGTTGCGATCGCCTGATCGGGCTTAGCATCCAGGTATTTATTGCAGGAACTGAAAGCCGGCAAGATCATAACAGTCAAAAAAAACGTCTGCCGGATCCAAAGCGTAAATTTATAGTGTGTCGTTTTCATTTTATTGGTTTTAAAGGTTTGCCTTAATTCCGGCGGAAAATGATGCAGGGGGTTTGATAGAGTACAAGACATCCGGATCCAGCCCAGCCTTATTGGCCTTCCAGAGTATGATATTTAGCTGGTTCGCAAACAGATAAAACTGTAGTGATTTCACTCCCGGAATTTTTCTTTTGGGACTAAAGTCGTAACTCAGATAAATTTCGCTGAGTTTAACATTATCCGCCTTTTCAACGTTGACCGATGAATATTGGTAAAACAGATCACGTTGTGAATCTGACGGATAATTGAATGACGGCGTATTGGTCAACCGCTCATCTCCTGGCTTTTGCCATCTACCCTCATAATCATTATAGCCGGTGCCATAGGTGATCAATGTGCTGTAATTGGTTACAGGTTTACGGAAATAATAACCGAACCGATAGTTTATGTTGAATGCCAAAGAGAATTTCTTCCATTCTATGGTATTTCTCAAATTTCCAAAAACTGGTGGTAAAGCAGAGCCGCTGACCACTTGTTGATCTATCGGATTCTGTGCGATGGCAAAGTAATCCTTGCTGACCTGTCCATTCACGTAACCCTGAGGGTCGCCGGTCAAAGGATCAAGTCCGGCCCATTTATAGCTTACGATAACGTACGGATTGTAATTCACTACCGGAAAAATTATCGCTCCGTCACTAACAAATCCTTCCAACCCCGGTGGGTTAAGGTTCTTGATAGTTTTAAAATTAACGTAGCTGAATAATAAAGACGACTGCCAACGTAATTTGCCATCGATGTTTAGCGAATTGATGACTATATCCGATCCTTTCGCAAATATGCTGGCAGAGTTTTGATTGGCTGTGATGAAGCCGACAGTTGGATCCAGTAAAACACTGTTGATCAGATCAACGGATTTTTTGGTGTAATATTCAATTGATCCGGTGACCCTGTTTCCCACAAGGCTAAAATCAAGGCCGGCGTTAAACGTCCTTACCTGTTCCCATCTAAGGTGCGGATTTGGTGGTGCACTAATTCCTACGTAAGGCAAATTAAGTGGCGATCTTGATGCGGCTAAGTATTGAATCCTCGTCAGTGCGGATTCATTGGGTGACAAATTACCGCTAATCCCATATGTAAGCCGGAGGTTCAATTGCGGCATCCAAGACAGTTTATAAAAATTCTCCCGGTCAATCCGCCATAAGCCGCCGACAGACCAAAGCGGCACCCATTTCTGATTTGTACTGACTCCAAAAATATTGGACGCGTCACGCCTTGCGCTTGCTGACAAGGTGTATTTTTCGTCATACGTATAGGAGGCATTTGCAAAAGTAGAAATGAAGCGGTTAACGTTTTGGGTAAACCTTGTGCCATCTGTTATGTAGCTATCTCCAAATACTCCATTGAAGGTCGGGTACATATGGGTATAATCGACAGGCGTTACGACAAGCGTGTTGGGGTCATATCCATAATACGTACTTGTCAATGAATTATTTCTAGTTTCACGAACTTCAACACCTGCAATGGCAGATACTTGATGCTTGTTGGCCCATATATGATCAAAATTCAACTGCCCACGTGCACCTTGCTGCCGGTTATTTTGCTCAGAACTGTACAGTATGTTGTTTTTTGGGACGACGTACGTCACTGCGTTTCCGTTGATCTGAGTGAATCTGTTGATATAATCTCTGGCAGTAAAAGATTCGAGATTTTGGAGGTTTTCAGTACTGCTCCATGACTGGTGGTACTGGTACCGAAAATCTGCTTTCAGCCAGGGCAATATCCTGTAAGAAGTTCCCAGATTTACGAGAATATCGCTCATTCCCGATCTGTTATCATTGTTATTCAATTCCTGTAATGGCCTGTATTTCCAATCCATCAGTTTACCATTGCCTGCGGTGTCTGTAAATGCTTTGCTGTAGTAAAGGTCAATTGCGGCAGGTGATCCGTCTGCATTAACCAGGCTTGCATATGGAGATATTGAATTATAACCAGCTTTATAGCTTCCAAAACCTCCGGGACTATTAGAGATACCTTTTGTTTTGGTCAGGATAATGTCCGACTGGAACTGCCACTTTCTCGTCAGGTCGACACTGTTGTTGGATCTCAAGGTTATACGGTCATTTTGATTACCCTGCAATGCAGATAAGTTTTTGTCGTAACCTGCCGAAAAAAGATAACGAATCCTGGTTCCTGCGCCGGTAAGATTTAGATAGTACTGCTGGTTTATACTGTTTCTGTAAAGGTACTTTTGCATGTCATTTCTGACATCCCTGTTTCGGAGCGAATTGATGGCTTCATCAGCCTGTACCTGATTCAATTCGCCGTTACGTTGCCTGTTCAGGATGTCTACCGCCTCGGAATATCCGGGAGATGCCTGATCACTGAACAAGCCATCATAATAACCTTGATCAAACAGCTTTTTTTCAAGGTCGATAAAGCTGCTTACAGGTATTTGCTTAGCAGAAAACAGATCCGGCCTTTTTGCAAACGTTAGATTGGCGTTAAAGGAAACACTTAAGGGCTGATTACCTTTCGCCTTCTTAGTCGTGATAACAATTACGCCGTTTCCTGCACGCGCACCCCATATAGATGAAGCGGCGGCATCTTTAAGTACAGTTATGCTTTCTATATCATTGGGGTTGATATTGTTGATATCTCCGGCATAAGGAAAGTTATCTAAAACGATAAGAGGTGATGATCCATTGAAACTTAGCGTACTCAGACCGCGTAACTGAATATTAGGTTGCTGAGCATCACGCCGGTCAATAAGTAATCCACTGGTGAGCCCATCCAATCTGCTTATAATGTCGGGGCTAACACGCTGATTTAAGAGCTTGTTGTCTAGTTTATAGAATGATCCTGTTGCCCGCTCCTTGGGGACATCCTGATAGCCCGTGCTGACAATCACTTCCTGTAGTTCATTGACGAGCGGTACAAGCAGAACATGCACATAGTCCTCCATCTTTTCGTCCACAATAAATGTGGAAGATTTGAATCCAACATGGGTGATGATCAGTGTATCTTTATCCACCACATAGGTTCTGAACTTACCTGTAGAATCACTCGTTGTGGTGAACTTTAGTTTTTTTGTTGTCACCGATGCATCTGGTACTGGCTCTCCGGTGCTTGTTTTGATATCGCCGTAGATGAAGAACGTGCTTTGTGCATTCGCTGCCAGGGCAGAAGCAACAAACAGCATGATAAGGAATGGTTTTGCTATCTTTTTCATTGCGTTCTTGCTGCTGGTTTGAATTTGGGTTCAGGTCTTGGTACAAGCGAAACGCGTTCTCCGGCTATGATCTTACGGATATTGTCACCGGTTACTACGGTTTTGTCTGTCATCCCGATTACCTTGCCTTCCGGGGATATCCAGACTACAAATGGGATTCCCCTGAAATTGAACTGTCCGGTTAACGCGGTATCGCGAGACACTATTGGCACTTTTATTGGCCGCCCGTACAATTCTTTCATCCTGTTAAGGACCAGGTTTACACTTCGCTCCGATTCTTTGTTTCTTGCGGAGTTAACCAGCAATACCTGTAATTTTCCTGCAAATACTCGTTGTAGTGAATCCATTTCCGGGAAGGCCTCCACGCATGGTATACAATGCGTTGCCCAGAAATCAAGGAGTATTAGTTTACCCTTGTAGTCTGAAATCTTTGCAGATTTGATTTTGCTGTTCATGATATTTGCTATCACGATATCAGGCATTTTGTCGCCGACCTTCAAGTACTTTTTGTCTGGCGAAGTTTGGGCTGACACCTGAAAAAACAGGCATAACAATCCCAGTAAACGCATTTTTGTTTTCATTTTTTGTGTAGTTAAGAGTTTATTAAAAAGATGTTTATCCGGGTCGTCGTTATTCCGGAGGAGAAATTAAATGTAGCCAGGAATGTACAGGGTAGCTATTCATGAACACTTCCCTCCTGCTCATTGGTTGAAGCCCCGTTCGCCTGGTGTACTATATAAGCCGCGGCCACCAGGTCTATTAACTGATCGAAGAACAGGGCAACTTCTTCATCGGACAATTCCGATTTGATGTGACAGTCACGGGTCACCCAGCACTGAAAAAATTTCCAGAACAGTATTTTCGTTTTCTCTGGCGTATTGTCACCAAAGAATTTTGTCATAACTTCTTTCAAAGTTAATGACGCCTTAAAATCGTATTGTATGATAACCGCTTCCATTCTGCTGTAATTTGGTAAGCTGGTTTACGTAGAAAAAATAAGACGTGGAACTCAGCCTATTCCGTCTTAGAGGTACTGGTAAGAACCTGGGAACGGATAAGTGAGCCCACGTCTATGACGTGAGCATCTCACTCATCTCCCGCTCCCTATTAAATTACCAGTTTTCTAAGGCGAGAATTTAAGTGCGAATGCTTCTAATTTCTGAAGAATCGCAAATTAATTAATTTCAATTAACTCATTTAAAATATCTGAAATCAAATATAATAAACATTTTTCATTTACGGTATAATTCAACCGTAAAAAATCAAGAAAAATTCATTCTCTTTATTTATTAAATAATCCATTTTGAAAGACTACTCCGAAATAAAGACAAGCTTTGGTCTTCATGTCAAAAAAATCCGAGAAAAAAAAGGTTATACCCTTAGAGATGTCGATAAAAATTGTGCTTTAGATGAGAGTAATATATCGAAAATTGAGAATGGCAGGGTTAATATACAATTATCCACTATACTTGAATTAGCAAAGGGTCTCGGTGTAAAACCTAAAGATCTCCTCGACTTTGAGTTTTAATTATTTAGATAGTGCACAACAAGATAAACTAATAACCAAAGCCCAAGCACCGCAGCTCCCCAAATAACCTGTTTGCTCATACTGTTTTTATAAAAAGTCCTTTTTCCGCGCATTCTAAAAATGTATTACATTCAAAGTTAAAGCATGGTGGGTTAAAACCCAACACTTTTTATTCTAAAAAGCCACAATTTTCCGCAGCTCCAAACTGCGATGGCAAATCCAACTACCCAAGATTATTTAATTCAATTCGGTCGCCATCTTAAAACTTTGCGCACAAACAAAAACTTATCCTTAAGAAAGTTAGCGACTAAATGCAATATAGATCATAGCGATATTGTACGATATGAAAACGGGGATATTAATATGAGCTTTAATACATTGGTGGAACTTGCTCAAGGGCTTGAGGTTTCCTTGAAAGAGTTGATGGATTTTTAAGACAGTAATACTTATTTATCACCAATAAAATATAAACACTCAAGGAAAGTTTTATAAATATCAGCATGGCAAAAAATAAAGCTTTATTTAAACCACACCAGACTGATGGCATAACCGTAAAAATCTGAGTAAAAACATTGTTCATAAAGTTGACTGGTGGGCGCGCCCTTTCGGTCGAAGAACCAATCTTCCAGGTCGATCGATTGAACTGACGTATACTGGGCATCAGATTTCAAAAACGATTCGCCCAACACACTGGTCGACGGCGGTGGTGCGCCAACTTTGAAATTATGGGATAGCATCGGAAAATCTTTACTTTTGCAAAACCATTTGATGGTGTTTTTTTCGCAAAAAACAACCATAATTTCGTGCGTACCGACTTCTGCAAACCTGATCAATGCTGCGGTAAGGCTTACTTTGAACGATTCCGATAGCTCTTTAACAATATCCAGAGAGTATTTCCGGCCGCCTGTAAAATTGCGTAAACGCTCCTTCGGCATTAACAGGCAGGAGGCAAAATAATCCGCCTCCGTTTCGATCTTATCCTGGTGAAATAACGCGATATTCGATGGATGAGGTTTGATTTCACCATTTCTGATCAGATAGTTATGGGCTTCTAAAAAATAATGGCCCAATTCATGGGCGAGGCTAAAACGTCCGCGAGCACTGGATAAAATATTGCCTTTAGCCGAGTTAAGATGTATATTGAACGCGTGGCCATCCCAAACCAGCATTCCGTCAAAATAGTGCTTGTAATTATCGACAATGATCTTAATGCCTTCATCCCTACAAATAGCGGTCAAATCCGTTTCGTTTTTTTGATGGAACTGGTCGCTAAGATACTTAGTCAGTTTCAGGGTTTCAGTCTTGATCTTCGGTGTTATCAGATGACTCATCTTTTTCCTGGTTGTTTTTCATCTGCTTAAAGATCTCGTCTGGTATATCCTGGTGCTTTCTGGCGGCCATCCGGAGTTCGGATATTTCCTCATCTAAGCCTTCACTACTGAACGAAATGAACACTTTGGGTTGCCATTGACCATTCAAAATCGCAATAGGATCAACAGAATTAATGTCCAGTCCATGTGTAAGGCCATTGTGAAGTCTTTCAAAACGCGCCAGTTCCTTATTGCTACGCGGCAAAAAGTACCCCACCGAATGTACCCACTCTGCAATGTTATCTTCGGTGATATTTACATTAACTTTAGGCATTATGCAGTTCCTTTCTAACTAATTCCATGGCTTCCATTTTATATATCCTTAAAGTGGTTTGAGATAAATTCCCTAACGCAGCTCTTAGTTCGCTCAATAAAGCGCCGGGAAGATTATATCCCTCTTTCTGGTGCAGTAAATACGTGAGATAGACGATTTTGTGTTTCGGCGTCAATTTGGAGAATATTTCATCCAGCCGTTTTTCATATTCCGTTAATTCCTTCAACTTTTCGGGTTCATAATCTTTATCCGGATCAATCAGGGAAATGACCACCGTTTCAGTTCCATCATAAGGTGAGAATTTGGGACTAAACAAACCGATGACCTCCCTGTCGGCAATGCGGTACAGGTAACGCTTAATGCATTTGTCGACATCGCCGCTTTTACATTCTGAGTGCCGGTATTTGGGGTATTTTAAAAAGCGGGCGAATACGCGGTTCGCCAGCTCAATCGCGTCATCCTCATCGCGCCGCCATTTTTTTGCGAGAATGACGCATTTATTAATTACATCCTCCCGGTAGCGGAAAGTCAGGGTAACGAACGCCGCTTCGCCCAATTCTTTGTAATCGGGGTCATGGATCGACGTAATATATTCCACCAAGTCAACGGTGTTTTCGTCTTTTAATTCTTCCCAGTTCATATTGGCTCTTACCCCCATTACCAAAAAGCGTTAGTAACGGTTTTCGGTTGAGAAGGGTATACAATTATTCACAAAAGGTAAGTAAAATATGAGTAACAACAAGAAGAATGTATTCGTCGTGAAGCACGGCGAAGATTGGGCGACCAAGGTTGCTGGGAACCAACGCGTGACCAAAACTTATGATACGCAGCAGGCCGCTATAGTCGCCGGCCGCGAAAAAGCAATAAAAAACGGCGCGGAACTGACTATCCAAAATAAACATGGCCAGTTTAGAGAGAAGAACTCTTATGGCAGCGATCCTAAAAACATTAAAGGATAAACCATGGAAAAAGAAAGATTGAAATTTTGTATTAGCCGCTTTGACGAATACTACAATAGTATTAACAACAAAAGTGCCGTATTTTTAGGGCTGAGCACATTTATTGTCGGCGGCCTTACTGCCGCGTACCCGTCTTTGTTAAAACTGGCTTCCTGCGGGTTTTGTATTCATGCGCTCATGATCGCCTTGATCGGCCTCGGGGTCGCAGTAATGATCGTTGTTATACTCGCTTCTACACCGTTTTTGAGCTCGGACAATGAATCCTTGCTTTATTTCGGGGCGATATCCTGTATGGCACCTGAAGATTATTGCACCAAATCAGCTTCACTCTGCACCGAAGAAAATGAGCTGGCCGACCTGCGTATCCAAGTACACCAATTAGCGATCGGTCTGACCAAAAAATTCCGGCGGCTAAAAACGGCCGGTATCTTATTTACCGTGCAGTTCTTCCTATTTATCCCGCTGATCATTATCATCATTTGTAACTTAAAATAATACCATGCATATCTTCGACGATTATTTACCAACGTTGCGCGCCGCATTAGCCGCAGACCCAAAATCCGGCAGTCTCCGGGAGAACCTGTCATTCACCAGTAGCGGTTTTCAAAAAGGCTATGATTTTCAAACCTTTAACCGGGCCATCCCCGAAAAGAAATTGATGCCGAGCCTGGCTAACTTCGCACTGGAACTGGGGCTGACGCCAAACTTTGACCAGCGCTTA
>NZ_CAMLHX010000056.1 GCF_946479965.1 uncultured Mucilaginibacter sp. | reverse complement strand
AGCTTCTGTCGGCAACGTTGATGGTATAGTTACCATCACCGTCAGTAACTACAGCGTTTGTTGGATTAGATTTTTCAAACACTGTAACACCCGGCATAGGCTGGCCTTTATTGTCTGTAACTTTACCTTTAACAGGTACAGCAATTGCAATCGGTTTTGTTATTAAAACCAGGTTTGCGTTTACTTTAAAACTAAGGTTGCTATTAGCAAGTACATCCGACACAACTTCGTTAATAGAAGCGTCAGTAGCATTCAGGTTAACTTTACTGTCAAATCCTGCAAGCACCGCGTCACTGTAAAGGAAACGATAATCCGATTGTTTTGCAATTTCTTTTAGAGCAGCTTTAAGGGATACATTATGCAATTTGATGTTGATTTTATCCTGGCTGTAGCCTTTTGAAAAGCTCTGAAGTGAAGAAATTATGACAAGCAGCAAGATACATTTTGACATAATAAGAAACTTTAATATGCGTTTATTTCGCACCCGTAGGGCGTCGGAAATATTTTTTTTCATAATTTTGTTTTGGTTGGTTTTTAACTATGTTCTCTTTTACTATAATAGTTAAGACAGCTGCTATTTTGCGGGGGGTGCGCCAACACCTTCCGCTTTTTTTTGCAGTATCCTATGAGGGGTAGGTAAGCTTTTTTATCTCATATATCTCTCCTTATAATTATGTTTTAAGTATAATTGGTTCAAATTATTTGTAAATGGTTATTTGATTATTTGGTTCAGTTTTATATTTAAATTGGCCGCTGCCTGTGTACTGCAAAGATTTTATTGCGTCGTTAAGCGTTTCTTCCTTAAAAATTCCCGAAAACACCAATGATTTTACGGACTCGTCCTGAAAATTAATAGTGACGTTGTAGTAACGCTCCATACGTGCCGCAATATCTTCAAGGGTTTCTGATTCAAAGGCAAGTTTCTTTTCTATCCATTGTGCTTCAACGGGCAGCGGATCTTGGTCTTTATAATGAATATTACTTAATGTGATAAGAGGAATAGGCGCGGTTCTGCCTTTCTCAACCAGGCTAACGGTGGCTGGTGATTCTATTTGCAAGTTGCTGTTACGCACCGTTATTTTCTCGCTGGGCTTTAAAATTATCTTCTTATCCGGATTATTTACCAGGGTAACTTCAATTGAACCATGCACCAAAGCCGCTTCTGATTTTTTTTCATTAGCGAATGCCCGGACATTAAACGCGGTACCCAGCACTCTTAAATGCATTGACGCCGTATTAACAACAAATGGATGTTTACGGTCTTTAACAACATCGAAAAAAGCTTCGCCCACAAGCGTTACTTCTCTAAGTTTAACGCCAAAGTTTTTTGAGGGAGTAAGCGTGCTCTTAGCGTTAAGCCATACTGTTGAGCCATCAGGAAGTATTATTTTTTTTGGTGATCCTGTGGATGCAACTATTGTCTTCGGAAACAAGTCATAACCGATAATATTACCGGTTATTAAAGCTAATGCTGCTGTAAAAGCCACTAAAACAGAAGCTGCTGCAAGCCAAAAATATTTACGTTTATTGCTTCGCTTTAAGGGTACTACCTTCAGTTTGGGATCTAATTTGCTTTTAAATTGCTCCCAACGTTCATTAATTTCCTCGTCTGATTTATGGGTAGATTCAATATTAAACGTAAGCAGCATTTGCTCAAGTTCGTCAATGGTATGGCCACTATCGCCACTATTGGCAATAAGGCCTTGCAACTCTTCCAGTTCTTGCAAAGTAGCTTCACCTGAAACCTTTTTACCGATCAATATCCAAATGCGATTAGCAACCATTGTTGTAAGGATGCATTTCTGCAGGGCTTACCCTAGTGAAAAAAAATATTTATAAATTTTTTGTTACAGAGCGCCATCAGGCATGTGTGTCTTACACTACAACGATGTAGTGGGGCTCAGTTAAATATGATGGATTTGAAAGCGGCCTGTGTTACCGGTTTTTTATTACTCGAAATATTTTCGCTGATCCTTTTCAGCGCGTTACCCATATGATATTCCACATTCTTAACGCTTACATTTAAAATCTCGGCTACTTCTTTATATTTCAAACCATCCTCCTTCACCAGTTTAAACACTTGTTTACACTGCGGTGATAACTCTGCAATCGATTGATTTATTATAGCCAACAACTCAAGCGACATCATTTCCTCCTGCATAGTGGGGGTGGTATCCTGAATATCAAAATCTTCATCAATGCGGATGTAGCTAATTTTGCCGAGTTTACTTAACTGCCGTAATGACGCATTTTTTACAGATACATATAGATAAACGGTGAAATTGTTAACGTGGGCAAGGTTTTTTCTTTTTTGCCAAACATTAAGCATTACATCATCATAAACTTCATTTGCTATTTCTTCGGATTTTACAACGGACAGCGCAAGCCTGAACAAACGACTATAGTATCCTTTGTAAATTTTTTCAAAGGCACTTTGATCGTCTTCAAAGACAACTTTTTGTATTGCTTCCTGTAGATCCTGAATTATCATAATACAAAATTCCTACGAGGAAACTACGTGAGAGGTACCACGGAACAGCCTTAAGGAGTAATTTTATAATTGGTTATTATTCGAAATTAGATAATTATATCTTACAAACAATAAACTTTTTTTTTATTTTTTGTAAGACCCCATAAAAATAGTTTGTAAAATGTTTGTACCCAACTGTAAAATAGCTTAATGATTTGGGGTAAAATGACTTATTAGCAAGGGCTAATTAATTAAAAAGTAGAAGTATGACAAATAGTAAAGGGGCCCGAAAGCCCCTTTACACCCGATTATACTAAAATGGACCCGTAACATGGAGATGCCCGGGCCAACCTCAGCTTTGCTATTTTGCCAAAGTAAATTGAGGCAGATTGATTTTCTTTCCGCCGTCCATTGCAGACTCATGCGCAAGTATGCCCACACAGGTTATATTGGCAGACTGCCTTGCATTCGGGAAAGGTTCGCGTTTATTAACCAATGCCGATAAAAACTCATTGACTAAATGCGGATGCGAGCCGCCATGACCTGATCCTTGTATAAATGAAAGATGTTGATTGCTATCTGCATCATAAACTCCGCCTGTAGTAAAAGATTGTATTTCTGCAGGTAACAAATGTGCGTAATCTGGTATAGTTACTTTTTCAGGCACTTCGCCTGTGTGAATAACCGAAGGCTCGTGCTCAACCAGCGTCCATTCAAATGTTTTCTTTGATCCATATACGTCAAAGCTTTCACGATACTGACGTGCTGTATTAAATAACGAGCGCGTTACTTCTGCTGCCAGGTCTGAGTCTTTAAACTTAATATGACAGCTTTCAATAGCAAATGGCGATCCGTATTTCGGTATCAAATTCGCGTCAATTGTACCCGAACCATAACATGATACATATTCTGCATCAGCTCCGGCCAATGCCACCACCGGGCCAACGCAATGTGTTGCGTAATGCATCGGCGGCAAGCCTTCCCAGTAACCCGGCCAACCGGCCATTTCCTGTTGGTGCGATGCGCGTAAAAACTGTAGTTTACCTAACTCGCCTTTCTCATACAGTTCCTTAACAAACAAAAACTCGCGGCTATACACTACCGTTTCCATCATTATATAGGTAAGGCCGGTTTCTTCAACCGCTTCAACTATTTGGCGACATTCTTCAACGGTAGTAGCCATAGGGACTGTACAAGCAACGTGTTTACCTGCGCGCAGTGCTTTTATTGATTGCTCGGCGTGGTTTTGAATGGGCGTGTTAATATGTACGGCGTCAACTTCAGGGTCAAGTAACAACTCATCATAGTTGGTATAGCGCTTTTCAATACCAAAAGCATCGCCAACCTCGTTCAGCTTTTTCTCATCGCGCTGACAAATGGCATACATGTTGGCGCTTTTATGACGCTGATAAATTGGTATAAACTCGGCCCCGAAACCCAGACCCACTATGGCAATGTTAATTGTTTTGTTCTGCATAAATTTTTATAAACTATATTGTTGAATTCTAACCGGCTCTATGGCCCATTTCTTTAAAAAAGCCAGTCCATCAATGGCAAACTTATCCTGACTCTCGGCCAAAGGATGCCATATGCACACCGCTTGTGCCAGTTCTTTGTTATTGGGTGTAAAGCTTTCTATTGAGATGGCTCCTGTATAACCAATTTCCTCAAGTGCCGTTCTATAGGCCCCCCAGTTAGTTTGACCGGTGCCTGGTGTGCCGCGATAATTATCTGCCACCTGTACATGTAACAACTTATCGCCGGCAAGCTTTATGGCAGCTTCTAAACTTGGCTCCTCAATATTCATATGGAAACCATCCAAAAGTATTTTAGCTGCCGGATGGTTAATATCTCCTATCAATCTTACCACATCTTCACAGGTATTTACCAGATCAGATTCAAAGCGGTTAAGTGGTTCAATCGCTATTTCCAAACCCCTTTCAGTAGCCATTTGGCATACTATTCGCAGATTTTTAACGGCCAGATCCCATTCTTGTTGCCTAAGTTCGGGTGGCAACATGCGCGCCTTGCCCACTGCTGAATACATTGGTCCGGCAAAAAACTTAACATCCCATAAAACACAAAGATCCATGCAGGCGGCAATGTATTTGAAACAATTCTCGTGTACGGCCGGGTCTTCATTGGTTAAATCACGTGTCGGACCAAAAGCACCGCAAACAAGGGCTTTAAGTCCATAATGCTTAAGCGCGGCTTTTACCTCGTTACCATCCACCAGGTCCGGATCTTCCAAGGCTATCTCAACCAGATCATAACCCATTCCGGCTATTTTTGAGAATAACTCGTCAACAGAGGAGGTTTGAAACGGCGAGGTCCACAACCAGGTACTTACACCAAATTTTATATTTAAAGGCATACGTTTAAATCTTAATGATATCCTCTTCTTGTCTTTTCAAAGTAATTGCCTTATACCCACCTTTTGAACGGAAATATAATATCAGTCCCACAAAACTCACAAACATCACAATAGGGAAGATCAGTACGTTTTTCAAAGCCTCTTTCTTGGCCCCTTCCTTTACAGTTTTAACTACCGCCTGTTCATCTGAACCGGCCTGAGCAAGTTTAGCTTGGTCTAATCCTTCGTAATCACCGAAAACGCTGGTTTTCTTTTCAGTTACATAGGTAGAGTGAATAGCTGTATTATTAGCAGCATCGTATTTAGCAATGTTCTGATCAATCGATTTATCCTGAATAAAGCCTAAAACACCTGCACCGATAACGCCGGCGGCTATCATACCCAACCCGCCCGTTATATTCAGCGTTAATGCGCCGCCTTTAGGGAAACGCTCCGACACCATGCCCAACATAGCCGGCCAAAAAAATGACTTTGCTAAACCGTAAATAGTAGCTGCAACCAATACCATTACACCTGCTGAAACTGACAAAAGGTATAAACCTACTATAGCAATAGCTGAACATATGGCTAACAGACCCGGAGACGATGTCATATGTGAAATAGGGCCTGCAAAGAATCTCAAAACAAACATAATAAGAGAGGTGTAAACAAGGATCCACCCCGCCTGTATGCCAATCTTTTCAGTTTCAGGCGTCATTAAATCACTTATCCAACTGTCTGTACCCAGTTCGGTTATGGCCAATGGTATCATTATCAGCAAAAAGATAACAAACAAAGGCTGCCCCAAACTACGTGTGTATAAACCAAATCCCGCGGTAATTAAAAGGGTAACAACAATGCTAATAATAGTCGACCAGCCAAATACGGCCCCTAACTGAAAAACAATTAAAGCGGAAATGATAAGTGCACCCAAAGCGCCAACTTCCTGCAGCATTTCTTTGTAGGATACACCTGCCTGTACACGTTCATTAAGCGGGAACTTACAAGACAAGGTCATAACGGCGTAAATAACTGCCGGTATAAATATCAAACCTATTTTATATTCCCAGCCTGTGCTTTCGCCTAACAACAAAGCCATTATACCGCCCAGCACTAAGCCCCCGGCCCAACCAGCATGCAGGCGGCTCAGCCATTTTACTTTATCATTGGGGAACATGGTAGCAACAACCGGATTGGCGACTGCTTCTACAGTACCGTTGCCTATGGCCACAATGAATGTACCGGCATAAAGCATCCAGTAACCTGTTGCAAAAATGGTGATTATAGCAGAGGTAACGTGGCATAGAACGCCAAATATCATGGCGGTTTTATACCCGATTTTATCAATAATTAAACTGAACAGTACGATACTTATAGCAAAGGGCCACAAACCCACGCCCGATAGTTCGCCCATTTGGGTTTGTGTTAAATTGAAATCGTGCCCCCATTGTGGCAGAATGATAGCGCGCAATATAAAGCCGAAAGCCGTAGTAACTATGGCGATGAAACATGCGTAAAATAATTTCATATCAGGCTTAACAGCCGGAGTTGCGGTTGCTGAAGTGTTTGTTTGAGCTGCCATTTAATTAGAAGGTTAAAAGCCTGTCAGCTAAGCTATTTAGCCGACAGGTCTGTGAATAAGATCAGATATTATCTCGGGCCACCGGGGCCACCAGGAGTTACCGTAAGCACACCATTCATTATTCGCCAGTGACCCGGGAAAGAACAGATGAATGGATAATCTCCTGCCTCTGCCGGAACCCTGAATCTAATCTTTACAGTTTCGTTCGGATTGATCAGCTTGGTGGAGAATAACACCTCCGGTATCTTAGGAACATAATTCATTTCAATTCCTTTCGGATCCTGCGCCAGCTTATCAGCCGCGGCACCTACCTTTTCAAGGGTGCCCTTTTGCAGTATCAGCAGGTTATGTTGCATAAAATCGGGATTAGTGAACTCAATTTCGATAACACTGCCTGCTCTTGCTGTAAGTACCTTAGTGTCAAATTTCATTTCGTTCTGTATAACACCGACCTTAACAGTTGTAACCAACCTTGCAGGTGTACGTGCAAGTGCTTCCTGCTCTACGTTTTCTTTGTTTTTAGCAAGAATACCCTCAGCTGCTCCTTTTACATGCTTAACTATGCCGGCTTCTATTGCCAGGCTTATCCATTTGTCTTTAGCATTTATTGGATCTTTTTGAGCGGCTAATAATAGTGTGCCAATCTCGTCAGACTGTGGCATATCAGCCAGTGCCAATATTACATCCTTACGGGTATTTAGGTCGGCATCGTTAATAAGACCTGCGCCCAATAATGCTTTTGAAGTTCTTGCTGTTGGAGGTAAAACCTGTGCCGCAGCTTTACGCACACCAGCGGCCGGATGCTTCAAAGCACCTTCTGCAACTGTTAATGCCTCCGCATTAGATCCGTCTAACAAACCTAAACCGTGCAAGGTCCATAAAGCATGGATAGCTGTTGGGTTTAAGCCTATCTCGTCAAGTTTTGTATCACGTATCAACCCAAAAAGTTGCGGTGCAATAGCTTTGTTGCCCGACTCAACAATTAAACGTTGAGCGGTCATACGCCAAAACATATTGTCGCTTTGTAAACCTTTTATCAGATCTGCCGGGTTGCTTTTATCTAATTTTTTTATGTCTGATGGTTTAGCACCGTCATAAACTATGCGGTAGATACGGCCGTGGGTACGGTCGCGCAGTGGGTTTACGTAAGCGTTACCCTTACCATTCTCGAAACCTTTTGGCACAGGGTTGTGCTGGATAATGAAGTTATACCAGTCTGCCACCCAAAGAGCGCCATCAGGGCCAACCTCTGAATGTACAGGAGCCATCCACTCGTCGGCGCTGGCTAATAAACTCCAGCCGTCTTTCTCTTTAAAACCCGAACCATCTTTTTCCATTATTGAGCGGTGAATAACACGGGCAGTAGGTTCATTTACAAAGGCTATACGATTCCAATACTCTTTAGGGAAGTTACGCGCGGTATATAGGTTATGGCCCGCCGCTGCTGTAAAGCCGTCAAACACGTCAACCTGGCGCAGGTTTTTAGTAACGGCATGTACGCCATAATGGCCATCAATTTTTAATATAGATGTAGCTGCAGGCAAGCCTGTAGTAGCTAAATAGCGTTGAGGTATACCCAGGTAATCACTATGGGAGTTGTTAGCGGTTGAATAAAACACATCATTATTTTCTGAGAAACCAAGGCCCCAGGTGTTATTGCTTAGGTTACCCATATGCTCCATCCATTTGCCATCAGGTGCAAAGCGGTAGGCAGCATTGCTTATTCTCATTTGCTTACCACCTACAGTGCCGTTAAAGCCGGAATAACCTACAGTACCCCAAATGGCGTTATCAAAGCCATAATGTAAGCTTGACGCAACCGCATGCGTATCATTAAAGCCCCATCCTGTTATAATGGTCTCTCTAACGTCAGCCTTGTCATCGCCATTAGTGTCTTTTAAAAATATAGTATTAGGTGCCTGCGCTATTATTACGCCCCCATTTGCAAATACTATGCTTGTAGGTAAATTAAAATGATCGGCAAAAATAGTGAACTTATCAGCCTTGCCGTCGCCGTTGGTGTCTTCGCAAATCTTAATACGGTCAGCACCCTGATCTTTATTTTCTAATACGGTGTTAGGATAATCAACCGTTTCAACTATCCATAAGCGGCCTTTTTCGTCCCATGCCATAGCAATAGGCTTTTCAATTTGAGGCTCCTGGGCAAACAGCTGCATTTTAAAACCTACCGGTATTTGGGTTAACAGCTGAGATTCTTCCGGAGATAATACACCCTGTAATTTTGGTGCCGGATCGCGTTTCTCATAGTTAGGAATATCTGCTATAGTATAAGTAGGTTGCGGTTTTTTCAATTTAGCTAACTCTTTAGCTGCGTCTTTACCAACAGCCCACAAAATACCGTTGTAAACCAATTGCTTAAAACCCGGGTTATTAAAAGTTTTCTCATCATGACCATAGGCGGTATAAAACACGCGGCCTTTGCCGTAAGTATTTGTCCAGGTATAAGGCTCATGGTGATCGCCTTCCACACGCTCAGATAGAACATGAATTGCCGGGTTTATTTTGGTGTGAACATAGGTCTCATCAAAAGTGGTAAATGGAGCCATGTCTTTCATTATCTGATGCTTCTGGTCAACAATCACCATCGGGAAATCGGCTGTTTTGTGCGACTGGAACTGGCCCCCAATTAACTTAACCACCTCATCATTATTACGGAAGCAGAACGATGCTGAGTGCAATGGAATAAATCCTTTACCGCTTTTCACAAACGACAGCAATGCTTCAGCTTGCGAGTCTGTTATTCGATCGTAATTGGCATACACTATCAAACCGTCATACTTTGTTAGTGTGGGAGTGTTTAAGTCGTTAACATCAGTTGTATAGGTGATGTTAATACCACTTTTGAAATACTCCTTAGAAAGGATCTCGGCAAGCTTCTCGGAGTCGTGATTCTTGGGTGTGTGACCCAAAAATAAAAGCTCCAACCTATGCGGTGGCTCGCTTTTTATGAACGTACCTTTAAAACTGATCAATGCCACCAGGCAGATCACAGCAATTGCAATGTATTTTTTCATGAACTTGGTTAATATTGGTTTGCGCTAATTGTTCTATTAGCTACAAAACAAATATGAACATCTAATCCACTTCTTTTTTATCAAAAACTGACTGTATTTTGCCATTGATATACTATTTTAGCAAGCATTACTGCAATAATAACACATGAAGACCGCCGTACATAAGCATTCAATACCTGATTCACAGATATTTACCGTTAAATATCTGGAAGATCATTACTTTGATCCGGTATGGCATTCGCACTCCGAATACCAGTTATTTGTGCCACTTGAAGGTACGGGAACGCGATTTATAGGTGATAGTATCAAAAATTTTACGCCTAATGAACTGATTCTCATAGGGTCAAACCTTCCACACCTGTGGCGCAGCGATGAAACCTACTTTGAAAAAAGTGCGCCATTGAAAGTAAGCGGTATAGTAATTTACCTGCAGGAAAGCTTTTTGGGAGAGCATTTAATGGCGAAGGACGAAATGGTGCAATTGAGAAACTTCTTTAAAAAGTCATCGCGCGGATTGGAGTTTCATGGCAAAGTGCGGGTATCGGTAATTGAAATGATGAAGGAGCTTTTGACGCTAAGCGGACTACCCGCATTTATTCATTTGCTTAAAATATTGAACGCGCTTGCTAATACTAAGGAATACAGTTTTATATCGCACAACGAATATAATGATCCTTTTAAAAAGGATGAAGCAGACCGCATGAGCAGCGTTTATGAATATATCCTGAAAAACTATCGGAAAAAAATCCACCTGAATGAACTTGCCGACCTGGTGTGTATGACTCCCACCTCCTTCAGCCGCTATTTCGCAGCGGCAAATAACAAAGGTTTTTCCAAATTCATTACTGAACTGCGAGTTAAACATGCCTGTAAACTGCTAACCGAAACAGAACTGAGCGTAGCAGCTATTGCCGAGCGTACAGGCTTTAAAACACTTTCCAACTTCAACAAGCATTTTAGGGACGAGATGAAGAAGAAGCCTACAGACTACAAGAAAGAGTTTTTGCAGATTTTAAGTTAATGCGAAGTATTACAGCTGTTTACGCATTACATAATCGTTCATCCAATAAGGACCTATTGCGATATCCTCCTTATAGATTACAGCAAAGCCCAGCTTTTCGTAAAACGTTTTTGCCGGATTATATCGGTTAACATTTAGTTCTAAAATGTTCTTTCCGGCTGTTAAAACATCGGCACAAACTTTATCTACCAATAGTTTGCCATAGCCTTTACCCTGTGTTGATGACAGACAATACAGTTTATGTAGTTTGTATATGTCAGGATTTTCCTCGCGTGGCGAGTAAGCTGCTAAGGCGACAGGCTTATCATCCTCTATCAGCAATAAATAAGTTTGCTCACCATTAATTATTTGTTCCGTTATTTTATCTGTGGAGTATATTTCCGCAAGCATAAAGACAAGTTGCTCCGGAGATAGAATTGGCCCATAGGCCGGCCACCAGATCGCTTCAGCTAATTGGCGAATGGTTTCTACATCTTCAACAGTTGCTACGCGGATAACAGGCATAAATTTCAACTAACCTCTGATCATCTCCCAATAATTATCGGGACTTAATCAACTAAATTAATGATTTTCTTCCTCGTCAACAGGCAATGATGTTTGATGTGCAGGATGACCGATAGCAAAGTATTCTTCCAGTTCAGCTAATGTTGATGTGCTGGTAGCTATATCTTTTATGATCCTTCCTTTTTCCATCAGCAAAATACGGTCGCAAACATCAGTAACGTGGTTAAGGTCATGGCTTGATACCAGTGTGCAGACGCCATTGTTCTTGTTCAGGTCCTTAAGTAATGTTTTAAGCCTATATTGTGTAGTAGGATCTATATTAGCAAAAGGCTCATCCAGCATTAAAAACTGCGGTTTTTGCAGCAGGCAGGATACTATGCCAACTTTAGTTTGATTACCCTTGGAAAGATCGCGGATGTATTTACCCTTTTTAAGGATCTCACCATTAAAGAATTCACCGAACTGTGCAATATATTCATCTACCTGCGCGCGGGTTTGATTATGCAGGCCGCCGATGAAGTAGAAATACTCTTCGGGTGTAAGGTAATCTATCAAAAAGCCTTCGTCAAGGTAGGATGCGGTGTATTCCTTCCAATGTTCGTGTCCGGCAACGGGTTGTCCCTCTGACAATACCTCGCCGGCTTCCGGTCTGATCAAATCAAGCATCATACGGAACAGGGTGGTTTTACCCGCACCGTTATTGCCCACTAAGCCAACGCTTTCGCCTTTATTGATCTGTAATTGCGGCACATTAACCACAATAACACCGTTGTAAATCTTCTTAATATCTTTTACCTGTATCATGTTATTTATTTCTAAAACCCTCGGTTATGGTATATTTTCTCTTATAAAAATCCTGCACCAGTTTATCCAGCCAGAAACTACGTGTTACGATACCCGCAATACCAACTACTGTCATTATTGCAAGCCCAACATCAGCTAAATTAAGCAGTTTGAATGGCGCGAATATGACATATGGGCCCAACATCAACGGCAGCGATAGCAACCACTGCGTGGCTCCAACGCCTTCCCAGTTAAAGGACGCACCCTTGCTCAAGTCGATACGTTTGGCATTTCGGTTGGCAAAAAACAATACTATGTGTATGTTCACGCCCAAATTCCATACATACATTACAAAGTGTACCAACACTGTGCGCCAGCCAAAATATGCGTAAGGTATAGATAATACAACAGCAGCAGTTGATACAGCCGTAAATAGAAGATACTTGGCTTTCAAAAAATCTGTAAAACTTACTTTGCTTACCATTAAGCCGTCAAAGTGTGCCGCCTGCCAGCTATACAAAAACTGCCCGTAGCTAATTATAAAAAAACCGGTAATAAACATTCCCACAAATATTCTCCACCAATCTGAAGAACCTTGTGATGGATTAAGATAAATGATCAAACCATAAAGTAAGAACACTGCCGACATAATAAAGGCCGACCGAGGCCGCTTATTACGCAGAATAAGTTTTATCTCGTTGGCAACCTGATCGCCAAGGGAGCCAAAGCGGTCAAGTAGCGGATACTCAGTACTGGTTTTATACGATGCCTTTTTACGTGAAAGCTCTTCGAGGTAAAGGTTTTGTTTGAGGTATACAAAGTTTAAAACATACATTCCGATAGCCATCGCTAAAGGCACTAAAGCCAAAGCTGGGTGCTTCAGGAGATTACCAAAAAAGGCGTATGATATGTTGCGGATAGAGTAGATATGCCAAGCAAAGTCTCCGGCAATTATCAATCCCAGAACAACAGTTACAATTACAAATACCCAGCCATTCAGGTTTGCTCTCCGCTTTAAGTATAAGGCCAGGTAATTGTTAAAAATGGTTATAGACAATATTGCGACAATAAAACCTGCTGCTGCTCCGCTCCCTACGTGAGCTATAACCTTAAATATAAAGGGGAAGAACAGAATTATTGGCCAAAGGTTAAAAAACGAAAGCAGCGCGGTAAA
This sequence comes from uncultured Mucilaginibacter sp., assembly GCF_946479965.1. Next base: position 13,555 of record NZ_CAMLHX010000056.1, on the reverse strand, counting down.
AGCAAGATAGCCTACAATAATATTCCGCCGCACCGGTAAATGAAGATAGGGCTGCACGCGCAGCGTGGGCAATTCCTGCAACTGTATACGTGATAACAATTCGAACAGGAAGTACATCAGTATTATCCCACAAAACGAGACAATAACATCCTCGTGTGGTAAGGCCTTTTCCAAAACCACATCCATTGCAAAGCCAATTATCCCGACAACTACCAAAAGATACAGGATCATAAGGCCCATAACTATACGTACGCCTATGCTTTTACCTGTGTTTTTTGACCGCCAGAAGGCTTTTAACTCATGCCTAAGGAAATTTGATATCATGTAAGATCAGTTTAATTGGGGTTAAGGTACTAATATTTATATCTGTCGCCCCATAGTTTCTTTAACTTTTCTTTCGATTCCATTTCCCGCGAATTGTTACCGGGTTCGTAAATTTTTGTGCCTTTTATGGCATCGGGCAAAAAGTCAAGGTTTACGAAATTGCCCTCGTAACTGTGGGCATATTTATAATCCTTACCGTAACCTATATTCTTCATTAGCTTGGTTGGGGCGTTGCGCAGGTGCAGCGGCACGGGCAGATCGCCGGTTTGTTTAACCAGACTTAGTGCGGTGCCAATGGCGGTTGTGGCCGAGTTACTCTTTGCCGATGTTGCCAGGTAAATAGCAGTCTGCGACAGGATGAGCTGAGACTCCGGCATGCCAATAACATTTACAGAATTAAAGCAGGCCTGTGCCAGCAGCAGCGCATTAGGGTTGGCGTTGCCTATGTCTTCTGATGCCAGTATCAACATCCTGCGGGCTATGAATAGCGGGTCCTCGCCGCCTGCTATCATGCGGGCCAGCCAGTAAACCGCGCCGTTGGGGTCGCTGCCGCGCATTGATTTTATAAAGGCTGAGATAATATCATAATGCTGTTCGCCGGCCTTATCATACAGTGCCATGTTCTGCTGCACGTGGTCGAGTACCGCTTTGTTGGTTATCTCGATGGTTTTACCGGAGATGGCGTTCACCAGCAGTTCAAATATATTAAGCAGCTTCCGGGCATCGCCGCCGGATAGGCGCAGCAGTGCCTCGTTCTCTTTTATGTTGATCTTCTTCTTTTTGAGTACCTCGTCTTCCCGCATAGCTTTGTTCAGCAGGCCCATCAGATCTTCCTCTTCCAGGTGCTGTAGAATATAAACCTGGCATCTCGACAGCAAAGCCGAGATCACTTCAAACGATGGATTCTCTGTAGTGGCGCCTATCAGCGTAACTATACCCCGCTCCACAGCGCCCAGCAGCGAATCCTGCTGCGATTTGGAAAAACGGTGGATCTCATCAATGAACAGCACCGGTAAGGTATGCCCCTCATCGCGCAGCCGGGTGGCGGTTTCAATTACCTCGCGGATGTCTTTAACGCCCGAGTTGATGGCGCTTAGTGAGAAGAACGGCCTGTCCTGCGTTTGCGAAATGATATAGGCCAGCGTGGTTTTGCCCACGCCCGGCGGCCCCCAAAAAAGCATGGAGGGCAGCGCACCACTCTCTATCGCTTTACGCAAAACCGCGCCCTGCCCTACCAAATGCTTCTGACCGACATAGTCATCAAGTGATTTGGGGCGCATGCGCTCGGCTAATGGCGGCAGATTGTTCATATCGTAAAATTAGGACTTGTTAACGCTAAATCCTAAAAAAATTAGCTTTGTGTGTTGCAGAAAATACAAGCAACAATTGCAACACTTGCAACAGCATTTTAATGCAAACTTCTAGTTATTAGCAGGTTAACAAATCAGCCTGCAACAATTTGCAACAGACTTATTCGTCAGGAAATTTAGCTGTAAATGACCAGTAAACTATTGATTATAAATAGTTTGTAAAACATAGAAAAAGCGCCGGTGCCTGCAACACTAAATCTGCTCGATCCTTTTATTTATCAGCCTATGTAACAAGTTCGTATAAGCAACCAAATATATTTTGTAGGTTAGATTTTGTTAAACGCTCACACCATGCCGCAATATCTTAACTCTTTTATTCACCTGGTATTTATTGGCTTTGTGGCGCTTTTCCCGGTGGTTAACCCGGTTGGTACGGCTTTTATTGTGAATCCGTATTTCACTTCGCTTTCGCGCAAAGAGCGGCTAAACGCGGTAAAAAAGATCACTTTTTATGCCTTTTTGATCTGTACTGTCACCTTGTTATTGGGACATTGGATATTAGAACTTTTCGGTATCTCTATCCCAATCATCCAACTGGCCGGTGGTATTATGATGTGTAAAATTGGCTGGGAGTCGCTGGCATCGGATAACGAAGCGATAGAGAAAACGCCGGCAACACAAACCACCGATGTAGGCGACGAACAACTCCGCGCCATAGAAGGCAAGTTGTTTTTCCCTATCACTTTCCCTATGACAACCGGCGCGGGCACTATTGCCGTTTTATTCACCTTGAGCGCGAACGGTGCGGATAAGTCGTTTGATAACTACCTAATCAACATAGGCGCGCTGCTTATTTCTGTGATCGGCATCTGTATTTTGATATTCATATTCTTCGCCAATACTAAGCGCCTTATTAACTACATAGGTTCCAGCAACGAAAAGATTGTTAACCGTTTAATGGCGTTTTTGATATTTTGCGTGGGTTTGCAGATCGCTTCGGGTGGGATTATTAACCTTATCAAAACCAATTTTAATTAACATGACTACTAAAACTAACTTAAGCGCGCTAAATGATAAGCAAAATGAAGCTGTTATTAGTGAAGATAAACGACTTTTAGTTTTGGCAGGTGCAGGTTCGGGCAAGACCAAGACGCTTCTACAAAAACTCATTTACCTAATTGAGGAAAATGATGTAAGCCCATCAAGTATTGTTGCTATCACATTTACCAAAAATGCGACCAATGAGATGATAGACCGCTTGATCATTTCAGCTGACACCACAGGCGAATATGAAAAACTGTTATTTAACAAAAGAATAAGCAAAGCAGACAAGGACCAGGCAAGATATACCTGGCAAAAAAAATACAAATGGATTGACGGACTTACTGTAAAAACCTTTCATTCATTTTGCTACAGTATTCTAAAGAGCTATGGTGTAAATGAGTTTGATAACAAGTTTAAAATTATTGGCGATCAGGTAAGAAATGAGGAAGATGAACTTTCTAAGCATGTTGCACCTGAAACCGTTTTTGAAGTTGTTCATAAATTGTTAATTGAACAATGCGAATCCACCGAATATTTATTGCAACTAAAACGATATATACTTGATTATGTAATAGATAAGATCCATCTAAAAAAAGCAGATCCACGGTTTGCGCCAAAAGATGGCAAGTATTTTACCACTCTCGACGGAACAAAGGTTCGCTCAAAATCTGAGCAGTTTATTGCTGATTGGTTTTACAGACACAGTATTAAATATGAATATGAACCTTTACTAAATATAAAAGACTTTTCATTCCATCCCGATTTCTTCATTCCAGACGCGAATCTCTACATTGAACATGTTAGCGAGGTAAGTTTTCCAACTAAGGATAAAGAAGAACAATTTAAAAAAGGAAATTTGCTGCTTGTTAAAACATTTGAGAGCATGACAAAGGACTCTGCCTTGTTCAATCATACGTTGGATCAAATTGTAAAAAACAGATTACCGTCCGATTATCACAAAACAATTACACTAAACTTCAAAGAGGCTTTTCACGGATATCATGAAGATGTAAAGGATTTTGTTCAACAGATTATGAGGATAACCGACATGATCAAAGTTGAAAATATTGACATTGACCTGGTTTTAGAAAATGCACGGAAGGATCAACATGAAAGGGTTAGAAATTTTTATGATTTAGCTATTCGGGTAGTAAAAGAGTACATCCATTATTGTACCAACAAATCGTATCTCGACTTCAACGATTTGATTTCGCGCACAACTTCCCTATTTCATAATCATCAAGACATAGCCAATAAATACAAAAGCAAATATCAATACATACTCGTCGACGAGTTTCAGGATGTAAATAATTTACAGGTTGAGTTGATCAAACTATTACTTACAGATCAAACACAACTGTTTTGCGTTGGCGACGACTGGCAAAGTATTTATGGTTTCAGGGGCTCAAATGTGAGCTACATTGTTGAGTTTGAAAATCACTTTGCTGATGCTAAAACCATCAAACTCAACATGAATTACAGAAGCACACAAAATATTGTTAGCGCAAGCAATGAGGTAATTAAGCATAACAAATTTAAAGTAGAAAAAGATGTTCAGGCATCTAAAAGGTCTGAGCATAAAATAGTTGTTTACTCGGGGAACACAGAGGACGAAAACGTAAAGTTCTGCGCTGATAAAGTTAGAGAGCTTCTGGATGAGGGGATTAGTAATGAGGAGATATTATTTCTTTACCGGAGAAGTAAAATGTTTACCCCGTATTTATACAAGTTTAAAAACGAGGGCATATTGATTCAGGCTAAAACTATCCATGCTTCAAAAGGGCTCGAAGCAAAAGTTGTTTTTATACTCGGCCTTACTGAAGGCAACGGGGGCTTCCCTGACATTTGGCTTGAGGACAGAATATTTCAGGTGATTAAAAAAGCAAACCACGACCTGTTGTTGGAGGAGGAAAGAAGGTTATTCTATGTTGCGATAACCCGTGCCAAAGACAAACTTTTTCTGATAACGGAAAAAGGAAATGAATCAAGCTTTTTGAAAGAAATACCCGATTCATTTACGGTAAGGACAACCTTGCCGATCAAATCGGTGGTCGAAAACGTAATACTATGTGAAAATTGTTTTAGTCAGTTGGAAAAACTTTGGGTTGTTTGTCCCTACTGCGGGCAGAAAGTAAAGGCCAAAGAAAGCTAAGAACTACAGTCATCGATAAAGCTGAATTATGCGGATTTGAGTGGTATTTTACAACAGAGCGCAAAGGCCTGACGAAAAACGCGGGCCATGGGTAAAGGCCTTGCGGGGGGAAGGATTTTTTCGGCTTGATGTTTGGTTACTTTGCATCTAAGGTAAACGGCGCAGCCCTCTTGAGCACCTTAAAAAAACAAAAACTGCGAAAAACTAACTAGCCTTAGCGGCAATGAGCGTCACCAAGCGACATGCGGAGCGCGTTTATCCTCCATACAAACACCCAACTGGCGTGTAGAGCGCCGATAGCTATCGGGGGCTTCGCTCCCGATAGCAAGACGTTGACTGACAAAACGGATTGTTATAATTCGCATAAAGCCTGCGCCACCAGAATTATTTCCTGATAAGAACTTCTCTCAATACCCTCCACACAGCTCCCTGGAGGAAACTCCCATTTTTCGTCGTTCAGATCATAAATATCATGACCCAATATCTGGTAGCGCATATCGCCAATATGTAAGGCATCAACAGGTCGGTAAACTTCAGTCCCTTCATCAAGGAGCCTTACATAAATGATCGATTTTTTCATTATAAGGTTTTCGTAAGCATTCCGATTGCTCGAAACTTTTGAAGTTCGAAAAGATTTCTCTTTCGCCCCATCGCACAACCCCACTCCCCGCTCTATCGAAATGACAGGTTTATTAAAAAAATGTGCCGCTGCTAATCAAAACATCTACACATCCTCTTATCTGCACATCAACCTACTTCTTCAATCCAATCTCCCTCAAACGCTCATCCAAATACTCACCGGCAGTTATATCGCTGTAGGCTTTTGGATGCTCCGCATCAATGGTTGATGGCAGCGAAGTAAGGTCCATATCTGCTTTTGGGTGCAGGAAAAACGGTACCGAAAAACGAGAAAACTTCATTAGCTCGCGCGGCGGGTTAACCACCCTGTGGGTTGTTGACTTCAGCTTATTATTAGTCAATCGTTGCAGCATATCGCCCACGTTAACCACCAGGTCCTCGCCGTGTGCCTTTACCGGGTACCATGCCCCTGTGCGGGTAAGCACCTCAAGCCCGTCGGCGCTGGCGCCAATCAGCAGGGTTATTAAATTAATATCTTCGTGTGCGCCGGCACGTACAGCATCTGCAGGTACGGCATCCGGGTTTTCTATCGGGAAATAGTGCAGTGTGCGTAAAATGGAGTTGCCATTATGCACCTTATCATCAAAATAATGCTCATCCAAACCTAAATAAACAGATATGGCACGCAGCAGGTTAATGCCTATGCTTTCCAGTTTTTGGTAGATCTCTAATGTAACTTCGTTAAAGTGCGGCAGCTCTTTCACCACCAGGTTATCCGGATAATCGTCTTTACTAACACCACCGTCCGTCACCGTTTGGCCTATCTGCCAAAACTCCTTCATATCCGGCGTTTTAAAGCCTTTGGCCGTTTCCTTGTTTTTACCTGTATAACCGCGCTGACCAGCCAGTTCAGGGATTTCGTAAGATGACTTTACTTCATCCGGCAAGGCAAAAAGGGCCTTTACCTGCGTGTAAAGATCATCAATTAGCTCCTTGCTCAATCCGTGATTGGTAATGGTAACAAAGCCGGTATCATTAAAGGCTTTTCCTATCTCGTCAGAAAATTGTTTGCGTTGGGCGGAGTCGCCTTTGACGTAGTTATTCAGGTCCAGCAAAGGGATGTTTACGGTTTCCATAGCAGTTAATGTTTAATAGCAGTAAAAATATCATTTTAAATACAATTACATAGCACATTATGTGTGGGGCGGGAGCAATTACGTTATAGCGACGTTCATAGCGATGGAAAAAGCAGTGGAAAATTAAAAAACCATCCCTATTTCATTACAGTTCCTTAACATTTTTAACATCAAATTGCCTATTTTTGCAACCTCTAAAAATTGAGGTAGCTATTTTGATGTACAAGGAATACAAGCAGTTAAATTTATCGCAGACCGGAAAAGACGTGCTCGACTTTTGGCAGAAGAATAACATCTTCCAAAAAAGTATCGACAGTCGCCCTGCCGGTAACCCATACACTTTTTACGAGGGCCCGCCTTCGGCAAATGGAATGCCCGGCATTCACCACGTAATGGCGCGTGCTATAAAAGACATTTTCTGTAGATACAAAACCTTAAAAGGCTACCGCGTTGAGCGTAAAGGCGGATGGGACACCCACGGCTTGCCTATTGAGCTGGCGGTTGAAAAATCGTTGGGAATTACCAAAGAAGACATCGGTAAAAAAATAAGCGTACAGGAATATAACGATGCCTGCCGCAAGGAGGTAATGCGCTATACAGATGTTTGGAACAACCTGACCGAAAAAATGGGTTACTGGGTTGACCTCGCCGATCCGTACATCACCTACAAAAACGACTACATAGAAAGCCTTTGGTGGATACTGAAGCAGTTATATAATAAAGACCTTCTTTATAAAGGATACACCATACAACCCTACTCGCCAAAGTCAGGCACCGGACTAAGCTCGCACGAGCTGAACCAGCCGGGTACTTATAAAATGGTGAAGGATACCACCATTACCGCGCAGTTTAAAGTTAAGCGGGACGGTGATTCGGAATTTTTATTTGATGGCGCTCATGGCGATGTATTTATTTTAGCCTGGACTACTACGCCTTGGACCTTACCATCAAACAGTGCATTGGCCGTAGGAGCTAAAATTGCATACCGCGCAGTTAAGACATATAATCAGTATACCGCAGAGCCTATAACCGTTATTTTAGCTAATGACTTAACAGAAAAGGTTCTAAACAGTAAAACTTTCTTTGAGGTATTTGATAATGAATCATTTGATGCATACAAATTAGGGTCGTCTAAACTAATTCCTTATAAGACAATCCCTTATTCTTTCGGTGCACCAAATGCGAGCAAACATTTTTTGGGAGAAAAACTTGTAGGCATCCATTACGAACAATTATTACCTTACGTAACCAATGCCGATCTGGCGCAAAATGGATTCCGCGTTATAGCAGGCGATTTTGTTACCACTGCAGATGGTACAGGTATAGTACACATTGCCCCAACCTTTGGTGCGGATGACTTTAGGGTGGCCCGCGAAGCAGGTGTGCCTGCCGTAATGGTTAAGGATGAACTGGGTAAAGATGTGCCACTGGTAAACAAGCAAGGTAAGTTTGTTGACGAGGTGAGTGACTTCCCGGGTTTTTATGTAAAAGAAGAATACTATACTGCCGAAGAGCGCGCTGCCGAAGGTTTTAAACCTACGGATGTGCTGATCTCGATCAAACTAAAGACTGAGAACAAAGCCTTCGACGTAAAGAAATACGAACACAGCTACCCGCATTCGTGGCGTACAGACGAGCCTATATTATATTATCCGTTGGATAGCTGGTTTATCCGCACTACTGTTTTAAAAGACAAAATGGTGGAGCTGAATAAAACCATCAACTGGAAACCTGAATCTACCGGTACCGGCCGCTTTGGGAACTGGCTGGAGAATCTGGTAGACTGGAACTTATCGCGTTCACGTTATTGGGGTACGCCATTACCTATCTGGCGCGAGGAAGATGGCAGCGAAGAAAAATGTATCGGGTCTGTTGAAGATCTGAAAGCTGAGATAGCTAAATCGGCAGCCGCTGGTTTTATGCCCGCTGATTTTGACCTGAGCGATCTTCACCGTCCGTATGTAGATAATATCATCCTGGTTTCGGCCAACGGCAACAAAATGTTCCGCGAGCCCGACCTGATAGATGTTTGGTTTGACAGCGGCGCCATGCCTTACGCGCAATGGCACTTCCCGTTTGAGAATAAGGATAAATTTAAAAATGCTTACCCGGCAGACTTTATTGCCGAGGGTGTCGACCAAACCCGCGGCTGGTTCTTTACCCTGCATGCCATAGCAGTTATGCTAAGCGAGGCCAGTGAAGAAGTAAAGGCTATAAATGCTGAGATTGGCAACAAAGGCATAGCCTTTAAAAACGTTATATCAAACGGTTTGGTGCTGGATAAGAACGGCAACAAAATGTCTAAACGTTTAGGCAACGCTGCCGATCCGTTTGAAACTATTGAGCAATACGGTGCCGATGCAGCCCGCTGGTACATGATCAGCAATGCATCGCCGTGGGATAACCTGAAGTTTAATACGGATGGTATTGATGAGGTAAGACGCAAGTTTTTTGGCACCTTATATAATACATATAACTTCTTCGCGCTGTATGCCAATATTGATAAGTTTAACTATGCCGAGGCAGAAGTTGAGTTATCGCAGCGCCCGGAGATAGATCAGTGGATCATATCCTTATTAAACACCCTTACAAAAGAGGTAGATGGTTTTTATGCCGATTTTGAGCCTACCAAAGCCACCCGCGCCATACAGGATTTTGTTGACGCGCACCTGAGCAACTGGTATGTAAGGTTAAGCCGTCGCCGTTTCTGGAAATCAGATGATTCGGCTGATAAGCTATCAGCATATCAAACGTTGTACACCTGTTTAGTTACCATAAGCAAATTGATGTCGCCGGTGGCTCCGTTCTTTGCTGAGCGTTTATATACTGATTTGAACTCGGTAACCGGTAAAGAACAATTTGAGTCGGTACACCTGGCCAACTTCCCTGCCTACAAAGCAGAGCTGGTTAACACCGGTTTAGAAGAACGCATGCAAATGGCGCAGGATATCTCGTCGCTGGTGTTATCGCTGCGTAAAAAGGTAAGCATCAACGTTCGTCAGCCACTCAGCAAGATCTTGCTACCTATATTGGATAAAAACTTTAAGCAGCAGGTAGAGCAGGTAAAAGAGCTGATCCTGTCTGAAACCAATATTAAGGATATAGAATATATAACCGATACGGCCGGCATCATCACCAAAAAAATAAAACCTAACTTTAAAGCCCTGGGCGCTAAGGTGGGCAAGGATATGAAGGCGGTGGCCGATGTTATCAATAACTTTAGTCAGGAGCAAATTGCTGAAATTGAACAAAACGGTTCAATCTTGATACTTGATACTAGATACTCAATACTACTCGACGACGTCGAGATCATAGCCGAAGATGTTCCCGGCTGGCAAGTTGCAAGTTTAGGAAAACTAACTGTGGCTTTAGATGTTACCCTAACCAATGATTTGAAGGAGGAAGGAATATCGCGCGAGTTTGTTAACCGTGTGCAAAACTTACGCAAAGCCAAAGGATTTGAAGTTACCGACAGGATAAATGTGCAGGTAAACGGTCCGCAAGATATTTGGCAGTCTGTGCAAAATAATTTGTCATATATTTGCGCCGAAATTTTAGCTGATACTATACTGCCTGACAATCAATTATCTGACGGAGAAAAGACCGAGATAGACGGAAATGAAATAATTATCGCCATAAATAAACTATAAATGAAACCAGAAAACGAAAAAACCAGATATAGCGACACTGAACTGAAAGAGTTTAAAGATCTGCTGCTGGATAAATTAGCAAGTGCAAAAGAAGAACTGAACGCGTTGGCTACATCATTAAGCTCGCCAAACGCTAACGGTACTGATGATACCGCGGGTACTTACAAAACATTAGAGGACGGATCGGCTACTTTAGAGAAAGAGCAGATCAACCAACTGGCTGCGCGTCAGAAAAAGTTTATTGACCAGCTAGAGGCCGCATTGGTACGTATTGAAAATAAAACTTACGGTATTTGCCGCGAAACAGGCAAACTGATACCTAAAGAGCGCCTACGCGCTGTGCCACACACTACCTTAACTATGGAAGCTAAATTAAAGCAATAAATGAAGGCTGCTTATACTAAACCCTTTATTGCTGCTACTTTAATTATCATTGCTGATCAACTCGTAAAAATATGGGTAAAGACCAACATGGTTGAAGGCGAAGCCGGGGAGATAAAGTTTTTGGGGGAGCGGGGCATGCTTCACTTTACCGAGAACAATGGAATGGCCTTTGGCATGGAACTGGGCTTTGAGTGGGGTAAACTTGCCCTTACATTGTTTCGCATAGTTGCTGTTATTGGTATAGGATATGGTATGGTGTATCTTATTAAACATAAATACCACCGCGGATTGATAATGAACGTTGCGCTGATATTTGCCGGCGCTATGGGTAATATAATCGACTCCACTTTTTATGGCATTATTTACAAATATGCTCCCATTTTCCACGGCCGGGTGGTAGATATGTTCTATTTCCCGTTAATAAGTGGCAATTTCCCTTCGTGGGTACCGCTTTGGGGCGGCGAAGAGTTTATCTTCTTCCGTCCGGTGTTTAATTTGGCCGATGCCTCTATTTCTGTAGGCGTTATTTTGATCCTCATTTTCCAAAAACACTATTTTAAGCAGGAAGCGCCCGAAGAAGTTGCGCCTCACAGCGAAATGGTAGAAGAATAAACTCCGCATTATACAATAAACAGAAAAAGCCCCGCATTTCGGGGCTTTTTCTGTTTGCAAGCATATTTTTAGCTGTGTTTCTATAATTTACTTGATATAATGGTCAAATACTTTTTACCTTTTCTGTATATTTTAATTTCATATATAAAATCCAACCAATTTGAACTTAAATTTTATCAATTTTCACTTTTTTTATAATTTTTTCACAAAAAATTTCATTTTTATTATCTATTTAATAAAAAAATACTAATTTTAGACATGCAAATGAGGTTATACAAACAATTTTACATGATTTTTGTGTTGATGCGCGCATGTTTATGGAATGTGAGCGACTCTTTTGCAGGTGATGGCAATATAGATGCCCCCGCAGATCATATAACTAAAAGTGAAGAGGTAAATGGAGAGCTATTATCAGTTGCATACCGCAGGGCATTATATATGGCCGATGATAATGCAACTGAGCAGGACGATTTTTCAGGAACACAGGTAAGCCATGTTGCTGCCTTGCCGGTGTTCCATCGGGACAAAGTATATAACAGAAAAAGTTTAAGCGGAGAGCGCGCCCGTTTTTTAAGGCTGCTGCTTTTTCCCAATCATTCATTCGGGTGAAAGTGAGGCCCAAAAAAATAAACTATTGAATAACACCGGGGGGCGACCCCAAAAATTGAACTTATTGTATAACAACCCTAATCAACAAATTAAAAAATGAAAAAAATCGTACCTTTTGGCATTCTTGTAATTGTGGTTATCCTGGCACTGATGTACCCGGGTAACTCTGCAGCACCGGCGCCCACCACCTATGTTGGAGCAGACATTGCATGGCTATTGATCTCAACAGCGCTTGTATTATTAATGACCCCTGGTTTGGCGTTCTTCTACGGCGGTATGGTTAGAAAGAAAAACGTTATTTCTACCATGTTACAGAGCTTTGTTTGTATGGGCCTTATTACCATTATATGGGTAGTATTTGGTTTCAGCATGGCTTTTGGCGAAGACGTAGGCGGTTTAGGTCTTATCGGTAACCCTAAATCATTCTTCATGATGCAAAACACTTTAGGTGTAGCATGGGGAACTATTCCGGTTGTCCTGTTCGCTATGTTCCAGTTAAAATTCGCGGTTATTACACCGGCGTTAATTACAGGTGCATTTGCAGAGCGTATCCGCTTTAACTCTTATTTGATCTTCATCACACTTTTCATCGTTATCATTTACATTCCTCTTGCTCACGCAACATGGCACCCAGAAGGTTACTTCTTTAAAATGGGCGTACTTGACTTTGCAGGTGGTACTGTAGTACACATGTCTGCAGGTTGGGCTGCGTTAGCATCAGCATTGTATCTTAAAAAACGCAACGAAGTTGCCGAGGCTCATGTACCGGCACGTATAAGCTACGTAATATTGGGTACAGGCTTACTATGGTTTGGCTGGTTCGGTTTCAACGCAGGTTCTGCATTAGGAGCAGGCGAATTAGCTGCTACCGCTTTAGCTACTACAACCACTGCATCAGCTGCTGCTGCAATGTCATGGATATTCTTTGATATGTTACGTGGTAAAAAACCATCAGCTGTAGGCGCTTGTATTGGTGCTGTAGTTGGTTTAGTTGCTGTTACTCCTGCTGCTGGTTTCATCACTGTATCAAGCTCACTGATTGTTGGTATAGTTGCTGCTGTGGTTAGTAACCTGGTAGTTATCTGGAGAAGCAAAACCAACATTGATGATACGCTTGACGTATTCCCTTGCCACGGGGTAGGCGGTATGGTTGGTATGTTGATGACAGGTATCTTCGCAACTAAAAGCGTTAACAGCTTAGGTGCTGAAGGCTTATTCTACGGCGAAACTGCTCTGTTCGTAAAACACCTTATTGCTTTAGTAGCAGTATCAGCATTCGCATTCATTGGTTCTTTTATCTTATTGAAAGTAACAGACCTGATAAGCCCGCTGCGTGTAACTCCTGAAGAAGAGTTGGCAGGTTTGGACGTTAGCCAGCACGACGAAGAGTTGTAATTCAAATCACAATCTAAACATAATCAACAAAAGCGCCCCGATACCGGGGCGCTTTTGTTTTAATAGCATTCACCACTAATTTCTGTTACCGCGCCGCCCGCCGTTACGCTGCTCGCCATTTCCTTGTTGTTGTTGTGGCTGCTGCTGTTGCGGCTGCATTTGCTGCTCCTGTTGCCTTTCTTGCTGGCGCTGCTGCTGCCGCTCGGCCTGTTGCTGCTGACGTTGTTGTTCGCGCTGCATTTGCTGTTCCTGTTGTCTTTGCTGCTGAAGCTGTTGCTGTTGCATTTGTTGCTCCTGTTGTCTTTGCTGTTCACGCTGCTGCTGACGCTCGGCTTGTTGTTGCTGGCGTTGCTGTTCGCG
>NZ_CAMLHX010000055.1 GCF_946479965.1 uncultured Mucilaginibacter sp. | reverse complement strand
CCCTCACCCTAACTCTAGCTCACAGCCTTTCTCTACTTATCTTTCTATAAATATGCCGCCGCCTATAAATATGCCGCCGACTATAAAGATTCCGCCGCCTATAACGCCGGTGCCACCAATAAAAATGCCGCCACCTTTACCAACGGTGCCGCCATTGCCAAAGGTGCCGCCAATAAAAATGCCGCCGCCATTACCTTCAAATAAATTTTAACTGAAGGCAAAAGGAAAAAACAAAGCCGTTGGAAGCAACTGCTCCCGGCTTTGTTTTAGAATTTACATAAGTATAAATTGATTGAACATTACACAATTAAAATCTAGTAAAATGAACGACCCTATAAATAAAATAGTGCTGTTGCTGACATTGCTATTGAGCTATGTTGGTACACAGGCTCAAAATAATATACTGCCCGCTGTTAAAGCAGGTAACGAGTATTTGAAGGTCAGCAGCGTTAACTCTGCAAGCACCCTGCAGCGTGGCAATGTGTCTTTTAATATTAACTCATCGTCTTCTGTATCAAAAACTTATAAAGTTAACGCGGTGAATGATAATGGGTTTTCTGTAACCATGACGACCGATAAAATAATAGACTCGGTTTATGCTGACGATACTCGTTTTTATTATAATTCTGAGCAACCTTTAAATGCAAATGATAAGTTGGCCAATGCTTTGAATTTTACCATCGGTAAACCGAGTGCATTCACTGTTTTAAACAATGGTATTATTGCTGCTGTAGATGACAACGCCGCAATATTAGATAACGACACACTTTTTAGCTTTACCGGAATTGAAAAGGAGGGTATAGCGGTAGGGGAAAGATTTAACCTTATTGCTGATATATCATCTTATAGCAAATTAAAGGCAGGTGATAACTGGGCGGACTCGGTAGTAACTGAAGGGGAAAAAACACTAACCAAATTTTGGGTTGTGGCAAGTACACCGGAAGCAACCACCTTGGGTTACAGCAGTACAATCAGAGGCGGTAACCTAAACACCAATACCAATGGCAGTTATGTAATTGCTAATGCTACCGGCCTTGTTGCACAGCGTGTAATTCAAAGCGTAACTGTTGGGTATCAAATTTACGATCGCACGGTATACAGCTCTACACGGCGTACAAACATTACCGAAAGTTGTTATGCCTTGCAATGACGCCAAAATCTATAGTTTACTTACAAGCAAACCATAGTTTCAACAATAAAGCCTTTTAATCAAACATGATTGAAAGGCTTTATTGTATCCGCAAACTTTTAAAAAAACAAGTTTTAGCTTCAATTGCGCTGTAACCGTGGGCGCTTATTAAATGTTTTAGGCGCAAATTTTGGGCGGCTTGCAGGTTTTTTGGGTTGGTCTTCCTCTACAATATTCAATAATAATTCGCGGCCGGCTATTTGAGTTCCGTTTAGCGCATCCATAGCTTGTTCGGCGCCGGCACGGTCTGTAACTTCTAAAAAGGCGTAGCCTTTACATACTTTTGTTTTTTTGTCGCGTACTATTTTTATTGTTTGAACATCCGCGTAAAGGGCAACCCGCTGCACAATTTCCAGCTCCGTCATATCAAGTGGAAAGCCGCCTATAAATAATTTAACCATTGTGATTGTTTGAAAAACTTTATAACCTAAAGATATACATTTTTGTTTTATTAATATTCCCACACACTTTTATAACCACCCAAACTTTCTGCATAGGCAATAAGGTCAGCATAAAATGGCGTTTGTGCCAGTGTAGCACTATCGCCAACCATTACCAGTTTAAGCCTGGCACGCGTCATTGCAACGTTCATACGGCGGTAGTCTGAAAGGAAACCAATTGCTCCGTCGCTATTGCTCCGTGTAAGCGATATGTAAACCACATCGCGTTCTTGTCCCTGAAAGCCATCAACCGTATTAACCTCAACAGATGTGCCTGCGAGCAGTTCCTTCAATAAATTAACCTGCTCTTTATAAGGAGCAATAACAGCCACACGTAAAGTATCTGCATAATTCATTGCTGTGATATGTCTCATCACAAACGCAGCTTCATCCGGGTTAACGGTGCTGGTACCTTCACTTTGTTCCTCGTAGCCCGCGCCCGCAGTATCTATAAAAGTAAAAGGCTTATCACTTTCATTCCAAACGCGGTTAGCAACACTTTCGTGTGCAATTAACCGGTTTTGATAAAACTTTAATGATGAAAAACCCATGATTTGGCTATTCATCCGGTATTGTTCCTCCAATAAAGTAACAGCCTGTGGTTGCAGCGCCACACATTTCTCCAATAGGGTAGTGGCAAGGCCCTCTTGCCGCGATTTTACAGTGGGCGGCAGTTGCATATGGTCGCCGGCCATAACAACGCGTTGTGCCTTTAAAATCGGGATCCAGGCAGCCGGTTCAAGCGCCTGCCCGGCCTCGTCAATAATAACCGTATTAAATTTTAAATTTTTGATGGTATAATGATTGGCCCCGACTAACGTAGCCGTAATAACCTGCGCCTTGCTTATCACATCATCGCTGATAAATTCTTCTATTTTAGTTGCATCACGGGTAATGCGGTGCGCTTCGTCAAATAGTGCCTTACGTTGTTCGCGTTCGGCTTTACCAAAGTTGCGCTTGTACTTATGCGCCATGTTTTTAAACTCCGAGGCATTCTTCTTTAGCTTTTTTACATCTTTTATCTGGCTATGCTCTGCTATGCGACTTTCCAATGTAAGGCGCTGCAGGCGCTCGGTAACCCTAACAGGATTGCCAATGCGTAAAACGTTCGACCCTTTCTCATCCAGTTTTTCGGTTAACAGATCAACCGCTGTATTGCTTGGTGCCACAACCAGTATTTGCGGCTCGCCACGCTCAACTAAAGCAGTAATAGCCGCCACAAGTGTGGTGGTTTTACCTGTACCCGGCGGGCCATGTACAATAGCCAGTTCACTCGCTCCTAAAATATTTGCTACAGCTTTTTGTTGAGATTTATTAAGGGAAGGATTAGTATAAGCTACTGCATCCACAGCGGCTATTTCACTTCCGGTAAGTACCTTAATTAAGTGGCTGTCGGTTTTTTCAGCTAGTTTAATAGCCGCGTGCATTTCGTTGTAGCTGTGATTGTCAAACAACAGGTCTATGCCTAGTTTGCCGTCGCTTGCCCAGTCGGGTAGTTCTTCGGTTAACAAAGTGATCCTCATTCTGTCGGCGCTAATGTATGTTACCGTTCCATTAAGGCGGTCTGCGGTATCATGGTTGGAAAACAAAGCAACAGAACTTCCGAACCTTATCTGATGCTGGATATCCTTATGGGTGGTTCGTTCAACTTCAACGCTCAGGTAATCGCCGCGCGTTGGCTCTGTATTGCGTACCGCGATAGGGTACCAGCAAAGGCCCAATCCTCTACGCTGAGCCGCGCCTGTGCCGGCTGTAAGGTTGCTAAAAGCCGCTTCATCAGCCGAACGCTCAATGGCCAGTAAATTTAAAAGCTCCTTAAAATAACTCATAGATAGCGCGCAAGTATAGGTAAAAAATCAGTTCTGTATTAAATACAGAACTTTTGAAGGGAGCTTTAAAATCGTTAATATATTCGTAATAAGTTTATAGGTTATTATTTAATATATTAATAGTCAATTGTATATGTATATTATATCTACAATAACATTAATAAATAAAAAGGTTATACTATTGCGTATTTTTGAGCCTTATATACAGTTTACTTATGGAAATAGGGATAGACAGTTTCGCATCAGCCATGTACGGCTCCAACCAATTAAGCAGTGTTGATGCCATGGCGCAACTGCTGGAACGGATAGAACTGGCCGACCAGGCAGGCTTAGCGGTGTTTGGAATTGGAGAACATCACAAAAAAGAATTCCTGGATTCTGCCACTGCTGTTATCCTGGCCGCCGCCGGCGCACGTACCAAAAATATACGTTTAACAAGTGCGGTAACGGTACTAAGCGCCGCCGATCCGGTACGCGTTTATCAAAGCTTCGCAACACTTGATCTGATATCAAAAGGCCGCGCTGAAATCGTAGTTGGGCGTGGTTCATCTATCGAGGCTTATCCCTTATTTGGTTTTAATTTAAATGATTATGATGCGCTTTTTAAAGAGAAACTGGACCTGCTTTTGCAGATAAGAGACACTGAATTTGTAACGTGGCAAGGAAGATTCAGGGCACCGTTAGATAATTTACCTGTATATCCTCGTGCTTTACAAGCCAAACTGCCTATATGGTTAGGCGTGGGCGGCACGCCGGCATCATTTGCGCGGGCCGGCATATTAGGGCTGCCTTTAATGGTGGCAATTATTGGTGGCGATACTCATCGCTTTAAACCATTGGTAGACCTTTACCGTGAGGCGGGCCAAAGAGCGGGTTTTATGCCTGAACAATTAAAGGTAGGATTGCATTCACCCGGTTATGTTTCTAATACCAATGAGCAGGCCGTTGATGAGTATTATCCGGGTTATGCCGAGCTTTGGACGAAGCTTGGCAAAGAGCGCGGTTGGCCGCCCGTTACCCGACCGCATTTTGATTCGCTGATAGCGCCGAAAGGTGTTTTGGTGGTTGGCGGGCCAGAACGGGTTGCCGAGAAACTGTTGCGCCACAGTGAGGCTTTGGGTGGAGTTGACCGTTTTACATTCCAGATGGATAATGCGGGGCTGACGCACAAGCAACTGATGAGATCAATTGAATTGATAGGCGAAAAGGTAATTCCGCTTGTTAACGCTTAACGCTTAACGATACATCCAAACAGTAAAATCATGTTCGTCGTAATCCCCCTTCAATATTACATTGTTACTTAACGTACGGCAGTAGGTTACTATCATGTCGGGCTCATAAGCCACTAATAGTCCCATGTTAGATACATATCTTAACAAATTAAAAGCCAAGCCCAGCTTGCAGCATTCGAACAGTCTGCTTATCGCCTTAAAAATATAACCGCTATCGCCACTGCCATAGTTAAGCGAACCGCTGGCGAAGACATAATCTACCATTGGCAGATCGGTCACCATGAAATTACGTGCTATAAGCGTGACGTCGTCCATGTGTTCATACCGACTTTTTGCTTCTTCTATCAGTTCTGGTATTTGTTCAACGCCATAATAATGAGAGGGCTTATTATCTGGTGACAGAAATGCCAAAAGATCTGCGTAACCGCAACCTGCATCTAAAACAGTTTTATCTTTCAGGTCGGCTATGCCTGTTAAGGCTTCAAAACGTATATGTTGATCCCGCGTCGTAAGCCAACCCAACGCCAGGCTGCTATCAGAACCATGCAATGCCGCCATGTTACGGTGGTAATTAAATACAGCGCCTGAGTCATCTAAAGAATTCACTTTTCAAACTTACTAAAAGTAGGATGCGTTAATACATGCCATCTTTAATACGCACGCTAATTAAATACATAGCGAATTATTGTGTCGGGTTATTATATATATTTGATAGGTTTTCCAATTATAACCACATCCATTTTTATTTATTAACTGCCAACCAAAGGCAAAGTGGATATTATTATTATTAATTGTTTGCAGTATGATAGAAGTGAACCCAAGAAGAAAATTTATTAAACAAATTGGCTGGGGTACAGCTGGTTTGGTTGTAGCGCCGTCGCTGTTATCGGCATTTCCGGCATCAGCAAAAGGAGTTAATAACCTGCCGCGCAGCACACCCGAAGCACAGGGTGTATCATCGGAAGCGCTGAGCAAGTTGTTTGACGCGATGGATGCCAGCGAAATTGATTTTCACAGCATTATGGTTATGCGCAACGGCTTTGTAATAGGCGAAGGATGGTGGGCTCCTTACGCTCCTCAATACAAACATAGCTTGTACTCGTTAAGCAAAAGCTTTACATCATGTGCTGTGGGATTAGCCATTAACGAAGGCCATTTTACAGTTGAAGATAACGTTACAAAATTCTTCCCGGATCTTCTTCCGGCGCAGGTTAGCCCTAATTTGGCTGCCATGAAAGTGAAGCATCTGCTTACCATGAATACCGGGCATAAAACGGCACCGAACTTAAGTGGGGCTAACTGGGCCAAAACGTTTTTTGACACCCCTGTTGAATTTGAGCCGGGAACTAACTATGTGTATAATACCTCGGCTACATACATGCTATCGGCTATAGTAACAAAAACTACTGGTAAAACCGCGCTGGAGTTTTTAACGCCGCGGATATTTCAACCGTTAAAAATTGAAGGAGCCGATTGGGAGGTTAGTCCGCAAGGCATTAACTCCGGTGGGGTAGGCCTACGGGTACGTACCGAAGATATTGCCAGTTTTAGCCAATTATATCTTAATAAAGGTAAATGGAACGGTAAGCAATTGATACCGGCCTCCTGGGTAGAAGCATCAAGCAAAAGTTATTGGGATTTTAAAATCAATCCGTTTGGCGGCTCCTCGCCTAAGGAAAAGGATGATTGGCAACAAGGCTATGGCTACCAGTTTTGGCGTACCAAGCATAACGGTTACCGCTCTGATGGCCTTTACGGTCAGTTTGGAATAATTTTACCTGATGAAAATTTGGTTGTTGCCATAACTGAAGAAAGCTTCAAAACCCAGCAAACCCTTGACTTTGTTTGGGATATACTTTTGCCGGGGCTTACAAAAGGCAAACTACCGGCTAACAGCGTTGCGCTGGCTACATTAAAAAGTAAGCAAGATGGGTTGAAGGTGAACTTTCCTGCCGGACAGCCTTCGTCGACATTGGCGGGCACTATTTCAGGCAAAAAGTTTATACTAGACGACAACAGATTAGGTGCAAAAGCAGTAACATTTAATATCAGTAACAATAATTGCGAACTGACAGCGCATTATGACAATGGCGACCGTAAGCTTAATTATGCTTTTGGTAAATGGGAGCTAGCTAAAAACGGTAAGGTGATGTATAAGCAGCTACCTTTCCCGGTGCCCGGACTGCCTGACGTGAGTACGGAAGTTGCGGGCATGGCTACATGGAAGGATGCTAACACCCTGTATCTGGTTGATCGCCCGGTTGAAACTGTGAACAGTGACTCGCTCACCATTACTTTCGATGGCAGCAGTGTAAAATTAGTACTATTGAATAGTGTAGTTGAAGCAAGAAAACAA
Source organism: uncultured Mucilaginibacter sp. (assembly GCF_946479965.1). The sequence goes on along the minus strand of NZ_CAMLHX010000055.1, from coordinate 19,885 downwards.
AAAGACCCGCGACCTGAACTCACAGGTAAAATAGCATAGTAAGAACTGATTAGCCTTTACAAGGTTAATCAGTTTAAAAATATCAGTCTCAACCGATATCGGATCTTGCTATCAACTAAAAATTTAATTTTGTTGAGACTAGGGTTTGACGCGTCCATTGTGCTCCTATCACTATGAGAAAGCTATCCCTTATCACAATATTAATCCCATGGTAATTTTTGATTAATGCGCCAATTAAAAATGGATTTGTGCGAAGTTACGCTAACCCGAATACACAGTGCTATTGAGTGACGCGGGCCTAACTTTATTGCCTGTATTAGGTAGTAAATGCCTTTATATTCAAAATTTTAGCTATGTATTAAAAATTTAGTTGATGATTATTTTTTCAATTAAAAAATTGTATGTTTGATCAATAACCTGCTTTATGACCAAAAAACCTTTGGCTTTAACTATTTTATTTTTAGTTACAATTTCCCGGTGTGCCCTGGCCCAGCAATTACCTGATAGCACAGCTTATAACGCGGCATTAGCTTATTACACCAGCATTTCCGGAGACCAATCTGTGGTATTTAACGGCTATGAATACGCTGATCTACGTGCCGATAAGGGCAGCGTTTTTTTTATGGACAATAAGTCGTGGACAATGGCAACTATTACCTATGAAGGAAATGTGTATAAAAATATTCCGGTTTTGTATGACAGTTTTAATGATATACTTGTTGCCCGACGACGGGATGGCCAAACAAAATATGTTTTAAGGCCCGAGAAAGTAACTCGTTTTAAATTAGATAACCACAACTTTGCGCGCATTGCTTTTGATGATGTTAAAAACGCAACTAAAGAGGGTTATTACGAAGAACTTTATACCGGAAAAAGCAGCGTTATAGCTAAAAGGGATAAAACACGTTCTGAAACTATAAACGTCGGAGAAGGTTATAAAATAGTATTTACGGATGTAAATAAAATTTATATAAAAAAAAATAACATTTATAATCCGGTAAAAACCCGCGGGGATGTGTTGAAATTGTTTAAAGACAAGGCCGATGCTTTAAACAAGTACATTAAATCGGGAGCTGTTAGTTTCAGGGACGGTAACGAACAAGCTATAGTAAAACTTGCAACCTATTACGACCAAATCTCGCTATGAAATTATTTTATCTCCTTATCACAAGTTTCTTATTTCTCATAGCGCCATCTTTTGCGCAGGATAGGCTTGTAACTGTTAACTTTCAACAGGCGGGTATTAAGCAGGTGGTAACCGACCTTGAAAGCCAAAGCGATTATTATTTTTATTATGACGCCGCTCAATTTGACAGCCTGCGGGTAACGCTAACTGCGGAGCGAAAACCCATTACCGCTATATTAGACGAGGCGTTTAAAAACACAGCCTATAAATACACTATTACCAATAAGCAAGTTTTTTTAACAAAAGCAAGGGTTATTGACGCGACAATAGTTGACCAATATTTTGCCGGGACTGTGAGCAATGCACCTGTTGCAGTGGGTGTAACTGATCCGGCTAAATTAAACGATGACGCAAAGGAAAAAGCGGTAGAGGCGGTATCTGAAAACAAGATATACACTATAGGTATACCCACAAATACTATTAGGCCCGGCAAAGCTATCGTAGCGGGGTATTTAAAAGACGTTAAATCAGGAGAACCGGTTGTTGGGGCAAGTATTTACATACCATCAACCCAACAGGGGGTAGCAACAGACGCTTTTGGTTTTTATACAGTGACGTTAAATAAAGGTGCTAACACCATGATAATAAAAGGTTTAGGTATGCGAGATACCAAGCGACAATTACTGGTATATGGAGACGGTAGACTTAATATTGAAATGCAAGAGCAGATTACAACCTTAAAAGAGGTGAAAATATCTGCCGAAAAAGTGGCCAACGTTCGTAGTACAGATATGGGTGTAACCCGTTTAGATATTAAAAGCATAAAACAGGTGCCAACAGTGTTTGGTGAAACTGATGTGCTAAGAGTGGTTTTGACCCTGCCAGGTGTACAAAGCGTTGGCGAGGCCAGTACAGGATTTAACGTGCGGGGCGGTGCGGCCGATCAGAACTTGATATTATTTAATGATGCCACTATATATAATCCCGCCCACTTTTTCGGGTTCTTTTCCGCTTTTGACCCCGACCTGGTTAAGGAGGTGGAGCTATATAAAAGCACCATTCCCGAAAAATACGGAGGCCGTTTATCGTCTGTGTTAGAAGTTACCAATCGCGAAGGCAATCGGAAAAAATACACAGGGTCAGCGGCCTTGGGTTTACTTACCAGTCGTTTCTATGTTGAGGGGCCTATCGATACCAATAGAACCTCGTTTATTTTTGGTGGCCGTACAACCTATGCCGACTGGCTACTTAAAAGTCTGAAGCAACCCTCTTATAAAAATAGCAGCGCTTCTTTTTACGACCTGAACCTTGGGATCAGCCACCAGATAAACGAAAGAAACCAGTTGTATTTATCGGCATATACAAGTAGTGATGGCTTTAAATTAAATGGTGACACCAGTTATAATTACGGCAACAGAAACTTGTCGTTAAAATGGCGCCACACCTTTAACAATAAATTATATGGCGTATTTACAGGCGGGTATGATTATTACAGGTACGGAATACAAAGCGATGTTAGCCCTGCAAATGCCTATAAATTTGATTTTAACATTAGACAGTTAAATCTGCGTACCGATTTTAACTATTATCTAAACACTAAAAATACGCTTAATATTGGCTTTAACAGTATTTTATATAGACTAAATCCGGGCAGTAATCAGCCCTGGGGTGAAAAATCAATTGTTACACCCAATGTTGTACCCGCCGAGCAAGCGCTTGAGAGCGCGCTTTATATAGGCGATAAAATGGATGTGACTTCAAAGTTATCATTAAATTTAGGTATGCGGTTCTCAATGTTCAACTACCTGGGGCCGGCAACTATAAATACCTATGCACCGGGCCAGCCTACAACGCAATATAACGTAACAGGCAGTACCACGTACGGTAACAACAGTGTGATAAAAACCTATGCTAATCCGGAAATACGCACCTCGTTACGTTACATTCTTGCCGACGATTTTTCTGTTAAAGTAAGCTATAACACGCTAAGGCAATACATTCACCTGCTATCAAACACAACAGCAATTTCGCCAACGGATGTTTGGAAACTTAGCGATCCTAATATAAAACCGCAAAAGGGTAGCCAGGTATCTTTGGGGCTATATCGCAACTTTAAATCAAATACAATAGAAACATCTGTTGAAGTTTATTATAAAACGCTTGATAATTACCTTGATTACCGTAGTGGTGCCAAGTTGGTGCTAAACCACAATATTGAGAATGATGTATTACCGGTTAAAGGTAAATCATACGGCGTTGAGTTCTTTTTAAAGAAAACCACAGGTAAATTAAATGGATGGATAAGCTACACGTATTCGCGGATATTACTACAGCAGAACAATACAAATTTAGGTGAACTAATTAACCGCGGCGACTGGTATCCTGCAAATTACGATAAACCCCATGCCGTTAACCTTATAGGTAATTATAGATTTTCGCATCGTTATAGTATATCCTTCAATGGCGTGTACAGCACAGGCAGGCCAATTACTTTGCCTATAACCCGTTTTTATTATGCGGGCTCTGAGCGTATTTTTTATTCAGACCGTAATCAATATCGTATACCAGACTATTTTAGGTTTGACCTTTCAGCAACATTTGAACCCAATCACCGTGTTAACCAGCGGTTCCATAGTTCATGGACAGTGGGGGTCTATAATTTAACAGGAAGACATAATCCTTATTCAACATATTACGTATCAGAGGGTGGTAAGGTAAACGGTTACCAGCTATCTATTTTTGCAGCTGCTATACCTTTTGTTAATTATAACATACGTTTTTAAAGATGAACCCGGTACAACCGTACAGAACTATAACATTGCGCGCACCATTAGTCTTAATGGTTTGTAAAATGCTATATCAATGCCGGGAGCAATATGTGCCGAAAATTAAAAAGGGTAATCTGAATAATACTGTTGAAGATGTTTTTATAAATATAAGTGCTGATACTAAATGCAGTAGGGCGGAACTAATAACCGACTGTCCATTTAATAAACAATATCAAAATGAATAGATACAAGTTAACTTTAGCTGTAGCTACCATTTTAACTTTAATTGGTTGGTATGGCTGCAAAGAAAAATATAGGCCGGAAATTAAGGACAATAATGTTAAATACCTTGTAGTTGAAGGAATTATAAATACCGGCGCTGATTCTACAATATTTATCTTAAGCCGTACATTTAAGTTAGATAACAAGGCGGTTGTTGCATTTGAGAAAGGTGCTATAGTAAATGTGGAAAGTGAAACCGGTACCACATACGTATTGCCGGAATTGGTAAAGGCCGGGAGTTATGGGCGGCCATCTTTAAATCTTGACCCAACTAAAAAGCACAGGTTGCGAATACGTACGAAGGATAACCGCGAATACCTCTCGGATTTTGTAGAAAGCAGGACCGCGCCACCAATTGACGCGCTTAAGTTTGACTTTAAAAATAACGGCTTAAATATTTATGCTGATACGCATGATCCTTCTGGCAAAAGCAAGTATTACCATTATAGTTATATCGAAACCTGGGAGTATAGAGCTGAACTCCTATCATATTTTAAAGTTGAAAATCGTCAACTTTTACGTAGAAATCCGGAAGACTTTATATTTACTTGTTGGCAGAATGTGCCCTCTAGCAATATTGTATTGGGTTCTACAGAAAATCTTAATCAAGACCGGTTAACAGATACACGTGTCAATTTTATTTCGGCATCATCGTCAAAAATAGACTTTGAGTACAGTATATTAGTTAAGCTGAACGTGTTGACAAAGGCGGGTTTTGAATTTTGGGAGACAATGAAAAACAACACAGAAGATGTTGGTAGCATTTTTGATCCGCAACCATCGCAACTTTTTGGTAATATCAGGTCGACTACAGATCCTTCAGAAATAGTGATAGGATTTGTGAGCGCCGGCACCGTTACAGAAAAGCGCTTAACTGTTATACCGGCCGAATTGCCATTGCAATGGTTTATCCCAAACCCGATTGATTCTACTTGTATTAAATCTGTTAAAACTTTGTTTTTAGGGGCGGCGGTAAACAATAATTTGCTTGGACCCACTACACGTTTTACACCAATTGATGAGGTTTGGATTCAAGGGGTTCTTGTGGGTTACTCAGCAGTAGACTTCTTATATTTAAATTGCGTAGACTGCCGCACGCAGGGTGGAACAAATAAAAGGCCGTCTTATTGGAGATAGGAGTGATGATAAGCAGATATACTTTTGGTGTAACAGCGATGGCTTCTTTAGGCTTTATGCTGCTTACTGGGTGTAAGGAACAGTATCTGCCAAAAACGGATGACATTAATCCTAACTATCTTGTTATAGATGGCTTTATAAATACAGGAGGAGATTCAACAATATTTAAGGTTAGCCGAACCTTTAAACTGGAAAGCAAAGCAGTTGTGGCGCCAGAAAGGGCTGCCATTATTACTGTTGAAAGCGATGCCGGATTGAGCTTTAAATTGCCGGAGTTGCCATCAAAACCGGGCACATATGCTGTGCCGGCATTAAATCTGGATCAATCTAAAAAATACAGATTACGTGTGCGCACAAAGGATAATAAAGAGTATTTGTCTGATTTTGTAGAAAGCAAAATATCGCCACCGGTTGAACTTACTCACGACTTTAGGCACGGTAATTTGAATATATATTCTAATACTTATGACGCCGGCGGAAAAAGTCGCTATTATAATTATACTTACGTAGAGACCTGGCAATATCGGGCGCCACAGGAATCGGCAATAAAAATTGTAAACAAAGAGTTAAAATATAGAACTTATCCGCAGGACGATATTTATAACTGCTATCATCATGTACCATCCAGCAAAGTTACTATAGCTACAACATCTACTCTTGCCGAAGATAAATTGGCTGATAATTTAATTGTGGATATCCTTCCAAGTTCGCAAAAAGTAAAAATTGAATACAGCGTGCTGGTTAAGCAAACCGTACTTACAAGGGCCGGTTTTGATTTTTTTGAAACATTAAAAAAAAATACAGAGCAGGTGGGGAGCATATTTGATGCGCAGCCGTCGCAGCTATTTGGTAACATTAAATGTACTACCAATCCTGCCGATATTGTTATCGGTTTTATAAGTGCAGGTACTGTAACAGAAAAGCGTATACTGCTGGTAGCCAATAGTTTTCCGTTTGATTTTGTAGGGCCGCTTCCTGATCGCTATTGTATTGCTAATATGGATACGCTGCAGATATCTCAGCATAAGGCTTTATTGTTTGATCCTGTACAAACAGAGTACATACCCTTGCAAACCCATCGCGACCCATGGCTGCCGCTCCCGGCTGCCATTACTGCTACTAAGTTTCGAGAATGTGCCGACTGTAGACTACAAGGGGGGACTAACATAGTACCACCTTATTGGATATATTAACGATGGACATGAATAAAGTTAAATATAGCAAAAACGTTAAAACTGGCCTTGTGTTTGCTCTGACGCTATGCGTATTTATTTATGCCTGCAAAGAAAAATATGTGCCACAAATTAAAGATGTTAACCCTAATTACCTGGTGGTTGACGGCTTTATTAACACCGGTGCAGATTCAACTATATTTAGGCTTAGCCGCACCTTTAAACTGGAAAGCAAGGCGGTAATGGCCGTTGAAAGAGCGGCTATTGTTGCTATTGAAAGTGACGCAGGGGGAAGCTACTTACTATATGAGTTGCCTGCAAAGCCAGGAGTTTATGCGGTACCGCCTTTGAACCTTGACCAATCAAAAAAATATAGATTAAGAATACGCACTAAAGACAACAGAGAATATTTATCTGATTTTGTAGAAAGCAAAGTATCGCCGCCGGTTACGTTAACACATGATTTCAGGCACGGTAACTTAAACATATACTCAAACACGAATGATGCTACAGGCAAAAGTCGCTATTATAATTATACTTATACAGAAACCTGGCAATATCGGGCACCTCAGCATTCCATTTATAAAGTTGAGAATCACAAACTTGTACAAAGGCGTTATCCCGAGGATGATATATATGATTGTTATCACCAATCAACTTCCAGCAAAGTCAACATTGCTACAACCACTACACTTGCCGAGGACCGTTTAGCTGATAACCTGATTGTAGATATTCTTCCGAGTTCTCAAAAAGTAAGGATCGAATATAGTGTGTTGGTTAAACAAAGCGTACTTACAAAAGCCGGTTTCGAATTTCTTGAAACACTCGCAAAAAACACCGAAAGAGTAGGCAGTATTTTTGATTCGCAGCCATCGCTGCTATCCGGCAATATTAGGTGCACAACCAATCCGGCCGAGGTTGTGATAGGGTTTATAAGCGCCGGTACTACAACTGAAAAGCGTATATTGCTGGTAGCTAATCAGTTTCCTTTTGATTTTATTGGGCCGGTTCCTGATCCTTATTGCGTAAAGCATACAGATTCGCTAACAACTGGTAAAATTAAACCGGTGTTATTGGACCCGACTACAACTGACCTAATTCCGATTGATTTTAACCTTACGGTTGACACTCTTTTAGCTACTAAGATTCATGAGTGCGTAGACTGCCGTTTACAGGGAGGAACAACTAAAATGCCATCTTATTGGATACGTTGATAGAAAAAAAATGATAGTAAACGCTGATTATAGAACACTTGGAAAATTTAAAGTTGGCGCAGCTTTGCTTTTAATTTTTTGCGTGTATGCCTGCAAAGAAAAATATGTGCCACAAATTAAAGATGTTAACCCTAATTACCTTGTAGTTGACGGCTTTATTAACACCGGCACCGATTCAACCATTTTTAAACTTAGCCGCACCTTTAAATTGGAAAGCAAAGCTGTAATGGCCGTTGAAAGAGCGGCTATTGTTGCTATTGAAAGTGACGCTGGGGCTAGTTATATATTGCCTGAGTTAGCGGCAAAGCCTGGTACCTACGCTGTGCCCCCGCTTAATCTTGATCAAACAAAAAAATACAGATTGCGAATACGTACTAAGGATAATAAGGAGTATTTATCTGACTTTGTAGAAAGCAAAGTATCGCCGCCGGTTGAGTTAACATACGATTTTAGACATGGTAACTTAAACATATATTCCAACACCAATGACCCAACAGGCAAAAGCCGCTATTATAGTTACACCTATATAGAAACGTGGCAATACAGAGCCCCGCAACATTCGATTTTTAAAGTTGAGAACCACCTTTTGAAAGACAGAATTTATCCAAAGGACGACATATACGACTGTTACCATGAAGCAGTATCTACAAAACTGCCCATAGCTACCACAGCTACCCTGGCCGAGGATCGTTTAGCCGATAATTTAATAATAGACATACTTCCGGGTTCGCAAAGAGTGAGAATTGAGTACAGCGTTTTAGTAAAGCAAACGGTGCTAACCAAAGCTGGTTTTGAATTTTATGAAACGCTAAATAAGAATACAGAAAAAGTTGGAAGTATATTCGATTCTCAACCATCATTGCTGGTTGGCAATATTAAATGTACCTCAAATCCTACCGAAGTGGTTATAGGGTTTATCAGCGCCGGTACAAGAACAGAAAAACGCATATTGCTGGTAGCTAATCAATTTCCATTTGATTTTATTGGGCCGGTTCCGGACCCGTATTGCGTAAAGCATACAGATTCAATACCAGAACCTAAGGTAAAGGCTTTATTGCTTGACCCAACTCAAACAGAATATATACCAATTGACTGGATGCATCCTAATGTTCATCCTGATACACTTTTAGCTACAAAAGTTTATGAGTGCGTAGATTGCCGTTTGCAAGGGGGCACCACTAAAATGCCGTCTTATTGGATAAGATAATAACGAAATGAAAGTTAAAGCAGATAATAAAGCACATGTAAAACTAAAAGCCGGCGCAGCTTTGCTGGTGCTGATCTGCATGCTGCTTTATAGCTGTAAGGAAAAGTATGTGCCAGAAATTAAGGATTTTAACATTAACTATTTGGTTGTTGAAGGTTTAATCAATACCGGTGGAGACTCTACCATATATAATTTGAGCCGCACATTTAAATTGAACAATAAACCCATTGAGGCACCTGAAAAGGGCGCTATAGTGCAGGTTGAAAGCGACGCGGGTGAAACCTATGTATTACAGGAATTAAAAAAAGCAGGCAGATACGGCCGGCCACCGTTTATTGCCGATCAAACAAAAAAGTACAGGCTAAGGATCCGTACAAAGGATAACAGGGAATACCTTTCTGATTTTGTTGGAAGCAAGTTGTCGCCGCAATTTGATTTGAGACACGAAATCAGAGACACCAGTGTCCATTTTTATGTTGATACTTACGATCCATCCGGAAAAAGTATTTATTACCAACATAGTTATGAAGAGACATGGGAGTACAACGCCTATTTTAAGTCATATCTTAAAATTGTAAATGGAGTGAGAGTTGACAGGATATTTCCGGAAGATGATATTACTACTTGCTGGCGTACTTTAACATCCGGCAATATTTTGTTGGCTACTACAAACAATCTTTCAGAGGACCGGTTAGCTGACAGACCAATTATTTCAGTACCCGGAAGGTCGCAAAAATTGAATACTGCATACAGTTTATTGGTTAAACAAACAGTTCTTACCCGCGAAGGGTTTGAGTTTTATGAAAGTCTTAGAAAAAATACAGAAAGTGTGGGAAGCATTTTTGACGCGCAACCATCACTATTATTTGGCAATATCAGGTCGACAAAGGACCCCTCGGAAACCGTGATAGGGTTTATAAGCGCAGGCTCGGTAACCCAAAAGCGTATTATAATTCATTCTAAGGATTTGCCTTCCGAATGGTTCAACCTTCCGGATCAATCGATATGTGAAGAGTCCCTTGGGTATGCTATAGCTCCGGGAGATCCGTTTATTTGGGTTTTCCCGCCCCTGCAGGCCGCGCGTGCCCCGCTGCTTTATTGTGCAGACTGCAGGCTATTAGGCGGAACCACAAAAAGGCCATCTTATTGGAAATAGTATGAGAATAAGCAAAGGCAATATTATTTTACTTGGAGCAGGCTTTTTAGCCTCTATGCTGCTGCATGCGTGTAGAGAAAAGTATCTGCCCGTTGTCAATGACATCAATCCTAACTATTTTGTTGTAGAGGGTTTAATAAATACGGGTAACGATTCAACTATATTTACATTAAGCCGAACCTTTAAATTGGATAAGAAAGCTGTTGTTGCTTTCGAAAAGGGAGCTATTGTACAGGTGGAAAGCGATGCTGGTGCCACTTATGTGCTGCCTGAGCTTGTAAAAAGTGGTAATTATGGTCGGCCATCTTTAGGTCTGGATCAGACTAAAAAATACAGGTTGCGCATACGTACAAAGGATAATAAGGAGTACCTATCCGATTTTGTAGAAAGCAGAACATCGCCACCAATAGACACTGTTACGTATGATTTTAGACGGGATAATTTTAATATATATGCGTCTACTCATGATGGCTCAGGTAAAAGCCGGTACTACAAATATCAACATATAGAAACATGGCAGTATACAGCGCCGATAGTATCTTATTATAAAATAGAAAACCATCAAATCCTCCCACGACTTTTTCCGGATGACGACATTTACAACTGCTGGAAAAGCGCCCCGTCAACCAATATTGCGTTGGGTACAAGTGCCAACAATGCCGGAGACAGGATAGAGAACCTACTTGTAAATTCGGTAGGGCCAAGTTCATTTAAAATTTTGATAGGGTACAGTATACTTGTTAAACAAACAGTACTTACTAAAGAAGGCTTTGACTTTTGGCAGGCATTGCAAAAAAATAACGAAACGGTTGGCAGCATCTTTGATTCGCAACCATCACAGCTTTTTAGTAATATCAAATCGACAACTAACCCAGGGGAAGTGGTTATAGGCTTTATAAGCGCCGGAACGGTGACAGAAAAAAGGCTTACACTTTCCACCTATCAAATGGTTCCCCATTGGCGCCAGTCGCCACAGTTTGACCCTGGGGATGTTTGCGGTGCGCTAATGCCGGGTCGCTTATTTCTTTTCACAACGCCGATAGGCAGGAGTGATATAGAAACGCAATTGCTTATTCCGGATAAGCCCAAGTATATAATAATAGATCAATATCCGCTTAAGGGCGATCAAACCGGCTGGTCGACTACAAGCGAATTTATATGTGTAGACTGCCGTTTGCAAGGCGGAGTTAGTGTAAGACCACCATATTGGTATAAAAGATAAATTATGAAAGAAATGAACCGATACCTTTTATTAAACAGAATGCTTTTTATGGCATTCTTAATTGCTGCCGCTCTGGGGGCCAAGGCACAAAGTTTAACTGAACTTAAAGCCAATGTTGAAAATTACAAAAAACAGGTTTTAAAAGAAAAGTTGTACCTACACGTAAACAAGGATTTTTACCTTACAGGCGAGATACTTTGGTTTAAGGTATATAACGTTGAGGGGGCATCGCACGTTCCGCTTGATTTGAGCAAGGTAGCTTATATTGAGCTTTTAGACAGTAAACACGCGCCCGTATTACAAACCAAAGTAACACTAAAAGACGGCCAGGGCAACGGCTCAATTTATCTCCCTGCATCTGTGGCAAACGGAAATTATCTGCTTAGAGCTTACACCGCCTGGATGAAGAATTTTGACGCGGATAACTTTTTTGAAAAATCTATAACAGTTGTAAATCTATCCCAGCAGCCTGACAATGCTCAATTAGCCGCTTCAGATTTTGATGTTCAGTTTATGCCGGAGGGTGGAAACCTGGTAGAGAATTTGAACAGCAAAGTGGCAGTTAAAGTTAGCGATAGCCACGGAAGGGGCGTAAATTACCGGGGAGCGATAGTTGATCAGAACAACGACACGGTGGCAAGGTTTAGTCCCCTAAAAATGGGGATAGGAACATTTTTATTTACACCGGCCGCAGGTAAAACTTACAAAGCCATTGTAAGAATCGGTAGCAGGGCAATAACCAAAACGTTACCCGCAGTAAATGCACGTGGTTATGTTATGCAGGCGCAAGACAATGGTGCAGCCTGGGACGTAATCGTAAGCAGTAAAAATAGCGACGCTTCTGAGCATTTATATTTGTTGCTGCACAATAGCACGAGCGTGCAAGTAGCTGCCGAATTAGCAATGACCAACAATTCCGGGCGGTATACTATTGATAAAAGTAAACTTGCCGATGGTGTTAATCAGCTTACGCTTTTTAATGCACAGCGACAGCCGGTTAGTGAGCGGTTAATATTTAAAAGGCCAGGCAAACAATTAAAAATTGATGCTAAAACAGACGCGGTTTCTTATGATAAACGCAAAAAGGTAGGTCTTGATGTTAGCGCGGTTGATGAATCATCAAAAGCAGACCCTGCTTCACTTTCGCTTTCAGTATATCGCGTTGATTCATTGCAGCGAACAGACGAAGCGGGTATTAATAGTTTTGTTTGGTTAAGCGCTGATGTAAAGGGTATTGTTGAATCGCCCGATTTTTATTTCAAAGACGACAGCAGGGAAACCAACCAGGCGCTTGATAACCTGTTACTTGCACAAGGATGGCGTGCCTTCAACTGGGTTGACGCAACATCTGCTAAAAAACCGTCATTTCAGTTCCCGCCGGAGTATGCGGGTCAAATTGTATCCGGAACCATCAGTAACAGGGTTTCGGGAAGTCCGGCACCTAATACATTAACCTATATTTCATTCCCTGGAACAAAAGCAAGGTTGTTCTCAACACGTTCTGACGCTAACGGGCATTTCTTCTTTAATTCCGGTTATATATATGGAGCCAATGAAGTTGTTTTACAGGCCAATCATTTTGTTGATAGTACTGCATACAAAATAGATCTGGCGAGTCCGTTCTCCGACAAGTTTTCGGCTACTTCGTTACCCGCGTTTAATCTATCGGCAACACAAAAGCCGCTGTTAACAGAACACAGCCTAAGTATGCAGGTTCAAAACACCTATCAATCAGCCGGTATGAGACAGTTTTATGCTACAGATACCGATTCTTCATCGTTTTATGGCCAGCCTGCAAAGAGTTTCGTATTAGATCAGTTTACACGTTTCACAACTATGGAAGAGGTAATGCGGGAGTTTGTTTCGTATATATTTTTAGTAAGGAAGGACAAAAAGCTATACTTGAAAGTATTTAACCAACGCGGCGTATTTAACGATGAACCATTGGTTATGGTTGATGGCGTGCCTGTGTTTGATAACAATAAAATTTTTGAAGTCGACCCTCTAAAAATAAAAAGGGTGGATGTGTTACCCGAGCGTGTGTTTAATGGTGCCGCGGCTTTTGAAGGACTGGTTAATCTAACCACTTACAAAGGTGATATGAGCAGCTTTGAGTTAAATCCAAAGGCGGTTTTGCTCGATTATGAAGGCTTGCAATTACAGCGGCAATTTTACTCGCCGGTGTATGATAGTACCGACGAAAAGACCTCGCGTTTACCCGATTTTAGAAACGCGCTTTACTGGAATCCCGATCTGACCACCGCGCCGGATGGCAAAGTAAGCACAAGTTACTTCACCTCAGATATGCCGGGCAAATATATAGGCGTGTTGCAAGGTATCAGTAATAACGGACGGACCGGGTCTGGTTATTTTTCATTCGAAGTAAAATAGAAAGCGTATTTCTAAAGAGCATAATTGTTAAATAAAAGCCGGATCTAAATTGTCACCAAACAATTAGATCCGGCTTTTTTTTGCCTTTTACAAAGCATTTCTACTTTTTTATAACAAGATATTATAGGGCCGAACTTATTGTGTCAAAACAATTTCATACCTAATACCTTTATTATATCAAACGATTTATTTCATTGCGTTTTTCCCAAATAAGACTGTTAAATATTAAAAAAATCGTATTTTTATAAAAAGATATCGGTAACGGTATCCTTTTAAATAGGTGAAAATATGGCTGTTAGTTACAATAAGGACCTCGGAACAAAACAAAAAGCACTAGCTATAAATTTGGATTCCAAGATATATGGGTCGTTTGCAGAGATAGGTGCGGGGCAGGATGTTGCAGCTAATTTTTTTAAAGCAGGTGCTTCTTCAGGCACTATTGCCAAAACAATGTCGGCCTATGACATGGTGGTATCAGATGCCATTTACGGAACGCAGAAAGTACGACGCTACGTTAGTGAGCCGCGTTTATTGGCTATGCTTGAGCACGAGTATGGATTAATAGTCGAGCGTTTGGAGGCACAACGTGGAGACAATACCACTTTCTTTGCTTTATGCGATACCATATCAGCGCTTAACTATCATAAAACCAATGAGGGGCACGGATGGATGGGGTTAAGGTTTCAACTAAAACCTCATGGAGCCCATAACGATGTAGTATTACACGTTAAACTGTTGGATAATGATAATAACTTGCAGCAGCAAGCAGTTGGCGTATTGGGCGTAAATTTATTGTATGCCTGTTTTTATTACCACGAAAATCCGCCTATGTTCCTGTTATCCCTTATGGATGACCTTTCGCCTGATCGTATTCAGATCGATATGATTCGCTTTGAGGGACCCGATTTTAGCAAGGTGGATAACCGCTTAATGAGTCTTCATTTAGTAAAATATGGTTTCTCTGATGCTGCTGTATTCGGTCCGGACGGTAAAAACATGCAACCTTCAGAGGCGCTTTACAAAAAGCACGCAGTGGTAATAAGGGGCCGCTTTAGGCCGGTTATAAATGTACATATAGACATGCTTAACACCGGCGTAAAACAATTTATGCAGGAGGCCGATGTTGATAAGGATAATGTGATGGTGGTTACCGAACTAACGCTGCAATCGTTAAAAGAACGAGATGCCGACCCGCTGGCTGAGATCGATGAAAAGGATTTTTTGGATCGCGTTGATATACTCTGCTCGCTGGGGCAAACGGTAATGATATCCAATTTTCATGAGTATTATAAATTGGTGGCCTATCTTTCAAAGATCACCAAGCTAAAATTAGGTGTTGTTTTGGGTTATCCCAATCTTGAGTACATCTTCGCAGAAGAGCATTACCAGGATCTGCAGGGAGGAATTCTGGAGTCATTCGCTACCTTATTCAGTCGCAAAGTTAAACTGTTTATTTATCCCACTTTACGCGATGGTGTTATATGGAACTGCCTTAGGTTTTATCCGCCACCACACTTAATAGACCTATATCGCTATCTTATCGCCAATAATAAAATAGAAGATATAAGGCATTATAAAGAAAGTAACCTAAATGTTCAAACAGACAAAGTGCTGCAAATGATAAAGCAGGGAACTACGGGTTGGGAAGAATATGTTCCGGCCGAGGTTGCTGCCATGATAAAAGACAGATGCCTGTTTGGTTTTGCTTGCGAAGTACCGCCTAAACCGGAATCTGCCCCAATTACCGACGCATCTGCCGGATAGCCAAACATTCTGTTATTTCAATACAAACCCCGCCGGTTTTAAATTATCATGCTGATCTGGCCTGGCTGCTATAAGCTGAAGTTGTTTTGCGTTTGTTTTAACACCTCCTGCAGGAACATCAACACCTGCCGCCCATACGATGGAGTTTAACACAAAGCGCAGATAGTTTTCATTCAGTAACGCAGAATGGTAATCCATTCCGCCCCATAAAATGCCACGTGCGCCTCTTTTTTCGTAGGCGGAAGCAATGCCAAAAGGTTCTGTAACGGCGCCCTGATTGGTTTTTTCTGATACGCCGGAAAGCAGGTCGGTTCTATAAGGATCATTAGGGTTAACCAGTTGTTGCGAAAAGATCTCATCCTTATAGTTAAATGGCCCTACGCCGCGCATTATAGGGTGTTTCTTCCCGCTTTCTATAGGCGTGACCGCCCAAAAACCCGCCGGATTGTGTGAGTATCCCGACAAGGTGGCCTGGCCAAACCAATCCAAATAATAGGATGTGGCTTTTTGATTAGCAGTAACTATCCCCCAATGCAACACCATTATACCCATGCCTTTTTTGTGCAGGCTATCTACTTGCGCAAGGTAATCTAAGGTTGCTTTATCATAGGTTTTAGTATTGCTGCCGCTTGGCGGGAAAAGCGGATGCGTGCGCTGCTGCGAGCTCGACTCGGCACTACACTCTATAATAACCGCGTCTACACCCTTCAGATCGTCAATATTTAAGGCTGTACGTTGATCCAAAAATTTGGTGACAATTTTAACACCTTTTATATTGCTGATACTGTCAATGCAGTGCTGTAATACCAAAAGATCAAGTTTGGTTTCATGCCGTCCGGGTGCGCCGTGATCTTTCGGACCCGACAGAAAGTATATGGTTCTGGTTGGAACGTTTTGCGAGTACACGTAGCTACCCACCAAACAAAATAACAGCAACATGAAAAATATTTTTGCTACTGTTTTTAGATTTCTATTTTCCATGCTGTAAATAATTATGTTAAGCTTTTATATTGGCTTTAATGTGCTCCACCATCCATTTACCTATGTCATCAGTGCTTACTCCTGCAGGTATATTTCCCCACTGATTCATTATATAAACGCCTTTGAAGCCTGTGTTTTCTGAAAGCTGCACGCATTTATCAAAGTCGTACTGAGGGGTTGTTATCTTACCATCAACCAGTGCAACGTTTGATACTTTAGCAGAAACCACGTAAGCCAGAGGTAATATCTTCGCAAGCGAATCATACATAATTGCGGGGTTGTTATAATTACCAAAATCGGGTTGGGTATATAATCCCGGTGCGCCCTTTACTATCTCTAGGTGCTTATCTACATCTCTTTCAATGCCGGAGTGGTTGGCTGCAACTATAATTATGTTTTTTGCCTTTGCCACTGGTAACAATTCCTGATATGATTTAATGCTTTGTTCGACCGATGAGTTTCTGGCACTGCCCGGATTTACGCGCACACTTTTGGTTCCTAAAAAGGCTGCTATATCCAACCATTTTTTTACCTGTTCAACACCCGCTTTACGTCTTTCCTCATCAAGCGTAGCCAGATCATATGGCGTTCTGTCGGCCGGCGAAGTATCTATCTGAAAATTTAACAATTCGCAACCCGCCTTTTTAATTTTGCTTTTCAAGTCTGTTAAATAAGCCTTATCCAACGACATTAAGTGGTCACTCCAAAATTCCAATTTTTTAACGCCGAAAACCTCCCGGTGATGCTGCGGAATATCAAGCAAGGTGAGCTCGTTAACTACCACCATTTCCGGCCGTGTTTTAATTTGATTACGGAACAGGAGGGTACCCATGCCTATGCGGTCCATTATGTCTTTTGCGGGTAAAATACGGGCAAAGGCAGGCGCAGCAGCAGCGCTAAGTGCTAAGCTTGATGTAGTGCTTATAAATTTTCTTCTGTTCATTGGTAATTTAATAGATGTTATTTCTTTTTAGGTAATGCAAAAACGTAATAGGCCCTTGGCGTAATATTGTTGGCGGTGCCGTCCGTTACCTTATCATTTACGGCACATACAACTAAATATTGCCTGCCATTTACCTGGTACATAGCCGGCACTCCTTCAGATACACGGGGGAATTTGTATTTCCACAGCAGGTTGCCGTTGTCTTCATCGTAGGCGTATATTAATCCGTCGGCACAGGTTGCGAAAATAATGCCGGTAGATGTAACGACCATGCCTTTATGTTGCGACCCAACCGGTATACCTAAATTTTGGCCGGGTGCAACTTTCTCATCGTTGCCCAGCGGCCTTTTCCATTTTATTTTACCGGTATTCAAATCATAGCACACTACTGACGACCACGGCGGACCAACTAGATTTGGAAACCCCAAGCCGTAGCTTGTTGATGAACCGTCTACATAACGGTCTTTAGGAGGCGTAACACCATCCGGATAAGCTGTCATGGGTTTATTGACGATCTTTTTAAATTCTTCAGCACCCGGAGCACCTCCCGTTGCCACTACCGGACCAGTAACAGGTCCTGCCGCCAAAGCTCCCGGAGGGCCACCTCTTCCTGCTGCACCGCCCGGTCTTCCGCCGCCCGGTCCCGAAAGTAGCTTATATACCGCCGTAACATTTTGTTCACCAAGATGAAGAAAGGCCGGCATCTGGCCTTTTCCAACACTTACCGTTGTTTTAAAGTTGTCAAAAGTTACCCTGTTGCTGATACTAGCCAGGGATGGGCCAACGCCACCCTCATAATTAACCCCATGGCACGACTGGCAGTTTTGCGCGTAAAGCGCTTTTGCGGCCTCGGTTTCGTTAGCAGATAGCGGGATACGTAGCTCCGCAGGCTCTGCTTTTTTTAATTTGTATACCGAAGGCTTATCCTGTGTAGAAACAAACACCAAGCCCTTCAATGGGTTTGATGCTGTATTGCCGGTAATTGCACCACCATTCGCCCCAGGCATAGTGATGGTTTCGTATTGGTCAGATAATGGTTCAAACAAGCCGCTTTTTGCCGCTGCCATACGCTTTTTCCAAGTCTCTTTTTGCTCTGCCGTAAAATAGGGGTTAAGGTCTGCAAACTTCACTTCCTGGCGGCTAAAAGGCTGCAATACGGTAGGGAAGGGCTGCGTAGGCCATGCTTCTTCGCCGGGTACATTACTTTTTGGTACAGGGCGTTCTTCAATTGGCCATAATGGTTCGCCCGTAACACGGTTAAAGGCAAACATAAAGCCGTGTTTGGTTGCCTGCGCAACCGCGTCTATTTTTTTACCGTTATGGTTTACAGTGATAAGTTGCGGTGCCGGAACAACGTCAAAATCCCATATATCATGGTGCACCAGTTGATAATGCCATAGCCTTTTGCCTGTACGGGCGTCCAAAGCCAAAAGACAGTTACCGTATAAGTTTTGACCCTTGCGGTCGGCGCCATAGTAATCATAGGTTGGTGAGCCGATAGGGAAGTAAGCAATACCGCGTTTGGCATCAATAGATATCTCTCCCCAGGTATTTGCGCCGCCTACATATTTGTAAGCATCCTTGGGCCAGGTCTCGTAACCATATTCGCCTGGGTGTGGTACGGTATGAAAGATCCACTCCATTTTGCCGGTAATGATGTTGTAAGCACGCAGGTGCCCCGGCGTTGAAAACGTAGCTTCGCCCGGCGACATACCCAAAATGATCAGATCATCAAATATGGCACCCGGCGAACTTGACGTGGCACGCGCTACCTGCTCTGCCGGGCGACCAAGCCCCTCGCGCAGGTTTACAGCGCCGTTAGTACCAAAAGTTAATATGGATTTGCCTGTAGTAGCGTCAACTTCTTGCAGGGTATTATTCATGGTAAAAATGATCCGGCGGTCTTTTCTGTCTTTGCTCTCCCAATAGTTTAAGCCTTTTTTTGAGCCGGTGTTTAGTCCTGAATGTACCCATATCTCTTTACCCGTGGTAGCATCAACGGCAACAATAGAATTGTTTTTAGCCAGCAGATACATCACATTATCAACAATCAACGGATTGAAACGATAGGTGCCTACATTATCCTGCGTAGGATAGGTCCAGGCCAGTTCAAGGTTTTTGATATTATCTTTATTGATCTGCGTAAGCTCAACGTATTTAGACTGATCGGCACCGCCACCATATTGCCGCCAGGTGGTGTAAGGGTTAGTAACGTAGCTATTAGGCTGCATCGTATCCTTTTGCGACATGCAACCAATACAAACACCAATAAACACAACTATGCATGCCCCAACGGCTGTCCATACACGCGCTAACGGATCTTTAAAGAAATTGAGGTTCATCCGATGTTTAATAAAAATTATGTTCCCGCTGTTGAAACGCGTTAATTGGCTTTACCAAATATATCATTTGGCACCATTAACGCAAAGCATTGTACTTAGAATGTTACGGTATCGTTTGCGGTAATTAGGGGAGCAAAAAACAGCTTAGTCGTGGTCGGTATGACCGCGGAAACTGTAAAA
>NZ_CAMLHX010000054.1 GCF_946479965.1 uncultured Mucilaginibacter sp. | reverse complement strand
ATTGTTTGTTTTGGCACAACCAGCTGCTAATAAAACGGCAAAGCCCGCTACAGCAAAAATTTTAAATGATTTAAAGTATTTCATAATTTAATATTTTACGTTACTGCATGGTTAAACGAGCGTAAACTTTATATCGCTACACCTAAAAATAATTTTTTTTTAAATTAATGCAAACGTGAAAACCTGAGAGGTTTATTTTACTTTGTCGGGTTCTATCAATAATTTAATCAGGTGGACGGTGCCACTCTCATTTTTCAGATTGAAAGACACACGGTAAGGCCCTTTAGCTGTTGACAAAATAACAACGCCATACTGAAAGCTACCGCCGTTATTTATTTTATGGAGTATTTTGCTGCCGGTAGGTTTGTTTTGCGCGAAGAATTTTTCGAGCATTCCCTCGGCATTGGCTTTAGGGTAGGTGTCCTGCTCGGTATCGGGCAATCCAATTTCAACTTCGGCGGGAAAGAGTTTAGCAATTTCGTGCACAGATCCTTTGCCTATTAATTGGGCAACGGTGTCTACAGTGTCGGCTGGCGACACAGGAAATAATAAAAGCGCAAGCAGTGGTAAGTAAAGTAATTTCATAGCAGGTTAGATAAGGTAAACAAATGTTTGCGCAAATAAGCGCAGCTATAAATTATAATGTATAGAACGTGACTTTTATATTTGCATTGTGGAAAATACGAAAAAACTTGCATTAATTATATTGGATGGCTGGGGTTATGGCCGTAACGACCAATCTAACGCCATTTTGGCGGCAAAAACCCCATTTTTTGATCATTTGATAAATACTTATCCCAACTCAAAGCTGGAAGCTTCGGGCATGGCTGTTGGCTTGCCCGACGGACAAATGGGAAACTCCGAAGTTGGGCACATGAATTTAGGCGCCGGCCGGGTGGTTTACCAGGAACTGGGCCGCATTAACAAAGCTGTTGATGAGCATGAGCTACCGGGTAACCCTGTTTTACAGGATGCCTTTAACTATGCCAAACAAAATGGCAAAGCTGTTCACTTTATTGGCTTGGTGTCTGATGGCGGCGTGCATTCGCATATAAAGCATTTAAAAGGCTTGTGTGATGCAGCCGGGGAGTACAATTTGGATAACGTTTTTATCCATGCTTTTTTAGATGGCCGCGATACCGACCCTAAATCGGGTCTGGGTTTTATTACTGATCTGGAGCAGCACATTGCAGGTACCAAGGTTCAATTAGCATCTGCCATAGGCCGTTATTATGCTATGGACCGTGATAACCGCTGGGAACGCGTTAAGCAGGCTTATGACGTAATGGTTAACGGTGTTGGCGAGCATGTGGATGACGTCACCCAGGCCATTAAAAGCCAGTACTTGCAGGATGTTACCGACGAGTTTATGCCGCCCATTGTTAAAACCGATGGCGCAGGGCAGCCCCTTGCTGTAATTAAGGAAGGTGATGTAGTGATCTGCTTTAACTTCAGGACAGACCGTGGGCGTGAGATAACCTTGGCGCTTACGCAGAAGGCTTTCCCTGAGTATAACCTGCATCCGCTTAAGCTATACTATGTTACCATGACCACCTATGATGAGACTTATCATGGTGTTAAGGTGATATTTACTAAGGACGATCTGACAAAAACCTTAGGCGAGATATTACAGGATGCCGGCAAGAACCAGATCCGTATTGCCGAAACGGAGAAATATCCGCACGTTACTTTCTTCTTTTCGGGTGGGAGAGAGGCGGAGTTTATTAATGAGAAACGCTTGCTGGTACCATCGCCAAAAGTGGCCACCTATGATCTGCAGCCGGAGATGAGCGCGCAAGGTATCCGCGATGCCATTATCCCGGAGCTACAAAGCGGCTGGCCTGATTTCATCGTACTTAACTTTGCTAATACCGATATGGTTGGCCACACCGGCGTGTTCAGTGCGGTGGTAAAAGCTGCCGAAACTGTTGATGCCTGTGCGCAGGCGGTTATTGAAACCGGGATAGCTAACGGCTACTCGTTCATCATCCTGGCAGACCACGGCAACGCCGATTACATGATAAACGACGATGGATCGCCAAATACGGCACATACTACTAACCTGGTGCCTTGCATTGTTATTGATAAGGATGTAAAACATGTAAATGATGGTAAGCTGGGCGATGTTGCGCCGACCATATTAAAACTGCTAGGTGTTACTATTCCTGCTGAAATGAGCGGGAGCGTGCTGGTGTAATAAGAGGTTCTAGCATTTTATAAACAAAGCCGCGTTATGAAAATAACGCGGCTTTGTGTTTTATTACTGCGGGTGTAGTGTTGCAGAAATATATACAACACTTTGCAACAGTTGCAACACCATTTTTTGTATGGTATTGATTTTAAGTTTCTTACAAATAGTGTAAGTTTAAACATGCAACACTTTGCAACAGACGAATAAGTCAGTAAGTTTAGCTGTAAAATAATGGTAACCTATTGTTTATCAATTTATTATAAAAGCATAAAATTTACTTGGTTTTGGGCGGCGGTTTGCAACACCCTAATGGGAGTAATATCAAAACCGTCAACAGGAATTCAACCAGTGTGTTTTCAATGCGGCAACCTGCTTTTCAGCAAGCCATAAAGGTAGGTGCCCAATAATGCACCTGCCACCACTATAGTCATGGTTATGTAGCCGTAGCCTATGTTGACAAACATAGGGCCCGGGCAAGCGCCTGTTAAAGCCCATCCTAAACCAAAAACCAAACCGCCTATGATGTATTTTTTCCAGCCCTTGTCTTTATCTGTAAAGACTATCGTGTTACCTTGCGAATCATTTATACTGAACCTTTTTATAAGACAGACCGCTAAAACACCAAGCATAACCGCCGTACCAATTATGCCATACATTTGGAACGATTGGAAACGAAACATTTCCTGTATACGGTACCAGGATGCAGCCTCTGATTTTACCATTATGATACCGAAAATTGATCCCGCGAGTACAAATCTAAATCCTTTCATATTTTAAAAATCAGTGGTAAAAGTAAATGCGTCATGATAAGGCCCCCTGCGAAAAAGCCAATAACCGCCAACAGCGATGGTAGTTGCAGGTTTGATAAGCCGCTGATGGCGTGGCCGGAAGTGCAGCCCCCTGCATAACGCGAGCCGAAGCCTACCAGCAAACCACCCGTTAATAGTAAAAGCACGTTTTTTATTGATAGCGCGTGCGTTCCGTATAACTGTTCCGGATTCAACTGCCCGTCAAAATGCAGCCCTATGGCGCTTAGGTCATTTATTGTAGCCGGGGAAAGTTGCAGAGGAGCATCGCTTTTTAAAAGGGTTGCCGATATAATGCCTCCCAGTATTGAACCTGTTAAAAATAGAAGGTTCCATTTTTGTGTTTTCCAGTCAAAATCAAAAAAGCTTACTTTTTTGCCGGCACCCGCTATGGTGCATAACGTTTTAAGGTTAGACGAAAACCCAAATGATTTTCCGAAATACAACAACACAACCATTATAGCGGCAATTGCTATGCCGGATATATACCAGGGCCACGGGTGTTTTAGAAATTCAAGCATGTTTTATTTATTTACAATCCCGTACTAATATAGGGGATTTGCAATCTCCACACTGGTCGAAGTTGATAGACTTCGACCAGTGGTGGGTTGTTGGTTATAAAGACACAAGAACGGCTGGCGCGCGGAACGCCAACAGTAGCGCAACTTATAATTTACCTATGGAATTTTATCAACGATAAGCCCGGACGTTGGGCTAGCCGGCAACCTCTTTAACTTTGATCTTTTTATTCCGTACCATTAAGCGCGTGGCGAGCTTGTTTTGTTTCCGTTCTTCATCGCCCAGGATTATTCCCCAGGGCTGCAGGCTTTCCACCTGGTCAAATATTATTTTCAATACAGCTATCACCGGGATAGATAAGAACATACCCGGGATCCCCCAGATCATTTCTCCTACTACTACGCCTAGTATGGTCATGAACGCGTTAATGCGCACCTTAGAACCCACCACAAGTGGTAATACAACATTACTATCCACTAAATGCATAATCACCACGGTACTCATTACCCAGACAGCCTGACTGCTGTCGGGCGAAGTGCCCAGGCTCACAATAGCGCTGATTACCAATACCGTAAGTATACCAATGTACGGTACAACGTTGAAAACGCCGGCCAGGAGCCCCAATAATATGGCGTATTTAACGCCCATTACCGAGAAAGCCACACCGATAACCGTGGCCATTATAGCCATTTGTATCAAAATGCCGATGATATATTTGCGGATGATGTACTGTACCTGTTCAACAATGGCATGTACCGTTGCATTATTTTCCTTTAGAAAAACCGACTCCAGGAATTTCATGATCAAACTGCGGTATAACAGGAAGAGAAAGGAATAAATAAATGTAAAAACCAGAAACAAAAGTATACCAGACACAGACAAAACCGTAGCGCCTACTGTCGCGGTGTCGGGCGATAAAACTTTATTGGTGGCGGTATTTACTACCCGGAGTTGCTTACCCCGCGTTACATTGAAATTATCCTGTACCCAGCCCCTGAAATCCCAAAGCGATCTTTTGATCTGTGCCTGAAAATCCGGCCATTCTTTGGCAAGATCTGCCAGTTGAGAGCCGATCACGTAAATAACCGTTCCGACAAAAGCCAGCAACAATAATACGGCTACCATAGCCGCAGCGCTCCGCGAAAACCGGAGTTTAAACTCAAAGAATTGAGCCACCGGTAACAATAATATAGAGAACAGGCAGGAAAATATGATTGGCGAAAGTATTTCTTTAGCGATGATAACGAGGTAACCAATAGCAATAAGGCTGAATAGTACACAAGCCAGCTTTATGTAAAAAGGCAGGTTGGTAAATGTTTTTAATTCCATTCTAAACGTTTGTTATCACAAATAGGTAAAACCGGTATTTGTTTTAATTATAATTGGGATTCGGCAGTAATCACTTACCGAAGATAGCTCAATTAGTAACACTGTTAATTATAAATCGGACCCGCTATCCGTAGTTTCCAACTACGGATTAGTATGCATGTAGTCTCTGACTACAGTGTTACAAAACCTGCCAATGTAGTCGCAGACTACAAACATAGTCGTCCGAAGTCGGAGACGTTCGGACAGCAGCTAGTAATAGTCCCCACTACTTCGTTTTCGTAAAAGATTTGTATATCAACGCCATAAATTGTGTTTTGCCAAGTGTATTTCGCAGCTTTATAGCTGCATTATCAACCCGATAATATTTATACAAACCAATAGTCCACTTATGATGAAAACATCACTAATAAAACTCCTTTTTATTGTTACTGCTGTGTTATGCGGCAATACTTTACATGCCGAAGATGGCTACGACCTGTGGTTAAGAAAAGGCCCGGCAAAACCTGTTAAGGTTGTTGTATCAGGCAAAAAGTCGGCTACGCTGGATGTGGCGAAAGAAGAACTGACTAAATTTTGGCAAGGCGCACCAAACGCCACCGTACAGCTGGTGGTTAAAGCTGATAAAGCCATAAAAGCAGATGGCTTTAAAATTACAGGCACGGTAATTACCGCTAATACTGATGCCGGTGTTTTATATGGTACTTATGATCTGTTGCGCAGAATGGCAAGCGGAGAAGCGACGGATAACATATTATCCAACCCGTCCTACCAACGCCGCATATTGAACCATTGGGATAACCCTACAGGTTCTATTGAGCACGGCTTTGCCGGAAGGTCAATTTTTTGGCGTAATGAAAAAGATTCGGTTACCGTAAACGCCGGTGATATAAGCCGTTGGAAAGATTACGCACGTTTAAACGCTTCTATTGGTATCAACGGCGCTGTTGTCAATAACGTAAACGCGCAGCCGATGATGTTATCGGCTCCCTATCTTAAAAAGTATGCTGCAATAGCAGCAGCTGTGCGGCCATATGGTATGAAGATATATATGGCTCCAAACTTTGCTTCGCCTATACGCCAGGGTGGTTTAAAAACCGCTGATCCGCTTGATCCGGAAGTTATTAAATACTGGCAGGCAAAAGCGAAAGAAATATATGCTTTGATACCCGATTTTGGCGGCTTTTTGATAAAAGCGAACAGCGAGGGCCAACCCGGTCCGCAGGACTATAAACGCACCCACGTAGATGGTGCAAACATGCTGGCTGACGCACTTAAACCATATGGCGGCATTGTGATGTGGCGCGCCTTTGTGTACGCTCCTAACGATCCGGACAGGGCAAAACAAGCTGTTCAGGAATTTTTGCCTTTTGACGGCCAGTTTAGAGATAACGTTATAATACAAGTTAAAAACGGACCGGTTGATTTCCAACCGCGCGAACCATTTAGTCCGCTGTTTGGCGCGATGAAAAAAACATCGGTTATGGCCGAGTTCCAAATAATGCAGGAATATTTGGGTCAGGCCAAGCACCTTGTATTTTTATCAACCATGTGGGAAGAGTGCCTAAAAAGCGATACCTACCAATCCGGTGCGGGCAGCACAGTCGGCAAGGTTACGGATGGCAGCATTTATCCGCAGAAATATACAGCCATTGCAGGTGTATCAAACATTGGCTTGGACAGTAACTGGACGGCTCACCCCTTTGCGGCGGCCAACTGGTATGCTTTTGGCAGATTGGGCTGGGATAATACCCTTACCAGTGCGCAAATTGCCGATGAATGGCTGAAACTAACATTTGCCCCGGTTACCGATGAAGGTAAAGCAGCAATGGCCGCCAAAAACTGGGATGCCGGATTTTTGGCCCCGGTAAAAAAAATGATGCTGGACAGCCGCGAGGCGGCGGTTAACTACATGATGCCGCTTGGCTTGCACCATCAGTTTTCTTCATATGATCATTATGGTCCGGGTTCATGGTATGCTCCGGCACGTACACGTGCCGACTGGACACCGCCGTATTATCATAAGGCTGATAAGCAAGGCTTAGGTTTTAACAGAACTAAAACAGGTACCGATGCCGTTAGTCAGTATCACGAGCCGCTTAACACAACCTTCGGAACGCTGGAAAGCTGCCCTGAGATATATTTATTATGGTTTCACCATGTGCCATGGACGTATAAATTAAAAAGCGGTCGCACCCTTTGGGATGAGCTTTGCATTAAGTACGATACCGGTGTTAAGCAAGTTAGGCAGTTCCAGGTGGTTTGGGATATGGCGCAGCCATTTGTTGATAAGGAACGCTTTGAAAATGTACAAAGTCGCCTGCGCATACATGTGCGCGATGCCCAGGTTTGGAAAGATGCCAGCATTTTGTATTTCCAAACATTCAGCGGTATGCCTATCCCTTACGAGGTTGAGCGCCCGGTTAGGGACCTGAGCTATATGATGAGTACACCACCGGCGAATATAAAATAAGGTAATCGTCTGTCAACAAAAATAGCGATGGGTTTGAAACCCATCGCTATTTTTGTTAATGAAAAGAATATCATACGTTTAATAACCATATTTTAGCGCCATGAAGCAGTGCTTAAACAATTCTATTTTTAAGATACTTTGGGTAGTAACGATAGCGTTCTCCATCCCTTCCTGCAAACCCGATAACCTAAAACAAGGCGCGGTAAAAGAATACTTTGATGTTAAAGGTTATTTTGAAAAGAAGATCGTGCTGTTAACAAAGCAACACCCAGCTGTTACCAAAACCGTTGTACATAACGGAGCATCTGAAAGTAAAAGTGTTAAAATAAGTAACTGGAAGAGTGAGTTCGGTTTGTTTATTGAATCGGATATTAACAAGCCTGCATGGAAAGGAAGGTATACTAAGTCGGGCGACAACGGGACAGTTATTTACACCGCAATAAGCCCGGAAGTAAAAACACGGCGCATAGTTATTTGCAAAGCGGCGGATGGTACTGTGAGGCAAATATCTATCTACAACCAGGTAAATAACGCATTGTATAACACCAGCGAAACGCTTAATTATTTCCCCGATTCGGCTTACACAATTGAAAAATATCAGAAGGTAAAGCTGCTGGGCGCCAACACTTACAAAATAACCGGAAAGTTTAATTAATGGTGGCCGGTAGCGGTTGCCAGCTTCTCTTTGGTAACATCAAACAATGATGCTATATCATTACGGGTAGGATCGTTATCTAAGACCTTTTGCAGATCATTCATAGCTGCCTTTAGCGAGCTAAGGCCCCGTGCTTTATCGTAGGGTTTGGACGCAGTTTCTAACTTAAATATCCCGTAATCGCGGTAGGCTATTGCCCTGTTTTGAAAGAAACTTGCAATTTTAGTGTCGGTAGGACTCAGGTTAATAGCTTTGGTGAAATCAACGATAGAACCCATTAAATGCTTTTCTTTATCAGCAGGTAACTGGCTGCCTTTGCCTAAACGATATTTAGCCAGGGCGCGGTAGTAATAAGCAGCCGCATCAGTTGGCGCAATAGCTATCTCTCTGGTAAACGCAGTTATTGATTTTGGTAAATTATCGCTGTGGTAATAAGAATATCCCAGCATCCATAAGGCGTTGGCATTGGTAGAATCTATCAGGCAGCCTTTTTCCAATTGCTTTATGGCGGCTTTAAAATTACCGTCAATATAAGCCTGCTGCCCCAATTTAACATACGCGTTTTGCGACGCAGCATGCTCTATGGAAGAGATGATAATAAAAGATGCAATTACCGTTAACCTCATTTACAAATCAACTGTGGTATAAATAACAGTATACAAATAACTTATAATAGTGTAAATTATTATAAGCGGAAACAATTTTATTTAAAATAAACCGCTTATTTACCAAAGAGTTTTCCACATTTTAAGCCTGACATTTTTTCGTATTCAACTTTTACGTTAAAATAAATTATTGTGGGGCTGCATTTTCGTAAATTGCATACAATCAATTTAATATGCCACTATTCGGTACAACTTCCCACATCTTGGCATATTAGTTGAAACATACCGTCGTGATAATTTAATTGCACGCGTCAGCAATATTTGGCGGTTACTCTGCATTTGCAGGCTGACAATATGACGTTTAACAGAAAGGTACCTGATGAGTTTTGATCCGTTTGATTTTAAGAATACAATGCCCGTTATAAATGAAGATTCTGAGTTTTTTCCGCTCATGTCATCTGAGGATGAAGAGGAAATGAACAATGAACAAGTGCCTGATGTATTATCTATTTTACCTCTCCGCAACACAGTTTTATTTCCGGGTGTGGTAATACCTATTACTGTTGGCAGGGACAAATCAATCAAACTGATACGCGATGCCAATAAAGGCAAACGCATGATAGGCGTGGTTGCGCAAAAAGATGTTGCCTTTGAGGACCCAACCTTTGACCAGTTAAACAAAGTTGGCACGGTTGCACTCATCATAAAAATGCTGCAAATGCCTGATGGTAACACCACGGTTATTTTGCAGGGCAAGAAGCGTTTCTTTTTAAAGGAAGAAGTGCAGTCTGAGCCGTATATTAAAGCCACCATTGAGCCATTTAAGGATGCCAAGATAAAAGAGGACCGCGAATACAAAGCCATGATATCGTCTATAAAAGACATGGCGATGAACATTATTCAGATGTCTCCCAATATACCCAGCGAGGCCGGGATAGCTATCCGCAATATTGAAAGCACATCGTTCCTTATCAACTTCATATCGTCAAACATGAATGCCGATATGGCGGCCAAGCAGCAATTGCTTGAAACCGCTAACCGCCGTGACCTGGCCAACAGGGTGTTAGAACACCTGACAACTGAGTTGCAGATGCTGGAGCTGAAAAATCAGATCCAAACACGTGTGAGGGTTGATCTGGATAAGCAGCAGCGCGATTACTTTTTAAATCAGCAGTTAAAAACTATACAGGAAGAGTTGGGTGGTAATACGCCTGATCTGGAGATAGAAAGCCTGCGCCAGCGTGCTGCTAAAAAGAAATGGAACGTTGAAGTTAAAGATCATTTTAATAAAGAGGTTGAGAAACTGGCGCGCACTAACCCTGCTGCTGCCGATTACTCAGTACAGATAAATTACCTGGAGCTTTTACTTGATCTGCCATGGAACGATTTTACTAAAGACAACTTTGATCTTAAACGCGCCCAAAAAGTGTTGGATAAGGATCATTTTGGTTTAGATAAGGTAAAGCAACGCATAATAGAATATTTAGCGGTATTGAAGCTAAAACATAACATGAAAGCGCCTATACTTTGTTTGGTTGGCCCTCCGGGGGTTGGTAAAACATCGTTGGGTAAATCAATTGCCAAGGCTTTGGGCCGTAAATATGTGCGCATGGCCTTAGGTGGTATACGCGATGAGGCCGAAATTCGCGGGCACCGCAAAACCTATATAGGTGCTATGCCGGGCCGTATTATACAGTCTATAAAAAAGGCGGGCGCGGCTAACCCTGTGTTTATTTTAGATGAGATAGATAAAGTGGGCAGCGATTTCCGCGGCGATCCGTCATCAGCTTTGTTGGAGGTGCTTGATCCTGAACAAAACAACTCGTTTTACGACCATTATGTGGAGATGGATTTTGATCTGTCGAACGTAATGTTCATCGCCACAGCCAACTCTTTAAGCAGCATTCAGCCTGCCTTGTTGGATAGGATGGAAGTAATTGAAGTGAATGGTTACACCATTGAAGAAAAAATAGAGATTGCCAAGCAACACTTGTTGCCTAAGCAACGCGAAGCACATGGCCTTAAAACCAAAGATGTTGTAATTAAGCCCGATGTTATAGAAAAACTGGTTGAGGATTATACACGCGAGTCGGGTGTGCGGGGACTGGAGAAAAAGATAGGATCAGTAGTGCGTGGCGTAGCCAAAAGCATTGCTATGGAAGAAGACTATAACACAACCGTAAGCAAAAAGGACGTGGAACGCATTTTAGGTGCGCCGATATTTGACAAGGACCTTTACGAACACAATAATAACGCCGGCGTTGTTACCGGCCTGGCCTGGACAGCCGTTGGCGGCGATATCTTATTTATAGAAGCCAGCTTAAGCCCCGGTAAAGGCAAATTAACCCTTACCGGTAGTTTAGGCGATGTAATGAAAGAGTCGGCGGTTATTGCTTTGGCTTACCTTAGGGCGCATGCGGGCAAATTTAACATTGATGGTCGCTTGTTCGATCAATGGGATGTGCATGTGCACGTTCCGGCAGGGGCAACACCTAAAGATGGTCCATCTGCAGGTGTAACTATGCTTACCGCTTTAACATCGGCATTTACTCAGCGCAAAATAAAACCGCATTTGGCCATGACAGGCGAGATTACCCTACGCGGCAGGGTGTTGCCTGTTGGTGGTATTAAGGAAAAGATTTTAGCTGCCAAGCGTGCTAATATTAAAGAGATCATCCTTTGTAAATCAAACCAGAAAGATATACTTGAAATTAAGGAGGGTTACATTAAAGATCTGCAATTTCATTATGTTACAGAAATGCGCGAGGTAATAGAGCTGGCCCTGTTAAACGAAAAGGTGAATGACCCGATTGACCTGACCATAAAAGCCGACATAGCTAAGGCAGAATTAAATTAATTATTTGCCATCAAACATTAAATAGATATATTTCGGACAATTAAACCCTGTCATGAAATATATCTGTTTAAAACTCATCTTATCACTTTTATTAGCCCTGCTTTTCCTATTTAATACTGACGCGCAAATAATAGTAGCTGATAGCGCGTCAAAAGCAAAAACGGATTCCCTTAAGATCGATTCGTTAAAAAAAATACGTGCGGAGAACATTTTTATTGAAGCCGGTGGTGCTGGCTGGTGGTTCACACTCAATTATGACACCCGTTTTAACAAGCGCCGAAGCGGACTTGGTTTACGGATAGGTGCAGGGTATTTTGAACATACGTTTGTTTCGCCGTTTCCTTCAGATCTTTACTATAACCCACCAAATCTTAAAAAGTATTTTACTTTGCCGGTACAATTAAATTACCTATTAGGAAAAAAAAGCCACTTTGCAGAGTTTGGTGTAGGTACTACATTTACCATGTTTAACGGCGGGAGAGGATCATCCAACAATTTATTTCCTATTAGCAAGCAGGGTAATCAATATAAATTCGTCAATACAGTTACCGCTGGATACCGCTACCAGCCGCTCAAAGGCGGATTCAATTTCCGGTTAAATGCTGATATATTTTACAGCGCCATATTTTTCGTTCCACACGCAGGCATCGGTGTAGGTTATACTTTTAAGGGTAAGCGTGCTAAATTGAAAAGTACCGAAAGTATTCTATCACCAAAACAAAATCAGAATTAAATTTGAAAGGCTTTTACTACTTTTGGGTGCTAATTAAAACCATGAGAGTTAAGCTATTTTGTCTACTAATAAGCCTTACGGCAATATCCACAACAGTTTTTGCCCAACACAGCAGCGAGATTGGGCTGCAGACTGATAATGATTCGTACCTGTTACAGGGATCAGATCGTTATTATACGGATGGCATCTTTTTATTTTACAGGCATGCCTTAAAAACCGGCAATAACGCGGCACTGCAAAACAAAGTGCTGGGCTTTGAGCTGGGGCAAAAAATATATAATCCGCAAACGGGTAACATCCCTTCGGCTGCTACTGTTGACAGGCCTTTTGCGGGATATTTATATGCAGGAGCATCTTTAAATTTGCTTTATAAGAATGAAAGCAATCTTAAACTCGGCGCACAAATTGGCGTAATAGGCCCGGATGCAGACGGCGAAGGAACACAAAAGTTTATTCACGATACTTTTGGCTTTTATCCCATTAATGGCTGGAAATATCAAATCCAAAATGCGTTCCAGTTAAATCTTTCTGCCGAGTATAACCGCCTGCTTATGCGCAATGACGCGTTTGACGTTTCTGTAAGTGCGTACGGAAATTTAGGAACAGGTTTTAACGGGGCAGGAGTAGGGCCGCTTTTTCGTTTAGGAAAGTTGGGTCAGTTATTCAATTCTATCAGCACTCAAAGTACGGCTATCAAGAATGAAAATGCTCCGAAGGAAAGCAAGGGCGAATTCTTTTTACATTATAAACCACAGTTTAGTTATGTAGCGTATGATGCTACAATTGAGGGTGGATTGTTCAGTAAACAACCGGCGGGCTCAATTGAGGTTACACGTGTGCCTAATCGTGCTATATTCAGCAACCAGGTAGGTGTATCTTTTGTTAGTAAACGATGGGTGATTGATTATACGGCCTATTTTCCTACAGCCGCTGTAAAACCTCAGCATTACAGCCAGCAATGGGCAAGTATTACTTTACTTTACCGCTTTAATTAAGCCTCGAAATTCTTCTTGCGGTTTTCCTTTTTTTGCGCATTAAGCTTTTTACCGGCAAGGCGGGCTTCTTTAGCTTGTTTGCTCACTTTTGTGGCTTTGCGGGGCTTTGGCTTTTGTAATGATCGAACAAGCAATACGCACAAACGTTCTAAAGCAATTTCCTTATTCAAAAGCTGGCTGCGCTCTTCGTCACATATAACCTGTATATAACCATCTTTATTAAAGCGCGATTGCAGTTTTTCTTTTATTAATAATTTTTCATCATCAGTAAAAAGCGCAGAATCATCCACAGAAAATAAAAGCTCCACTTTGGTAGAAACTTTATTTACGTTTTGTCCGCCTTTGCCGCCGCTGCGGGATGTTTTGTAGCTCACCTCTTTTGCCAGAGCCGGTTTTGAAAAATTCATGGCGCGAATTTAGTAAATAGATGAACGGATTGATTAAATGAATGGTGTAATTTAAACACAATTGTACGCGCAACCCAACCAGAGACTCGCCAAAATTTATTATCTTAGCGCCACATGAGCAGCAATATTATGGTAGCCATTGACGGCTATTCTTCGTGCGGAAAAAGTACGCTGGCAAAAGCTCTGGCAAAAGAGCTACACTTTATTTATGTTGACAGCGGCGCTATGTACCGTGCCGTAGCGTTATACTTTTTGCGGAACAATGTAGACCTTACGGATGAACATCAGATAAAAGAAGCGCTCAAAAATGTGCATCTTAATTTCCATTCGCGCGATTATCAGACACATATAACGCTGAACGATGAAGAGGTGTCTGAAGAGATCAGGTTAATGCCGGTATCTGACCTGGTAAGTAGTGTTGCTGCGTTGCATGATGTGCGGGTTGAGATGGTGAGGCAGCAGCAGCGCATGGGCAAATCAAAACATGTTGTGATGGACGGCCGCGATATTGGTACCGTTGTTTTCCCTGACGCACAGGTTAAATTTTTTATGACCGCCGACCCCTTAATACGTGCCGAGCGTAGATATAAAGAATTGCTTCCTAAAAATCCTGAGATCAGTTTAGAAGAGGTATTTGAGAACCTGGCTCACCGCGATTACCAGGATACTACCCGTGCCGAAAGTCCCCTTACACGTGCCGACGATGCCATTATTTTGGATAATACTGAACTTACTCCCGAAGAGCAATTGGAGTTTGCTATTGGCAAGGTAAAGCCGTTTTTAGGGTAAGAATTAATCCGTTATTATCGTATTTTCTGTGTGATTTCTTTCCTTTTTTCGAGATAGAGCGAAAGCTGTTAAGAAACAAAGCAAATGAATGGCGTTGATGTATAAAAAGAACTTTGGGTTTGCGGTTCCGCCGTCAGTCAGGTAAAGAAACCCATCTAATAAAACAAAACCTGATACCAAAGATGCGATAAACCGGGCGTTGGTATTTTCTATTTTATTTAATATAGAATAATAAATAATAAGCCAGACAATTGAACTTGCAACAACGTACAATAAGCAACCTGCTATTGTTAAACCCAACATTTCTCTACTCGGATCTTCAATAAAAAGTACAGCTATCACCACCGCTACAAAAAAGCAAGCGAAATAAACTAAAATAAATTTAGCTAATGACTTCATCCTCTAGCTTCATCGTCGGTACCCCAAACCTGTTTAAAAAATCAACACCTTCATCGCTGGGAATGCCTTTGTATTGCGCGTACGACTTGTTGTAATAAACCTGCGTAATCCCGGCGGAAAAGATGAGTCGTGCACAGGCTATGCAAGGAGATAGCGTGGTATAAAGCGTAGCGCCTTCAAGCCTCGCACCATTCTTTACAGCGTATAATATAGCGTTCTGCTCGGCGTGTAGGGCCAGCGAACAACTACCTTTCGAGTCGCGGGCGCAGCCGGTTTCGGGCCATTCTTCGTCGCAATTATGCGTGCCTGCCGGCGGTCCGTTATAACCTATGGATATAATGCGCGTATCGCGTGCCAAAACAGCACCAACGTGTGCCTTTACGCAATGCGAGCGCAGGGCAAGGTCGGTAGCCAACTTCATAAATATATGATCAAAACTTGGTTTCATGTGGTAAATATCTAACAGTTATAAGGGCGATTAACAATATGGTGCAGGTTAATGGCCTGTGCTTTTGGTAGAAGGCGATTGGTCAATATCAAACCCTTGCTTTTTTAATTCGATGCTAACCTTCCAGGCAAAATAAGCAATGTACGCAAAACCCAGCGCCGGTATAATGTACGAGAAGTGGAGCCCGCTCATGCCCGGTATAACATTGTTGCTGCCATCGGCAATTTTACCCTGCAAGGGAGGGATAATTGCGCCGCCTAATATCATCATAATTAAAAAAGCCGAACCCTGACTGGCGTATTTGCCTAAACCGGTAATGGCCAGCGAGAAAATAGAGGGCCACATAATAGAGCAGCACAAGCCGCCGCTTATAAACGCAAACGTGGCTACCATGCCATCTGTAAACAACCCCACCAGCATAAAAGCCACACCAAGCAAACCCATTACCATGCAGGTTAGGGTAGGTTTTTGCCTGCCTATATAAAAAGCTACCGCCAATATTGCCACGCTTATAACGTAGATATAAAGATTGCTTACATTTTCGCCTAAGGAATGGTTAACCAGCAGTACCAATCCGAATGCCATAAAAGGCATCAAAACGGTTAAAATATTCTTCACCTTTTGCGATAAATTGAAACTATCTATTGAGCCTGTAAAGCGGCCTATTAGTAAGCTGCCCCAGTATAATGATACAAACGGCGCTGCCTGCGATTCAGTAAACGAGCCAAACTCGGGCGTTTTAAGTAACGAACCTAAATTACTTTGTATGGTAACTTCGGTGCCCACGTAGGTAAAAATGGCTATCATGCCTAAAATTAACTGCGGATATTGCATGGCGCCCCAGCCTGCTTTGTTTTTTGCAGATGCGAAAATAGTGCCCACTAATGTTGTAAGAATGATAACAAGTGAGGCATAAACGAAATACTGACTTGGGATACCTGTTTTAGTACTTATAGGGTCGGCAACCAGAATAAGCAGGAACGCAATAAATAAAATAGCCAAAGGTAAATTGGCCTTGGTACTTGCTTCGGTCTTTTCGTCGCTGGTTGCTTTGGGTAGATCGGATACTCTATAAAATATCGCGACAGCAATAAACAATCCGGCCAATATATAGTATAGCGTATTGATAGCAGTTATTTCAACCTGGGCTCCTTTTATTTGAGATGTAGCCGATCCGAATAAAAGCAGTTTAACAACAAGAGGCCCTGTTATACCACCGATATTGCCTAAACTGCCCGCCAGGTTCAGGCGGTTGGAGCCTGTTTCGGGCGGACCTAAAACAATTACGAACGGATTGGCTGCGGTTTGTTGTAGCGAGAAACCTATAGCGATAATAAAAAATGAAAATAAAATAAGCGGGAATGAACCTGAGTTAACAGACGGTATCATACTCAAGGCGCCTATTGCAGAAATAACAAGCCCTATAATAATTCCGTTTTTATAGCCTAGCTTATTTAAAATATCAACCTTGCTAATTTGCGACGCGAAGTATAGTATAAGCGAACCGATAAAATAACCGCCATAAAAAGTATAATCTATCAGCTGCGATTCAAACTGTGTTAATTTAAAATGCTCTTTACAAAAGGGTATAAATATGCCGTTAGAAGCGGCTAAAAATCCCCAAAAGAAAAATACTGTAATAACAGTGTATAGTGCTAATCTGTAATTTTTTGACCCGCTTTCTTTCATTTTTTGTTATTGATATTATGTTGGGATTCCAACACTAACATAAACCATTTTTTATAATTACAGCCATTTAAAATTAATTATACAAAGATTAGTTAATACATATGTAGTATTTTATGTTTGGTTGTTTATGATATTAGACAGATATTCGCATTCTTCATCAAAGTAAACCTAATAAATGATAGAGGCTGTTATTTCGGGGATTGGGATTGGAATAGTGTTGACGTTTTTAACCGGCCCGGTTTTTTTTGCATTAATTAAAACCAGTATTGAGCGGGGCTTCCATGCAGGTATCTACATGGCCCTGGGCGTTGTTTGCAGCGATATCGTGTTTGTAGGGGCCATTCTGTTTGGTTCGCAGTTGTTTGATGTATCTGCCCAAACAAAAACCGTTGCAGGCGTTGTGGGCAGTATTATTCTGTTCGTAGTAGGTATACGCTATATCATCAAAAAAGTAAAGATCAACTATAATAACGATCAGCCAACGGGACTTAGGCGCTACGGCTATTTTTTAAAGGGGTTTTTGATGTGCATTTTTAACCCGACGCTGTTGTTTCATTGGATAACCGTTATAGGTACAGCCAGTACAATTTTCCATGCAAGTGATCCCACTCGAGGCTATAAAATTGCTGTTATGTTTTTAACAGTGCTGGTAGTTCAGTTTGGGTTAGATACCACAAAAGCGTTTTACGCCAATAAACTGCGAGACAGGGTATCGGCCAAATTAGTACACCGCCTTAACCAGGTTGCCGGTGTGGCGCTTATCATCGCGTCGTTGGTATTGGTTGATAAGTTGGTAACGCACTATATTTTTCCGGCCCCGCCTGCCCAGGCACAAACTACATTTGGCGGGCATCGTCCGTTTGCAGAGATAAAGCTGTTTTAGATATAAAGAAAGTGTCACGATCCCTAAAAAAGGGATTAGATGAATAACATGCCAGCAAAATCCTTTCTAACAGCCAACTGGCTTAACCTGATCATGCTCAATTATGAGGTGGATCCGGCTATCCTGAAACCGTACACCCCGGCCGGTACCGAACTTGATCTTTGGGAGGGCAAGGCTTTGGTCAGCATGGTGGGTTTTCTGTTTGACGATACGAGGGTTTTGGGCGTACGCTGGCCTTTGCACATCAATTTTGAAGAAGTTAACCTGCGTTTTTACGTACGCTATTTTGATGGCAATGTATGGAAACGCGGCGCCGTTTTTATAAGCGAACTGGTTCCTAAACGCGCCATAGCTTTAATTGCCAATAATTTATATCGTGAGCATTATCGTGCTCTGCCTATGCGCAGCTCGGTCACCACTGTAGGCCACGGCACGCAATATTTATACGAATGGCAGCTTAACGGGCGATGGAATAAGTTAGGGGCAACCGTGATGGAGGAATTAGCTGATATAGCACCCGGCAGCCCCGAAGAGTTTATTTTTGAGCATTACTGGGGCTATAATATTTGGGATGCAACAACAACCATGCAGTACCAGGTAGAGCATATTTCGTGGCAAACCCGCGCGGTTACTGATTTTGTTTTTGATGCCGATGTTGCCGCTCTGTACGGCGATGCCTTTGTGCCTTATTTACAGGGAAAACCCCACTCCACTTTTTTTGCCAATGGTTCTGCAATTGGGGTTAGAGTGGGAGAGAAGATAAGAATCTAAGCAACGGACCTCTATTTGCAATTACCCTATAATTAGTAAGTTATGGAAGATCCACAGCTAATTTTCCTGACGAATAAGTTGTTTCACCTTGCTCCGCTTACGAAAGTTAATATACTATAAATAAGTAACTTATAAAAATTCTTGTTCCGGTTTGCTCCATTTGTTTCGCCCCGCAAGCAGAACAAACAAGCGGTGCTACTTATTCCCCAAAACAGCTAAAACTGCTTTGGCTTTAAGCAGGCACTCTTCGTATTCCTGCTCTGCATCGGCATGGTAGGTAATGGCGCTGCCGGCCTGGAAGGAGAGGTAACGCGAATCAGCATTATAAAGCAAGGTCCGTATCACCACATTAAAATCAAAGTCATCATCAGGGCTAAAATAACCTATCGCACCTGAGTATAACCCGCGTTTACTACGCTCATATTCCTCCATTAGCTGCATAGCGCGTATTTTAGGCGCGCCGGTCATGCTACCCATGGGGAAGGTATTACGCACCGCTTCAACGGCTGAAACGTCTTCCCGCAGCTCACAAACCACCGTTGAAATCATTTGATGTACCTGCATGAAGCTGTAAATGCCAAACAGCTCTTCCGTTTTAACAGTGCCGGGCTTGGCAGATTTGGTAAGGTCATTACGCACCAGATCTACAATCATTACGTTTTCCTGCTGCTCCTTGGCATGGTTGCGCAGTTGTAATTTGATAGCTTCATCTTCGGCAAAAGTGTCGCCACGCGGCGCGGTACCCTTAATAGGCTGAGAGATGAGTGTGCTGCCGCGCTTAGCCATAAAGCGCTCAGGCGATGCGCAGAGCGCATAGTTATTGTTCCACTTATAAAATGCCGCGAATGGCTTGGGCGAGGTCCTGTTCAGCTCCAGAAAGACAACAACAGGGTTGATCTCAACATCATCAGCGTAAAACTCCTGGCAAAAGTTGGTAACATAGATATCGCCGCGGGCAATATGTTCTTTTATCTTTCCGGCAGCACTTAGATATTGCTCCCTGCTAAAACGTTGTTTAAGCGCTACTGGTACGATTGGGTTAACTTCAGCTTGAATATCATCTATGACTTGTAATATTTGTTCAGCGTCCTCTGAAATGACCTCAGCCTCGTCACCACGGATAATGATAAGATGCAGGGGAGCAAAGAAATGCAGATCAGGAAACTGAAGATGGTCAGCATTGGACGAGGTAAGATCCTCTACTTCATTCTTAAGATCGTAACTTAAAAATCCGCTTATCCAACCTTGGTGCTTTTTTCGGAATGCTGCCAACTCATTAAATGCCGAGCCGGCATTAGCGGTAAGCTGATCCTTAATACCAATGGCTATTAGTGTGTCAAACTTTGAGTAAGGGTCGTTAAAATCGTTGGAGTCCAGATAACAGACTGCATCAAACGTAGCAGCCCATTGTAAGGCCTTCTGCTTGAAAATTCCGGTATCTGGTAGTTGTATTATCACTGCGTAA
The DNA here is from genome assembly GCF_946479965.1 of uncultured Mucilaginibacter sp. Next base: position 7,752 of record NZ_CAMLHX010000054.1, on the reverse strand, counting down.
AAATAGGTATCTAAAACAAAAATGCCCCGGTAGCCGGGGCATTTGTTTTAGTGCAATACTAAAGTCTGTTTCCTGTCGGGTCCTACCGAAAGGTATTTAATAGGTACACCTAGTTCTTTTTCCAGGAAATCAATGTAGGATTGTAACCTTGCGGGTATCTCTGATAATTCTGTTATCCCTGTAAGGTCTTCGTTCCAGCCGTCAATTTCCTGCAACACAGGTTCAGCATCAACAGAACAGATATCGTAAGGCATATAGTCTATTTTCTCGCCTAAGTAGTTATAATGAGTACAGGCGTATATTTTATCAAAACCGCTTAATACATCAGCTTTTGTCATTACCATTTGAGTAACGCCATTCAGCATAATAGCATATTTTAAAGCGGGAAGATCTATCCAGCCGGTACGGCGTGGTCTGCCCGTTGTTGCGCCAAATTCGTGCCCAATGCGACGTAGTTCTTCGCCGGTTTCATCATTCAATTCAGTAGGGAAGGGGCCACCGCCTACGCGTGTGCAATAAGCTTTAAAAATGCCAATCACATCGCCAATGGTTGATGGCGCTATGCCTAAGCCGGTGCAAGCACCTGCAGTAGTTGTGTTGGATGAGGTTACAAACGGGTACGAACCAAAGTCAATATCCAGCATAGCGCCTTGTGCGCCCTCTGCCAATACCTTTTTACCTTCTTTAATATAGTTGTTAACCAAATGCTCAGAGTCAACCAGCGGGAACTGTTTTATAAGCTCAACGGCCTCAAAAAACGCCTGCTCGCGTTCGCTGAAATCAGCAACATCGCCATATAACGCCTGCAGCATTGAGGTGTGTTTATCAACCAGCTTTTGGTAGCGTTCCTTAAAGTCGGGCAGAGTAATGTCGCCTATGCGTAAACCGTTTCTACCGGTTTTATCCATGTAGGTAGGGCCTATGCCTTTTAGTGTAGAACCTATCTTGCCGTCGCCCATGCGCTTTTCATTAGCGGCATCAAGCAATTGGTGAGTTGGCAATATAAGGTGAGCCTTTTTTGCTATTACCAGATTTTTCTTGGCAAGCAGGTCATGGCCGGCATCTTTTAATTTATCTAATTCCTTTTTTAAGGTTATGGGGTCTATCACAACACCATTACCAATAAGGTTAAGGGTATTCGCGAAAAATATTCCCGAAGGAATAGTATTTAGCACAAACTTTTTACCATCAAACTCTAAAGTATGCCCTGCATTTGGGCCGCCCTGAAAACGGGCTATCAGGTCGTAACCTGCACTTAATACGTCAACAATCTTTCCTTTACCTTCGTCGCCCCATTGGAGGCCTAATAATACGTCAACAGCCATTATGAAATTATAGTGTTATATCAAAGGTCGCAAAGTTAATTTTTTCTGTCACAGAAACCTTCTCTTAGTTTTACACAATTTCCATAAAGATTTAAAGAGTGGTGTTTGATCTCAAATTTAAGCAACTCGCCCATCATACTCTGGATCTGCTGAATGCGTGGATCGCAAAACTCAACAACCTTGCCACAGTCAATGCAAATTATATGGTCATGCTGGCGGTAGCCGTATGATTTTTCAAACTGGGCCATATTTTTACCAAACTGGTGCTTGGTAACCAGATCGCACGATACCAACAGCTCCAACGTATTATATACCGTAGCGCGACTAACGCGGTATTTTTTGTTTTTCATGTGGATATATAGTGATTCCACATCAAAGTGATCGCTGCGCGAATAGATCTCTTCCAAAATAGCAAAGCGTTCGGGCGTTTTGCGCAAACTTTTATTTTCAAGGTAAGCCTCGAAAATCTTTTTTACCATTGCTATGGTTTCTGGTTGGGGCATAGTGTTTTATTAAAGATCAAAGTTATTAATTATTGTTGATTGGTCGATTAGGTTTATTGAGTTGATTAAGTTATTTCATATATCAACTAGTCACCCAATCAACCACTCAACAATCAACTATCAGGAAGCTTTCTCAATAGCAGTATCAAAACGGCTCACGGTGTTTACTCCGCTTACCATTTTCAGTTTCTTAATCAGGTTATCTAAATGCTCGGTATCATTAACATACACCATAATAGAGCCTTCAAATATACCATTATCGCTGTCAACAGTAATAGAACGCATGTTCACCTTAAAGTCATTTGATATTACGGTAGTTATTTTGTTGATCAGCCCAACATCGTCAATACCGGTAATGCGCAAACCTGTTAAAAATGCCAGCTCCTGCTGGTTGGTCCACTTGGCCTTAACAATGCGATAGCCATAATTTGCCATTAGTTTGGCTGCGTTAGGGCAGTTAGTGCGGTGTATTTTTATGCCATCGCTTACGGTGATAAATCCAAAAACATCATCGCCCGGGATAGGATTACAGCAGGCCGCCAGTTTATAGTCTATCTTTTGCATATCCTCGCCAATAAGCAACATGTCGCTGTCTTTGGTTTTGATATTTTTGAGCAGCGTATGTACCTGTTCGGCTTCTATCTTGTCCTGCGGCTTGTTCTCGATTACTTTTTCCGATAGCTGGTATTCCCGCAGATCTTTGATGTCAATCAAGCCTTTTGCTACGTTAAAGAACAGGTCCTGTGTAGATTGTAGTTTAAAATAGAAGCTTAGCTTGTGCAGATTTTCTGAATTGTAAGTGATCTTGAGCGACTTCATCTTACGCTCCAAAATCTCTTTGCCATCTTCGGCTACCTTGCGTTTTTCTTCCTTTAAGGCCGATTTTATCTTCGATTTTGCCTTGGCTGTCACCACAAAGTTCAGCCAGTCCTCTTTGGGTACCTGCTTGCTTGATGTGATGATCTCTACCTGATCGCCGTTTTGCAGCTTATAGCTAAGCGGTACCAATTTGTGGTTTACTTTAGCGCCTATACAACTGGCGCCAACATCGGTGTGTATCTCAAAAGCAAAATCAAGCGCGGTAGCATTTAAAGGCAATTGTATAAGTGCTCCTTTTGGCGTAAAAATGAAGATCTCGTCAGAGAAGAGATTCATTTTAAAATCATCCAAAAACTCCAGCGCATTAGCGTCAGGGTTTTTCAACATCTCGCGCACCTTGCTTACCCATTGGTCAAGCCCGCTATCTGTTGATGCTTCTTTGTACTTCCAGTGCGCTGCAAAGCCTTTTTCGGCAATTTCATTCATTCGTTTGGTGCGTATCTGCACCTCAACCCACTGCCCGCGGGGGCCCATTACCGTGGTATGTAATGATTCGTAACCATTTGCCTTGGGCGACGATATCCAGTCGCGCAGCCTGTCAGGATTGGGCCGGTAAAGATCCGTAACGATAGAATATGCTTTCCAGCAATCAGCCTTTTCGTTTTCAGGGGTGCTGTCTAATATTACCCGAATAGCAAAAAGATCATAAACTTCCTCAAAAGGCACTGCCTTTTTCTTCATTTTGTTCCATATAGAATGGATGGATTTTGGCCGGCCGAACAGATCGGCCTGTAAGCCTTGCCCTTCAAGTGTTTTCTGCACCGGATCAATAAAGTCGCGTATAAAACGCTCCCGTTCCGCTTTTTTCTCGTTCAGTTTATTTTTGATGAACTGGTAGGTTTCGCGCTCCATATATTTCATGGAGAGGTCTTCTAATTCAGACTTTATTGCATATAAACCCAAACGGTGGGCAAGCGGAGCATACAGATATATTGTTTCTGATGATAGTTTAAGCTGCTTATCGCGCGGCATAAACTCCATTGTGCGCATGTTATGTAGCCTGTCTGCCAGTTTAATCAATATCACCCGCACATCATCTGCCAGGGTAAGCAGCATTTTACGGAAATTCTCGGCCTGTAGAGAACTATTGGTATCAAAAACACCGGATATTTTGGTAAGGCCGTCAATAATTTTGGCTACCTTTTTACCAAACTCGTTCTCTATTTCCTCAAGTGTTATATCTGTGTCTTCAACTACATCATGCAACAGCGCGCACACTATTGATGTAGTGCCCAAACCAATTTCTTCAGCGGCTATTTGCGCCACTGCAATGGGGTGGTAAATATATGGTTCGCCGGATTTACGGCGCATATCTTTATGGCTCTCTAAGGCCATATCAAACGCTTTGCGTATCATGCGTTTATCACCTTTTTGCAAAGTTGATTTACTCGCACGCAGCAAAGCGCGATACCTTTTCAATATCTCGGTTTTTTCCGCTTCAATATCTATCACTAACTCTTTCATATCCGATTATTGAACTTACATCATCATAGGCTTGCAATAAACATTTTATTTACCGTAATTTATAAAATACAAAAAAAAATTGCTTTATTTTTGCAGGTAGGTAAAATTATGAAATTTATCGGTGTTATACTAGTTTGCTGTTGCCTTAGCTGTGCTGTAAAAGCGCAACAGGCTGTGCCATACCCGGCATTGGGCAAAAATGACACCATTAAGACTTACTCTGTTGAATACGAAGGCGAACGAATCCCATGGTTGGTGGCTCCTGAGGTTAATATAACGGACTTACGGATTTTTAGAACACAAGCTGACAGAGACGCTTACCGCCGTTTAAGATACAACGTTTATAAAGTTATTCCGTACGCCCATTTCGCAGGAGAAAGATACAGGCAATTAGAGCGGGACCTGGCTTTGACGGGCGATAAGAAAAAGCAAAAGACTTTGATAAAGGCGTGCGAAACGCAAATAAAGGACATGTTTAAGAAAGAGATCGAGAATCTTACCGTCACCCAAGGCGAGATCTTGATAAAATTAATTGACCGGGAAACCAATAATACTACATACACGCTCGTTAAAGAACTTAAAGGAGGCTTTAACGCGTTTCTATTGCAATCGGCAGCGCGAATATTTGGACATAACCTTAAAGAAGAATACGACAGGGACGAACAGCGCGATATTGAGTATATACTGCAGCAGGCAGGATACGATTCGTATAAATATTAATTAATGACTGATAATAACATCTACAGGTTTAACGTACCCATGTTAAACGGACTGGAAGAGAGTTTGAGCGCATATAAAAACAAAGTGCTTCTAATAGTTAACACCGCTTCACAATGCGGTTTTACGCCACAAATGAAAGAACTTGTTGAGCTTAAAAATGAATTTGCCGGTTTGGATTTTGAAATATTGGCTTTTCCATCTAATGATTTTGGCGGACAAGAGCCTCTCGAAGGTGCCGGGATCATCCAGTTTTGCGAAAGCTACAGCTCCAATTTTCACTTTTTTGATAAGATAAGAGTAAGGGGGCCGTATGCCCACCCCCTTTATAAGTTTTTTGCAGATAAAAAGCAAAATGGCATACTGTCATCAGTACCCCGCTGGAACTTTCATAAGTTTTTGGTTAACCGCCTGGGCGTTGTTACTGATTTTTTTTATCCCTTTACCAAGCCTACCTCATCAAAGATCAGGAAGAAAATAGGCCGCCTGGTAAACGAAATTTAATTTTATGCTTAAATTAGATATACTGGTGCTCTCTGTTCACCCTGATGATGCTGAATTAGGTTGTGCCGGCACTGTGCTTAAACATATTGCCGATGGAAAGAAAGTGGGCATTGTTGACCTTACACGAGGCGAATTAGGTACACGCGGATCGGCTGAGATACGTGCTATTGAAGCCGCCGACTCCGCCAAAATATTAGGACTGTCTGCCCGCGAGAATCTTGGGCTGCCCGATGGTTTTTTTCAGAACACGCGGGAATATCAATTGAAAGTTATCGAAGTTATACGTAAATATCAACCCGAAATAATTATAGGCAACGCCAAACATGACAGGCACCCTGATCATGGGCGCGCATATGAATTAATTGATACCGCTGCGTTTTTATCGGGATTGCGTAAGGTTGAAACATACAGTAATGGCGAGTTACAGCAACCATGGCGCGCAGGTATACTATTAAACTTTATACAGGATGAATATATTAAACCTGATATATTGGTTGATGTTACTGATCACTGGGACAAAAAGGTTGAAAGTATAAAAGCGTTTGGTTCGCAATTTTACAACCCCGAGTGGGAGAAGGATGAGCCACAGACTTATATTTCAATGCCCGGCTTTATTGAAGGCATTGAAGCGAGGGCACGCGAATTCGGAAAGATTATAGGCGTAACATATGCCGAAGGATTTACTTCGCGCCGGGTGTTAGGCGTTGATAGTTTGTTTAACCTGAAATAACAGCTTTATATTTTAACGTATTCAAATCTGTTATTTTCTTCGTTACGTTGCCTTCTTAGCTTATTTTCATTCGATAATTTAAGTAAGATACCCGATAGTTCAGAAGTTTTAAAATCTGAATCGAACTTCTTCTTACAATATTCGGCAATGGCTGATATAGAATGCGGGGTTTTAAAAAAGTCGGTGTTGAGTAATTGATTCAATACCCTTGTTGCCCCGGGTTTTTTATGCGATGCAGTGTTATTGTCGGTATGTGTGTCAACCTTTCTTTTGTGGAATATTTCAGCATTATCGCTTTCGCTTTTTTCAAACTCGATCATGGCATCCAATAACTTATCCACTATTTTTACTTGTACCGCTTCCGATCGGAATGCATTAACAACCTCAGATATTTCGATAAGCTGTTTTTTTAATTTTTCTATAGGCTTGCTCATAATAACTATAACAATTTTTAGGTTAAATTATTCTTATAGCTTAACAGGCTTATATTAGGGAGCGTACCTGCCAAAAAAGAATTTCTCGGTAGAGATATATACAAACATACGCCATACGTATTTAAAACAAAAAATAAGCTTATTATTCGACTAAAAAATACGTTGTTGTAGCAACAATATTACATTTTTATAACAATTGAAGTATATCTTCCAAAATATTCAGGCCGTCATCAATATTATTTTTTTCAATGATAAGTGCCGGTCTAAAGCGTATAGTATGCGGGCCACAGCCTAAAAACATCACATTTCTTTTCATCCCCTCGCTTATAAATTTATCACGGCTTGTTTTATCGGCAAAGTCAAACGCGGTAAGCAGGCCCTTTCCACGTACATTGTTTATTTTTGAATTGCGTTCAGAAATAGCATTCAATTGCTGTTGAAGATACAGTCCATTTTCAGCAGCTTTATTGCAAAGATCGTCCTCCTCAATTATCTCTAATATTTTTGTAGACCGCACCATATCAACCAAGCTGCCGCCCCAGGTTGAGTTAATGCGTGAGGGCACTTTAAATACATTGTGCTCAACTTCATCAATACGCTTACTTGCTAAAATGCCGCATACCTGCATTTTTTTACCAAAGGCAATTATATCCGGGCGGGCATATTCGCCAAAGTGCTCGTGACACCAAAATTTACCGCTAAGGCCAACTCCTGTTTGTACTTCGTCAAATATTAGCAACGCCTCATTCTCGTCCGCAATAAGGCGCAATTGCTCCATAAATTCTTTACGCGCATGGTTGTCACCACCTTCGGCTTGTACGGGCTCTACAATAATGGCGCATATATCGTCTTTGTTGTCAGCGAATGCTTGTTTAATTTGTTGGATGGACTCGTTTTCTCTTTTTTCAATATCGACAAGATTTTCCGCGGTCAATGGAAATTTTATGGCAGGAAATGACACACGCGGCCAGTCAAACCTGGCGAACCATTTTGTTTTAACCGGTAATGTATTGGTTAAACTTAGTGTATAACCTGTTCTGCCATGAAAAGCGTGCTGAAAGTGAAGTACCTTAAATCCTTTTTCTGCAGTGTAACCTTTCTCAAAATTTTTCTGCACCTTCCAGTCCATAGCCGTCTTAAGTGTATTCTCAATGGCTAAGCCACCGCCTGATATAAAAAAAGCATGAGGTAAATAA
>NZ_CAMLHX010000053.1 GCF_946479965.1 uncultured Mucilaginibacter sp. | reverse complement strand
CTTATGAAACTATAAATCACCCCGTTGCATTAAAACTTTTTATATGCGGATAGTATTTTCTACTTTAGTTCAATAACCATGATGGGCCAAATCGTATTTTTCATACTCTTAGCTGCTGCTATTTATCTATTCAGCAAAAATGCGGGCCGAATCCGTCGCAACATACTATTAGGCAGGGATCTAGACCGTACAGATTGCCCTGCCGAACGCTGGAAAACCATGGCGTTGGTAGCCCTGGGGCAAACAAAAATGGTAAAGCGACCCGTTGCGGCAGCAATGCACTTTTTTATTTATGTCGGGTTTATCATTATTAACATTGAGGTATTAGAAATATTAATTGATGGCCTATTCGGCTCCCATCGCATATTTTCAAAAACTTTAGGCAGTTTTTACGGCATGCTGATAGGTAGCTTTGAAATACTGGCCCTGTTAGTGCTAATCGCATGCGTGGTGTTTTTAGCGAGACGGAATATCATCCGTATCAAGCGTTTTAGCGGTGTGGAAATGGGGGCATGGCCCAAATCAGATGCTAACTACATACTCATTATAGAGATCTGCCTAATGACGGCCTTTTTAACCATGAATGCCGCCGACTATAAACTACAGGCTTTACATTACAGTCATTATGCTGCTGCTGGTAATTTCCCCATAGGTAGTTTATTCGCCCCACTCCTGCCGGCTAAGGCCGAAACATTGGTTGTTATAGAACGCGCATGTTGGTGGTTCCACATAGTGGGTATACTGGCGTTTTTAAATTATCTGCCATACTCAAAGCATTTTCACATTTTATTGGCGTTCCCAAATACCTGGTACTCTAATTTAGAGCCGAAAGGAAAGTTCACTAACATGGCTTCGGTAACCAACGAGGTTAAGGCAATGTTGGATCCTTCTTTTGTTCCGGAAAATATGGGGCCCGGGCGTTTCGGTGCAAAAGACGCTACCGACCTTACCTGGAAAAACCTGATGGACGCCTACACCTGCACCGAGTGCGGCAGATGCACCTCTGTTTGTCCGGCGAATATTACAGGTAAGCTCCTGTCGCCGCGAAAGATAATGATGGATACCCGCGACAGGATCACCGAGATAGGAAAAAACATAGATCAGCATGGTAATGATCATGCAGACGATAAGACGTTATTAGATAGCTATATCACCCGTGAAGAACTTTGGGCCTGTACTACCTGCAATGCCTGTGTAGAAGCCTGCCCGGTAAATATTGATCCACTTAATATTATTATGCAAATGCGCCAATATGTAGTGATGGAAGAATCAGCGGCGCCGGCAAGTTTAAACAACATGTTTGGCAACGTAGAAAATAACGGCGCACCCTGGAAGTATAGTAACGCGGATAGGTTAAATTGGCAATCTGCAGATTGAGTTCATAGTTGATGGTTCATGATTCATGGCACATTTATCATCAATAACAAATTAACAGCCATGAACTATGATCTATGAACCATCAACCAATAACCATGGCTCAAATGGCCGCGGAGAGTAAACAACCTGACATTTTGTTCTGGGTGGGATGCGCGGGAAGTTTTGATGAACGGGCGCAGAAAATTACGCGAGACATTTGCAAAATACTGCACCATGTAGGTATAAGTTACGCCGTTTTGGGTACAGAAGAAAGTTGCACCGGCGACCCTGCCAAACGCGCCGGCAACGAGTTTTTGTTCCAGATGCAGGCTATGACAAATATTGAGGTGCTAAATGGCTACAACATTAAAAAGATAGTTACAGGCTGCCCGCATTGCTTTAATACTATTAAGAATGAATATCCTAATCTTGGCGGAAATTATGAGGTGATACACCACTCGCAGTTGATACAGCAACTAATAGATGATGGTAAACTAAAAGCCGAAGGAGGTGAAAGCTTTAAAGGCAAACGCATCACTTACCACGATCCTTGTTATTTGGGTCGCGGAAACGATGTTTACGAAGCCCCACGCAAAGCTTTAGAAATATTGGATACGGAGTTAGTAGAAATGAAACGCTGCCGCAGTAACGGCCTGTGTTGTGGTGCAGGCGGCGCGCAAATGTTTAAAGAACCGGAACAGGGCAACAAAGACATCAATATGGAGCGTATTGATGAAGTACTGGCTATTAACGCGCAGGTGGTGGCTTCCGCTTGTCCGTTTTGTATGACCATGTTAAGCGACGGTGTAAAGCACCGCGACAAAGATCAGGAAATTAAAGTATTGGATATTGCTGAGATTACAGTTAGGGCGAATGGCTTATAAGTTCTTCCCTTTAAAATAATTAAGAGCGCGTTGCAAACTATCCAAACGTTCAGGCTCCATGTTTTTCAGAGGGATATCCAATATGGTAGCCATAGTGTCGATATTGCCCTTACGGTCATTATAGGTTTGAACTATCACATCATCATCTTTGGTTTTTAGGCGTAATGTGCCTTTATAAGTATTACCCAAATACACAAGTTCATCCAATTGCTGCAGTTGCAATGAAAAATACTCTTGCTTGCCGTTTTGGTAAGTTTTACGTAGGCGAAGAAAAGAATCTTCAGTTAAATTGATCTCAAACTTTTTCAACTTTGCATCGGCAGCCACATCGTACGATGTTGTCAAACATTGGTTACTCCATCCCAGCCAGTCCTGCTCTATCGCAAAGCACAAGCTCGCTGCACCCGAAAGGGCAAGCATAGCAACAAGAAGCGTTTTTTTAATTTTTAGGATAATTGATCTTATCATTACAATAAAATTCGGCGTCGAAGTTAATAATTAATAACTTTGTATATGCAATTTTCTGAAAATTCAAGAGTGTGGATCTATCAGTCGGACAAGCAACTGAGCGACGAGCAAACAACCCAAATTCAACAACACCTGGATGCCTTTACCACGCAGTGGACGGCCCACAACAATCAGCTTAAAGCCAAAGCAGAGGTACGTTATAACCGATTTTTGGTGCTGATAGTTGACGAAACACAGGCAGGCGCAAGTGGTTGTTCCATTGATAAATCGGTGCATTTTATGCAGCAAATAGAGCAAAAGTTTGGAATTAATTTGTTTGATCGTTTCAACCTGGCTTACCGCGAGGGAAACCAGGTGCTATCATTGCCACGAAATGCGTTTGAGGAAAAACTAAAACAAGGCGACATCACCAGTGATACTATCGTATTCAATAACCTGGTGCAAAACGTAAAGGAACTGGAAACCAAGTGGGAGGTTCCGTTTAAAGAAAGCTGGCACAATCAGTTGTTTGGTAATTTAGTAACCAATTAGTCAATCTGTTATTTCCAAAAATACTTACCTTGGTATATGGAAAAATACGACCCACGCATAGATGCTTACATTGAAAAAGCGGCCGACTTTGCCAAACCAATCCTGCGGCATATCCGTCAGCTGGTGCATGGTGCCGCCCCACAAATAACAGAAACCGTAAAATGGGGCATGCCTTTTTTTGACTATAAGGGCCCGGTTTGCCAGATGGCATCTTTCAAACAACATGCGGCTTTTGGGTTTTGGAAAGCATCCGCTTTAAATGACCCGAAGGGTATTATTGATGCCGGCGAACAGGCAGCAGCGGGCAGCTTTGGCCGTATTACATCGCTGGATGATTTACCGTCCGATGAGGTATTGGTGGATTTTATTGTGCAAGCAGTTGCATTAAACGAGAACGGCATTAAAGGCAACTTAAAGACCACAACGGCTAAACCAAAAGCTGAAATACCAATGCCCGATTATTTCGCGGCAGTATTGTCAGAGGAGCCCGCTGCAATGGCGACTTTTCAAGGTTTCAGCGCTTCGCATAAAAGGGAATACCTGGAGTGGATAACCGAGGCCAAAACAGAAGCCACCCGCGAAAAACGAATGGCCACAGCTATTGAATGGCTAACAGAAGGAAAATCCAGGAATTGGAAGTATAAATAATGTTATTGCAGGGCACGAAGCAATCGCATGGAAAAAAGCTCGCGATTGCTTCGTACCTCGCAATGACAAATTAGTCTAGAGCAGGCCCTTACTCGATAAAACTCTCCAATATCTTAAAGCCCGTTGTGGTTTCAATTTCTATTCTATCAATGGTTTTAGGTAGCAGTATACACTCGCCCATTTTGACCGCGTAAGTTTCGCCGTTACATTTTATGGTGTAAGCGCCTTCAACGCAAACATGAATCACAAACGAATCAAGGCCGCTGTAGTCTTTGGAAGTATTCTCGGTAAAATCTAAAATATTGGTAGTAAAATAAGGACATTTAACCAAATACACCGTCTCATTCTTTTCAGGCTGATATTTGGTTTTATATTCAGGGTAGAATTTATAGTCTATTGCCGCCAAGGCCTCCTCTACATGCAACTCGCGTTTGTTGCCCTTATCGTCAACACGGTCAAAATCATAAATACGGTAAGTGATATCTGATGTTTGCTGAATTTCGGCTATCAATAAACCTTTGCCTATGGTATGCACACGTCCGGCAGGTAAAAAGAAAACATCACCGGCACTTACATCTTCCTTGTTCAGCACATCTGTTAAATGTCCGCTGTTAAACACCTCCAGATATTTTTCCTGTGTTAACTCCTGATTGAATCCTGCAATTAATGTAGAACCTGGGTCGGCTTCAATAACGTACCACATCTCCGTTTTTCCGAAAGAGTTATGGCGCTCTTTGGCCAGCTTATCATCCGGATGCACCTGTATTGAAAGATCCTCGTTAGCATCAATAAACTTTACCAGCAAGGGGAATATATTACCAAAATGATCATACACCTTCTGCCCTACCAGTTCTGCACCGTATTGTTCCAGTAAGTCGGCCAGCGATTCGCCATCCAGCGCGCCGCCATCTACTACAGAAACATCGCTTTTAACACCCGATATCTCCCAGGTTTCGCCACAGTTGGGTAAGTTGCCAAAGTCTTTATGCAGATAGGTTTTGATCTTTTGGCCACCCCAAATCTTGTCTTTGTAAATAGTTTTAAATTTTAGCGGATATAATGTTTGCGACATAACAGATGGTTTTTGGCTAAGGTAGTAAATATGAAAATTTCCCTAATTAAGTATTGTTATTTATTTCTATGGTCTATAATATTCCTTTTTTACTGATTTTGTTTTCAATTATTTAATTTTTGACACCTTTTAAGTATAAATCATCGCAAAATAGCTCAAACTTTTAGCATACTATTTGTTTATATTACACATAGAGTACTTAACCCTTGAAACAGCCGTAAAATTGGGACGATTTGGACGTATAGCTTTAAAAACCATTCTTTGGATAATTGCGAGTGTCATCATTTTGGTGTTGCTTGTAGTTGTTTTAATACAAGTTCCGGCCGTACAAAACTTTGCAAAAAACCAAGCAGTAACTTTTTTAGAAAATAAAATTCACACTAAGGTCGAGATCGGGCACATCAGCCTGGGCCTTCCTAAATTATTGGTGTTAGAAGATGTTTATTTTGAAGATGAGCAAAAAGACACCCTTTTAGCCGGCGATAAACTGAAGGTTGACATCAGTATGCTGAAACTGCTAAACAGCGAAGTGGAAATAAACGAGATCAATCTTGACGGTATCACTACTAAAATATACCGCGGCAGAGATAGCGTTTTTAATTTCGACTACATTATCAAAGCCTTTGCAGGCGAACAAAAGAAAGAACCAAAACCGGAGGATACTACCTCAACCATGAAGTTCTCTGTTAATAAGATCATACTGGATCGTATCAATGTATCCTATAAAGACCTCTCCACAGGCAACGACGTAAAATTCTATCTTGGCCATTTCGATACCCGTATCAAGGAGTTTGATATGGATAAAATGAAGTTCAGCATCCCACGTATCAACCTGTCAAATGTTAATGCCACAATAATACAAACACCGGCCGGTTCGACTATAAACCAAACAGCCAATGTTGATACCGCTGTAGCGCCCTTGAATCTTGCCCTCAGCCTTGGCGTTATTGATCTGAAAAAGATTAAAATAGATTATCGCGGTGCCGAAATGGATGCCAGTGTTGATCTGGGTCAGTTTTTAGTGGAAATGGATAAGATCGACCTGAAAAACCAAAACGTAGCGGTTAAAAATATCGAGCTTAATAATTCTAGCGGTGCACTAAGATTTGCCAAGCCTAAAACGGTTACTAAGGCTGTGGAACAAGCCATTAAGAAGCTGGATACACTGGCATCAAACCCAAATAAATCAGCATGGCGCGCGTCGCTTGGTAAAGTTAGCTTGGTTGATAACGATATTAAGTTTGACAACGATGCACAAGCCCCTTTGCGTAAAGGCGTTGATTTTGCACACATGCACCTGCGCAATCTCAATGTAAATCTTACTGATTTGGCTTACAGCCCGGATACAATTTCAGGTAAGGTTAACCAGGTAACTTTTAATGAGAAAAGCGGATTGATAGTTAAAAACTTCCGTACGGCATTTTTATACGGGCCGAAAAGCGCATATATGAACGACCTGTTGTTTGAAACACCGCAAACCGTTATACAAAAACAGGTACACGTTACTTATCCTTCAATTGAAGCCATCACTAAAAACGCTGGTCAGCTTTACATTAACGCCAACCTCAACGGCAGCAAATTGGCGCTCAAGGATGTTTTATTACTGATACCGACCATGCAAAGCATAGAACCATTTAAGAGTTCGCCAAACGCGATTATCCGTATTGATGGGCGAATGGCAGGTCGGGTTGATAACCTTAATATCCCGCAACTGGAGGTCCGCGGGTTCGGCAATACGTATATAAAAGCATCAGGAAGGCTTAAGGGTTTACCTGATATGAACAAGGCTTATTTCGATGTTAACATTGCCGATTTCAGGACGACCAGCGGCGATATTGTAAAGCTAATTCCCGCAGGAATTATTCCATCCAACGTAAGTATACCGGCTTCCATGAACCTTAAGGGTACTTTTAAGGGAAGCATGAATAGTTTTAATACCAAGCTCAACCTGCGGTCAAGTTACGGCGCTGTTGATCTGGTTGGATCCCTAAAAAACGGGGCCAGCACTAAAAATGCCACTTACTCCGCCGATATAAAAGCTAATCAGTTAAATATCGGCGCGCTTACTAAGCAGCCTCAGATGGTAGGCATGGTAACCATGACCGCCAAAGTCAAAGGCCGTGGGTTTGATCCTAAAACTGCAAGCATTAACCTTGATGGTAATGTGGCGTCGGCATACGTTAAGGGTTACACCTATAAAAACCTTGCTGTAAAAGCCACCGGCACGAACGGCAGCTATACAGCCAAAGCAACCATGCGCGACCCTAATATTTCCTTCGCGATGGATGCCAAAGCCAATATGAACAGAAAGTATCCATCTGTGGGCGGAACATTCTTGATTGATAGCCTTGATCTTCAAAAACTTGGCTTTACAAAAGACGTAATGCGTATTCACGGTAAAATAATTGCAGATATACCAACTGCTGATCCGGATTATTTGAACGCCATCATAAAAGCCACCGATCTATTGGTAGTGAATAAAGACCAGCGGATAAGGATGGATACCGTCAGCCTGATATCAACCGCAAATGCCGATAGCAGTACGCTGGCATTAAAATCGTCCATTGTGTCATTCAACATGAGCGGAAAGTACCAGCTTACCCAGATAGGAACTGCCCTGCAGGATGTGATCAACAAATATTTTGACACCGGCCTGGCGACAACCGGCGTAGCAACTATTGCTACCGCCAAACCGGGCTATCAACCACAGCAGGCAAGGTTTAGCATACGCGTTGTAAAAACGCCTTTGCTTGAGCAATTCGCGCCCGATTTGAAACAGCTGGATCCGGTAAACATCACCGGCAGATTTAATAGCGCCACCGGCGAGCTGGTAGTTAACGGCTCTATACCAAAAGTTGTTTATGGTAGCAATATTATCAACAATACCAGGCTGAATATTAATACAGGTAATAACGCGCTAAATTACAGTTTAACCGCCGAAGAGATAAAAGCTTCATCATCTATCGATCTGCTTAATACCAGCGTTACTGGCTTTGCGCAAAACAATAAACTCAATATCAACTTACAGGTGCGCGACATCGAGAAAAAAGAACGGTACCGCATAGCGGGCGCAATGAGCGTTTTGCCTAATCAATATCAGTTCAGCTTTGCGCAGAACGGATTGCTGCTTAATTATGTGGCCTGGGCTGTAAATGCTGACAACGCGTTACTGTTCGGAAATAAAGGAATAAATGCCCGAAATTTAACCCTGACCAACGCCGACCAGGTATTGAGTATTAACAGCAGTTCAGTTGAAATGAACTCGCCTATTACCGTCAATTTCCGCAATTTCCATATTGAAACGCTTACTACCATAGCCCAGCAAGATTCATTACAAGTAGGTGGCGTTATCAATGGCGAGGCGAGGGTAAGCGATTTTAAGGCTGCTACACCACAATTTACAGCCAATTTAAATGTGGCCGATTTCAGTTTTAAAGGTGACACCGTTGGCAACATCGCCCTAAAGGTAAACAACCAAACAGCCAATGCTTACGCGGCTAACATGAGCATAACCGGGAAAGGCAATCAGGTTGACCTGAACGGATTATATTATACTGAGCCATGGGGTAAACTGGATATGACACTTAATATTGTTAAGCTCAACGTAAAGAGCGTTGAGGGTTTTAGTTTCGGCGCTATACGTAATTCCAAAGGTGATGTCACCGGCACATTACGGATAACAGGTACCACGAGTGCCCCTGCTGTTCGAGGCGATGTGAATTTTAATAATGTAGGGTTTAATGTATCCATGTTAAACTCCTACTTTACCATGCCGCGCGAGCGGATAACCTTTAATGAAGAAGGGATAGTCTTTAATGATTTTACGCTGGTAGATTCAACCAACAACAAGGCAGTTATAAGCGGAACACTGTATACTAAAACATTTACCGATTTCAGGTTCGGGTTGGATATCAACGCTGATAATTTCAGGGTAATGAACTCCACCCGCGCTGATAATAAACTATACTATGGTAAGCTATATTTAGCTAATACCAGTATCAAAATTCGCGGAACACAGGCCTTACCCGTTGTTGATGCAAGGATAACCGTAGCAGAGAATACCGATTTAACCGTGGTATTACCTACCAACGACCCTGGCGTAGAGGATAGAAAAGGAGTGGTTGAATTCTTTGATGAAAGTTCTGAAAAACTGGATTCTATCCTGATAGCGCGTCAATTAGATTCGCTTAAACAATCTGAACTTACGGGCATGGATGTCACGGCGACCATCATCGTAAAAAAGGAAGCAAACTTTAACATTGTTATTGACGAACGTAATGGCGACGTGGTACATTTGCGTGGTGCGGCTAACTTGAATGGGGGAATAGATAAGAGCGGAAAGATAAGTCTTACAGGTACCTACGAGGTGGAGCAAGGATCTTATGCCCTCTCATACGCTACGGTTAAACGCACTTTCAATTTCAAAAAAGGCAGTACTATTACCTGGACCGGAGACCCAACCAGCGCCAATATTGATCTTACTGCTACATATGTTGCAAATGTGCCTCCAATTGATCTGGTAGCCGATCAGTTACCAGGCACTGAGAACCAGGTACAATACAAGCAAAAATTGCCCTTTAATGTGAATCTGGCTTTAAAAAACGAACTGATGAAGCCCGATATCAGTTTTGATATTGTATTGCCTGATAGCACCTACACAGTATCACCAACGGTTGTTACTACAATTAATTCGCGGCTAAGCCAGATACGACAGGATCCTAATGAATTAAATAAACAGGTGTTGGGCGTGCTGGTGCTTGGGCACTTTATTGGCGATAATCCACTGGCGAGCCAGGGGGGTAGTACTACAGTAAGCAGTGTAGTACGTAATAGTGTGAGTGGTTTATTATCCGATCAATTGAACAAGCTTGCTGGTGACCTGATACAAGGAGTCGACCTTGATTTCGGCCTGACATCCGGCGAGGACTATGCATCGGGCACCGCTACTAACCGAACGGATTTGAATGTGGGCTTATCCAAACGTTTCCTTGATGACAGGCTGACAGTTTCCGTAGGCAACAACTTTAACCTGGAAGGTGCGCAGCAAGGTGAGAAAACCACCAACATAGCGGGAAACCTTTCGGTAAATTATAAGTTAAGTAAGGATGGCAGGTATACCATCCGCGCCTACCGCCGCGAACAGTACGTTGTAATACAAGGACAGATAATTGAAACCGGCGTTGGCTTTACCCTGACGGTAGATTACAACCGCTTTATACAGATCTTCAGGCGGAGCAGGGAAGACAGACAGGCGCAGAAAAAATACAAACAACGGGAAAAGCGCAAGGAAGAGGAAAAGGATATTAAACAGGATATACAAAATAAGAAAGCGGAATCGCAACCTATAAAAATGGATTCGGTAAAGGTAAACTAAAACGCCGGCAGCAATGTGACTCGTTAACGATCAATTGATCTATGATAAAAAAAATAAAATATCTTTTAATTTTCGCACTGGCGCTACACGCCTGTAGCAATACTAAATATTTGCCCAAAAACGAAAAGCTATATACCGGGGCCAAGGTAAATATTGCTGCTGATACTAATACCACCAAAAACGAACGTATAGTACTAACTGATGATCTTAAGACCTTACTAAGGCCTAAGCCCAATTCGTCCATTTTCGGCTTAAGGATTAAACTGTGGATATATAATAAAACGCGTACAAACAAAGTTAGCGGCCTTAAACATTGGCTTAACACCAAATTTGGCGAGCCACCTGTACTGGTGAGCCAGGTTGATTTGGAAAAGAACAGCAGCGTTTTGCAAAACCGTTTGCAGAATGTAAGTTATTTTCAGGCGCAGGTTAGTGGTGATACCCTTAGCAAAGGGCAATCTGCCAAAGCCATTTACGCTGTTTTTCCGGGGCCGGGATATAGGATCAGGAAAGTTACCTTTCCCATAGGAAGCGCTATATTAGATACTGCTGTAGCTGCTACTGCCGATGAAACCCTGCTTAAACCCGGCGATAAATACAATCTTGATGTCATTAAAACCGAGCGCCTTCGTATTGACGCAAGACTTAAGGAAAAGGGTTTCTTTTACTTCTCTTCAGATGATCTGAAAATGCGGGTTGACAGTTCCAGAAAAAATCATCAGGTAGACATGTTTGTAACGGTAAAACCCGCAACTCCCGACAGGGCCCGCCGCGTTTACACCATCAACAACTTGTATGTGTATCCCAGTTACTCCCTTCGCGATACCGCGCTTAAGTTGGATTCAGCTATTAAATATCGTTGGTATTATGTGATTGACCCGCGTAAATCTGTTACACCGTATGCCTTCAAAAACACCGTTTTGATGCGCCCGGGCGAGGTTTATAATCGTACCAAACATACCAACAGCCTTAACCGCTTTATTAACCTGGGGCCATTCAGAAATGTGAAGAACAGATTTGAGGATGTATCCGCCGACTCATCCAAACTGGATGTGTTTTATTTCCTCACCAAGTACCCAAAGAAATCCTTACAGTTTGATGTGCTGGGCCGTACCACATCAGCTAATTACACAGGTACACAAGTAAGCATCAACTGGAAGAACCGGAACGCTTTTAAAGGCGCCGAGACCCTAACGCTAACCGCGTTTGGTAGCTCGGATGTGCAGTTCTCGGGACAGAACAGCGGGTACAACGTTTATCAACTGGGTGGTACCGCTACCCTATCGTGGCCGCGGTTTATAAGCCCTACTGATCCAAAGAATGATAACGCGTATATACCACGTACCAATCTTACTTTGGGCTATACACTCATCAACCGCACTAATCTGTATACCTTAAGTTCGTTCAATGGTTCGTTTGGTTACTCGTGGAAATCAGATGTGCACCGCCAACACGATCTTAACCTCACCAACATCAACTACGTGCGCCCGGAGAATGTTACCGCGAAGTACCGCGAAAGTATTAATAACACGGGGAACCCTAACTTAACACATGTAATTGACCCTCAACTTACGTTTGGGCCTAGCTATAGTTATACCTATACTAATACCATGGAGACCAAGCGGACCAACACCTGGTATTATAATGCAAAGATCGGTCTATCGGCTAATTTGCTTGGGCTGATAACCGGTGCCGATACATTAGCAGGCAAGGTTCGCACCATATTCGGTACGCCGTTTAACCAGTACGTAAAGCTGGAGAACGAGCTTCGTTTTTACCATAAACTGGGACCAAAAAGCACCATAGCGGCGCGTTTTATAGCAAGTGCGGGTTTGCCTTACGGCAACTCAACCATTATGCCTTACAGCCAACAGTTCTTTATTGGGGGTACCAACAGTTTAAGGGGGTTTAGGGCGCGGTCTTTGGGGCCGGGAAGTTACAATCTGCCTAACGACCAGGTATCAAAATCTGGTTTCCTGCCGGATGCGTCGGGTGATATCAAGTTGGAGGCTAACGTGGAATGGCGGCCCAAGCTGTTCAGTATAGTGCAGGGCGCGGTGTTTGTTGATGCCGGTAACATCTGGAACATGAAGCCACATGCTAATTTACCCGGCAGCGCTTTTGGTAAGACATTTTTGAAGGAGCTGGCTGTTGATGCAGGTGTAGGCCTACGTTTTGACGCTACAGTATTGGTAGTACGCACTGATCTCGGCTTCCCTTTACGCAAACCGTGGTTGCCTGACGGCCAACGCTGGGTGATCAACCGGATAGACTTTGGCAGCAGCGCGTGGCGCAGTCAAAACCTGGTGTTTAACCTGGCTATCGGCTACCCTTTTTAACGGTGGAGTGTTTCACAAAAATATGAAACAAAATGAAACGCGTGAAACGCTATTTTTTGTAATTAATTGATATTTAGTATTTTACGATTACGACATGAAACGCTGTGAAACTACTTATTCGTCAGGAAATTTAGCTGTAAAATTGATTTAAATATCTATATATCAATTGATTGCAATATCTGATAATTTACGCTGTTCGTGAAACGCTTTTGAAACACTTTATAAACACCAACCCCCTAATTCTCTTTTACCCTAATTAAAAAACACCGTTCCTTAAAAAAGAACGATGTTCTGCCAGCAGAATGTGGTCTGTTAAGCTTTGGGGGCTTATACAATTGCATATCTGCCCGGCGTGGCACGGCTACCTATCAGTTATGATACCCTGATGGCTCAGGGATGACAAGTAAATCCAGATCTTTAATTTCTTTTATTTACAACGAATAAACTCTCTTCTCGTAAATGCCGGCGGCACCCCAGTTTTTCACCATTCCCTGCAATAGAGCATCCAGTTGTTTGTAGGTTATGGGCTTTGATTTTGATTTAGGCGGTACTATTTTAGCAGCATCGGCAGTGTTAACTGTTACTTTAGTAGCGTCAAATCGTACGTTTTCATGCGGTACAACTAAACTTAATATCATCCCCGGCAGGCCCCCAAATGATTCAGGACCACCGCTTACCCTTATGTTATCGGTATAAAAAGCAACTACAGAAATTGAATCCATAAAAAGCCCGTTTGCGCGGCGACAGGTATATCCGGCAATCTCCCGTCTTTCGTTGGTTAAACGCCAGGTAACTTTGCGCACACTGTCCTGTATCAGCACCTCATCAGCATAAATTTGCTTGGCAATAATTACGGCTTTTTTTGAATGATCTGTATAAACCTTATTAAACTGCGTACCCATAGGGTTATTATTTAATGTGTAAATACGTTCTGTTGGCGGTATCGGCGTAAAAAGGGTTTTGCCCTTATCAAATACCAATGTGCTTTTTAAATTGATAAACTGCGGCTTGGTTTTTTTATACTCATCAAACATCTGCACAGAAAGCGGGTCGGGCTTTGGCCCCAATTCCTGTTTAGTAATGGCGTGTATGTTTATCGTTTTGGTGTATTCAATTGTTCCGTTTAAGGTAAGTTTATTATCCTGTGCTAATAAATTACCGGCAATTAAAAAACAAAGTAAGAATGTCAGTATCGTTTTCATAGCTATTATTTTTGTGCTGGCAAGGTGCCAAATTTGGTAAAATCCCATATCAGGTTTAACATAAAATATCTTTTTATAACATTATAACTGGTTTGCGTAATGGTATTACCACTGGCACCCCGGGTGTTCTGATTCTGATCAAGCAGGTTGTTTCCGCTTATAGAAAGCTTTAAATTATTTGCTTTTAAGAAAGTGCGGCTTATGCTTGCATCCCAAATGGTGCGATGTATTCCGCCAAAACCGTTACTTGGGCCGGTATAGTTATATCTTGCTGACGAGAACATTTCGAACTTGCCGGGCAGATACACTGTACCAGATGCGAACGCTGAAGCCCCCATTGCACTATAATCGCTGCGCTTAGTCAACGAGTTACGGTTTCTGTTACCATTTAATGAACCGGAAAGGTTAAGTGTGTATTTTTTCACTTTGCTTTTTGAAAGCTGTAGTCCGGCAGAAAAAGTATTGCCGTTAGACTCGTTTAAACCAACAACGCCACCCTGGCTGGTATAGGTGTAATTTGTACTGCCTGAAAATGAAAACTGCGGATAAACAGTCATTTCCCAGGGAACTATTTTGCGGCCTATTTGCAAACTTATGCTGTAGTTGCGGGGTGTTTTATCTGTAAGGTTTACATAACGGGTGGTAGTTTTACCGCTATCAGCATTAAACGTAATACTGCTTATAATAGGGTTTACTGTAATACTATAATTGCCGCTAATTGAAAAAGACGACCCGCTTAGTGTTGACTGCGATGAATAGAACATGCGTGCAGAATGGGTAAAGAATGGTTTCAGATTAGGGTTACCCACTGTAACATATAAGGGGTTAAGGTTATTTACCACCGGCTGTATCTGGTTAAGTGTAGGCTGCTGCATGTTACCATTGTAATTTAAACTTATGGTTTTAGCGGGCGTTATTCTGTATTGATAATTAACCTGAGGCATCCAGTTAAGGTAGTTCCTTTTCAATGTGCGCATGCGCCTTTCATCAACCTGATTAAAATTGACATTGGATGCCCGGGTGCCAAAGTTTAAATTGGTTTTTGCAGTAACATAGCCAAATGTTGCGCCGAACTGGTTGGTTAATATAGTGTACTTATAATCATTTGTTGTAAGCTCATCTATTTCATCGTAAAGACCCGATGTCGATTTGTTATATGATTCAAGCCTTGATATGCTGTTGTTTATACCCAGTAAATAATTAAATGTTAGCGTTAACTTTTCGGCAAGCGGTTCAGTGTACGTAATATTACTACTTAATACATTGCTGGTACTTCTTTCGGGCTTATACTGATCTACTGTGTTGCCGGGCAACGTAGCATATGCGATGGTTGTTTTAGCGAAACGCTCAACCTTATTTTCGCTATAGTTTTCGGCAAGGTTCCAGCTAATGGTGCGGCGCGGCTTAGCAAACTTTTTTGAATAGAATACGCTGGCGTTAAACAACCTTGCATCGCTGGTACTGTTGTTGCTGGTGGCTGACCGGTTAACAAATTTATTGTCCTGGTCTACCTGGAAACTATTGCTTGATGTTAACGATTCGTTATTGCGTAATGCAGCATCAACATTTACCCTTAAATTGGTAGTAGTTGTATTTTTTTGATAACCTACATCCAGTTTCTGCCTGAAACCGGAGGTGTGCGATTCTGAACTGTTGTTGGTTCTGTTTGATGTTTGATTAGAGATCAGCAAATCTGTGATCGTGTTCTGAAACAGGTCATTAGTTATAGACCCTATTCGATAGTTGGTATTAATTAATTGCTTTCCTTCGTTCCATTTAACATCGTAATGCACCCCGCCTGTTTTAGCCGTAGGGAAGCCCCTACCATTAAAAGAGGCGTTATCAAATTCGTCAGAGATCCCGTTTATCAGGAAAACCCCGTCGCCAAGGGCGGTTAAGTTTTGGGTACCCAAGTTACTCGCGTCAGAAAAACTAAGGTTTACCTTACCCGTATTAGCCATAGTGCCATAAAGAGAGAATTTCTCATTGGCTCTGAAACGATTAAACTGAACCTGCCCTGAATACATTCCGCGCTCATCGCCGCTCCTGCCGCCTGCCAGATCAACCTTGCCAAAAATCCCTACTTTTTTATCCTCTTTCAGTTTAAGGTTAATGGTTTTTGTTCGTTGCCCATCGTCAACACCGGTAAAGGTGGCCTGATCGCTCCTCTTTTCAAAAACCTGAACCTTATCTATCATGTCGCCACGTAAGGTTCTGCTTACCAGCACAGGGTCGTCACTGAAAAACTCCTCGCCGTCAACCGTTATTTTCTTAATGGCTTCACCTCTGAATTTGATATTACCGTTCTGGTCTATCTCCATGCCTGGTATCTGTTTAAGCAGGTCATCAACCTTGGCGTTTGGTTGTATTACAAAAGCTTTGGCGTTAAATTCAGACGTATCACCCTTTATTTTCAACGCGTTTAAACTGCCCTTTATAACGGCCTCATTTAATATTTTGGCAAGCAGGGTCATGTCAATATTCCCAAAATCATGCACCGGTTCTGTAGGGCTTACCGTAAACTCCTGCGAAAAGTCTGCATAGTCTGGGAAAGTAGCTAACAAAACATATTTGCCCGCCGGCAACCCGCTAACGGTAAAAGAACCATCGTTGCCCGCATACCCAAATGCCTGCATAATTGAATCCGGACGAAGAATGGTTATTGTGCTGCTTACTTTGCTTTTTGAGGCGGTATCAATAGTGACACCTTTAATACTGTGGTTGTTTTGCGCAAAAGCGGAAAATGTGCACAAGCAAAATACTAATAATACCAAAGCTTTGATATTCATATGTGATAAGGTTTAGATTGTATATTGTCTAAAAAACGGTCTGTTAAAGGTTTTATTTCCTTATTGCTTAGGCTGCAACAAGTATATATCAAACATAACAGGTTAATTTCTTAAAAGCAACTATTTTTTTAGTGACGTAACGTAAAATTCCGTTTACAATAGAGTATAGCATTGATAATAAGGAATTTGTATGCATGTTAAAAAATGTTAAATAAGTTATTTTAGCGGGGTTATGTTAAAAGCTGCCTAACCAGTGTTAATATGGATTCAATGAATTCAGTTTCTTTTCAATAATTTGGCGGCAGGTTTGTATATAACTTAGGTTAATTATCATTAAAAATATAATTATAGCCATCATAGCTACAGGACCGAGGCTTTTTATTGACGAGAACTCTCCGCGCCCGCGTGATTCATCAATTAGGTTGGGGATATATAAACAGGATTGGAACAGCATTAAGGGCAAAGCCATTTGCCCTAATAAGTGGCTCTTAAACAGCGAGTTTTTGCCTTTTATGGTTTTGATTTTACCTGCCAGCAAACTATAAGCATAAATAACGGGCGAAGCGACAAGAAAAAAAACAGTTAACGCAAAGAAGTTATGCACGGGCCTGCTATGTGGAATTTTAAATGCTACTGCCAATAAAACTATTGCGATTAAAAGCGTTTGCCAGTTAAACTTACACTTTACCTGGTTTAAAAATAAAAGCCTTATATTACGGTGATGCATTTTTCTTTGGTTTTGAGCTAAAGCCTCAATGCCTGCATACCCGCCAAATTGCTCATCTACCACATTTTGAAACAAGGCCAAAATTTGCCTGTCATCGCCGGCCTTGCGCCTGTCTTCAATAGCAGTTAAAATATGGTCCAATACCTCGTCATATATCTCCTGATATTTAATATCGTAATATCCCATGCGATCCTGGATCCAAATCAATTCTTCTTCTGACAGTATCATTTTGAAAAGCGTTTAATGTTCAATAAAGAGTTATTTCTACATAAAATTATTTAGCCATATCAACCTTGAATTCGCTGCGGTACATTTTGTAAAACGACATGATATGCAGCGCATAAGTTATAAAAATAACTGTGGTAACTACCGGACTGAATGTATTAAATAACTCGCGTGAGGTATTGCCCAAAACAAAATAGCCGTACAAACCGATAAGTACAAATAGGACAAAAGGGTAGAATTTTATCATCACGAATCCGTCGTCCTTAACTGACGGCATTTTCTTTTTCCAGAATCCACTACTTATATATCTTGCAGCGCGTATGCCGGTTATAGCAAAAGCAGCCACAAAAAACAGTGCGAAATACCAATTGGCATTAAACCAGGAGGCGCTAAAAGCAAGGTAAACCATTACTGTTACTATTGATAATAAAATAATCTGCGGAAACCGGAACAACCGAGACATATTATCAAAATACTGCCTTTTCATGCCTTTTAAAACTGTTGAGCGATATTGCTTCTCTATAGCATGCAAACCAAAAATTCCACCAAACTCTTTTCGTATATAGTTTTTCAACGTCTCTTCAAAAGACGATCCTTCGGGTGTATTTTCCAGTCCGGACGAAATATGATCATACAACTCATTATACGTTTCGCGGTACACAAGCTCATTGCTCAGGTAATCCTTTAATATTTGCTGTTGCGATGGTGTTAAATTCATTTTGATGTGGGTTTAAGGTTTAGTAATAGTTGCAACTGACTGATGTATGCCGCGGCTTCATCCAGTTTGTCGGCTACCTGCTGCCCGCCCTGCTCTGTAAGGCGGTAATACTTGCGCACGCGGTTATCAACTATCTGCGTAAATGTTTCCAGCATACCTTCGGCTTCCAATTTATGTAAGGCCGGATACAGGGCTCCCTCTGTTATCATAATTTCACCATCGGTTACTTCCTTCACCTTCTGGGTTATTTCATAACCATACATTTCGGTTTGGTCGTTCAGCAACTTTAAAATTATGGTTTGCAGTGTGCCTTTTAATAACGGGTTATTGCTCATGGCACAAGTATACATAATTTTCTTATGTATATAAATAAAAAAGTAAAAATAGTTTTTTGATCAATACTACAAAACAAAACAGGCCCTCCGAAACCGGAGAGCCTGTTGCCTCATTTATATTAACTACTAATTACCTAACTACAAATCTGTTGTTGAAGGCAGCACCGTCTGGATCGATACCCGAAATTACGATAATACCATTTTTAAGAGTTGTTAAAGCCTTATCAATGTCGTCAACCGTGTTTATTGGTTGCTGATTGATCTTGGTTATAATTGACCCAACAGGCACTTCAAGTTCCTCAAAAGCACCACCTCTGCGTACCTGTGTTACCAATACGCCGCTGTTTACACGGTTTTTGGCTTTCTGATCAGCTGTAAGCGGTGCAAAGCTTGCTCCTAATTTATTGTAAAGCTCTGCTGCCGACTTTGCAACTTCGGTTTTACGAGCCGCAGGGCTTTCCGGTTTAAGGGTAACATTGAAATCTATTTCTTTACCATCCCGCAAAACGGTTAACCTAATTTTATCGCCTGGCGCTAAACGGGCAACTCTCTCCTGCAGATCAGATGATTGGTAAACGGTATTACCTTCTACCTTGCTGATGATGTCGCCTTGTTTAAGGCCTGCTGCTTCGCCACCGCTTCCCGGTAAAACGTCCTTAACATATAAGCCTACTGTTTTGCTGGCTTTAAGTTCCTCAGCATTGTCAGCATTAAGTTCTGTAAAGCTTACGCCCACATAACCGCGTTTTACCGCGCCAAATTTTTCTATATCACCTAATATCTTTTTAGCCATATTGATAGGGATGGCAAAGCCATAACCTTCGTACGAGCCGGTGTGCGACGCGATAGCGGAGTTAATGCCTATAAGCTCGCCTTTGGTATTAACCAATGCACCACCGCTATTGCCAGGGTTAATTGCCGCGTCGGTTTGAATGAATGACTCGATGCCTGTTTTAGGCTTTTGGTTCCGTTGCTGCATGCGCATTCCAAAGGGGTTACCGCCCATATCATCGTCGTCATCGTCATCTTGCGTACCGATGATATCTATACCACGACCCTTAGCGCTAACAATACCGGCTGTAACGGTTGAGGTTAAGTTGAAAGGATTACCCACTGCCAATACCCACTCGCCTACACGCACATCGTCTGAGTTACCAAATTTTACAACCGGGAGATTGGTGCCGTCTATTTTGATCAGCGCCAGATCAGTATTAGGGTCGGTGCCTATTACTTTGGCTTTAAAAGTGCGATGATCGTTCAAAGTAATGTCAATTTTATCAGCTTTTGATACTACGTGGTTGTTGGTAACAATGTATCCATCCGGCGAGATAATAACACCCGAACCTGAAGCCATTTTAGGCGTGTTTTGGCGTGGCTGCATACGCTGGCCAAACATATCGCCAAACATCTGGTCCATCATATCCTGCTGCCTGTTACTGCCGCTTGTTGCAGCGTACGTAGTGCGGATGTATACCACCGCCGGTGTTACCGCTGCTGCAGCCGGTGTAAAATCAGTTTCGCCGGCAGATGATGTTATACCTGCATACGCTTTATTGTTTGCAAAGTATACATTCTGTTTCTCCTCAAGGCTCATGCTATCTGCATATTTGTTCTCAAACACCTTATAGGTGCCGAGCGCCATTGCACCGCCCACAAAGGCGGTCAATAATGTTAAACCTATCTTTTTCATATCTTTTATCCTGTTTATATTTTTTAGCTTTGCTTAAATTTTCGACTTCAAATTTAATACCATATAGACGGCAATTGCAACAATAAGTTATCGTCATAATTGTTAAAAAATGTTAAAAAACTTTAAACGCGGCAGGTTTATTGTTTATCACCATCTTATATAGTAACACCCACAGTGAAGATACAGTTTTATAAATACCAGGGAGCGGGCAACGATTTTATTCTGGTGGATAACCGTGCCAAAGCGATAAATCATACTGATCCTCAGCTAATTTCGCATTTGTGCGACAGGCGCTTTGGCATTGGTGGCGACGGTATGATGTTTTTGCAGGATGTTGAGGGCTATGATTTTGAGATGGTTTATTACAATGCCGATGGCCAGCCCAGCAGCATGTGCGGCAACGGCGGGCGCTGTATTGTGGCTTTTGCAAAATTTTTAGGCATAATTGACACGGAGACCGATTTTTTGGCAGTAGATGGCCCGCATCATGCCAAAATTTCAGCGGAAGGTGATTGGGTGAGCCTGCAAATGATTGATGTTGACACCGTTAACCGCGATGGCGACGCTTATGTACTGAACACCGGCTCGCCGCATTATATAGCCCTTACCGAAGGTTTGAAAGATAAAGACGTTTATCACGAGGGGCACGCCATACGCAATAACCCTACCTACAAAGCCAAAGGCATTAACGTAAATTTTGTTGAGCCAACCGCCAATGGCTACTTCGTGCGCACCTTTGAGCGTGGTGTTGAGGATGAGACCTACGCCTGTGGCACAGGAGTTACCGCAGTAGCACTAGCCATGGCCCAACACAACAACCAAACCGGCACTATTGAAACACCAGTTAAAGTTTTAGGCGGCGATCTGAACATTCGCTTTAATTATGATGGCAAGGTGTTTACGGATATCTTTTTAGAGGGGCCGGCAAATTTGGTATTTGGCGGTGAATTGGATGTTTAATTAATGGTTGATCTGTTAACAATTATTTAACCCCAAACGCTTTTAATTAAGGCAAATTCTGAGTACGTTTGAATTTTTTGTTGATGTAGCTTTTAATAATTTTTTGTTAGAAGCCTATGTTACGTGTTGATAGTTCAAAACCCTGCCAGATAATTTATGCCATAGCCCGGCACGAGTATCTTGGGTATGTTATTGAACCACACATAGTTCAGCTTAACCCCAACGGCGAATTCTCTTTAACTCACCAGCGTTTATTCTCAAATACTGCGACAGAATTTAGCAATTGTTTGGCGGATACCGACCTAAAACTGATCAAGCTTTTAGAAGAAATTGAGCAGGGTGCAGTAATAAAACGCTACTATAAAAAACTGATCCGGCCCTCTGAATTTTTTGCAAAGGTGTTTACCGAGCAGCTTTTCGAGACCATAAGGCCCAAAATAGAAAAGCGTTTAGCCGAGGCCTTTAACCTGATGGGTAGCAAAGAAATTTACCTGATGAGCAAGGAGGGCTATCCCGCCGAGCGCAAGCTGCAAATTGCAGAAGAGCCGGCATCGGTGTTGTTCCATTTCAGGCGGAACGAGGAGGAGATCCGCTACTTCCCTACCATTAAATACAAGGGAATGCGGATTGAGTTTATGTTCAAAAATGCGGAGATCATCTGCAACCACCCCGCATGGATGCTGATGGATGATACCGTTTATTATTTTGACAAAGAGATAGAGGGTAAAAAACTCCAGCCGTTTTTAAATAAACGTTACATCGCCATCCCCAAATCATCAGAACAATCTTATTTTGAAAAGTTTGTGGCTCCGCTTATTGAAAAACACAACGTTTATGCCGAGGGCTTTACCATCAACACGGAAAAATACGATGCCCGGCCGGTGCTTAAACCCATATATGTGGAGGGCGGTACATCGCAGCTGCAATTATATTTTAAATATGCGGGCTATGTTTTCCCCTACGGCGATGGAAGGCATATTTCAGTACGTATAGAGCGTAATGGTGACGATTATACCTTCCACCGTATTAAACGCTCAGTAAGCTGGGAGAAGGGCAAATTACAATTATTGGAGGGTTTAGGATTAAAAACGGCCTCCTCTTTATTTCAAAACCTGGAAGTTGCGAGTGCGGACGATGACGACAATCAGTCCTTCTCGGTTTTTGAATGGCTTAACCAGCATCATCAGCAATTAATAGATGATGGTTTTGAGATTGACCAACCTGAAGGGCAAAAACGCTACGTCTTCGGCTCTAGCAAAATAGACCTGCAGGTACAGGAAAATAACGATTGGTTTGATATCCACGCTGTAGTACATTTCGGGCCTTATCAAATTCCGTTCATACAGCTGCGCAACCATATCCTTAATCATAAAAAAGAGTTTACACTGCCATCAGGCGAGATAGCGGTTATTCCCGAAAGCTGGTTCTCGCAATACGGCAACCTGCTGCATTTTAGCGAGGGCGGCGAAAAACTTAAGCTGCGCCGGCACCACATAGGCCTGGTAAACAGCCTCGCCGAAGGCGAAATGGCCGAGGTTATCATGACCCGCAAGCTGCAAAAATTAACCAACTTTGAGGAGTTGGAAGTTTTACCCATACCGGTACACTTTAACGGCTTACTACGGCACTATCAGCAGGCGGGCTATAACTGGTTCCATTTTTTAAAGAACTACCATTTTGGGGGCTGTTTGGCCGATGATATGGGCTTAGGTAAAACCATACAAACCCTGGCCCTGCTGCAAAAGCATAAAGAAGATGCCGAGGTCGATGGCGGTAAAAGCACCTCGCTGGTTGTTATGCCTACGTCACTTATTTATAACTGGCTTAACGAAGCTAAAAAATTCGCGCCCCAATTGCGGTTAATGGTGCATACGGGTACGTTCCGCTATAAACAGGCAGATGTGTTTGCCAATTATGACGTGGTGATAACCACTTATGGTATCACGCGTATAGATATTGATTTGTTAAAAGAATACTTCTTTGATTACATCATATTGGACGAAAGTCAGAATATTAAAAATGCAGCATCTAAATCGTTTCAATCAGTTAAGCAGTTAAAATCGCGCTTTAAATTGATATTGAGCGGTACGCCGGTTGAAAATACCGTTAATGATTTGTGGACGCAGATGTCGTTCATTAACCCTGGTTTGTTGGGTTCTCAGCAATATTTTCAGAACGAGTTTGTAACACCTATCGAAAAGAAAAAAGACGAGGACAAGGCCCGCAAACTGCAGGCGCTGATAAAGCCCTTTGTGATGCGCCGCACCAAGGAGCAGGTGGCTACCGAGCTACCGCCTAAAACCGAAAACTTGTTCTACTGCCAGATGAGCGAAGAACAGGCATCTGTTTACGAAGAGGTGAAATCAGAATACCGAAACGAGTTGTTGAAAAGCCTGGAGGACGGCACCTTCGCCAAAAGCCAGATACAGGTGTTACAAGGCTTGACTAAGCTGCGCCAGATAGCCAATCACCCATCCATGATAGACCAGGAGTATGAAGGCGACTCCGGCAAGTTTGAGAACGTTACGCACACCCTTTCTACCGTTTTGGATGGTGGGCATAAAGTGCTAATCTTCTCTCAATTTGTTAAGCAGCTTACCATTTACCGCAATTACATGGAGGAGCAAAAGATCCCCTATGTATACCTTGATGGCGCTACCCAAAACCGCGGCGATGTGGTAAAACAGTTTCAGGAAGATAAGAATACTCGCGTGTTCCTTATCTCCATAAAAGCAGGCGGGGTTGGGCTTAACCTTACCGAAGCTGATTATGTATTCATCCTCGACCCTTGGTGGAACCCGGCCGTTGAGCAGCAAGCCATCGACCGTACGCATCGCATCGGTCAGACAAAAAACGTATTCATCTATAAATTCATCACCAAAGACACGGTTGAGGAAAAGATCCTGGCTCTACAGCAACGCAAACTGAGCCTTTCCCGCGCGTTGATCACTACTGAGGATAGCTTTATTAAATCGCTTACGGCGGATGATATTAAGGAGATATTGGGATAGTTAATCAAGAAGTGTCATTGCGAGGTACGAAGCAATCGCACGAAGAAAAGCCGACATATAAAGTTCGCGATTGCTTCGTACCTGGCAATGACACCCAGATTTAAAACACCCTTCCCCATTTCTTGTTACCTTTATCTAAAACAAATCATGAGCAAGCACATCCTATTCACCGGCGGCACCGGCCTGATCGGCAAGCAACTGACAGAGCATTTATTAAGCAAGGGCTATTCAGTTAGTCATTTAAGCAGGAAACCGGGTACAGATGCGCGCGTAGCCACTTATCTGTGGGATATAAACAAAGGCGAGATAGATGAGCATTGTATTGACGGGGTAGATATTATTATCCACTTGGCGGGCAGCGCCATTGCCGATGGCCGATGGACAGAAGAACGCAAAAAAGATATTATAGAAAGCCGTACCAAATCAATTGAACTGGTTTATAATATGTTGAAGAAGAACCCACACGCCGTAAAATCAGTTATATCAGCATCGGGAGTTGGCTACTATAGCGGCAGGGGTAATGATGTAATGACCGAGACCTGCGCCCCGGCCCATGATTTTATGGGCACATGTTGCGTGGCCTGGGAAAATGCTGTTAACGAGGGTGAAAAATTAGGGCTGCGCGTGGTAAAATTCAGAACGGGCGTAGTGCTGAGTGCAGATGGCGGCGCGCTGCCAAAAATAGCCGCGCCTGTAAAACTGGGTGTTGGCGCGGCATTGGGTAGCGGTAAACAATGGATGCCCTGGATACATGAGCAGGATGTAATATACATGTATATGTTTGCTATTGAACACGAAGAGCTAAGCGGCGCATTCAACATGACGGCGCCCGATCCTGCGACCAACAAACAGTTTACCAAAGCAATTGCCGAGGTGTTGCACCGGCCATTCTGGTTACCCAATGTGCCCGCTTTTGTTTTAAAATTGGCTTTGGGCGAGATGAGTACAATTGTTTTGGGCAGTACAAATACATCGGCAAAAAAAATTAAAGCGGCCGGCTTCAGTTTTAGCTACCCTGAATTGACAGCAGCGTTAAAAGATCTTTATAAAAAAGCGTAATTTCTAAAAGCTTTGGTTCAAGCATAAATCATCAACTAAATTATTAGGAGATATAAAAAATAATTGTTAGTATTATCCTCAATATGAGGGTTGTCGCAATTTATATACTTCTGTTTGTTGCTTTTAGCCTGAATCCAACGTTACAGGTCAATGCACAGGCACCTGCCCTTAAATCTGTTATTGCTAAAATTGATAGTGTTAATGTTGGAGCTGCCAAAGAAAAGGTTTTTTTACACCTGGATAAACAAAGCTACATAACGGGCGATACCCTAAGGTTTAGCGCTTATTTGTTGGATGACGAGCTTTTTAGCTCATTAAAAAGCGGCTTATTATATGTGGAGCTAATATCAGACAGTATATCAGTAGTTAAACGCCAGGCTTTGGTTTTAACTTCAGGAGTGGCTCACGGCGATATTATTATAAAAACGAGCTATCCTACCGGGGGCTACACCATAAGGGCCTATACCAACTGGATGAGAAATAATGGGGAAGAGAGTTTTTTTACCCAACGGCTCAGCATTTTATCATCAGCGTTAAATAAAAAGAAATCGGCACGTAAAAATAAACCGGAACCTCCCCAAAAAATCGACCTGCAATTTATGCCTGAAGGAGGCAATCTATTAGCGGACGTTTTAACACGTATAGCTTTTAAGGCAATTGATGAACACGGGATAGGAACAGACATAAGCGGCGCCGTATTTGCCGACGATCAGCAACAGATAGCCCCATTCAGATCAACCCACAAGGGAATGGGTAGCTTTGAAATTACACCACAACCGGGCAAGCTGTACACTGCAAAAATAATGTTAAATGGTGTAACGCAAAATTATGCCTTACCGGCGGTCAGTCCATCCGGAATTGTTTTAAAGGTTGAAGAACGATCTAATGATTCGTTGCGTGTTATTATAAACGCGACAAATAATCTCACAGGCCTGCATTCCGTTTATTATCTTATTGCCGAAGCGCGCAGTAAGATTTGCTACGCTGCCAAAGTCACCATCAAACAGCAACGCCTTAACTTCGACGTGGCTAAAAAGACTTTTCCGACGGGTGTAGTAAAATTTGTATTGCTTGACAGTGCCCGGCGACCAGTTACCCAGCGCCTGGTTTTTGTTGATCGGCTTGATGCATTACAAGTTGTTATCACCTCCAACAAAAAAGAATACGCACTGCGGGATAGCATTGACCTGCAGTTACAGGTTACCGATAAAAATGGCGCCCCTGTTGAGGGTTTATTTTCTATAGCGGTAACAGACGACAACCAGGTGACCCCAACGCCGCAGGATGCGCAAAATATAGTTAACTACATGTTGTTGCATCCGGACATAAACGGAACAATTGAGGATCCCGGCTACTATTTTGATACGCGAAATGGCAACCGTGGCGAAGCCTTAGACCTGTTGCTGCTAACGCAAGGATGGGCAGGTTACGATTGGCGGCAGCTATTTGGGCGGTCAATATCTGCGGCCTATCAGGCAGAGCCGGAGTTCAGGGTAACAGGGAGAGCATCAAATGTATTTGGTTTTTCAATAGCAAATACGGAGGTAGAACTGATATCAACCCATCCCCTGCTTACGATGAAGACACGTACAGATAAAAATGGCAGATTTAGCTTTTCCGGGTTTCCTTTTTTAGATACCATCAATTTCCACATCAGGCCAAAGCGCGCCTTTAATGTCGGCCTTAAAGTAGACTATTTTGTTCCGCCCGAATTTACAAAGCCTTTAATAACCATACCCTCACAAAGCATAGCTAACGACAGCACACTGATAAATGCTATGAGGGTTAAAAAAGAGCAGGAAGCGAACCACACAGGCGCGATAGCGGGAAAGTTGTTAAACGAGGTGAACATACGCAAAGGCAGTATTATACGCCCCAGGCCAACATTTAGAGTTGAAGAGGAAGAGGTACGGGTCGCGCGCCCGGGAAGTAAAAGGTTTAGTGTTGGCGACCTGCTTTACAAATATGACATCAGGGCGGGAAGAATGGTTTTATTAATTGATGGCCGGGCACCGACAGACCCGCCTGCTACGGCAGCCTGGCTTTACCAACATACGGTTGAAGATATTAAGAGTGTTACCACGATAACAATGCCTGAATACCTATTGATAAACGTTACTACCAACTCAGGAAAAGGTGAAGTGCTGGCTGGTTTACAGGGCCATGCGTATCATCCCATGCCTATAAGCTGGCCGCATAGTTTTTATTCGCCTAGGTATGCTGCCAAAACTTCAAATAATAACAAGGACGCCCGCTCAACCGTTTATTGGAACCCCACTATAATAACCGATACCGCCGGCAAAGCGCGCGTGTCATTTTATTCTGCAGATCTTCCCGGCAAATATTCAGTAGTTTTAAATGGTGCTACCTTAAACGGTGCGGTAGGTTTTGCCAGGCAAAGCATAGCTGTCAATCCCGACTTATAAATAATTAAATCTTTTTAAGTTCAAATGTCGTTAATTGCCTAAGTAACGCGCTTGGGTGGCTATCTGCGATTCTACGACGACAGCTGGCTCAGGGTGGCTCACGGTGGCTCACGGTGGCTCACGGTGGCTCACGGTGGCTCACGGTGGCTCACGGTGGCTCA
>NZ_CAMLHX010000052.1 GCF_946479965.1 uncultured Mucilaginibacter sp. | reverse complement strand
TAGAGCGTAGGATTCATAACCCTAAGGTCGGCAGTTCGATCCTGCTCCCCGCTACTTATTAATCAAAAGCCTCAAGTCGGAAGATTTGAGGCTTTTTTTTTAACGTGTGTCGCCTCGCGGATTGAAAATCCTTTATCTTTAAGGGCAACTCTTGTTTCTTGCCGATAACAAGTATCGCCTTTGGGTCTCTTACGCGCGGTTTTGGGTATGAAATATGTAATTTTACAATAATATTCCCATTTACGCCTTATTCTCCAAAATTCAACAAACTTCTATCGGTTATACTTCGGACGACTTGCGTTTCCGGGAAAGAGGGTTTAGGCTATCATGCACAACGTCAATATTTTATTTACAAAGTTTACATTTTTATTTACAATCCAAATTCGTCGCATCGAAAAATATCAAGGTAGATTCGCTGAATCAATTCTAACTAGGATCAATAATTAAAAAACTATGAAATATATACACGTATATGCTTTGTTCTTAATTTCTGTTTTTCTCACTTCCTTTGGACAAAATCAAACAAACGTACCAATAGATAATATCAATACCGAAATTAAAGACATAGGGCCTAACATAATGGTTCGTAGTATAAAAAAGGGCAGAAATGGGACCATTTTGATTGCCGGCCCGAACAACTCATCATTCGGTGATGTTTTTCGATACGATGGAAAATCTTTTACTAATCTTACAAGTAAAATAGGTTCGTACAGATTTCTGGATGTACTGGAAGATAGACTGGGAAATATTTGGTTCACATCTACCGATTCAGGCGTTTATTATTATAATGGCAAATCCGTTCAACATTTTACTACCACGGAGGGTCTTGCCAATAATCGGGTTATGTCTGTTTATGAAGATAAAGCCGGCATTATTTGGTTCGGCACCGGAGACGGAATAAGCCGTTACGATGGAAAATCTTTTCGAAATTTTAAAAATCCGAACCCCTCGCGTGTTTATAAAGGAGGAAATTGGAATAATGATATTACTACCATCATTGAAGATAAAACCGGGAAATTATGGGTTGGAACAAGGGGCGACGCTTTCGTTTATAACGGGAAAACATTTACCCCGTTGATACATAAGGGCAAAACCTTTACAAACGTTTGGAGTATAATAGAAGATAGAAAAGGCAATATTTGGCTTGGTGACGTAACCCACGGCCTTTGGCGCTATGACGGCAGTACCTTTACTAATGTATCGGAAAGAGGAACTCATGCTATAATCGAAGATAAAAAAGGAAACATCTGGACTACCGGGCCGGTAAATTCTGCTCATGTGGCGGTCTGGGCGCTCTCACGTTATGATGCAATGTCCTTGTATAGTAATAAGCCTACTGTAGCCGAAATTATGGCAGGAGACGCTTTTTTGGGCCTTTTGGAAGCTAACGATGGAAGTATTTGGTTTGGATCTGCCACGGGAGCTTATCGTTATGATGGAAAGACCATCACGGACTTCTATAATAAAGAGGGGCAGAAAAAATATATCATAGATACGAAGCAAAGTGTTGTGATTTGGAAAGGTTCTATGCTACTTGGTGATGATGCCGGCACGGGGGACGTGGATCTATTAAAAGGAGAATTGTTGATCGAAAACCGTCGCTTGGTGGGCGGCGCTGTTGAAGTTGACATGAATACAATTGAACAAAAATTTGAAGATCAACGTCCACACAATAAATTACCAGACTTTTTTGATATCAAAAAAGTCCCTGTTTCTACATTCTCAATTACAAAGGTTGAAACAGTAAATGATCGAAAAACTGAAGGTAGGAACGGGAACATGACCATTGAAGCTGTCGCGACTATAAAAGTTAGCGGGAACCTGACCATGGAAGGTATTACGAAGGCAGTTACTTTTCCGGCCATAATGCATTTTAAGGACGGGATGGACGGAACCGTGGTGTTGAATGGCACGCTGATAATTGATAGAACAGATTGGGGTATCGATTACAGATCAGAAAAGTTCTTTGACAAGAATGGTGATCTAACTATTTCTGACGATGTTAAACTCCTTATAAAAATCGTAGCAAAGAAAAATAACAGATAAGATTCAGGTCTCTTATTAATTCCTAAATAAATTAAAAAGTTCGCCAAATCGCCGGTTCCTGCTAAAAAGCCGTTTTACTTTTGTAAAGAGGCTTTATGCATTTTAGATATTATAGCTTAAATTACTTAATCAACCGGTATGTTTCCTCTAGCATGGTAACCAGCGCTTCAAGTTTTACAGGCTTAGCAATATAATTGTTCATGCCCGCTTCTAAGCATATTTCGCGGTCTTCTAACATGGCGTTGGCGGTCATCGCTATAATAGCCGGTTGTTTTGAATAGTGCTGCCTTATATAACGGGTGGCTTCTAATCCATCCATCTGCGGCATTTGCACGTCCATTAAAATTACATCGTAGTACTGTTTGTCAAGCATGGCAATAACCTCTGATCCGTTTTCTGCCAGTGCCGGTTGGAAACCGAGTTTCTCAAGCACTCTTAATATCATTTTCTGATTGATCTGGTTATCTTCGGCCACCAAAATATTTAAGGGGTGTAAAACCGCAAAATCGTTGTTAAGCAATGTAGCCTGTTTTTGGTTCTGATCTGTTTGCGGCGGTAAGTGCAGCAGTTCGGTTACTATTATTTTGCTTAAAGCGTGCTGTTTAACCGGTTTGGTTAATACGGCAGTAAATAAGTTGGGGTGTTCCTTTTTAGTTTCGCCTCCAATGGAGCTTAACAATATAATGGGCAAGGTTTTATTTTTTTCTTTTATAGCGGTACTAAGCTGTACACCATCCATCTCCGGCATCTGCATATCGGTTATCACAAGGTCAAAACCAGGTTTGCTGTTCAAAATATGTAATGCTTCTTGGCCGGAGGAAGCCAAAGTCACTTTAAGGCCCCAATTCTCCAACTGTAGTTGCAAAATTCGGCGGTTGGTAGCATTGTCGTCCACTACCAAAACCTGTCTCCCTTTAACTTTGTCTAGGTTTGGTGGTTCAACTTCCTGATTTTCCTCCTTGCTTGATTTACATTTTATAGTAAAATAAAAGGTTGTACCAATACCAGGTTCGCTGGCAACCGTGATGTTTCCTCCCATTAGATTTATCAGGCGCTCACAAATAACAAGGCCCAAGCCAGTACCGCCATATTTTCGGGTTGTAGAGGAGTCAACCTGCGAAAACGCTTCGAATAATTTAGAAAGCTTATCTGCCGGTATGCCAATCCCCGTGTCCCTTATTTCAAAACCAAGTTCCATTTCGTCATTGCCCAACATGTTTTTAAGACTCACATCTAAAAAAATCTCGCCTTTGTTGGTAAATTTCGTGGCATTGCCTAGTAAATTGATCAAAACCTGCCTAAGCCGCATACTATCACCTATTAAATAGGCCGGCAGTTGGTTGTCCAGCTGGTACATTAAGTCGAGCCCAGATTCGGCGGATTTACCGGCAAAAAGATCGAGTACTTCCTCTACGCAGGTTCTTAGGTTAAAAACATGCGGGTCGAGCTCCATTTTGCCGGATTCTATTTTAGAGAAATCCAAGATATCGTTTATTACGTTCAGCAACGCTTCACCGCTATGCAATATGGTTTGCGAATATTCAAACTGTTCATCATCAAGATTGGTTTCGTTCAGCAGCGAAGCCATTCCTAATACACCATTCATAGGTGTCCGTATTTCGTGGCTCATGGTTGCCAGGAATACACTTTTAGCCCGGTTGGCCCGCTCTGCTTCAATGGTTTGAGTTTTCAATTCTTCGTTAAGTACATGCAGCTCTTCAGACTGTGCCTGTAACTCCTCAGATTGAGATTGCAACTCCTCAGATTGAGCCTGCAACTCTTCCGCTTGTGCCTGAAGTTCATTGTTCGCGTCTTGTAGTTCTTCGGCTTTTTTATTCACTTCATGGGTGCGTTCTATCACCTGTTTTTCTAATCTGGATTTTTGTTCCTCAATGTTACGTACCCTGTATTTATACCAGGCATAAATAATTGCACAGATAGAAAGCAATGCCATCATCCTGAACCACCACGTGGCCCAGAAAGGGGGGGTGATAATGATTTTTATTGCACTGCCTTTTTCATTCCAAACCCCATCGTTATTAGCAGCTTTTACCCTAAAAATATATGTACCCGGGTCAAGGTTGGTATAAGTAGCTTTACGTTGCTTGCCTACATAATTCCAGGTTTTATCAAAATTTTCGAGCATGTAAGCATATTGGTTTTTTTGGGGCATGGTATAATTCAGTGCCGTAAACTCAAAAGTAAGTACAGTTTGATCGTAGTTAAGGGTAATTTCTTTGGTATAGGTAATGTGGCGGGTCAATGGTGAATTTTTTGAATTAACCTTGACAGATTTGTTGAACAATTGAAAATCTGTAAATATAACTTTAGGAATATTATGGTTGTGCCTGATGCCGGTAGGGTTTATCACATTAAATCCATCTATCCCTCCAAGGTAGATATCTCCGGTGCTGCTTCGAAAACCTGCGCGCTGAAAAAACTCACGGTTTTGAAGCCCATTATTCGCATCATAAATATTAAAAAGATGTGTTTTAGGGTTAAACCTGTTGATGCCATTGTTGGTGCTTATCCACAAAAAACCAGCGCTATCTTCCACAATACTGTTAATCACATCGTTGCTTAAACCATTCGCAACTGTATAGGAAGTAAACTGCCGGCGCCCGGGGTTCCACAGGTTAAGCCCACCGCCCATAGTACCCACCCAAATATTGCCCTTTGAGTCGTTCATAATACTATAAACGATATTGTTCGACAAGTTGCTGTTTTGCTTATCGAGCCTGGTAAAGGTTTTAGTTACAGGATTAAAAATGCTGATCCCGGTGTTATACGCACCTATCCAAATATTCCCTTCGCTGTCTTCATATAATGAACGGATAGCAAGACTCCCCGGAGCGTGTAAATCTGTAACTTTTCCGGTCGCCGGATCGAGTACCATTACCCCTGCATCGTTTGTACCAATCCATAGGTTGCCCTTATGGTCCTCCATAAGGGTAAAAATATTATCACTGGTTAAATGGTTCGCTCCATTACCTTTCCTATAATGCTTAAAAGTATTTTTTATCGGGTCGAAATAATCTACACCTCCTCCGTACATGCCCAGCCATAAAGCTTCGCTGTTTTTATGTTTGTATATAGCAAGTACTGCATTGGCCGATAAGCTGTTGCTATTTGAAGGATTGTGGACATAATGCTTAAATGTCCTGGTTTTATTATTCAATAAGTTAAGCCCTCCGCCATCACTTCCTATCCATATCCCATGCTTATCGCTTTCCTCAAACGCGGTTATACTACCTTGATTTAGGGTATTACTTATAAAATCTTTGTTGCGGTATACATCAAACAGGGGTAAATTTTTGTCGTATTTATTTATTCCTCCGCCATAAGTGGTTACCCACAATATACCGGCATCGTCTGGCAATATGGGGCCTACCGCTTTACCCTTTAAAGAATTTATGTCAGCAGGATCATTTTTGTAAACGGTAAATCCACCCTTTTTAATATCTAAAAGGTTCAAGCCTTCTTCGGTACCAACCCATACAGAACCATCCTTGCCTGCCGCTAGTGAGTATATCAAATTACTGCTAAGCTTTTTCGGATCTTTACCATCGCTTTTATAAACAATGAAGTTATGGTTAACGGCATCGTATTTATTTAAGCCATTCAGGGTGCCAACCCATACATTACCAACTGCATCGCACACAATTGCCCTTATGTGGTTATTAGAAATAGAACCCGGATCATTATCGTGGTGCAAAAATTTAACAAATTGGTCTTTACTGCGATCATAAAGGTTTAAGCCGTCAATGGTGCCAATCCATAAATTATGTTGAGTATCTTCCACAATTGAATTGATTTCGCTGTTGCTCAAACTATCAGGATTAAGGAGATTTGCGTTATAATGCATAAACCGCTTAGTTTTCCGGTCGAGAAAATTAAGGCCTATACTTGTGCCTACCCATAAATTGCCCAGGTAATCTTCAATTATACTCGATATATAATTATTACTTAATGAACCTTCGCTTGCTTTTGTAGGGAAGTTGATAAATGAATCACTTGCCCGGTCATATTTATTTAAACCATTATTGGTGCCTATCCAAAGCGTGCCGTCGTGGTCCTCAAATAGTGCTCCTATACTGTTGCCATTTAAGCTATGTGCATTTTGGGGGATATTACGGTAAACAGTAAAACTATAGCCATCATAGCGGTTAAGGCCATCTTCGGTGCCAACCCAAATAAAGCCATATTTGTCCTTTAAAAGGCCCCTTGCTGTACTTTGCGATAACCCGTCTTCTGTGGTGAGGTGTGTAAACTTTATTTTTTGCTGGGCATTTGCAGAAAAATTGCATAGCATTCCCGATGCCAAGAAGAAGGATAAGGCCAATACCCTTATATAGAAATACACTGATCGTTTTAACATTTTTTTTATGAAAAAATCGCAAACGGCAGATTATGTGAATGGTCAATTCCCCCCCCGCCGTAAGCAAACTTCTAATCTCTTTACGAAAAACAAGTTAATATGTTGCCTTTATATTGATAGGAAGCGATTAAAAGTAACATCCCTAAATTTTGACTATTTGGATCGGTAAATTTTAAATGGCACTCATTACTTACAAGAAAAAATAAATCAAGCAAAATAGTTCGCTTTAAAAAGCGAAGGACTATTAGCCAAATTTGTAAATTACAGCGCGGCATCACCAAAAGCTATCGTTAACTAAACTACAGAATGAAAACACTAACCGAATTTAAAGCATCGCTAAGCTTAGAACAACCAAATAGTAAGTTTTCTGTACAGTTAAAAAGTCTTTGGTATGATGGCAAAGGAGAATGGCATAAGGCGCACTCACAGGTTGATGATCAAACGGATCAGGCATCTGCATGGGTACATGCTTACCTGCATCGTAAAGAAGGCGATATTTGGAATGCTGATTACTGGTATAATAAAGCTAAACAAGTACGCCCGAAGATGACTTTAGAAGAAGAATGGGAAGCTTTAGTAGTACAATTTCTACCTCCGGCTAAAATGAGAACTGACGAATAAGTTGCTCCGCTTTGTTCCACTTGTAAAATTAAGCAATTAATTATAAGCGCTTTATATAAATTATTGTTCCACTTTGCTCCATTTGTTTCACCTACGCAGGCGGAACAAGCAACCAGCTAAATAACAATATTATCTAACTCGCCTGATAATTTGAAGGGCTCACCCCGAATTCTTCTTTAAAGCATCTGCTAAAATACGCGGCATTGCTAAATCCCACTTTGTCGGCTATTTCAGCCTGGCTGTATCGCTTTTGATTTAAAAGCATGACTGCCTTTTTTAGACGTACTGAGCGTATAAACATTGTGGGAGCCTGCCCGGTAAGTGCTATTAATTTTCTGTATAGCCCGGTTCTGTCCATATTCATGTCCCTGCTTAACTGCTCAACAGAGTATGATGGATTCAGCAGATTCTCATCTACAAATTTGAGCGCCCTTTCAATTAGTTCCTGATCAAGTGATAGCGGGCTATCGCAGCTTGATAAGTCACTCGCGGTTGCACTATCATGTTCACTTATCTGGTTTATAACGTTCAACGCATTTTTATAAACACCCTCCAACCGGGCTTTAAGCTGCTCATCATTTACACTTTTTATAATTGACTCAAGCTGCCTTAAAATTAATGTAAGTCTTATGCGTAACTCGTGTCCCATATCGATAATAAAGTTAATCATTATAACAATGGTGTAAATAATAAAAAACAGAAATCCCTGGATCAATATCTACCACATTGGCAAAAGCTATAAAACAAAAAAGCTGCCCGTATACGGGGCAGCTTCTTAATGTAATTGTTTAGTAATTGTTAAATATTACGGCAGTTGCAATTTTATCGGATCTGAATATAACGCATCAGTTACTGAGGTGGTTTTAACAGCTACAGAGGCCCAGATAGTACTATTATTACCAAAGGCTCTCAAGAATTGCTTTTCGCCGGCTGTAAGGGTATTCAAATCAAATTTAACAGTAACAGCGCCACCTGAGCTGGCAGCAGCAGGAACTACTATACCCCCGGCATTTACACCGGCAACAAAGGAACGTACTGCACCTTGAGTAGAAGATTGAATATCCGGTGTATTATCCGGACTAAGAAATATATATACTCTATCTAACGTTCTTGCTGTATTAGCAGAAGGTTTAGTAAGGTTAAACGTAGCTGTAAAAACGCCACCAGCATACGTGGTTGCAAGGTTATTCATCCACCAATAGGGAACCACCTCGACATTACCAAAATTAGTATCCCCTTTAACTGAAAAAGGTTTGTTAGTAAAGTCCTCAAACGGGACTTTACCCCCTTGCGTTCTGGCCAGGTAGTCGCCATCAAAAAATTTACCGGTGAAGCTACCATCATGCCTGGTATAAACCGAAACCTCTCCAACACCATATGCAGGTTGGGCCCCCGTTTTTTGCTGTAAAAGCATTGCAGCAGTGGTAGACCCGGCTGTGGCGATGATATCGGGGTTGGAAAATATTAATCCAACCGGCTGGTTCTGGTAAGTGAAGCGTCCGGATATTGTTGATGAGGGGTACTTCATATTATCCTTACCGCACGATTGCACAAGCATGCTTGCTGCAGCCAGCACCATTATAAAAAGTGCTATTTTATTTTTCTGTTTCATAATATATTTTTTATGATAGATTTACTGACCTGGATTTCTTTCCCAATTTGGGTTATAAGTTAACCATGCATTGTCCATAGTTGAATAATAGCTTGAACTCTCAAAGTAATTGGGATTAGCTCTTTTTCTGAAAGCCCTTTTTCTTTCAAATACATATTTACCGTTATTACCACCAGGATTGCCTGCAATATTTACAGTGTAACCATATAATTGCCACGGAAATGACGTACCATTTGGATATAGTGAACATTTTCCACAGGTTACACCGT
Source organism: uncultured Mucilaginibacter sp. (assembly GCF_946479965.1). The sequence goes on along the minus strand of NZ_CAMLHX010000052.1, from coordinate 19,502 downwards.
CCCAAAATGAATCCGCCAGTCTCCATCTGTTCATGTCCCAAAGACGGTGATCTTCCATATAAAATTCAACGCGTAGTTCCTTTCTTAACTGTTCAAAGTCAAATTGACCGGCGCTAAGCGGCTGAAGTAAACCACGGCTCCTTAAAACGTTAATATAATTAACACCTACGGCTGCCCCACCTAGCGGAGCGCTTAATAAAGCGGCTTCAGCACATATACTATACGCTTCTGCCAAACGGAAACGTATTACCCACATATCGCTATAGTTTGGTCCCAGCGAGGCACCGGGTTTTTCGTCAAGCCATTTGCGGGGGATAAAACCTGTTTTATTTACAATTTGACTGGTATTCTCAGCTGGTCCGTTTATACTGGTAAGAAAAGTACCGGCAGTTCCTTTTGGTGCAGGGGCAGAGGTATAAACCTTAAGCGTGCCGTCGGAATTATACTCACCGCGCCACTCACCTGCACGCAGATCTACCGGGATACCTTTGAACGGAGCTTGAGGCCATATAACTGATGCATATAAACGGGCATCCTTTTGCATAAATGGATTATCAGCCGGATTTGACAAGTCATACATGATCGGTGTAGTACCAATAAGACCTGCACCACTAGTTACCGGACCAGTTACACCAACTGCATCTCCCGTACCGGTTCTGGTTTTTATACCTTGGGCACGAGTGGCTCTATCTTCAAACGATTCAACAAACTCAGCACCTGCACCCAATTGATTACCTAAAGCTTCTTCTGTATGGGTTACAGGGCCAACAACCCTGGTCCATGTGGTATTTACGTTAGGCAATAGACGATCTGCTGTCCATATTACTTCGGTATTACCGGCTTTTATATTTATCGCGTTTTGAAATGCCTGTTGTGCTGATGCCAGATCGGTCCCTTTCATTATTGAGTAAGCACCACCGTCAATAACTTCTTTAGCAGCGTCGAAAGCCGCCTTGTAATAAGCATCAGCTTTAGCTGCAGGTATACCATGGGTTTGAACGCCCAATTTATCCGTTTTGTTAAGATTAACGTTGCCGTTATTCCATTTGGCAATTGAAGCCGCAGTTAAAGCAGCACGCGCTTTAAGCATTTTACATGCCCACCTGTTAGCCAAAGCAGCGTTAGCATTTTGTCCGGCCGGAATAGTTGCTATCCCGCCATTGGTCAACTTTGCAGCTGCTTTGTCGCACTGATCCAGGATGTAATCATAACATTTTTCTTCTGAGTCGCGTGGTTTTTGCAGTGGCGTTGCATCTGTGCCGCCCGCAAATTCAAATACCTCGTCACCTACAATGGTCAAACCACCCAAAGTTTTTACCATGTGGAAAAAAGTCCAGGCACGTAAAAACATAGCTTGTCCTTCAAAGGACGCATTCTCAAACGGGGTCATCGCTTTTTTTGCAGCTTCAGACCGTATGCCAATTAAAAATTGGTTTATTCTGCGTATAAGGCCATAATCAAAGGCCCTGTACCTGTCTTTGGTGAAGGCAACTTGCTGAGCAGACGCTCCGCCCCTATTATTGACAGCATCATCAGGATCCTGTTGAAAACTATCATCAGTAGCGTTACTTGCGCCCCAGGCAGCACCTCCGGGAGTAAAATTGGGGGGATTACCAGGAGGGTTAGTTACCTGGTTAACTTGCGAATAGAAGCGTGCCAACACTGCGGTGATCAGGTTCTTATCTGTAAAAACATCATCTGCTGTTTGCAGGCTGTTCGGAACAACCGTTAGGTCTCTTTTACATCCAATAAACATGGTGTTTATTAAAAAGAGTGCAAATAGACTGTATAAAAATTTCTTTTTCATGGTTCTTATATTTTAGAATTTAACGTTAACGCCTGCGGTTAAAACCCTTGGGTTAGGCAATCCGCCACCGCTGCCATTTGAAAGTTCAGGATCAAATTTGCCAGGCATATTTGAAAAACTGAACAAGTTTTGGCCTGTTACATATACCTTTAAGTTAGATATACCCAAAGGTTTTAAAACAGCGTATGGTATGGTGTAACCTATTTCTATATTACGTACTTTAACATAGGTTATGTTGGTTTGATATCCGTTGTGATCAAAATTTGTATTAGGTGCAGGATTTGTTTGTAAAAGCAACGGGTACTTACCTACTATAATAGTGCTGTTTCTGTCAAATGGGTCAGAATAATAGCTTGAGTTATCAAATAAATACTGTGATGTGTTTCTGCCTGGTAACCACTCGCGCAAATAGGCGCCATTAGCACTGCTAAAACCCGAAGACGATTGTTGAAACGTAAACAATGAACCACCTGTAAAATCAACCCTAAAGTCAAACCCTTTATAGGCCGCGTTAAAACCAAAGCCAAAACCAAATATTGGCACACCCTGACCGTTTTGACCACCATTTACTTGATAGGTCACTCTTTCCTGGTCAAGGGAGTTTATCACACCATCACCATTTGTATCTTTGAATATAAAATCGCCGGGGCGCAGGGTAACGTTACCTTTGCCATCCTGGTCAATACCGTAGTTCTGTATTTGTTCCCAGCTTTGAAATTGTCCGGTAGTTGTGAATTGAAATGGTCCACCACCTAATCTGTCTACGGCATTACCGCGAAATCTGCTATAGTCACTGGAATAAAGATCTCCGTAACGGAAACCTGTTATACTTCTGCCATAGCTAAAGCTACCGTTAAAGCCATAACTTAGGTCGCCTATACGGTCACGCCATGAAATGTTACCGTCAACACCGCGATTTTTATCTGTATTTATGTTTTCGTCACCCGCCTGAAAACCCACTAAAGCAGGTAAAGTTACGCCTCGGTTTCCGGGAATACCTGTACGGGTTTTATTAAAATAATCTAGAGTAATACTTAACCGGCTATTTAACAAGCTCATGTCAATACCGATATCACTATTGTAGGTTTTTCCCCAGGTTAGCGCAGTAGATCCGGGTCCTCTTACCTGTGCACCGGTAACCTGAGCACCGTTTAGTATTGCTGAGCCTTGAGAATAATTATAACCCGTTAACCAGTTTTCTCCGGTATTGAAAGGTATAATACCATATGATGCCCTGATCTTAAAATCGTTAAAGATGCTTAGTACTGCGCTTTGTTTCCAGAAATCTTCCTGAGAGATACGATAAGCTACTGACCCGCCCGGGAAGAATCCCCATCTTTTCTCTGGTCTATAGTCAGATGACCCATCATAACGTCCATGACCCTCAATAATATATTTTCCTGCAAAGTCATAATTTGCATTTACTATATAACCCTGACGTGGTGCATAGTTACTAATGTTATCATTAAAAGCTGTAAGATAGGTAAGTGTATTTGGTATATAAGCGATATTATTAGCCGGAGGTGTACCGGTTATCGATATAGACGGCGCATATCTCTGCTCGAAACTTTGACTGGCAGTTGCTTTGAAATTGTGTTTACCTATTGACTTTTGATACTCCAACTGAAATATAAGCGAAGTGTTGTCAGTATTTGAATAAGTATGCTGAACATTACGTTGTGCAGAATATGGATCTGCATCATAGTTACCTGTTGCAGCATTATATGCGTATAATTGAGGTGATAAACGGCGCGAATCGAACTGATCATTCAGGAATGAGTAGTTGGCCTGCATACGTGCCTTTAAGCCGGTAACAATGTCTACTTCTAAGTTACCGTTTATTGAAACATTTCTCCTGGTGGTTGATTCTACTCCTTGCAATTCAGGATTTACTAAACCATAGCTGTATCCGAAATCAGAAGGAGATGTAACTGCAGGGTACAAAGGGTTACCATTAGCGTACGGACCTGATACCGGATTAGAATACGGCGAACCTGACCCCGGTAGTACCGGTAAATTACGATATGGCGCTTCGGCCTGCCAGCCAAAATCATCGCCCGGAACATTGGTATTTGATTGTTTTGACCAGTATCCGTTCATTTGCATACCAAATCTAATACGCTTGCTAATATTAGCATTAAAATTGGCTTGTATATTTTGGCGTTTAAAACCATCACCAAAGTCGCGCAAGGCTACACCTTGAGATAAGGTAGATCCGCTAATATAATAGTCTGAGTTTTCTGTTCCACCAGAAACAGAGAGTTTTGCTGAGTATTGTGGCGCACTTTTATATATATATTTATACCAGTCAAATCCTTCATAACCCGGATCGCCATTCATAAATTTCTGATAGATTTCCGGGGTTATAGTTCTACTGGGAACACTTTGTCTGCCGTCACCATAAGTTTCGGTTTGTACTATACCTTTGATATAACTTTTTACATCGCCCGGCTTAGCAAAATTAGTATAAGCTTGGGTACCATAATAAGTATCAAAACCGAAAGTTGGCTTTTGGCCGCGTTTACCTTTTTTAGTTACTACAACTATTACACCGTTTTCTGCGTCGAAACCGTAAATAGCAGCCGAGCCGTCTTTTAGAATGTTTACTGATTCAATATCATTATAGTCAAGGGCGTTAAAGGCATCCATGTTACGCCTTGTACCATCAATAACAATAAGAGGATCGCCGCCAAAGTTACGTACACGAATTGTTGGTGTTGCTCCCGGCCTGCCGGTAGTTTGCCTAAAGTTAACCCCACCCACTTTACCTATCAATGCACCTGAAGCTGAAGTTGCCTTTGAGTGTGATAGTTCTTCGCCGCTAATTTGTGAAACAGCCCCGGAAAGTGTAGCCTTCCTTTGGCCTAAACCAAAGCCTGTAACAACAACTTCATCCAAGTTACGCGTTACTTTTGCCAACTTAACGTCAAGCACTTTTTTGCCCTCTATCGGCACTTCCTGGTCGGTATAACCAATAAATTGCACCACTAAAATTGAATTGGCATTTGGCACATCCAATGTAAATCTACCATTAATGTCAACCGCAACAGCATTGGTGGTGCCTTTTACCTTAACAGTCGCACCAATAAGGGTTTCGCCCGTACCCTCGTCAGTAACTTGACCGGATACCCTAAAACCTTGCTGGGGGCCCGCATTGTAAGCTGCCATGTCATCCGCCCGGGCAATTGATACCAGTTGATTGTCAATTTCCTTGTAAACGAGGCCCATTTCGCTAAATACTTTGTTAAGCACGTCAGTAAGGTTCGCGTTATCCGCCTTTATAGATATCTTTTTGTCTGTAAGCGTTTTTGAGTTGCTATAAACAAACCGATAACTACTTTTATTTTGGATAGTTTCAATCACTTTGTCCAGATCGGCATCCTTTAAATTAAGGGAAATTGTGGTTTGCGAAAAAACATTTGCAAACGCCCCGATGTTAAAAATCAATATAAAAAATAGTGTCAGTTTCATTATTAACAGACGCTTAAATAGATAAAATTTTTCCGATACACTCCGCGAGTGCATAAATATTTTCATAACTTTAGGAATTAAGGTGAAATAACAACAGGTAGCCGTGCCAACAACATCTGCTGTTACTAATAATTGGTCATCTTATTGGAGCGGGACTAACCATTAGGTTGTCCCGTTTTTTTTAGGTCATACTTTCTTCATAGGCATCTTATTTTGAAATGTAAAATGTTAAATCTTTCTTTTTTAAATTAAAATGCTCCGCTGTACGCAAAGATTCAAACGCCGCCAAAACGTTGGTTTTCCTTTCAAACGTTCCGGTGAACCTTAAATTCATTAACTCCTTGTGTTCAAAAACGATCTGAATACCATACCAGCGTTCCATATCCGCTGCAATAGATTCAAAGTCTTCATTTTTAAACACCAGCTTGTCTTTTAGCCATAAGGTTTCAACTGCTGCACTGTCAATATTTGGGAGGTAGGTTAAATTGGTAAGAGAATATTGAGTAGTTCCCTCTATAATGGCCTTTATATTACGGCCGGTTGGTTTATTTATTAAAGTTTGTGTTACTGAGTTATTTTCGACGATCAACTTTTCCTTCGGCTTCAGTATAATACGGTCGGCCTTCCTTTCATTAAGCGTTACCTCTATTGAGCCTTCAATAAGCGATGTCTCACTCTGCGCTGCATTATCGTATGATTTGACATTAAACACAGTACCCAGCACCTTCACATTCATTTTTTTTGTGTGGATAATAAACGGGTGCTCGCGGTCTTTATGTATTTCAAAAAAAGCTTCACCATTTAAATATACTTCCCTGGTTTTATTGCCGAAAGAAAGCGGATAAGTTAATGTAGTACCCGAGTTAAGCGTAACAATTGAGCTATCCGGTAAAATCAGTCGCTCTTTAGCCCGCGGCGCAGTGGTTTTGTTTTGCCAGTTTGCCGCAATAGCCGTTTCCTTACCGTTTTGGGCTGATAAATGCCATAAAAACAATGTTGCTCCCAAAATCAAAACAGCGGCATATTTTAGCGCAGAACGCCAGAATCGATATGACCCTTTTCCCTCATCAACTTCGCTATTTCCATTAACAGATTCCTCCGTATCACGGATCGTATCCATTAATTTATTGAAGTTAGCCGCACTTGTTCTATATTCTGTTTTGTCGCTCTTCCAGTATTCTTTTATAATGGCGCTTTGCTTTTTATGCAGGGGGCTTTGCTGTAACAAAAGGACAAGTTCTTCCCTTTCAACAGAAGTTAGTTCTTCCGTCAAATCTTTTGTAAGCAACTCAACAAAGCGTGGTTCTATCATTTAAAACAAGAATTCAATCTGATTTAATGTAAGGACAATAAAAAAAGAGAAATTGCCTACAGGCTAAAAAAATATTTCTGAAAAAGTCAGCGTCATTAAAATGCCTGACATAATATTGGTGGTCATTGTCTCGCGCAAAGGCTGCACAGTATAAGCCGTCAAACTAACGGTAAGTTTATGCATTGCCCTGAATAATTGCGTTTGCACTGTTCGCGGAGATATATTTAATATCTCTGCCACTTCCTTATATTTCAAACCATCTTCTTTTATCAATTTAAAGATGATGCGGCATTGCTGAGGCAGGGCGTCTATTGATTTATCGAGGTAAAAATGCAATTCCTTTTTTTCGAGTTGGAACTGCGGATCGGCATTGTCTATCAAATTTACATCGCCTGAATCTTCTACAGGAACAACATGAATAGAAGAATATTTTTTAAGATGATTTAATGATTGATTTTTTACGGCAACAAAAAAATAAGTATCGGGGCGCTCTACGTGTTGCATATTGCTCCGGTTTATCCAGCTTTTTACAAACACATTGGTTACTATTTCTTCAGCCTCTTCTCTTTGATGGATATACATCATACTAAACCGTACAAGCGCATCGTACAACAAATAGTAAAACGACTCAAATGCCTTAACGTCATCGTTAAAACAGATACGTTGCCAAAGCGGCAAAATATGCTCTTTTTTATAATTCAAGCTTTGTAATATAAAACGGAGAAGTCTCCGGGTTTATAATAGTTTAATCGTATTAGTCAGCCTGTTATATATTTCCGAAAAAAGGAAACTTCTGTTATCAAAATATGACGACAGTTTTCTTTACTAACAGAACCGGTATGCTCATTAATTGGTTAGTACCAAATTAGGCATCCGGCTACTACATCGTTTGCGATGGTGTTGAAAAATTTTATACTGAGGTTGATTTACTGACAATTTTATGACTATAGTTGAAAATTCATTAACTAAAACGTAAGTTATAAACGCTGTCAGTGGTTTAACGCTTGTATATAGTAAGAAGAAACTATATTTATAAAATGAGAAAGACATTAGCCACATTGGTAATACTAATTGCCTTCAGCCTACTGCAAGTAAAGGCTCAAGACGTGAAAAACACGTCGTATATTACTACTACCGGCGAAAAAGTACTACGGTTAGAATTTATTGTTCCTGTTTCTAAATTACAAGCTTGGCAATATTTTACCAGCGACGGAAAGTTGAAACAATGGATAGCACCGGTAGCACATATCAACCTTAAAACAGGCGGTGCCTTACTAACCAACTACGATAAAACCAAGTCAATAAATGACAAATCGGCCATTAAAAATGACATCGTTAATTATATAGAAAACGAACTGATCACCTTAAAGGTCAATCTTAATGGCAACTTTACCAAAAAGGCGCAAGCCGAGGATAAAAACCTGCAGGAAGTGATACAGTTTATTGCTGTTGACGATACCCATACCAAGATCATATCATCTATGATAGGCTGGGGCCAAGGCCCCGACTGGGATAAAACTTACGCCTTTTTTGATAAAGGGAACATTTGGACATATAAAGAACTCACCAAATTATTTAAATACAAATAATTATAACAGCGATTCTTTTAACATCAGACCCGCCTCAGTTCCCACTCTATTCTTAGCACGCGCTTTAAAAAGATCTTCTGATTGTTTGTAATTTACTACTCTGCCTTTTTTTGGCGGCGCTACGTTAACTGCAGGCTCTGCAAATGTTATTTTGGATGCCTTCCAGATCACATTATCATGCGGTAAGGCAAGTTCTAATATCATTCCGGGCAAGCCCGAAAATAACTCCGGCCCGCCGGATACATGAATATCATCAGTATAAAACGCAACAACATAAACAGAATCGAGCACAAGGGCATTGGCGCGGCGGCACTGGTGCCCCATCACTTCGCGCGTTTCGTCGGTAATCTTCCATTTAATGTTCCTTATACTATCAGTTAGCAGCAGAAAATCGCCCGAAAGATCTTTCTGCGATACAATCCGTTTACTTGAAAAATCTGTGTAAACCGTATTTTGCTGCTCGGCAAACGGAATGTTAAATAACGGCCGCACGCTTATATCAGCAGCAGCCGGAACAAAAATACTTTTACCATTTTTATAGCTTAGCGTGCTTTTCAACACCTTAAACTGCGGTTGCGTTTTTTTGTATACCTCAAATTTTTCCGCGTCTAAAGCCATCGGATCTTTCCCGAGCAGTTTTTTAATGATAGCGTAAGTATTTACCGTTCTATCATACTCAATAATAAACGGACCATTAAACTGTAACGATTGAGAAAAGGCAGTGCTACAATTCAGTAGCATCACGGCAATGCCAAGCCAATAAAGTGTTTTCATATTATTCATTTGTAGCTGTTGTACCAAATTTTGTAAAGTCCCAGGAAATAGAGAACATAAAGTATCGCCTTATGGCAGAAAGGCTGGATTGGGTAATGCTATTGCCTGATACAGCTCTGTTTATATTTACGTTTTGATTTAAAATGTCATTTACTGATAAGGATAGTTTAAGATTATCTCCTTTAAAAAAAGTCTTGCTTAACGCGGCGTTCAACTGCGTAACGCGTTGCTCGGGCAGTATTTCTGTTTTGGCTTTATACCTGTAGTTTATATTTGCAGATACCTGCGTTTTGCCGGGTAAATAAAGCGTACCGTTTCCACCTGTCGAAAACCCTGCAGCGTTATTGTTGATTTGTGGCGTAAGCGAGAAACTACTCACCGTATAATTGGGCGAGAAGTTTGCTCCGAGCACATATTTCTTTTGTTTTGATTTTGAAAGGCCTATTCTGGCAGAATACTCCCGGTTATTAGAAGTGTTCAATAAGCCATTGCTGTAACTATAAGAGATATTGCCGCCTGCTGTCATCGATATGTCCATTGACGCGGTAATCGCTTTTATAGAGCGCCCGTAGTTTACAAACAGGTAGTAATTATAGGCTGACCTGCCGCCCAAATTACGATATGTAAGTACGGTTTTGCCCTTTGCATCAGTTGTAACATCATCAACAACCTGATCGGATATTATTGAATAGCTTGGGCTGATATAAAAGTATGGGCCACCCAACGGTTTGTTGCCTCTAAACGTAACACTAAAATAATTGGTGTAATAGGGTTTTAAATCAGGGTTGCCTACCGTTAAAACAAGCGGGGTATTGTTTATGGTTACCGGCTGTATTTGATCTACAGTTGGTTGTGTGTTGCTTCCGTTGTAGCTTGCTGCAAGTGTGAGGCTTTTTGAGAAACTGTATTGATACCTAACCTGTGGCGCCCAGTTCAGAAAATCTCTGTTAGTAACATCGCCCGCATAAACATTAGTCTGTTTAAAATCAACCAAAGATATACGTGTACCAAAGTTTAACACCGCCTTATTGCTTTTATAATTTATAATGGCACCGGCCTGGTTATATAACTGGTTAAATTTGTAATGATTACTAAAGCGGGGGTCTAAAACATCATAATGGCCCGTAGCCGATTGATTGAATGTTTCGCGGCGTGAGTCATTATTATTTATTCCCAGCGCATAGTTAAACATTAATGAAAAACTCTTGCTCAACGGTTCTGTATAGGCGATATTACTACTCAGTACCTCATTTGCTATTTCAACATCCTTATACTGATCTGTAATTTGCGAGCTGCTTACCGAACCTGCATTATCATAAAAATTGATTGCAGATTTTAGTTGCTCGTTGGTGTTGCCCTTGTTGTGCGAGAAAACGAAGTTCCAGGAGAGCGTGCGGCGCGGTTTGCTGAATTTTTTTGTTAGGAACACATTAGCGTTAAAAATCTGCTGCGTGCCTTCACTGCTATTACTTCTGGCTTCGTTATTCAACAATGCATTGTTCCCGTCTTTATTCACTGTATAATAATCGCCGGCATTGCGTATAGATTTGCTTGTGCCATCCACATAAAACTTAATGTTTGCCGAAGTGTCAATAGCCAACTGGTAAGTAACATCCGCCTTTTGCCTTGAAACGTAGTTTTTAAATGTTTGAAAAGTGTTTGTATTAATGCTGCCAGCAGGCAGACTTTGCAGAACATCCGTAGTATTTATGCCGCTAACATCCAGCGATCCTATTTTGTAATTGGTATTGATAGACTGTTTTTTGTCTGCCCATTTATTATCATAATGAGCGCCTGCGCTTCGCGCTACGGGATTTCCACGACCATCGTAAACACCGGTTGATGCATCCAGATCTCCGTTGGTGGGCAAAGGCACAACGCCGTCATCAGGTATGTCCAGGTTACCCGAGCCCAGCCTGTTATTATCTATAAAACCCAACCCCAATCTGCCGGTATTGGCAACGGTACCATAAGCCGAAAATTTTTCATCCTTATTAAAACGGTTAGCAATGGCCTGTAGCTGATAGTAGTTGTTTGTACCCTGCCCCGCATCCACCTTCCCGAAAGTACCTTTGCGTTTATCTTCCTTTAGCACAATGTTGATGGTTTTGGTTTTCTTTCCGTCATCAATACCGCTAAAGGTGGCCTGGTCGCTCTTTTTGTCAAAAAGCTGCACTTTCGATACCATATCCGCCCGGATATTTCTTGTCACCAGCAAAGGGTCATCGCTAAAAAACTCCTCACCATCAACAAGCACTTTGTTAATAACCTGGCCCTGTGCTGTAATACGGCCATTGTTATCTACCTGTATGCCGGGCAGCTGCCGCAGCAGGTCCTCCACTTTATCATTAGGTTGTATAACATAGGCCTTCGCGTTAAACTCTGTGGTATCGCCTTTTAGTTTAATGGCTGTTACACCACCATTTATCATAACCTCCTGCAAGAGCTTAGCTTTAAGGGTAATGCTGATGCTGCCAAGATCATGATCAGGCGATTGTGCGTTCAACATAAAAGGGGCTATATAATCGGCATAGCTATGTAAACTAACCAGCAGCAGGTAACTGCCCGTATCTAATTTGTTAACAGCAAACGATCCATCTGCCAGCGTATAACTAAAAGCCTGCAACATAGAATCGCGAGCGCTCAGTATGGTCACGGTTACATTTTGCAACGCGTTTTTTTCTGTTTTATCTATAATAATACCCTTAACCGAATGGTTCTTTTGGGCAAAAAGCGTGGCTGCACACAGGCAAAATGCCAGTGTGATCATAAGATTTCTGATCATGTTGATGGGGTTAAAAAGCTATCTGTTGCGCGGTTCCGGGTATTCTTCAGCAAGCCTTCTCATTTGCTCCTGATTTAGGCGCTTGTTAAAATCTTTTAATTTTGCATCGTAAATTTTATAAGCCTCGCTGTTTTCCATTTCGGCATTATCTCGTGATACTACTTCGCGCCATATCGCGTACTCTTTAGGACCGGGATGGTCCCCCAATATCTTTAACGATTCAACAGAACTGCCATAGTGTTTTTTCCAAGTGTCGGTGTTGTGATACTCGGCAGTATAGGCTTCGCGCTCATTCTTCCACTCCGGCGAATTCCACAACACATCTCTTATTTCTGCAGCTCTCTTTCTACGAAGATCATCTGCGCTGCCATTGTAACTATACCTTGCTTCGCGACCTGTGTAAACACTTTGAGTGGCTGTTGTGTTAGCTTTCGCCTGGGCAAAAAGAGTGGCCGTACACAGGCAAAGCGCCAGTGTTATCATAATATTTTTCATCATGATTTAATTGATAATTATATGGTTAATGATTAGGTGTTAAGGTTTTTTATCAAATAGCACGGTTAATTTTTTATCTAAATCCGCGTTTGCTTCTGTGCCTATATAGCGGCCTATAATTTCGCCATCCCGCCCAATCAAAATACGGGTTGGCAGAACGCTTACATTAAACTGTTTATCAATAGCGTTGGTCATATCCGGTGGGCCATCCTCATTGTATTTAACCCCTCTTAAAACCTGGTGCCATAGGCGGTCAACACCCATTTTTTTGATGTATCTTTTCCATGCATCGGGGTCTGCATCGTCATCAGCTATGCTGATCATATCGAAACCCTTCTGGTGATATTTTTTATATAATGTGATAAGGTTAGGTGTATTATCTAATTGCGGTTGTACGCTTGTCCAAAAATTGAGCAGTACCACTTTACCTTTAAAGTCGCTTAAACGTATCTGCTTTCCATCATTCTCCTGAGCTTTAAAATCGGCGGCCATTGTTCCCGGCGCATTGCCGTCCATTTCAAGTATTATCCGGCTGATGGCTTTGCCGTAAGAACTACTTTTTATCTCAGGATCGAACTTACTAAACATGCTTTTTACAGTGTCAATTGGCCAGCCCTTGGCATACACAATCAGCTGCAGCGCACTTACGTAGGAGTAAGGGTGCCTGCTTATATAATTACGTGCATTGTCTTCCTTTTTGCCACGATAAGGGTCTATCTGATCTGAAATTATTTCCAATTGGTGTTCGATCAAAGAAATCTCTTTTTCACTTTTATGCTGTTTTATAGCTTGTCGCGCTTCTTTTCTAAGCCCCTTCCATTGCGCAATAAGTGAGGCTGCATTTCGGTTTAATGAAGCTTCTTGTAATTGATAATCCCGATAATCCTCCTGCGCAGCAGAACCCCGTACGGTTACATGCTCCAGGTCATTGTAATCTCCGGTTACTGTAACCGCACCCGGACCAATGAAAAAACTTGCATCGACCCGCTTGTTTTTATAGTTAAAGGCACTAAGAAAAACCAACCGCGACCCACTGATATGTCCGTTAAAATAAAACGCTCCATCTTTAACTATACACTTCTCCGTAAGCGCTTTCCCTTGCTCATTAGTATACGCCAGGCTTACGCTTTCTACGTCGCCCGATATTTTGCCCAATAAGTTAAATTCTGTTTTAGAAGCCGTTTTAAATGAAAACCAAAACGCCATACTACAGATAAAAAGCACCAGCAATAACCAATGCCTGATATGCCTGGCAGATTGATGGTTGTTTAAAATGCGCTCTATCCTCGTTCTTAAAAAATGCTTTTTACCGCTTGCTGCCAATACAAGCCTAAGTTCTTCATACCTGGTTTCCTCTAACTTAACCAGCGCGCTGGCATATATAAGCGGCTTACCTGTTTTGCTTACCACCCAGTCATCACAACGGTTTTCACGTTCTGTTGATACCAACCGGCCAATTAGCTGCGCAAACGGATTGAAAAACAACAAAACGCTTACCATCTGCTGTATCAGGTTCAGCACATAATCGTTATTTTTAATGTGCGAAAGTTCATGCAGTAATATTGACTCCACCTCTTCGGCTGATAAAAGTGTGGTTAAGGTTACAGGTAATAGTATTATCGGTTTTAAATAACCTACTACACACGGCACATCTATTAACCCGCTAAAACTAACGCGCACCTTTGCGTCTATTTTAAATTGCACTAAAAAGGCATCTACTTTAGCTTGTAGATATTGCGCGTCCCAAAGGTTTTTTTTGATGACCTGTATCCGGTTCCAGGCAATGCCTATCATACTTATATTGACAAAAAGACCAATAAGATAGAACCAGGTTATATAAGGTAACGATGCTTTGAATATACTATTGAACGATGTGTTTGAAGTATCTAAATCGACCTTGACTAAGTCGGCATACCCTGTGTATGCTGTTTGATGAGTTATGTCAATCGGTTTGGAAACAGGCACATAATCTGCAGAAATAGACGGCTGCCAATCAAATTTATCAACTTCAGCAATAAAGGTGTAAACAAAAACAATTGCTATGCTAAATAAAGCGGATAGTGAAAAGAGGTACTTTTTTTCGGCAGAAAGCGCAGGGAAACACAAAAACAGTATACGCAAGGCCAAATAAATGAGCAGCCCCTGCCATAACGAGTGGATAAGCGTTATACCTACAACCTGCCCCATATTATCCATTAGCAATTGCATCATCTATTTTTCAGATTTAAACTGTTCCAGGTAATTCTTTAAAAAATTGATCTCATCTTTTGACGCGCGATGCTGACCAAGGGCCTGCACTATCAGATCAGTAGTTGAGCCTTTAAAAACCGTATTTATTATTTTATCCAGGGCGGTATGCTGTGCCTGCTCCTGTGAAAAAACCGCTTTATATAAATGACTGCGGGCGCTGTCATCACGTTCTATCAGCCCTTTCTCGAACATGTTTTGCATAATTTTTAAGGTGGTAGTATAGCCAGCGTCTTTATTTTTTGCTAATTCATCATGCACTTGCCTAACGGTACATTGCCCAAGCTGCCATAGTATTAGCAATACTTCCATTTCGGCCTCGGTTGGTTTTTGCTGCTCCATAATCTAAACTACGATTTTCGTCGTACAATGTTATACGATTTTCGTCGTACTTCCAAATTTATTTGAGAATATTTTTAAATAAGTTTTAAGAACGCCTGCCGGCTCAGCTTTTTTTTACAGTTTCAAATCTGTATATATGCTTGTAATTTGATTGGATATGGAGAACAGTAAAGAGACGGGCAAACTGATAAAGCGGCAAAACGTAAATGATCATTTGGCTAATGAACGCACCATGCTGGCCTGGGTGCGCACAGGCATTGGTGTTATAGCTTTTGGCTTCGCGGTGGTTAAATTTTCGCTCTTTGTGCGCCAGATCTCCGCCGCGCTCGGCAAAAACCTTAGTAAACCTCATGGCTACTCTGCCGAGATCGGAATTGCTCTGGTTGCATTGGGTACACTCAGTATAGTGTTTGCTTACATTCAGTATCGCCATACAGAGCGCCAGTTAGATGCAGAAGAGTATCACCATTCATCCTGGCTCATCCAAACGCTTGTGGCGCTGATCTCGTTGATAGGTATAGCACTGTTGGTTTATCTTGTTTTGACGACGTAATAGCGTATTGTGGAAATGTGTTTATCTATTCCTGAAATAGGTTTACATAGGTGTGCAAAAGTGTTGCTAAACTGTTGCTATTGTGTTGCAAATGTGATCCAAACTGATCCAAAAAAACGGCAAAAAATCGCCATTTTTAGCCTTTCACAATATGCTTACAATCAGCAATTTAAAACCAATCCACAGCTAAATTTCCTGACGAATAAGTAGTTTCACATTAAATTGTTAAATACTTAATATTCAATTGTTTGCATTTTTGATTTTTCGGTAACGTATTTATTTTGGATCACCTGTAAAGCATCATACCGGTTTAACAAAGCATTTAGTAGATTTGCCTTGATATGTTAAAAAAGCCGCTTTTTATATTAACGCTTACCGCGCTTGTTTTTGCCGGTATTACAAGCTGCAACCGCCAGCAAGAATTCACCCGTGAAAAGTGGAGCTATGGCGATGGACTGGATTATCCGTCGCGAAAAGCAGTACTGGATGACCTGTTAGCCAACCATAAAATAGTAGGTCTTACCCATTACGAAGTTATCCAGCTTTTGGGAAGTCCGCAATACAGGGATACGGCAAATTTTAAATACTCCTACCAAATAGAGGACACCGGGATTAAGTATAACCCCAAAAAGAAGCCGGTTTATATCAAAAACTTAGTGCTTTACTTCAGTAAAGACTCCATTGTTACCAAAACTGATATCTACGAGAAGACCAGAGAGGTTAAGTAGCCGCGCTACCCTGCTGATTCCGTTTTAAGTGAGATAAGCTTGATCTGCTCATCCAGCTCACTTGCCGAAGTCACTAGGTACTCCATAAGTTTGCTCTGCTCTTCAGGGCTATTTTGCATATTGCAAAGCAGATCAGCAAGGCCCATTATCCTTACTAACGGCGAACGTATAGAGTGCGATTGCAGCCAGGCAATGTCAAGTAACTGGCGGCTTTGCTGTTCAACAGCATTGGCATAAAGCACTTTTTCGGTGTTATCCAAACAGGCACCAATCATCTCAAGCGGTTTGCCGTCGACGTCTGTTTTCAATTTAGCCCATGAGCGAAGGTAGCGGATACTGCCATCCGGCCGGAATACGCGCTCATCAAACTCAGCCCCTTCCCCTGTAGTTAAAACCTGCTTAATTATACCGTATACATTATCGCGGTCA
This sequence comes from uncultured Mucilaginibacter sp., assembly GCF_946479965.1. Next base: position 2,970 of record NZ_CAMLHX010000052.1, on the reverse strand, counting down.
TCAGGGTGAAGCCGCTCCATGTAGCCGGCAAATGTTGCTCTAAAATTATCCTGATCAAGCCCGTAAATAGTAAACAACGCCGGCGACCAGCTAACTACATCATTAACAATGTTCCATCGCCAGTTACCAAACTGGGCCAGTTCCTGGCTTTGAAGCATCAGTAAATTGGCTTCGCGTATTTCCTGGGTATGCTGGCGGTTCTCTAAAATTATGCGAAGCAGAGCGGTAGCTTTTTCCATCACATTCTGTTCCTCGCGCCCCGGGCTTTTAGGCGTGCTGTAATACATTCCAAGTACTGAAACAACTTTGTCATCGCCGTTTATAACCGGGTTGGCCCAGCAGGCTGCCAAGTCATATGTTTTTGCCAATTCGGCATACTTTTCCCAACGATAGTCCGTCGCTATATCGCTTACTATAACCTGCCGCTTTAATGCCGCCGCAGCGCCGCACGAACCTACGTCCTTACCGATAACAATACCTGCGATAGCTTGCATATACATTTGCGGTAACGACGGCGCCATTCCCTCAGCAAGCCGGCCATTATCAATGCGATGAATAGAACAACGCATTTGCGGAAACAATTCCTCAAGTCCCCGAAGGTATGCCATAAGCACATCATTAAGGGACACCGACAGATCTGAGTTGAGGCGAAGGATATTACGCTCCAATTGCTCTACAAGCAGCAGGCGTTCTTTAATACTCACATCAAGCATTACGCCACATAACCTGTATCCTTCCTCGTCGTTATCAGCTATTGATACGGTATCCTTTATCCACACCACTGTACCGTCCGCGGCTATCATACGGTATTCAAAAACCTGCCCAGGCGCTGTATCCGTTCTTAACGCCCGGTATTTTTCAACAATGTGGCGGTCATCCGGATGAATTCTCGTCTCCCAAAAACCGGGGGTTCGCAACCATTCTTCGGGTTTAAAGCCTAAAACCACCGTCATTTGCTCGTCGATAAAAAAGAACCTGTGCATGCTCATGTCGGCCTTCCAAACTATAGCGCCTATAGATTGGAGGAGAGAGTAAAGTTGCGACGGGTCGTTTTCTATAATCATGTTTGGAGAAAATAACGGTAATTAAAATTACTACAATGCAGGCGCAATTCAAAAAACTGTTTTTACGTTGTAGTCATCCGCTTTGTTCCTTATCCGGAGCAAAATTTTACATCTCCCCGACTTGCTGACTTTCAGACTTACGGACTATTATTGTTACATTTGACATACCATTAACTGACTACTACTATGCTCAAAGGATTTTTCAATGTGCCTACTCCGCACAATGAACCGGTATTGAATTATGCCGCCGGAAGCCCCGAACGCGCTTTACTACAAGCCGCGTTGAAAGAGGCCCGCTCGCAACAAATAGACATCCCGATGTATATCGGCAACCAGGAAGTGCATACTGCTACTAAATTAGAGATACGCCCTCCGCACGATCATCAACACGTTTTAGCTACTTTTTCTGAAGGGGATACAGGTACCGTTCAGGAAGCCATAGCCGCTGCTTTAGCCGCCAAAGCTGATTGGGAACGTCTACCATGGGAACAACGCGCAGCCATATTTTTAAAAGCAGCTGAGTTACTTGCAGGTCCATACCGCTATAAAATAAACGCCGCCACCATGCTGGGGCAATCAAAGAATGTTTACCAGGCTGAAATTGATGCGGCTTGCGAAATGATAGATTTTCTGCGTTTCAATGTGCATTACATGACGGAGATCTACGCGCAGCAGCCACCCATATCGCCTAAAGGAATATGGAACCGTGTGGAGCAGCGCCCCTTGGAAGGTTTTGTATTTGCCCTTACGCCGTTCAACTTTACGGCTATAGCGGGTAATTTGCCAACCTCGGCTGCTATGATGGGTAATGTGGTGGTTTGGAAACCCGCTTATACCCAAATTTACGCTGCTAATGTACTAATGCAGGTTTTCCGCGAAGCGGGGGTGCCGCCGGGTGTTATCAACTTAATTTATGTAGATGGGCCTGTTGCCGGCGATGTAATATTTAATCACCCTGATTTTGCAGGCATACATTTTACAGGCTCAACGCCTGTTTTCCAAACCATATGGCAAACCATAGGTAACAACATCCATAAATATAAAAGCTACCCGCGCATTGTTGGCGAAACCGGTGGCAAAGATTTCGTTCTTGCCCACCCAAGTGCTAATACGGAAGTTGTAAGCACAGCTTTGGTGCGCGGCGCATTTGAATACCAGGGGCAAAAGTGCTCCGCCGCTTCAAGGGCTTATATTCCTGCATCTCTATGGCCAAAGGTTAAAGAACTGATGCAGCGCGATCTGGCTGCTATTAAAATGGGTCCGGTTGAGGATTTCGGCAATTTTGTTAATGCTGTAATATCAGAACTATCCTTTGATAAACTGGCCAAATACGTTGATACTGCAAAAAACGACAGCACTGTCGAGATAGTTGCAGGTGGTAGCCATGATAAAAGCAAAGGCTGGTTTATTGAGCCAACCGTACTTAAAGTAAACGATCCTTATTACGTTACCATGTGTACTGAACTTTTCGGTCCGGTGCTAACAGTTTATGTTTATGAGGACGACAAATTTGACGAGATATTAGATGTAGTTGACAAGACATCGGTTTATGCCCTTACGGGAAGTATCATATCACAAGACAGATATGCTATTGATAAGGCTACCTACCATTTACGCAATGCTGCAGGTAATTTTTACATAAACGATAAACCAACCGGGGCAGTCGTGGGCCAGCAGCCGTTCGGCGGCGCCCGTGGCTCCGGGACAAATGACAAGGCCGGCAGCATGATCAACCTCCTGCGCTGGGTATCACCAAGAACAATTAAAGAAACTTTTGATCCGCCGAAGGATTATAGGTATCCTTTCCTGGGATAGTTTTTTATAAAGACAAGATTCAAGAGGCAAGAATCAAGACAGTTACGGATACTTTATCTTGACTCTTGTTTCTTGGCTCTTGACTCTACTG
>NZ_CAMLHX010000051.1 GCF_946479965.1 uncultured Mucilaginibacter sp. | reverse complement strand
CTCAAGAGACAATTCTCAACGGCTTCTGAGACCGCAACGTTTACCAATTTCGCCATCCGGGCATGCAAGCGACAAAAAAAACCGGCCACTTATTCGGGGATGCAAATATAATGCTTTCGGTTAATTAGCGATTAAATAAATAAAATATACCGCTCCATCACTCAATCGTGCAAAATGCTTAATTTAGGTTGACGCATTCTCCTATGAAAACTATACGTCTGCTGATAATAACACTCGTTTTAACCGCAACCAGTTTAGGTTTAAACGCCCAAAAGATACAGGTAATTGAGACCAATAAACCGGTAAGCATCCGTGGATTATCTGTGGTAAATAATAAACTGGCATGGCTAAGCAGTACCGGCGGTTACACCGCTATAACGCATGACGGTGGCCTTACCTGGAAATGGCAGCGGGTTAAAGGTTTTGAAAAGGCCGACTTTAGAGATATTGAAGCATTTTCTGATAAGGAAGCCATTATTATGAGTTCAGGAACACCTGCCCTGATACTAAAAACAACAGATGGCGGCGCAAGCTGGCAGTTAAAATACCGGAACGATGACAAAGCCTATTTTTTAGATGCCATGGATTTTTCCAACAAAAAACATGGTTTAGTTTTAGGCGACCCTATCGACAAAAAGTTTTTGTTGCTTGAAACGAATGACAGCGGCGATAGCTGGCGGGTATTGCCAAATCGGCCGGAGGCTGAAGAAGGTGAGGCGGCTTTTGCAGCGAGCGGAACTTGCATCAGGTTATTAAATGACGGTTTTGTGGGTTTTGTAACCGGAGGGAAAGTTGCGCGGTATTTTACCGCAGCGCCTAAATATGAACAATGGTTCAATGTAAACCTCCCGATAGCTCAGGGAAAAGAAAGCCAAGGGGCCTTTTCATTGGCTTTATATGGTTTAGCATTTGTAGGCGGGGATTATGCTAACGGTAAGGAGACTGAAGGAACAGCTGTTTACTTTAAGGGGGCTAGCATTAAAAATGGATATGAACATTCATCCATTCCTTCAGGTTATCAATCGTGCGTAGAAAATGTTGGAAAGAAAACATCCTTATCTACGGGTACCACTGGTAGCAACGTTACACATGATAACGGGCGCTCCTGGCGTCAAATTGATACCACTAGCTTCAACGTTTGCCGCAGGGCAAAAAAAGGAAAACTGGTTTTATTGGCTGGTGATAAGGGTAAAATAGGCATTTTTTCATTGTAGTTTACTGTAGATGAAGTGCTTAAAAATATATTAAAAAATAGCTTGCAGCATGTATTGATAAACCCTATATTTGCACCACTTTAACCGACACGGTTAAATGATTCCGTAGCTCAGCTGGTAGAGCATAACACTTTTAATGTTGGGGTCCTGGGTTCGAATCCCAGCGGGATCACTCAACACAAAAACAAACCCTTCAAACTATATGATTTGAAGGGTTTTTTGTTTTCTATTCCCAAACTTAATACATTTTGTATTTATTTAAAGATATGTTGCCATACCTTACTGTACAATTCGTCGGGTAGAAAAGGCTTTACCACAATATCATCAATTCCTGCATTTTGTATATCCTGTTTTACTTCGTCGGGCAAATTTGCCGTTAAGGCTATTATAGGGATTGTGATACCTTTTTCGCGTATAATTTTAGCCGCCTGATAACCGTCCATAACCGGCATATGTAAATCCATTAAAATAAGCTTATGCTTGCTTACATCTAACTTACTAAGTGCTTCCGCACCGTTTATGGCTACATCAATGCCCGCACCCCACCGTTTAAGGAATGTCTGTGCAACCATTACATTCAATGGATTATCCTCCACCAATAAGATATCTATTCCGGCAAATGGTTTACCCTCTTTTGGCAGCTTATTTTTCAACTCCCGCTCAGGTAATGACTCCCCTGCCCTCTCAAAAGTCTGGATGAAATAAAATACCGACCCCTTTCCTTCCTCGCTAGTAAGCTGCAGTGCAGAGTTTTGAAGCTCTAGAATACGCTTACTGATTGCAAGCCCCAGGCCAGTTCCGCCAAAGCCTCTTGATGTTGATGAATCAGCCTGAGTAAAACGTTCAAATATTAGTGCCTGCTTATCTTTTGATATACCAATACCCGTGTCTTTAACAGCTATTTTCAGTTGGATGGTTGATTCATTTTGTTCCAACATGGTTATGCTTACTTCCACATATCCCGAGGGTGTAAATTTGATGGCGTTATGCACCAGGTTAGTTATCACCTGCGATAAACGGATGGGATCGCTCAACACTTTAGTTTTTATATGCTCATCTACCGTTAATTTGAGCGCTATACCCTTGTCTTCTGCTGATGTTTGCAAACTGCTAACCACGTTGCGTGCAATAGCGATAACATCCATTGCAATGTGCTCAAAGGATATTTTTCCCGCTTCAATTTTGTTATAATCAAGGATGTCATTTACAATAGCTAACAAATTACTTGCAGAGAATATTATTACATCCAATTGTTCCCGTTGATCCTGCCGGGGATCATTTTTAAGCAACAAATGGCTCATGCCAACTACCGAGTTAAGCGGTGTTCTTATCTCGTGACTCATGGTGCTTAAAAATTCTGTCTTCGCTTTCAGACCCTGCTCAGCTTGCTTTTGAGCGCTTTTTAAAGCAAACGATACGCGATGAGAAAGAACAAGTGATTGTAAAAAGAAAAAGCTAACATAACCCAAAAAGCTAACAACCTGCAATTGTGGAATGAAACCCCAGTAGTGAAATAATGAAATAGCGAAGACTATCATTAACGAAATGGAACTTGACAATGAATAAATAGAGCCCGGACGCTTGCGTCTATAAGCCTGCAGGTATACATAAGGTATGTACACCAAACAAAACATCATCAATATTAAAAACGGATTAACAAGTTGTGTAAAATAGTATGGCGGTAATATCAGTGAGCTAACCGCAAACAAAAAGCATGTAGCGCTGATGATATTAAGTATGGGCCTATTAATGTCGAGCGGGTAAAGATAACGGCTGTATAAACCAAACAACCCTATACCGGTAAATAATGTAATGTATTCCAGCCTGACGGTAACGTACCAATCCAGATTGGGCATTATGGTATGCAGTACATAATTATCAATACCAATAATGCGGTAGCTGTAGACGATAACGTAAAGAGAAAATAGTAAAATAGCTTTATCGCGGTTGCCAAAAAGGTAAAGGCCGAAGAAAAACAGTCCGCCCATAATTAAACAACCGGTAAGCAGCAGGTCAATAGCTTCGTCGCGTTGCCTGTCAAGCTTTACCTGTTCCCTGTCTCCTAAATAGAGTGGCTTGGTAATACCGCCTTTGCTATGCACAAAGTTGGCTATCTGCATCACCAGATTAATTGTATCTATATTTTTTGGTATATCAATTGTTTTATATTGCCAATGTGGTTCAAACCCTTCCGCAGTGCGGCTTACTTTACCGTTGCTTACTTCTGGCACCCCGTTTACATACAGAACATAAGCGCTGTACACATCGGGCACTGATAAACGCAATTGGCTGTGTTCTTTTGGCAACAGGACTGTAAGCTTATAAGTGGCGTAACCAAGGGCCGGCAACTTTTTACCGTCTATCTTATAACCGCTACTCCATAACGAGGGAAAATTTACAAGATGAGCCGCGCCCGTTGCTTTGTCAGTGGGAGAAAGCAGCTGTTGCCAGTAAAAAAGCCACTCTCCGTTAAGTTCTACCTTGTTTGTCAGAGTAGCCGAGCGAAGATCAAGCACACCTTTTTTTGCCACTGGATGATTGGGTATGGTCATCGCCGATGCACAGTGGCCGGTAAAAAATATTACTATTAAAAATCCCAACAGATTTTTTAACTGCCGAAATAGTTTAACGTAAAATTTAAATCGTGACATTGGGGGAATAACACAGCGTGTACTACATCTGTCTGCATACCAAAGATAGCTATTAAATAGCTAATGTGCCCATTCCGCTATAAAACCAGTAATGCGCTACCTCTTTATTGCCTGGTCAATATCTTATTTATAGCATCCAATTGATCAGCCTCGAAAGTGGTTTTTGAGAGACAGTTCAGGGCATCAACTATTTGCCAGGGCTTACTGGCACCAATCAAAACCGATGTGACGCGGTTATCTTTAAGGATCCACGAAAGTGCCATTTGAGCCAGCTTTTGCCCCCGCTGTTGGGCTATATCATTTAGGTTTTTTACCTTTACAATAATCTCGGGCTTTATACTGTCAACAGTCAAAAAATCCCCCACCTTTAACGCTCTTGAATCAGGCGGAATACCATGCAAATACTTATCGGTTAATAATCCCTGTGCCAAGGGAGAAAAGGGTATACACCCTACTCCTTCTTCCTCAAGTAAATCCAGCAAGCCGCCTTCTACCCATCTTTCAAACATTGAATATTTAGGTTGATGTATAATTGCAGGTGTACCCATCTCTTTCAGCAATGCAAATGCCTTTTTAGCTTCCGGGACTTTATAATTAGATATACCTATGTACAGGGCTTTTCCTTGCTGCACTATCAAACTAAGCGCGGCCATGGTCTCTTCCAGCGGTGTTTCGGGGTCGGGGCGGTGATGGTAAAAAATGTCAACATAGTCCAACTTCATCCGTTTCAAACTTTGGTCAAGACTTGAAACTAAATACTTTTTTGAACCCCAATCTCCATATGGGCCATCCCACATATTGTACCCTGCTTTGGTAGAAATAATCAGTTCATCGCGATGATCGTGAAAATCTGTATGCAATATCCTTCCAAAATTTTCTTCGGCTGAGCCAGGCGGCGGTCCGTAGTTGTTAGCTAGATCGAAATGCGTTACGCCGTTATCAAAAGCGGTCCGTAAAATATCGCGGCAATTTTGTGGCGTATCATAATCGCCAAAGTTTTGCCACAGACCTAGTGATACTCGCGGCAGCTTCAATCCGCTTGTTCCACAGCGCTTATATTGCATTTTTTGATACCGATCCGGCGATGGATTATATGACATAATAAACTTCTATCTACCTATTTCAACTGCGCGTTGTTCTTTTTGAAAAACAAATTGAAATACAAAAGCTCATAGTTAACCGCATTTGACCAGTATCTCCAATCATGCGCGCCGGGACGAACTATGAAATCGTGGGTTATGTTTCGCTCCACCATCTTGTCGTGAAGTTCAGTATTCACTTTATAAAAGAAATCCTCGGTACCGCAATCAAAAATTATAGCCAACGAATTTGGTGTAAGCAGATGCAATTGGTTAGTTACAGTATATTTTTCCCAGTTATCAGGATTTGTTGCATAATCCCCTAAACGCTTTGCCATATCCCAGTTCTTTGGGAACGGTCTAATATCAACCCCACCGCTCATGCTGCCTGCCGCGCCAAAAATGTCCTGGTGCCTAATGCCCAAATATAAGCCGCCATGGCCGCCCATACTAAGGCCGGTTATAGCTCTGCCATTGCGGTTTTTTATGGTTTTATAGCTTTTGTCAATAAACGGTATGAGCTCTTTGGTTATGTAGGTTTCGTATTTGTAGGTAGGATCAACAGGGCTGTCCCAATACCAGCTGGTTACTCCACCATCAGCGCATACAATTATTACGTTATACAGGTCGGCGTTATCAGCCACTTTACCGCCCTTTTTAACCCAATCAGAATAATTGCCGCCTGCGCCATGTAATAAATAAACAACCGGGTATTGTGTACCGGCAGCATAATTATCAGGCGTAACTACTACGGCCTTGATTTTCTTTTTCATGGCATCGCTGTAGGTTTCAACGGTGTCAACTTTGGCTGCTTTTACGTTAACTACAAGCGCTGTTAAACATAACAGCAGGAGCAAATTTCTCTTCATAAGAAGTTACTATATTAATTGATTGTTATGCTTTTGAATAAGCCTTTACTGTCTGTTTTGATGTCCCTAACCCATCAATCCCCAGTTCCATAACATCTCCGGGTTGTAAATATGCCGGTGGTTTAAGGCCCATGGCAACACCGGCAGGTGTACCGGTAGTTATTACGTCTCCGGGCAATAACGTCATAAACTTGCTTACGTAAGCAACCACAAACGGCACATTAAATATAAAGTTAGATGTACTGCCATTCTGCATCACTTTGCCATTAACAGACAGCCACAATTTCAAATTACCTGAATCAGCAATCTCATCAGCCGTAGCAACAAATGGCCCAATTGGCGCAAAGGTATCACAACCCTTGCCTTTGTCCCATGTACCGCCCCGTTCCAATTGAAACTCGCGTTCAGAAACGTCGTTATGAAGTGCATATCCTGCAACATAATCTAATGCGTCGGCTTCATCAACATAACTTGCTTTTTTACCTATAACCACAGCCAACTCTACTTCCCAGTCAACTTTCTTGGCATCCTTTGGTATAATTACATCATCAAACGGACCAACTATGGCGCTGGTTGCTTTCATGAAAATAACCGGTTCTGCAGGCGTGGCAGCGCCTGTTTCTTTCGCATGGTCGGCATAATTAAGGCCGATGCAGATTAATTTAGATGGTCGTGCAATGGGACTGGCCCAGCGTTCACCATCGGCAACGGCAGGCAGTTTGCTTTCATTGTCAGCAATGAATTTTTTCAGACGATTAATCCCGTCCGACTCAAAAAATGCTTCATTGTAATCTTCGCCAAAAGCCGAAGTATCAAACCTTTTTTCGCTGATGACAACACCTGTTTTTTCTTTTCCCGGGTTGCCCCATCTAATTAATTTCATAATAATGCTTTAGTCGTAATTTGTAGTATAAATAGATTCAAGAGCCAAGAATCAAGAGTCAAGGTGAAGCAACCTTTATTTACATGTAGCCGGTTTTGATTCTTGACTCTCTTTGTAGGTCTACGCGGATAAAGCTATTATAAAATTTAAAATTATTAAAGCGCTAATTGGTTTTATCCTGCTTTTCTATTTCAGCGCGATCTTTTTTAATATCGATCTTTATCATGGCATAAATACTCATGTACATATTGGCTATCCACACCAGCGAGAAACCTGCCAGCAGATAACCCCTCCAATCGGGCAGTAAAAACTTAAAGCCCGTTAGTATCAGCATAAAAAGAGTAACGTAATGGCTGAAGCAATATTCGCAGGTAAACAGGTAAAAAAACTTGCGGCCCAAAATGGTTTTACGGGTTGTGCTTTGTTTTATGCAATATTCGCGGGGTTCGCGAAATACCTCCTCGTGCGTAACCGTCCAGGCGATGCAGGCTGTGGGGATAGCCAATAAAAAAAGCCAGGCAACCTGGACCGACAAAGCAGGCATATTGTTGTTTTTGTTTAAACATACAACTTTGATACCAAAAGCACAGTAAATATCAATACGATTTAATCCGTTCTGACCCGCCGATTTGCTTCTTCATTTAAAAAATGATAATTTTAAATACCTTTTCCATCACCTATCAAATGAGAAAAACGCTTTTTTTATTCCTTCTATTGAATTGCTCGCTTTTTGCAAATGCGCAAAATAAAGGGGGGCGGTTTGCGGATATTATATTGGCGCTTGATAGCATGGCGAGCCTAAATCCTATTGAAAAAACGCACCTGCATATTGACAAACCTTATTATTCTGTAGGCGATACAATATGGCTAAAAGCCTATGTAACCGATCAGAACAACAGGCTGTCTGATCTGAGCAAGATAGTTCGTGTTGAATTGATAAGTGCCAACGATTCAATAAAAACAAGCCTGGCCATGCCACTAACCGGCGGACAGGCGTGGGGAGCTATTACGCTTGAGGACAGTTTGTTTCGGGCAGGCGACTATACCGTACGCGCCTATACTGCGGTAATGCGCAATTTTGATGATGAGTATATTTTTAGCAGGTCAGTAACTATTGGCAATGCACTGCCAACAGCAGGCAATAAAATATCCTCTTCTTCAGTTTCTTCAGGGAACGTAATATCGAATGAAAAAATTAAAAACGTATCCGATGAAATAAGTTTGAGTTTTTTTCCCGAAGGTGGCAACCTGATCAGCAACACAGCTTCGACAGTGGCCTTTAAAGCGATCGGGAAAGACGGGTTAAGTCGCAATGTCAGCGGATCTATTGTTGATGAGCACGAGACTAAGGTTGCCGACTTTATAACTGCTCATGCAGGCATGGGCACATTCAAGTTATTTGCAAAGGCTGGGAGTAGATATACCGCGGTTTTAAACGGCAGCGAAAACCGCATATCCCTACCTGCTACACAAAACGAAGGCTACAGTTTAGCCGCAAGCCAGGATAATGAAAACATTTTTATCAAGATCATATCGTCTGCAGGTATCAGTGATTCCGATACTATCAACCTGATAGCGCAGGCTAATAACGAAGTGCTTTACACCGGGAAAACTACTCTAAAAGGGCATGGATTGACAACCACGATCGCTAAAAGCCGTTTTCCAAACGGGATAGTGCAACTTACCCTGTTCAACAAAAATTTTACACCCGCGGCCGAGCGCTTATTATTTGTAAAGCATAACGATCAAAACCTACAGCTTAGCCTTACAGATACAGCAGCCGATGGTCAAAAACCCGGAACAAAACGCTTTAAGCTGTTGGCTACCGATGGAGCCGGAAAACCCGTTCACGGAGCATTCTCTGTTGCGGTTACCAATGCCGATAAAGTACTTTACGACGAAAACAGCGAGATAAGCATTTTTTCAAATCTATTGCTTACATCTGAGCTGAAAGGACATATTGAGCAACCCAATTATTACTTTACCGATACCGCAAATGAAAAGCACTTGGACAATCTCTTGCTGACACAGGGATGGCGCAGATTTATCTGGCAGGATGTTTTAGCTGGCAAATACAAAAACCCCTTGTTTAAACCCGAGCAGGGCAATGTAAGCGGTTTGGTTACCGATGGAAAGAAACAGCCGATTGCCACGGCACATGTAAACTTGTATATAAGAGGTGAAAACGCTATAGCATTAGATACTGTAAGTGATGCCCAGGGGAGGTTTGCTTTTGAGGATGTTTTTCTGAACAAGGAAGAACAGTTTTTGATAACGGCGAGCGATGAAAAAGGTAAAGTTAAGTACGTAGTAATACCTGATAAATTTGACGCTATTACACCCCCAAAAATCGCTAGATTACCCGTTATCTATTACCCGGGCTTTATGAACTTCCTTGAAAGCGCTGGTAAAGATTATAAAGAACTGCAAGATCTCGGCTTGTTAAACCGCACCGGAACCTTATTAGACGAGATAAATATTGCTGAGAAAAAACTGCCCGCGGTAAAAGATGTCGCTATTAAACACTCAGCTAATTTGTCAGGAAAAGGAAGGGCTAACACTGTAATTACATTTATGGATCTGCTGCCTTGCGGCGGTACCACCGATCTTGCCGGCTGCTTAATATCCCTCGGAAAGCTAAACAACATTTTCTACGATGCTTCAAAGAACAGATTTTTTGCCCGACAGGCAAATGACCCTTTATGGGGCGGTTCACCAATGGCTATAGTTGTTAATGGTGCACCCGTCCGGGAAGGCTATCAAGGCTCAATGAGTGAAATAGCAAGCATAGAAATATTGAAATCCACAGCGCATAGTGCTGTTTACGGCAGCAACGGATCTGGTGGAGCTATTGTAATTACCACTAAGACAGGTGATATTGATTACAAAGCATATGAACGCGAGCTTAACGGAGGCAAGGATGCACGGACTAGAATTAATTTGAGTGCTACATCTTACGCTCCGCGCCGCGAGTTTTATACACCTGTTTACCGCGTTGTTAAACCTCAGATCGCTGACTTTCGATCCACCATTTACTGGAAACCAAATGTTGTAACCGATAAGAATGGCCGGGCAACCATTGAATTTTTAACGGGAGATGCTCCTGCTAATTACAGGATGGTTTTAGAAGGGATTGGCGTAAACGGGGAGTTGGGCCGCAGGGTGGTTAATTATCCTTCGAAATAACAAGATCGTGCACTTTGTTTGTTAGCTATCATTAAGGTTACTTGTCCTGAAATAGATTGACGGCCTGTTGCAAAGTGTTGCATGTTACGACACTTATTATTCGCAAATAGCTAATTAACAACTACTTGTAAAAAATACTGTTGCAAGTGTTGCAAAGTGTTGTATATATTTTTGCAACAGCAATTACTTTATTTCAAACTCTCGTTCGTAATAGGCATTGTCATTTTTCTTCTGCTTGTAGATGTCGCGGTCAAAAACTTTGTTCAGGTTGTTTCCGGCAAGATCTTCAAGGCGTGCTGTAACACGCAGCTTATATGCCCCTAAGGGCCATTGCGCGTCAGGAGTGAATATCCATGTCTTATCCTTATCAGCAAGTGTTACCTTACCTTTAACGGGTTTGCCGTTGTTGGTTAAAACGCTTAACGACTCCTGAAAAAGATAATGGTCAACCGGATAACCGAGGTGAATGGCAAGAGGTTCTATAGTACCCGCCTTAGGCGCGGTAATGCGCCATTGATTAATACTAAGTTGTACATCAACGCGTGGGCCCACTGTGAACTTTTTACTGGTGCTTTTCTCCAAGGCTAAGCCGCGTCGGTCCTTCCACTTTCCAGCAATTACAAGTTCGTAGGTTTGGTGATTATGCAGTGGATTTCCCAATTCTTTATTTAAAACCAGATCGCGTTTTATACGGCCGGGGTCTATCCAAACAGTTAAAACCTTTTCTGTTGAATCCCATAACTCGGGCTTAAGGTCAAGAAAAATACGTTGCAGGGTATCACGGTTCTTATCCAACAAAAAAATATGCTCAAGTGCGTTTCCTGTCCGCATTGGCTCAGAAAACTCAATGTAAAATTTGAGCAGGTTCTCCGGCACGGTATCAGCCTGCGGATAAATGGCGGTTACTCGCGGCGCATTGCCCGAACTCGCCGGAACTGCTATTTTGCCTACAACGATATTAGACTGTAAAACGCCATATTCCATCCCCTGCGACAGCGGGATAAGCGGCTCAAATAACAAACCAGTATCCGTTTTGCTGAAACTGCCCAATACATCCCGGTCACTGCCATTTAGCGAAACAGTAAGTGGGTATTTGTTAAGGTCTTGAATTAATTGCTCCGGGATCAGTATGCCTTTTGCCAAACCATCCTCCCACACCAGCTTTATTTTATCAGGAGTATTGGTTTGGCATGCCGCAATAATGCACAAAAAAAACACCAGGCTATATTTGAATAACCTGGTGTTCATTATAAAACTGAAACTATATAGTCTTACCATCTGAAGTCCAAAGGTCAACATCGCCATTGGCTTTCTTCTGAATTACCACCGCGCGGCCATCATCCAGTTTATCTAACTGCAACACTTTTTCGTAAGGCAGTTTTGTGAAGGCTGTACCACCTGATCCCGGTATTGGGGTGGTTAATGATTCTTTAAATTGTTTGATATCATTGTAGCCTACTTTAGCTGCAGGACGTGCGCTGTTCGCCATCACAAGGTAGTTCTGATCAGTTCCTTTTAACCAGATCATGTCTGTAGGCGTATTCATATTGCCCATCTCGGCAATGGTACGACCCTTAACATGTGCACCTGCTTTCAACTCATCCATTGCGAAAAGCACAAGTGGGGTACAGGTATAGCTGGCCACCATGTATTCTTTTCCATCAATTGTAGTTGTGGTGAAAGTGCGTATTGGCGAAGTAGTCTCGTATTTGCCATGAGAAGTATGATACATTTCTAAACTTGCTTCATCTTGCTTGTTAGCGGTAAACGGAAAGCTGATAGTGCGGAATGATGAGCTAAACTCCTTATTGCTTAAACCGCTCACCATTAATTTACCATCGGCAAAGCCCATATCAGATATAGAGGTTAGGCGCTTTAAATTGCCACGGCCGTCTTTCTCCTCCGGTCCGGCAACGTTGTTAAGTGCTACGGTTGAGAAGTTAACATCCTTTAATGAAACCGATTTTATTTGGTTATCAGCACTCATTGAAAGCAGCACCGGGGTACCATCTGCGCTTTTAACAGCTACATACAGATTTTTTGAAACCGGGTTAACAGCCATATCTGTAATGGTGATATTCTCTTTTGTTGTACCTAAAGCAGCGGCTATTTTTTCGTCTATTTTAGGCAGATCAAATGCTTTAACGGTTGATGGCTTTTTAGTGTCTTTAGTATCAAAGGCAACAACACTCGCGTTTTTCGAGTCGCCTATGAATAATACGCCGTTAGGGCCGAAAGTTAAAGCAGTAATTGATTTTACCTCGGGTGTGCCATTGGTAAAACCATAAGGTAACGCGGGCTTGTGGTTAATCCCTGCAAAGAGCAACACGCCAACTATGGCAGCAGTACTCAGTAAATAGATCTTTTTCATTGCATAAATGTTAAATAGGTTCCTTTTCAGATTCGGAGCGGTTAATAACAAATATAATATATGCTGACGCCCAATTGTTTAAATAAATTACTGATAACAAGAATATTACAATCTGCAAAGCCGGCTTACCAACTCCGAATGCTGCGGATATTGCTGGGTCATATCCACTTTTTTAGCCATCTTAAATTCGCCGAAATCAAAGCCTGGCGCTACTGCGCAGCTTACCAGCACATAACCGTCTGCACCCGGCAGCTCGGCGGCAAACCATTGCCCGGCCTCCACTACCACCTGCAGGTTGCCGGTAGCTTTATCAGATAATTCGCGGGTTGCTAATGCACCATTGGCATCAATAATATGAATATGAAGAGCGGATCCTTTATGGAAATACCATATCTCATCAGATTCAATACGATGAAAGCCTGAAAAATCGGCTCCGCTTATTAAATAATAAATAGATGTACATGCCTGCTTTAGTCCCGCCGGCGGATTGCGGAGCACCTGTTTGCTGGACCGATAAGCCTCCTTATAAAAGCCACCTTCGGGATGTGGGGTAAGCTGAAGATGCTTAACCCAGTAATTTGAGTCTTCTATTGTCATAATCAGTTAATTGGCAGAACTAATGTACGGATATTTGACACAACATGATAAGATTAATAAAAGCGGGTGTTTCACAAAATATATGAAACATATGAAACGGCCAATAAGCGAAAGTTGCTGATTATTAGCAAATTAACGCTTTATCGTGAAACACTTGAAACAGCAATATCTGCACATTTTTTGATACTATGTTCACACATTATCACATAATCCGCTAAAAATCAAACAATTAACACAAACAAAGGCAAAAGCAATTAATGAAACGCTTTTGAAACGCCTAAACCGCCTTATTTTTTGGAATACTGCCTGTAGTTGATCAGCAACACGCTTAAAAGAATAATACCCAAACCGAGCAATTGCCACATAGAAATTTGTTCATTACCCACCCAAACGCCCAGCAAAACCGCTATTACCGGGTTAACATAAGCATGGGTACTAACCTGTGTGGCGGGCCTTACTGAAAGCAGCCACACATAAGCGGTAAAGGCTATAATAGAACCGAATACAATTAAAAAGGCTATAGCCAACCAGGCCTGTGTTGGTACGGCAGCCGGATCAAAACCGGCAAACTCATTGTGGATAACGCTTATAGGCAAATACACAACGCCGGCCGCCAACATTTGCCATGCGGTGGTTAAACGCGCCGGACTGCTCCCCGGCCTCCTTTTTGAATATAAACCACCCAGGGCCCATGCACCCGGGCCAAATATCAGCAGACCTAAACTAATAAGCTGCGCCTGCGTAAAATCTCCATGCAGCGATTGTATTATCGCTTCGCCGAAGAGCAGGCAAACACCAGCGAAACCTATTACCAGGCCGCCAACGGTGCTGGCGCTGTGCAGGTTCTTCTTCCAGTTGGGTTTGTCCAGTATCACAAACCACAGCGGACCAATAGAAACTACTATAGCCACCATAGCGCTGGGTAAGGTGCGTTCCGCCCATATAACTATGCCCATGCCGCCAATCAGCATAAGGCAGCCGCTAACGGCGGCTGTTGCCACATCGCGCTTAACCCATAGCTTATCGCCTTTAATGGCGCACCAGGCCAGCATTAAACCGCCTGCTATTATAAAGCGCACGGCGCCCATTAAAAACGGCGGAAATCCGTTAATAGCAACCTGTATAAAAAAGTAAGTGGAGCCCCAAACAACATACACCAGCGCAAAGGCGATGACTACCCATAGGGTTGGCGCGTGTTTGGTATTGGTTGTCATTTGGTGTGGTTGAAGCTTAAACCGCAAGATGTGAATATTCTTTGTGAATAGCTAAATGCTTTCATCATCCGGAAGTAAAGGATTCAGATTTAGCTACCTGAGGGGGTGGCTCAGAGCCGGGGTGAGCCCCCTGAGCCACCCGGAAACCGTCGTGGGATCGCGTGGAGCCACCCGCGATACCAATAAATACATCATTATTGGCTAATTGAAGGTGGCTCTGAGCCGGGGTGAGCCACCGTGAGCCCTGTGAGCCACCGTGAGCCACCCCATCCACTACGAGTAGGCATCGGCCTTACTTGCTTAATGGTGTATCAGTTCGAATTTAATTAGGTGGCGGCAGGGCTCCTATTTGCATCATTAGTCCCATTAAGTCGGGTTGCCCGTATTCTGTTACGATCTTACCATCCGACAGATGGTAAATATTAATAGCCTTTACGTTAATCGATTTACCAGTAGGTGGAACACCGTAGAAAGCACCGTCATGCGTCCCTGTCATTGTGAACAAAGCCGCTACCTTATTTTCATCTAAAACAAGGTCGTTTATTGCCCATTGAATATCAGAAAAGCCCCTTCGCATCATTCCTATAATCGCCATGTATCCTTCTAATCCTTTTAATGGTTCAGGCCGTCCGGGTACGTGAAAAATTGCATCAGGCGAAATAAGTTCTTCACCGAGATTTGCGTCTGCTGTATTTATGAACCTGACAAATTTGTCCATAAATGCTTTATTGTCTTTTGCCATGTGGTGTGAGTTATAGATAAACGCTACTTGTGTAGCTGTCTTAAATTTATGAATAAGTTTTTACAATTGATCCGCTAACCTTGCTATTTCGCCTACGCTCACCAGGCGTTTCTATAAAACCCACAACCACACATCTATTTTATAAATAACACCAGTAATCAATAAAGTAAAACAAGGTGAATTTGTTTCGTTTAATGAAGGATGTTACATTTATAGATAATAGCTGTTCAAAATAATCACCTATGAGATTAACACTGCTCATTGCCTTAGCACTTACAACCCAATTCCTGTTTGGTCAAAGTAGGAACGATGTGCTATTGCCGCAAGTGCTTAGCATGTCTTATCCTGAATTTATAAGCGCATGTGATATGCCCAACCATAAAAAACAGCTAGTCTATACCCGTTTTGTTTACAGTGGAGCAGAAGAATACTGGGGCCTTTCCCCTGACAAAAAATGCAATCAGAATATAAATATCAACGCGGATTTAAACATACCCGACAACTTAGAAGTATCGGCGAAACACCTTAAATTACTTAAGAATGTACATGAAAATTATTGGAAAAAATATTTAATTATTGATGTTGTTGGCACTTACGAAGAAGGGAA
This sequence comes from uncultured Mucilaginibacter sp., assembly GCF_946479965.1. The sequence goes on along the minus strand of NZ_CAMLHX010000051.1, from coordinate 15,328 downwards.
ATATGGTCACCTCGGAAGTAATAACTCCAGGTTTACAGTTAAGAAGATTATAGATATTTACATATTAGATAAAAAGAAAACTAAAGTTAAACCCGACGAGTAATCACTTCGGCTTTACGCTATTGATGCGCGATTAGCTGATAACTATTGTCACCCCACCAACACCTTTCGCCTTTAAACTTTCACCTTTAAGCTTACACTGTGTATATTTGTATATGAATACTGCCGATCTGTTATTACGCGCTTCGCAATTTGATTTTTTGAGTATGGAAGAGGGCGTATATCTTTACCATAACGCCCCTACTGCTGATCTGGCTTATGTTGCCAACGAGCTGCGTAAAAAGCAAGTGCCACACGGTAAAGTAACCTGGCAGATAGACCGCAATGTAAACACCACCAACGTTTGTATAGCCAACTGCAAGTTCTGCAATTTCTTCCGCAGGCCCGGGCACGAAGACAGCTATATAACGGATATCGAAACGTATAAACAGAAAATAGAAGAAACCTTCCGTTACGGCGGTGATCAGCTGCTGCTGCAGGGCGGCCACCATCCTGAACTGGGTCTTCAGTTTTATACTGATCTGTTTAAACAGTTAAAAGAACTTTATCCTTCGCTTAAACTACATTCATTAGGTCCGCCGGAGATTGCGCACGTTGCCAAGTTGGAAAACATGAGTCATTATGATGTGCTCAGCGCTATGAAAGCCGCGGGTTTAGATTCCTTACCGGGTGCAGGGGCCGAAATATTGAACGACCGTGTGCGCCGCCTGATATCAAAAGGTAAGTGCGGCGGGCAAGAGTGGCTGGATGTAATGCGTGCCGCACATCAGCTTAATTTGCCGTCATCGGCAACTATGATGTTTGGACACGTTGAAACCATTGAGGAACGTTTTGAGCATCTGGTTTGGATCCGCGAGGTACAGGCCGAAAAACCCGAAGGGCATTATGGTTTTGTAGCTTTTATCCCATGGCCTTTTCAGGACGACGGAACGCTTTTGCGTAAAGTGCGCGGCATAACCAATAACGTATCTGGCGATGAGTATATCCGGATGATAGCCCTGAGTCGAATCATGCTGCCTAATATTAAAAACATCCAGGCCTCGTGGTTAACCGTTGGCAAACAGGTGGCACAGTTGTGCTTGCATGCTGGCGCTAATGATTTTGGGTCTATTATGATTGAAGAGAACGTGGTATCTGCCGCAGGCGCGCCCCATCGCTTTACAGCTAAAGGCATCCAAAACTCCATTGCCGAAGCAGGGTTTGAACCGCAGCTGCGCAATCAGAAATACGAATGGCGCGAAACACCTGCGGAGTTGGAGGAGCAGGTTATTAATTATTAAAATAAAAAAGGCCGCCCTATGACAAGGCGACCTAATTATTAATCCAACTTTCTTATTTAACTCCAAAAGGCGTAACCAAAGGCAGCACTTGCGCCATAGTTAACGGTTCATCAAAGCTTGCAGTAGCTGCGTTAACCGAGATAGCACCGCCCACACCTGCTAAACTGGTGATGTTAACTCCGCCTTGCGAAATATTATCCTCGCCGGCATAATTGCCATTAACAGCAGCAATTCCGGTATCGTTGGCACCTGTTATCCAGGGTTTGGTTGTAGCGGCACCCCGCATTCTACGGATCTGGCGGACTGCCGAGGCATGGCGCGCTTCAACAGAATGGATATTTAAGGCTGCTGATAGTGCTACCCCGTCTTTTTGCAAGTTTGGTGCCTGGCCCTTATAAGCTCTTACGCCTGTGTCTTCCAGTGCTTGAGCAACAGCGAAGAAAGTATCAACACTGGTGAAAACTGTTGTGAAAGTGCCGCCTGCGGTAAAATCGTACACACCGGCTGTACCTTGTGTTGACTGTGAAACAGCTGCGCCGCCTAAAACATTTTTCAAAAACGTAACGTGCGCGTTTTCGTGGCCTTGAATAGTAACCATATACGCTTTTTCTGCGGCAGTAAAACCTAACGACGATGCAACACCTGTATTGTAAAATGCCGCTTCCAGGTATTCTAGTTTTAAAGCGTAGTTAAGCACATCCGCTACAGATGGCGTAGCGCTTTGGCCATAAGCCTTTTTAAACAACGTAGCAAAAGCAAACGGCATAGCAGCTATGGCTACCTTAGAACCAAAGCTCGTAATATTTCTAATTGCCGCGCGGCGCGGGCTAACCCTGTCCTTAAACTCCGGATCAACCTTTTCTATTTCTTCTATTATACCAAGTATATTCATGATCGTTATTGTTTAAACTGTGTAACCATATGCAGAAGCATTCACCTTAGTTTTCAAAAAGGTATTGGCGGTACCTAATACCATCGGTATTGTTTTAGGTTTATCCATACCAAAACCATCCAATATAGTACCATCGGCAAAACTGCCCGGGTTTACTAAATTGCGTATGTATGCCGCATGCCTTGCCTCAACAGAAACAATTTTGCCTGCTATGGTTAAATAATCGGCATTTTTTATCAAGTAGCCGGCACCATTGTAGGCAGAAACACCCAGATCTTCAAATGCCTGCGCGGTGGCTAAAACGCTGGCTTTATTACTGAAATTAACCGAGGTAAAATCAGGAGTAAGCGCCTGTATAGCGTTGGTACCTAAAGCGGCTTTAAAAAATTCGCGGTGAGCAAGTTCGTGGTCGCGAATGTCAGTAAACAAAGCGATCTCATCAGTAGTAGCGCCTGTATACATGGTTGCCACAACCTGGGTATAAAACGCTGCTTCTAATTGCTCCAGAGCGTAAGCGTAGTTTAAAATGGCAAAATCGCCCTGGGCACCAATGTCAATGCCATTGCTCATGCCATCGTTAGGATTGCTTTTTTTACACGCGCCGGCGGCTAATATACCCGCTCCGGCCAGGCCTATGCCTGCATAACGTAAAAACGACCGGCGGCCAATACCCGCGCTTTCGCTTTCCAATAGTGTTTCTGTTTTCATAGCTGATGTTATTTTAATATTAATTACTGGTGGGTTATTTTACAGTAACTACGCAATTAAAAAACTATGGATTTTAGCGTGCGTGTCTTTCATACTTCTTTCAGGAATAAAAATTTACTTTAAGTATAATATACTCCCAAAAAGAGTAAAATATATTTCTATTAAGTAGAATACAGGGCAGTATGATAAAATTTGCCGTAAACAGAAAGATTAGTAATTTAGGGGAATGGAGCAGCCGGAACTTTATATTGAGGCGTTAATTTTCGCATCAGAACAAAGCATACGTATTGAAGAGATAATTTACTGCCTGCAAACAGTATTTGAGCGCGACTATACCGCCGAAGAAGTAAAAGGATATATTGCCGCTATCAAACTAAAATACGACGAAGATAACCTGGCCATTGAACTGGTGAACATTAACAACGGATACCAGTTTCTTACCAAAAAAACTTTTCATCCGATAGTGAATTTGCTGCAATTGCAGCGATCAAAAAAGAAGCTGAGTCAAGCTGCTTTAGAGACCCTTGCGGTAGTTGCCTACAAGCAACCGGTTACAAAAACAGAGATTGAGCAGATACGGGGAGTTAACTGCGATTACTCCATACAAAAACTGCTGGAAAAAGAACTGATAAGCATCGCGGGTAAATCAGACACGGTAGGAAAACCCTTACTTTATAGTACAAGCGGGCAGTTTATGGATTACTTTGGCATTAACAGCATTGATGAATTGCCTCATTTAAAGGAACTTGCAGATAATTCGTCGACAATTGGCGAACAGGCGGATTAATTTTCATTTGTTTTTCTTTGAAAATGATTTTTAATTATTTTTACTAATAAATAACACTGCGTTATTACTAAATACTAAACTATATACAAATACTAATTCACCGCACATGGGAGCGCCAAGAAAAAATGCCAACAAAAACATTCCTAAGAGCACAGAGGAAGATGATGATGACGATGATTCGTTAGAGACCGGCACAAAAGGAAAAGTAGTAGAAGATGAAGACGATTTTGATGGTCCGTTAGATGATCTTGCTTTTGAAAATTTTGGTGACGAGGACGATGACGACGATTTTTAAATAATATTTATTAATATAATTGAAAGCATTCGTAGGTTTAATGCCTGCGGATGCTTTTTTATATACAGGCATTTTTAAATATTGAATGACGATTTTAGAAGTAACGGATAACAAAACAAAAAAGGCGTTTTTAGATGTGGCGCGCGCCATTTATAAGGACGATGAGAATTGGGTTTGCCCTCTTGATAATGATGTTGAAGCGGTATTTGATCCGAAAAAAAACAACTTCCACCAATTTGGGAAGTGTATTAGATGGATACTTAAAGATGATGCGGGTAAACTGATTGGCCGTATTGCTGCTTTCATCAACAATAAAAAAGCGTATAACTATGAGCAGCCTACCGGCGGCATTGGCTTTTTTGAATGTATAGACAACCAGACTGCAGCCAACTTATTATTTAATACGGCTAAAAGCTGGTTACAGCAAAATGGGATGCAAGCCATGGACGGCCCCATTAACTTTGGCGAGAACGATACTTTTTGGGGCCTGTTGGTTGAAGGTTTTGCACCTCCATCATACGGAATGAATTACCATCTGCCCTACTACCGTAACCTTTTTGAAATGTATGGCTTTAAAACACTTTACGAGCAAATAACCAACCAGCTGTCTCCGCGCGTTCCGTTTCCGGCCCGGTTTGAAAAAATAGCCCGCTGGGTATCGCAAAAGCCGGGATACGAGTTTAAGCACTTAAAAGTAAAAGAGATAGATAAGTTTGCTGCCGATTTTGTTGAAATTTACAACGATGCGTGGGCCGATTTCGAAAACTTTGTACCCATAAACTACGGCACCATATTGGAAAGCTTTAATAAAATGAAACCCATTTTAGATGAAAAGCTGATATGGTTTGCCTATGTAAACGGCGAACCCGCCGCATTTAATATTGTACTGCCGGATGCCAACCAAATGATAAAACCGCTTAAAGGCAAACTGAACCTGATAGGGAAATTAATATTTGTTTACCGCAGATGGAAGGGTGTTAACCGTATGCGTGCCATTGTAATGGGGACGAAGAAAAAGTTTCAAAATCACGGCATTGAGTCGGCCTTGTTTATCACTTTAGGCGATTATGTTTTACCGCTTGATCAGTATGATACCTTGGAACTATCGTGGGTAGGAGATTTTAATGAGAAAATGTTGGCGCTTCACCACTCAATGGGCGCAACATTTGCCAACAAGCATCTTACTATGCGTTATATTTTTTAAGGGCAGAAATTACGTTTACTAGCTTAAGCAGTAGCTTTGTTATGGCGTAACTCTTCAAAAAGTTCAATAACTTTCTTTTGCAGGTCTATTATCTCTATCTCCCGATCGGTTAACTTCTTATTTACCACCTCCAGTTCATTAACAAATTTTTGCTCTTGTTCGTGGTCGTTAAAGGTAAGCAACTGCACCACCGTCATTTCAAACAGGGTAGAGATCTGCTCTAAACGAGACAGGTTGATATCTGTTATCCCGGTTTCGATCTTGGAAAAAGCAGGAATAGATATGTCAAGGCGTTTTGCAACATCTTCCTGGCTCCATCCTTTTTGATGACGTAGTAACCTGATTTTTTTTCCTAATGACTTCATTTTAGCTCAAATAGTGGTAAGGGTTTCTCAATAGTTAATAAAGTTACTATTTTTTTTGAAAACCAAATAATAATTATAATATTTTATTTTTTAGTTCAATAAGATCTATCCCTCCGAAATTTCCTGAACTCATCATTAACAAATTAGCATTCAGCAATTTTGCGTTTTCCAAATAAGTTTTAAGTTGCGCCGGCTGGTTAAAAAATGTGATGGAACGAGCAAAAGCCTGCTCCACAACTTCCGCCGGATAAGGCTCCATTTTCTTCTGCTCGAAAGTTTTATTATCTATAAAGACAATTGCCTCATCTGCTTCATCCATTGTGCCGGCATACTCTGCTAAAAACTCCTTGTTGAGGCTACTAAAGGTGTGCAGCTCAATACAAGCTATCAATTTCCGCTGCGGGAACTGCGTTTTAACGGCATGAATAGTTGCAGATAGTTTTGAGGGTGAGTGCGCAAAATCTTTATATAAAGCCGCCGTTTCGTTTTTCCCGACAAGCTCCAACCGGCGGGCCGCACCTTTAAATGTGGTTATGTAACTGTAAAAATCAGCGGAAGAAATACCCTGACTTTCGCAGGCTAAGCGAGCCGCCTGCATGTTCAGCAGGTTATGCTCGCCAAAAACCTGTAGGGGATATTTTTTTCCTTCGGAAATAATAGTTGTAATACCGTTTTCAATTACATACTCCGGCAAAGTATAGGGCAGCTTATCTATGGTGGCTGTGCTTTCGGTAACAACCTTGTTTAAAACCTCGTCGTCCTCGCTGTAAATCAGCCTGCCGCCGGGTTGTATGGTATCAATAAATATTTTAAACTGATCAATATAGCCCTGAAAAGTCGGGAATACGTTGATATGGTCCCAGGCGATGCCGCTTATTATGCCCACATTGGCTTTGTACAAATGGAATTTGGGCCGCCTGTCAATAGGTGAAGCCAGGTATTCATCGCCCTCAATAACCATAACCGGTGCTTCGGCGGTTAGCTTTACCATCGTGTCAAAACCTTCCAGCTGTGCGCCAACCAGATAGTCAAAATCTTTACCCGCCGCCTGCAAGGCATGCAATATCATAGACGTAATGGTAGTTTTACCATGACTACCACCTATTACTATACGCTGCTTATCTTTTGATTGCTCATAAACATATTCGGGATATGAGTATACTTTTAAACCCAGCTCCTGCGCTTTAAGCAGTTCAGGATTATCCACACGGGCATGCATACCTAGTATAACTGCATTCAAGTCTGCAGTAATCTTTTCAGGATACCAGCCATTTTCGGCAGGTAATATGCCATGCTTTTTAAGGCGCGAAACTGAGGGTTCAAACAACACATCGTCTGATCCGGTTACCTCAAATCCTTTCTTATGCAGCGCGATGGCAAGATTATGCATTGCCGCGCCGCCGATAGCTATAAAATGTATTCTCATATTATTTAGCTAAGTTTTACAAATTTTGCCGCCACCCAGTCTTTGTCTTTTTTGTGCGATATATAACTTAAACAAAGCTGGCTAGCCGCCTGCGTGATAATATCAAGATCGGGTGTTTCATAAAATCCACTGAAAAATATGGCGCCGCCTGCTTTTAATACTCCGGCATATTTATCCATTTGATCTAACAGTATGTTACGATTTATGTTGGCCAATATAATATCAAACTGCTCAGCGGGGATAGCTTCCTTTGATCCGCATAGTGCCTTGATATTTGTTATTCCGTTAAGCTGTGAATTCTCTATAGTACTCTCATAGCAAACAGGGTCGTAATCAATAGCTGTAATATCAGCAGCGTTTAATTTAGCAGCCATTATGGCTAGAATGCCGGTACCGCAGCCCATATCCAATACCTTTTTACCGGTAAAGTCCTCATCCAGCATTAGTTGCAATATCATCGATGTGGTTTGATGGTGCCCTGTGCCAAAGGCCATTTTAGGGTCTATTACGATCTCATACTTCACATCCGGGCGCGGCTCATGAAACGTGGCTCGCACAGAGATATGGTCGCCTATAACAATGGGTTCAAAATTGCTTTCCCATACCTCGTTCCAGTTTTTTTGTTCGATAAAGGTGGCTTTATGACTAAACGGGAACTGTTCGTAAAAAGGGTTTAACGTTGCAGTAAGCAGTTCTTCGTTAAAATCGTCAACAGGTATATAAGCGTTAAAACCGTTTTCTGTCTCTTCAAAAGTATCAAAACCCACTTCGCCTAAGGCGTTTATCAGTAAGTCGCGGCGGTAGCCCTCTTCATCTTCAACGGTAAAAGACATTTCGTAGTAGTTCATTCTTCAATTTTTTCCTTTTTTGCTTTTTGAGCTATAAAGTCAATAATAAATAATAGTAATATGTTGATGAGCCAGTACATTCCCTGCACACCAAACAGCGCGCCGATTGACCTGTACAGACTGTCTGTGCCCAACGTTGTATCCCAAATTACATAGCTAACACCAACGGATAACAGCAAACTTGCCGACAACACCCAAAGCAAAGTAATAAACATAGCCCGGAACAACCTGGCATTCAGTTTATCCCAAATGGGAAGTACGACTACGTATTGGGTGAGAAATAATATGGGGTATATAAACCAACCCAATTGCCAGAAATAATACATTAAACTGGTAAGCGAGATCTCGGTTATTTGCTCTGTAATATGCCTGTGCGCGTCGTCCAACTTAGTATACCTCGCAAATATCATGTACGGGATAAATGTTGGGAGGAAGAGCTTTAGCAGGGTTTTCATGGCCGGGTTAAAAGATGAAGAATAAAGATTAAAGATCAGTTTTTGTTTGTTATCCACCAATCTTTAATCTTCATCCTAATCCCTAACTAGTTAAACGCCTTTACTATATCCGTAAAATCGCGCGATTTTAGAGACGCGCCGCCTATTAAACCACCGTCAATATCTGCCTGGGCAAATAGTTCGGCAGCGTTTTTAGGGTTGCAGCTGCCGCCGTATAAAATGGTAGTAGCATCTGCCACAGCCTGGCTGTACTTAGCAGCAATTTCTTTGCGGATAAAAGCGTGGATCTCCTGCGCCTGCGCTGATGACGCGGTAACACCGGTGCCAATGGCCCAAACAGGCTCATAAGCTATAACTATTTTGGCAAAAGCAGTTTCATCTAAATGAAAAACACCTTCAATCAACTGACTTTTTATAATACCGAAATGCTCATTAGCCTCGCGCTCTTGCAAGGTTTCGCCTATACAGAAGATGGGTTTAAGATCATTAGCTAATGCGGTATCAGTTTTCTTAGCCAGCAGTTCGTTGCTTTCACCAAAATACTGGCGGCGCTCTGAGTGGCCCAGGATAACGTATTCTGCACCTACAGATTTTATCATTTTTGCGGAGGTTTCGCCGGTAAACGCACCCGATTCATTTTGATGCGCGTTTTGAGCACCTACTGATACGTTAGCGTAGCCTTTAGCCAGTTGTGCCAGACTGTGCAAATGAATAAACGGACTGCATACCACAGCCTGCTGGTGGCCGGTAGCTTCGTCTTTAACCATATTGATCACTTCAGAAAACAAGGACAAACCCTCGTTGTAATCCATATTCATTTTCCAGTTACCGGCAACAATTTTTTTTCTCATTTCTTTGGTTGATTATGTTGATTGAGTTGTTTTAGGTTGATTGAGTTAACCATTCACTATTTAACACAATCAACTACTCACTAATATTAAAATATCTCTCTATACTCCTTCGTCAGTTCAAAAACTTTTTCCAGGATGCGTTTTTCTGTTTCTTCAAAAGTTCGGTCACGGCGAACGTATACGAGTTCGGCGGTTTCAAACATTTTTTTAAGCGAATAAGTGCCAAAGTCTGTTCCACCACCCCAGGCAAAATCGGGTACAAAGTTTAATGGCATGCCCGATCCAAAAATATTAGCACTCACCCCTACCACCGTACCGGTATTAAACATGGTGTTTATGCCGCATTTTGAATGGTCGCCCATTATGAGGCCGCAAAATTGCAGGCCGGTTTTACGGAAGTGCCTTGATGGGTAATCCCACAGTTTCACTTCGCCATAATTATTTTTAAGGTTGGAGTTATTGGTATCAGCACCAATATTGCACCATTCGCCCAAAACCGAATTACCTAAAAAGCCATCATGTCCTTTGGATGAGTAGCCCCATATCACCGCATTGCTAATCTCGCCCCCTACCCGTGAGCATGGACCGACGGTAGTGGCACCATAAATTTTACCGCCCATCTTCACCTGCGAATGCTCGCATAAAGCAAACGGACCGCGTATGTGGGTACCTTCCCAAACCTCAGTATGCTTACCTAGATAGATTGGTCCGCTGGTAGTGTTAAAAGTAGAACATTCAGCCACTGCCCCTTCTTCAGCAAAAAAATCATTACCAATAATTACATTGGTTGATGATATGGCTGCGCTGGTACGGCCCTCTGTAAGGAGCTTAAAATCCTTACGCAGTTCAATATCGTTCTTTTTGAAAATGTCTTCAGGATATTTTACGGTTACGGGCTCACCTGCATAATCAACAATTTTATATGCTGATAAATTGGCGGCATCAAATTTCTCAGCATCCTGTTGGTTTAACTTAGCGGCGATAAACAGGTCATCTTTGACCAATGCTTCCGAGCCATGCAGCTTCAGAATGGCCTCGTGCAACTCATTATCAGGGCAAACCGATCCATTGATGAACAGATTACGCTCCTCTATTTGCATCGGAAATTTCTCTTGCAGATAATCAGCAGTGCTAAAAGAATAGCCTAAATCGAAGTATTTTGCCCATTTTTCGGCAATAGTAAGTATGCCTATCCGTAGGTCGGCAACGGGGCGGGTATATGTTAACGGTAATAAAGTTTGATGCGAGTTATCGTCAAACAGGATAATTGCCATGCAACAAAAATAAAAAAAGTCCCGAAGCAAAGGCCAGGGACTTTCAAATAATTTATAACGTTATTACTTTTTAGCGTAACGTGTACGGAATTTATCGATACGACCAGCAGTATCAACCAGTTTCATTTTACCGGTATAGAAAGGGTGCGAAGTATGCGAAATTTCGAGTTTTACTAATGGATATTCGTTACCGTCTTCCCACTTTACAGTTTCGCGGGTGTCGATGCATGATTTAGTGATAAAAGAGTAGTCGTTAGACATATCTTTAAATACAACTAATCTATAATTTGATGGATGCAGATCTTTCTTCATTGCTTTACTTCTTATAAAAGAGGTGCAAATGTAGTAAATGTTTTGGTTTTGTAAAATAGTATTTTGATAATTTTTAATATACTATCATTAGCCTGCCGCTTATGTGATCAAGTTTCACCCAAAGCCCTTTTTGTGTCGGCCTCATCGCTACATCTACAGTTGCACCGATCAAACCACCTATAGCTCCACCATTCATTCCACCCGTCATACCATAATTTGTTGAAGTAACAAATGTCCCTGAATAAGGATCTGTTCCGATAGGAATGTTTGCGGTAAGCGTAAAATCATTATTTTCCTTGCTTAGGTAATAAAAAATTTTCGAATAAGAAATGTAAAGTTTGCCTTGATAAACTATCGCATAGCAATCCGTAGCTTTCACTTTTTTTTCGCTCCCTTGCTCATTTGTGGTGTATGCTGAAATATTTTTCTCATCATTTTTTGCTGAACTAATTAATGCATCTGGCTGCTGCTTTAAAAAAGAACCAGAATTTAAGTAAATTCCATCCAACAGGGTAGAATTTTTATATGCGGGCAAATCTGCCTTTTCCAAACTGTCAATTTTAACAATATCGTTGAACGTATACGTTATGCCAGCCGGATCCCTTTTTAAACCAGAAGCAATTAAATCAATCATTGATTCGCCGGCGGTTTTTAGCAACTTATTAGTAACATCCATGGCCGAAACCGTTATCAAAGTGTCGATGCTTAAGATAACTTGGTACAAATCTCCTCGTTTGCCATATAATCTGGCTCTTAAAGCAAAGTATCCGTGCTCGCTAAATGACGAGCTTTGCTCTGAAAAATTGCAATATCTTAATTGAAACAACAGTTCCTCGCTTTTTTGTTTATCGGCTAAAACATTAAATACATTTGTCAGCTGTAATTCAATTGGGTCCTTTTCTACAACCATAGACTTCCGGTTAAACCCACCTGTTTGCACAAAACCCATATACATTAAACTACTTCGTTGATCAACAAACCTGAATTTACCATATTTAGCACCCGCTGTAGGCTGTTCAGGTAATTTAATCTCAAATTCGGTTATTCCTTGCGAACGGCAATTTAAACTTGCTGCTAAAAGGAAGAGGAAAATAAAAAGGCGTGATATTGGTTTAATTATCATGACAAGGATTCTAGGATTAAAATTATAAATATTTAACTAAGTTGGAACAAGAATTTTTTCTCTTGCAATCCGCAATTCTCGAAAAATTTCAATTCAAACAACGGCCCACTAAATACTCTGCACCAACTCCACCAGCACCCCACCAGCACTCTTCGGATGCACAAAACAAACCAACTTATTATCGGCACCGGTTTTAGGCTCGTCGCTTAACAAAATAAAACCTTCGCTTTTTAACCGGGCCATTTCCGCAACAATATCATCCACCTCAAAAGCTATGTGGTGTACCCCCTCGCCCTTTTTCTCTATAAACTTAGCTATAGCACTATCGTCAGACAGCGCTTCTAACAGCTCTATCTTATTGGGGCCACTTTGCAAAAAGGCCGTTTTAACCTGCTCGCTTGCCACGACTTCGGTTTTGTAAACAGTTGTATTAAGCAATTTTTCATACAGCGAAACAGCAGTCGCCATGTTATTTACCGCAATGCCTATATGCTCAACTTTGTTCATGTCCAAATATTGTAAATTATTTGCTTAGCGGTGTTGCATAGAATGATTTTAAATAAAGATGCATATATTTGTATTAATATTAGATTAAGTACAATTATGGAATTGCCAATATACCTTGATAACAATGCTACTACTCCGATGGACCCACGGGTGCTTGAAGCTATGCTGCCTTATTTTACCAATAAGTTTGGTAACGCAGCAAGCCGCAACCACCACTTTGGTTGGGTTGCCGAAGAGGCGGTTGATTATGCGCGCGAGCAGGTAGCAAAATTAATAGGTGCAAGCGAGAAAGAGATCATTTTTACTTCGGGCGCTACCGAGTCGGACAACCTGGCTATCAAGGGCGTTTTCGAAATGTATAAAGAAAAAGGTAACCACATTATAACAACGGTTACCGAGCATAAAGCAGTATTGGACGCCTGCAAGCACGTTGAAAAATTAGGCGGAAAGGTTACTTACCTGCCTGTTAAAGAAGACGGGCTGGTTGATCTTGCTTTGTTAGAAGCTGCCATGACGCCCGAAACCATCCTGGTATCGGTAATGTACGGCAACAACGAAATCGGTGTTATACAACCCGTTAAAGAAATATCAGACATAGCCCACAAACATGGCGCTTTGTTTATGACTGACGCTGTACAAGCCGTTGGTAAAGTACCTGTTGATGTTAACAAAGATGGCATTGACCTTTTGGCTTTATCGGCACATAAATTTTACGGACCTAAAGGCGTTGGCGCTTTATACGTTCGCCGTAAAGGACCACGTGTTAAAGTTACCGCTCAAATGGACGGTGGCGGACATGAGCGTGGCATGCGTTCAGGCACTTTGAACGTACCGGGTATTGTTGGCTTAGGTAAAGCTTGCGAGCTTTGTTTACTGGAAATGGAAAGCGAAGCAAAACGTTTATCAGCCCTGCGCGATAAATTACAAGCCGGTGTAACCGTGTTGGAAGAGAGCTATGTAAACGGCAATGTTGAACACCGTTTACCGCATGTAGCTAACATCAGCTTTAAATATGTTGAAGGCGAAGGTTTGATGATGGCCATGAAAGACCTGGCAGTATCATCCGGTTCTGCGTGTACATCAGCATCATTAGAGCCATCATACGTATTAAAAAGTTTAGGTTTGAGCGACGATTTGGCACACTCTTCGATACGTTTTGGCTTAGGCAGATTCACTACCGAAGAGGAAGTTGATTACGCAATTGAAGTAACCAAAACAGCGGTTACCAACCTCCGTAACATGTCGCCGCTTTGGGAGATGTTTAAAGAAGGTATCGACCTCGACTCAATTGAGTGGGCGGAACACTAATTTTGATTTCGAATTTCGAATGTTCGATTTCGGATTTATATATAGATAAAAATTAAAGAGTGATTTGGGGAAAATCACTAATTCACTCAATCACTAATTCAAAAATTAAAAGAAAATGGCTTATTCAGATAAAGTAATTGATCATTACACTAACCCACGCAACGTTGGTACTTTAGACAAAAGCAGTCATAAAGTAGGTACCGGCCTGGTTGGTGCACCTGAGTGCGGCGACGTAATGCGTCTGCAGATAGAGGTTGGCGAAGACAACGTAATAACCGATGCTAAGTTCAAAACTTTTGGCTGCGGCTCTGCTATCGCGTCATCATCATTAGCTACTGAGTGGCTAAAAGGCAAAACCATTGACGATGCCATGAAGATTGACAACATGGATATTGTTGAGGAACTGGCTTTACCACCGGTAAAAATTCACTGCTCAGTTTTGGCAGAAGACGCTATTAAAGCAGCCATTAACGATTACCGCGTTAAAAACGGTATGGAAGCTTTAGAGCTTGAAAAATCACACCACTAATTTTTAGTAGTAAGTAGTTAGTATCAAGTAGCAAGATTTACCGTCTGTTGTATAGCAGGCCATTTGTCTACCTACTTGATACTAGCTACTTGATACCAAGTACTAGATACTTGATACTAACTACTTGATACTAATAAACAAAATGGTAACTATAACTGATAAAGCAAAGGAAAAAATAGACCACCTGATGCAGGATTCGGGGCTTGATGCTTCGTATTTTCTGAGGGTATCTGTTCAGGGCGGGGGTTGTTCAGGGTTATCGTACAACCTTGATTTTGATAACGAAGAAAAAACGGGCGACCAGTTTTTTGAAGACAGGGGAATTCGCTTCGCGCTGGATATGAAATCTTTTTTATACCTGGCAGGCACGGAGCTTGACTTTAGCGACGGGTTAAATGGTAAGGGCTTTGCCTTTAACAACCCTAACGCCAGCCGTACATGCGGCTGTGGGGAAAGTTTCTCGGTATAATATTATATACATAGCTATTTAAAGCGCTCCCAATGGGGCGCTTTTTTTGTTTAATCCAATTTCCTTTCCTTATTTTCACCCTTTGTTAAATTATCTTTAACTAAATATAAACCTGTTATCATGTTAAAATACGCCTTAAGTTTATTTGTAGCGCTGGTATTATTTCTGGGGATAAAAGGCTCTTTTGATTCCACGCAATCTGCACCATTATCGGTTCTGCCACCCGAATTAACCATTACATCATTCGCCGGTCCGGATGTTACGCCAAGTCCCGCATGTTTGGCGGTTGCACCTACAGGCGAAGTTTATGTTGGGGTTGATATGATGGGGTCATTAGGCAAAAAACCGGGCTACGGGCGTATTATAAAATTGATTGACAAAGATAATGATGGCAAAGCCGATGAGCATATAGAGTTTGCGGCAGTTAATAACCCACGTGGTATTATTGCCAGCGGTAACCAGGTATTTGTATTGCACGCCACTTTTTCGACACAAAGCGGCCTGGCAACAGGTATGGACCTGGTTGTTTTTGAGGATAAAAACAACGATGGCAAAGCTGATGGCCCTGCAAAACCATTGATACAAAATAGATCGGAAGAGCGTCGTGTAGGGAAAGAGTGTAGATCTCGGTGGTC
>NZ_CAMLHX010000050.1 GCF_946479965.1 uncultured Mucilaginibacter sp. | reverse complement strand
CTCCGGCTTCCTTAGCCGCAGAGCATAATTCTTTCGCCTTGGTTAAACTGTGGTCAAAATTAGCCCCTATTTCTGCAATAATATATGACGGATGATTATCTCCTACTAAACAATCACCAATTTTGATCTCTTTTGAAAATGATTTATTCATGTTTTTTTGAAATTAATAAAGTATACCAGTTCATTAATACCGGCCCGCTAATTTGAATACGTTTGTTATCAATTGTATTTTCTGTATAAGTGGACATTCCTTTGTCTTCAGGTTTAGGAATATCGAAACCCAGATCAAAAGGCCGCGCTTCAATTAAATTGTAGCCTAATTGTTCCAGTTTTATTTTTAAAATGTCTAATGAATAAATGTTATAAAACGACTCACGGTAGTTTACATCTCCCATTTTCCTTGAATAGTCTTTTATCTTTATTTCTGCATCAACAGGACCATCGTAAAACAAAGAAGTAATTAAACTCCACTCCACATCTAATATGCTTAGCAATTTTAAAAACCGATCATAATTGGGTAACCATGACAAGGTTTGAAAACTCATCAAACCATCATAATTTTTTAAAGTGCCCATCTCTTTATCTGAATACATGTCAATTACTTCAAAATTTGAATTTACAGACTCATGGGCATTTGCTATAGAAACATAGTCTTTATTAATATCAATTCCGGTAAAATCCACTTCGGGATACATTTCTGCAAACGAATTAGTAACAGCTCCGCCACCACAACCCAAATCCAGCACTTTTGTTGACATACCGAATCCCAATCCCCACTCCTTAAAAAGGAGCAACAATTCTTTTGTATATTGTTTGGGATTATCATATTGGTCAATATGATAATGCAATTCTTTAGGATCAATATTCAACCATTCAAACGCCATAACTATGTTATCAAAATTTATTAATTGTTTTGCGTAATATTTCCGCCTGCTGCATTGCCTCGCTCAAATCCCAATAATTGGTTTTCATTTGTATCATACGTGGTTGTAAATACTCGGCATTTTTGCATAAGCCACTACTGTATTTTTGCCATACGCCCGGCATATGTTGTATATCGTTTAAAAACAATGGTTCAAAATAGGAAAGTTTCCAGGCTGCATAAAAGCCATCACCACCGTTTTGCTGAAACACATCTCTGAATTTGTACCAATCTGTCTCGGGATTTTCTGTGTTTAAAACAATGCTGTAGCTCCAGTAACTGTTAATACAGTCAACAGGAGTAACTTGTTTGGTTACCAACGTGGAACCACTTATTGCTTCATCAAACATTTTGGCAACTTCTATTCTGTTATTCACCAACTCATCCGCTCTTTCCAACTGCCCTAAAGCTATTGCCGCATTTCCCTCTGATAAGCGGTAGTTAAACCCTAAACTAACATGGCGGCTGTATTGAGGGTCCTGAATATCATTTCTTGTTATTTTACCTTGCTTTGCGCTTACACCAGCATATCCAAGGCTGCTAAACTTGCGTGCTTTATCAGCAAATTCTTCATTATTTGTACATAGCATACCGCCTTCACCGCAAGTTAAGTGTTTACTGGCCTGAAAACTGAAACTTGAAAAATCGCCAAACGCCCCAACCATCTTTCCTTTGTAATAACTTAAAAAACACTCGGCATTATCTTCAATAAGGTAAATACCTTTCTCTTTGCAAATTTTTAATATAGCGTCATAATCAGGCGAAAGGCCGTATAATGCTACGGTTATAATGGCTTTAGTTTTTGGTGTTATAACTTCAACAATAGAATCGGCAGAAATATTGAAGGTCTCCAAATCTACATCGGCAAAAACCGGCACTGAACCATTTTGCAATACAGCCAAAGCGGTGCTTGACATGGTGAGCGGAGGGACTATCACTTCATCGCCTGGCTTTACGCCTAACGCTGCAAGTGCAGTATGCATTGTTGCTGTACCGTTTACATGAGCGATAGAGTAGCCTACGCCCAACAAATCTGAAAAAGCCGCTTCTAACCTGTTGCCAAAAACACTATTCTTACTTGTGTTAAATTCATTGTCAAGTACCTCTATAATGTATTTCTTTTCTAATTCGGTAAATCTCTTCATTATTCAATATTTTTATACATTTCGCTTCTTTCAACAAGCAGATTCATTTTGGCAACATCTTCATTATTATCAAGAAAATTAAGAATGTCCTGATAATTAAAGATATCGCCCTCTTTATATAAATTGTCGTAAATTATTCGGGCCATCTGCAAATCTATCTCCTTATCAATAGTCCATCTCAACCATGATTTATCGCTTTCGCTTTTAACGTTTCCCTGCGATATCAAGTCGGGATTTCGATAAAAAAATTGCGTTACATGTTCTTTTTCAAAATCACTTGCTGACTTATTATAAGCCAGTTCAAGTGCCTTAAATTTAAAAACTTCGGTATCTAACCCTTCGGGGAATGTGGGTGGATTATTGTTGCAAGCAAAATCCAAGCCCTCTTGGACGCAATATGTTATTACCTTATCTATTACAAAAGGATCTTTAAACGGATCATCAGCCGTTACCCTCACTATAAGATCAGGGTTATATGGTTTAGCCGCAAGATAAAATCTTTCCAATACATTATCCTCACTTCCTCTAAAAGCGTCTATTTCATTTCTATTGGCCCAATCAATTAGCACTTCATCTTTTGGATTAACCGTGGTTGCTAAAATAGCCTTAGTTATTTTTTTACTATATGATATCCTGTTAAAAACATGCCATATTAATGGCTTGCCCGCCAATAATGAAAGTGTTTTATTAGGTAGTCTGCTTGACCCCATCCGAGCCTGTACGATTGCTATTATATTCATCAATGCTGACTTACGCTCTAAAGCTCATTATTTTCGATTTTAAAAAAAACAGCACTTAGCTCTCTAGCTACAAAATAAACTAACAAAAGAATAACAGATAAAATAGATCCCACCAGCGTTGAAGATATTTTACCGGGGACTTCCTTTTCAAGTGGTAAAATCGGCCTGTCAATAACTTGTATAAGCGGCGTCTCTTTTCTTAAAGAAACTTTAGATAATTCAAGATTGGCAACTAACTGGGTCAGAATTGCCTGATTTGCCTGTACGTCAACCTGTCTTCGTTGCGACGGGACTCGTAATATCTGTAAAGCAGGGTTGGCATTAGGATTTACATCAACTGACGAAGCTACCCCCCCGATTGCTGCATTAAGCTCACGCCTTACGGAATCTGTTTGATGCTGCAGTATATTTACATTTTGAACCGACTTTCTAATTTTTGTATTTATATAAAAGTTAGAGACAGTTTTTGCCAAAACTTCAGTAAAGTACTTCGAAAAAAATTGGTTTTTTGATTTTACAGCGATAACTATGATGCTCAGGTTTTTATCAATCTTAGCTACAGAAAGGTGATTGTCTATAATGTTTTTATATATCACTTTCAACACGCTGTCTTGCAGCAACGTAAATTTTGAGCGATCTATATTAGGTAAAAAAGAAACACTTTTTAATTTCGGCGTATTCTCCCACTTTTCCCGAAGCCCGGACGACGAAATATATAGTTCGGCAAGCGTTTCATTTTTTCCGTTTATGCTTACCGTCGTCAACAGAGAGTTTTCTACCATTAAACGCGATTTCATTAAAATCAATAAATTATCTCCGGAAAAAGCTCCTCCAACATTCCCGCCGCCTAAATCAATACCAAACTGGCTGGCCAAACCCATTGCGGTGCTTAATCCACCGCTTGATGATTGTTGATCTTCTAAGGCAAAACTTAACTCTGCTTTGTAAACCGGCTTTTCAATAAAAGAATATGTTAAACCTATTGCCCCGCCAATTAAAACAGCAATTAATATGGCAATACGCTTTGACAGTAAATATTTCCAGCATCGCCTTATCCTTGAAACCATCAATTGAATTGATATTTTTTCGGAATAAGCGTCAGTCTCTTCATTATCAACTTGTGTCATTGCGTAACCTTGGTTAACTATCTACCTGTTTAAACTTAATATGCCCAAAACAATAGCTCCCAAAGAAGCCAAACCTGTTGTAAAACCTAAAATAACCTGTGCTGTATTTGCTGGCGACGGAAGCTTTTTGGGCACGTATATTTCGCTACCAGGTTTTACCGATGGATGAATGTTGAAAAACAAAAACTTACGGGTACCTTTAACTGTGCCATTGGCATAAACAATATATGCTCCGCGCTTTAAAGCCTTAGCAGAGTAGCCGCCTGAATTAAGGACATACCCTTTAAATGATTTGCCTTTTTCATAAACTACGGCGCTAGGGTAAAGCACTTCGCCATTAACTCTAACTATCTGCTGCTTTTTTGGAATCCGAAGAACATCACCATTTTCTAATATAATATCGTCGCCGGTGCCTGGTTTTTCTAATATGCGTCTCAGGTTAATTCCAATGTAATTGTTCCTTAGTTGAGATGTGTCGACATTAAGTGAGTCTTTATCTTTAGCAGAGTAGGTTCTTTGAAATTGTCGTAAACGTGCATTTCGTTCGTTATTTAACGCGTTTGTATCGGTTTTGCTCCTATCTACACCGAGCACCGCGGCATTATCGCGTTTTAAACTACTGCCATCTATGTCAGCAGACATTGTTAAACCACCGGCCCGTGCAAGAATATCAGATATTTTCTCGTTTTTTTTCTTTATTGTATAAGGACCGGGGTATATTACTTCGCCCTCCACTTTCACGGTCTTTTGTGTTTCGTAACCGGGCAAACTGTATATCGAGACTATATCAAAAGGTTTGAGCGTAAAACCCAACCCATTTTCCTGTAGTCGGCCACTAACATCTACGCTAAAAACTTGTGCTACATCACTATTTATAACTCGTGGATCGCTATCAAACACACGTCGCGAAACTTCTATGCGTTTGGCGCTGGCGCCCTCTGAAAACCCACCTGCTTTAACAATAAGGTCGGCAACTTTCATGCTATCTGCATACACGAATTCACCAGCATGTCTTACTTCGCCTTTTATCGTAACTTTATATTTATCCCTTAACTCAAACAACGAAGATACCGTAACACTATCCTCTCGTTGCAGTAAAATATCAGCGCTAGCTTTTGATATAACATCTTGTAAATTAAAAGATATATGCTGTGTGGTATTATCCGGGTTAAGTCTTATAATGCTGGCGCGCCCGGTAAAAGCGTCTTCCTTTAACCCGCCCGCATTCTTAATTAGTTGCGAAACAGTAAGTCCTTTTTGCAATTCAAATTCGCCGGGATGAAAAACAGCCCCTTTGATAATTACGCGGTTCTCAAAGCGGTCAAGTATACGTTCAACAACGAATTTATCTCCGCGTAAAGGCGAATAAGTTTTAAAATCGGCCTCCACAACGTCTGTTATTCTACGCTGTTGATCTGATACCTGATTTATCTTGATCCGTGCCGTATATGCTTCGTCAGTAAATCCGCCACTAAAATCTATTAGATCTTGTAAAGATTCGCCCGATTTCATTTCAAATATCGCCGGGATTTTCACCTCTCCCTTCAATTCAACGCGTAAACGGTATGTTGGAACGCGAATAACATCCTGATCTTTAAGTCCAATATTATCTTTCTGGCTGCCTTTCACCAAAAAGTCATATAAATCAAGGTGGCGTATAATTTTATTATCTCTTATTAACTCAATATCTCTAAATGACCCTATATCGCTCGGGCCACCAGCAGCATACAAGGCATTAAATACCGTTGACAAGGATGATACTGTGTATGTACCAGGGCGTAATACCTGGCCTTGTAACATAACCTTTATACTACGTATATCGCCTAAATTTACTTCTACTTCTGTTCCCCTACCAATAGCATACCTGTTAGCCGCCAAGGTACGCTTTATCATTGCCGTAGCCGTTTCAATAGTTTTGCCTGCCACGTTAACAGTACCAATACCGGGTATGTTAATTTTACCCTCAGGAGACACCGTAAGCTTCCAATTAGCTAAAGAGTTCCCATACACATTAATTTGTAAAACATCGTCGGGCCCAACGATATAATTTACCGGAGTTGCAATTCTTAAATTAGGCTCGAATGTTTTTGCACTACTGTTTCTGAACAAAGAGGAACCAAATATCTGAGGTCGTAGTGTGGAAAAAATATCACCAGACTTTCCTGAGTTTGAGTTTTCCGAAGTGTCCTGTCTATAACTTCTACCCCGGGATTGTAATATGGTATCGCCACTATTAGTGTTCTGATTACCTGAAGATCCGTCTTTACGGCGAATATCAGCTATGCGGGTTTGCAAGCGTTGTATTTGCGCAGCAGGCATATTTCTGCTTTGAGCCATCTGCAATAACTGTGCATCACTTAAACCCGATGACTGTGCCTGCTGCATTAGTTGCTTTATCTGAGCGTCGGACAATTCGTCGACATTGAGACTTGACAAGTTTTGGGGGAGAGATTGGGCGTGCCCGGGAGTATATGCCCAACAAAACAATGTAGTTAAAAGTATAAAAAGTATTGATTTATTCATGTTCATGTTGCATGCAGTAGGTTGCCTGCGATAGGTTTATTTAACTTGCGTAAAAATAATTAAATTATGTAAGATACGTCCTTTTCCATTCATTATTATAATCTTCCATCCACCAAACTTCTATCGAGTACCCCTTTTATATCAAACAAAACGGAAACTTTGCTCATTTTTAGTGACTCAAAGTCGAGCCTAACGAACTGATTATGAGCAACAGCAAGTACAATGGCGTCAAATTTGCCTTGTAGCTCACCAAAGTTTTTTACTGTTTTTACCCTATATTCATTCCAAACTTCTGCAGGTTCTGCCCACGGGTCCAACACCTGGCATTTAGCCTCAAACTCTCCAAATACCTTAATTATATCAGTTACGCGTGTATTACGTACATCGGGACAATTTTCTTTAAATGTAAACCCAAGTATTAAAACATTTGCATTTTTTACACCAATGTCTTTTTTTACCATTAGTTTTATTACCTCTAAAGCAACGTAAGTTCCCATGCCGTCATTTAACCTGCGGCCTGCCAAAATTATTTCGGGATGATAACCGGCTTCCTGTGCTCTCTGCGCAAGGTAATATGGGTCAACCCCTGTGCAATGTCCGCCTACTAAACCTGGTTTAAAATTTAAGAAATTCCATTTTGTTCCTGCAGCTTCCAAAACAGCCCTTGTATCAATATCAAGCAAAGAAAATATTTTTGCAAGTTCATTAACAAAAGCTATGTTAATATCTCGTTGCGAATTTTCTATTACTTTACATGCCTCCGCAACTTTTATTGAAGGTGCCTTATGCGTGCCTGCTGTTATTATTGATCGGTATAAACCATCAACAAACTCAGCTGCTTCTTGTGTCGATCCTGATGTGACCTTTAAAATATTGGTAAGTGTATGAATTTTGTCGCCCGGGTTAATACGTTCGGGCGAATAGCCAACAAAAAAATCACCATTAAGTTTTAAATTAGAAACCGATTCCAATATAGGAACACATATCTCTTCGGTTGCGCCCGGAAACACTGTAGACTCATATATAACAACGTCACCATTTTTTAATACACTACCAATAACTTCACTTGCATTTTTTAACAAGCTAAGGTCTGGTCTATTATATTGATCAGTTGGGGTTGGCACACATATAATATACACATTGCAGTGTGCTATTTCGTTTACTTTTGATGTAAAGAAAAGGCCATGATTTGTTGTTGCGGTGGGCTTAACGGCATTTAAACTGTCAATAGTTACTTCAAGAGTGCTGTCAATGCCTTGTTTTAACGCATTGATTCTCTCCTTTTTTTTATCAAATCCAATAACCGCATACTTTTTTGCAAATTCAACCGCCAAAGGAAGGCCAACATAACCTAACCCTATTACCGAAATGCTTATGTCCTTTAATTGTTTAAAGCGGTTGCCGTGTTGAATTACTTGCTGATTGAGCATCATTAATTAGAGTTTCATAATAGACAGCTTGCAAATATATATTTTTTGATGACTTATTAATCAGCGTATTTTGCTTTATTGATGCCTAAAGACTACAAACTTCGGCGGTTGCCTCCTGCCTTATAAGTTTTTTAATGCGGCTTTACAGTAAGCTGCTTCCATATAAGAACTCCGAGTCATTATCAATAAACAATAATTGCCAAAAGGGATGGCAATATTCCAGTAGTAATTTGAGGAATGTTTGCCTTACCCGCGGCCGCTTTGCGAACGTCAATATACTTCGAGTTTAGAATGGAGCTTATTATCTGTTTACAACTGTCGAAAATTAAAATGCATTTTTATCGCCTCTAACGCTATTCCAAACGGTTAAAAAAATAATTTTCAAATCGAGTAAAAAAGACCAATTTTCTAAATACCATACATCTGCCTCTACACGCTTCAACATAGCATCTGTAGTCTTTGTTTCGCCGCGTAGCCCTTTTACTTGTGCCCAACCTGTGATTCCTGGCTTTAAAAAATGCCTGATCATAAAAGTATCTATCAGTTCGGCGTATTGCTCGGTGTGACTTATCATATGCGGCCGGGGTCCTACTACAGACATATTACCAATAATTACATTAAAAAATTGTGGCAGTTCATCAATGCTTGTACGTCTGATAAAGGCTCCTATCCTGGTTATACGATCATCCTCTCTCGTCGCTTGCCTCTTATCAGAGTCACGGTTCAATTTCATGCTCCGGAATTTATAGCACATAAATGGCTTATTATCACGCCCTGAGCGTAATTGTGTGAAAAATACCGGCCCTTTTGACTCCAATTTTATAAAAAAAGCTAGTATTGGAAACAACCAGCTAAATAAAAACACAATAACAAATATGGCAAACACTATATCAAACAAACGCTTAATAAATCTATTAAGCATATTCTCTAAAGGCTCAGGCCTAACTGAAATCACTGGTATATTACCGAAACTTTGAATTAGCACCGGCTTTATACCATAATCGTAATATTCAGGTACAAATCTAAAACGTATTAAATTTTTATCTGCGTCGCTCATCAATTGCTCAATCTTAGTTTTTTCTGAAACCGGCAAGGCACAAAAAATTTCGTCTATCTTGTTATTTAGCACATAATTTATCGAATCGCGCGTGCTTCCTAGATACATTGCACTATCAGCAATTCCTTGAGGATTATCGTCAAAAAATCCCACAAGATTATACCCAAGTCCAGAGTTACTTCTAAAATATTCTTGCAAATCGCTTCCTACCCGGCCAGATCCAATGATCACAACGTTACGTGAGTCATATAGACGGGCGCGATCGCTCTTTCTGATGCTAAGAAACACCAGTTTCCATACACCTAATAAAATTCCAAACAAAACGGAAGAATACTGAAGATAGCCGGTCGTAATAAAATAAGTTTTAGTGCCTATAATTATTACTATAAAACATATGATACTTAAAAAAATAATATAAGTTTTGATAACATTACGATAAGTTTTAATTGAATCCTTATTTAAAACCTGCTCGTATAAACCTGTTAAATTGGCAGATAGCAACCACGTAAAATTAAATACGAGTACTATAGGTAAATAATTAACATTATTCATCCAAAAAACGTATTCTTTTCCTTCAAAGTAGTACGCCAAAACCATGGCGACATTTAAGCTTATATAATCAAAGGTTAAGTTGATTGCTTTAATAAATGTCAGGTACCTATGATTCATAAATTGGGTGTTTCAGATTATAGCGATATGTTAAATAAAAATCGGTTATTGAATTATCGCTTTTTCGCATAAAAATATAAAAACGTTGCAATAGTCACAGCTAAATTCTTTAATATCGGTGATAGTCTGGCGTATCGAGACATATATAATCTTATAAAAGCTGACAGTTAAGTATGTTTCCATTCTTAAAATAATTAACAGTTTTTTCTTATTATAAAGTTGAACCAATTGATCTAACATTAAATCCAATGTTTCGGAGTTCGTTAACATCAAGTATATTACGACCATCAAATATTTTAGCGGGTTTAAGCATGCTGTCGTATATCCGCTGCCAGTCGTAGGTTTTAAATTCATCCCACTCCGTTAATATGGCTATAGCGTGTGTATCTCTGCAAGCTTCATAAGGATCGTCAAAACAAATTACGCTTTTCTTATTTTGTTCCGGTGTTCGTGTCTCTAAATAGTTTAGGTCTCCAATAACCTGATTATCATTAACTTTAGGATCATACACCCTAATTTCCGCCTGTTCATTCAACAACAAATCGGCTACGTAAATAGCAGCGGACTCGCGTGTATCATTAGTATCCTTTTTAAATGCCCATCCTAAAAAAGCTATTTTTTTGCCAGACACCGTGTTATATAAATTCCTTACTATGTTAACCGCAAATCTTTTCTTCTGATGGTCGTTCATAATAATTACCTGTTCCCAGTAATCAGCCACTTCTTGTAACCCGAATGAACGGGAAATATAAACCAGGTTCAAAATGTCTTTTTGAAAACACGAGCCCCCAAAGCCAACAGATGCTTTTAAAAATTTTGGCCCAATCCGACTATCAGTACCGATAGCTCGTGCTACTTCACTTATATCCGCCCCGGTTTTTTCGCAAAGTTCTGATATTGAATTGATAGATGAGATACGTTGTGCTAAGAATGCGTTGGCAACCAGTTTAGACAATTCTGATGACCATACGTTAGTAGTTAATATTTTATCTCTGGGTATCCAGTTAGCATAAACTTCAACGAGTGCTTCCATAGCTTCCTTACCTTCCAGCGTAATATCTCCACCTATCAGTACGCGATCGGGCGCAAAGAGATCTTCAACTGCAGTACCTTCAGCTAAAAACTCAGGGTTTGACAATACTTGAAATTTAACATCGTTGCCCGCGTTTTGCAAAATATCTTTGACCGCCTCTGCGGTGCGTACCGGCAATGTAGACTTTTCAACAACTATTTTGTCAGTGGTTGCTACCCTGGCTATTTGCCTTGCGCATAATTCAATGTATTTTAGATCGGCACCCATACCCTTACCGCTTCCATAAGTCTTAGTAGGCGTGTTTACGGAAATAAATATGACCTCAGCTTCGAGTATTGCTTTGTCTACATCAGTCGAAAAAAACAGATTACGACCGCGAGCCTCGGCAACCACTTCACTTAAACCAGGCTCATAAACCGGAATGTTATTGGTATCTGCATCATTCCATGCAGCAATCCGGGCTTCGTTCAGATCTACTACTGTTACTTTAATATGAGGACATTTTTTTGCAATAACAGCCATAGTCGGCCCCCCAACGTAACCAGCCCCAATACAGCAGATGTTCTTAACAGACATAAATATTTTTTTCCTTTTGGTAAAATAAAAGTTCAGGAGTTATTATCTGCTTATCAAAGCTTCAATATAAGTAGTGAAACAAATATAAAAAAAGTATGGATTTATTGTCAA
Organism: uncultured Mucilaginibacter sp.; assembly: GCF_946479965.1. Next base: position 20,230 of record NZ_CAMLHX010000050.1, on the reverse strand, counting down.
CTATTTAAAATCAAAAAGCCGAAACATGTATTACAGAAAACACACACTTTACGTCCTACTTCATTCGTTAATACATTTATATAATTACTTTAGTTATCAAAAGGCGGCTCATCGGACTTCGAAAGCTTTACAATCTCTGATAAAGTAGCATTCTTTAAAGTATTAACAGTCTGTGCGCGTAACTCAGCAAAAACTTTACGTATGCCGCATTTTGCTTCATCTTTACATTCATCACATCGCCTGTAATACTTATAAGTAACACAGGGCAGTAAAGCTATCGGGCCATCAAACAAACGCATAACATCCGCAACATTTATTTCGTCTGTGTTTTTAGATAAACAATATCCGCCTTCCTTGCCTTTTTTACTGTTAACCATTCCACTCCGTCTTAATTCCAACAATATAGCCTCTAAAAACTTTCGAGATATATTCTCGCTGGCAGCAATTACACTGATGGGTATGGCTTCATTTTGAGGTTGGCTTGCCAAATACACCAAAGCGTTTAACGCATATTTTGTTCGTTTAGAGATCATTTAGATATAAAATATTATTAATTAGGTTAAAGTTAATAATTGTAAGATATAAACGTTGCTTATTGTAACCGCTTGTCCATTACAGCCCCAAGTGTAATTAAAATGGATAAAAAGGATATTAAATATATATTTGCCCATTAAACTCATAGAATTAATATGGTATCTAAACTAAATACCGCCGAGGTATTGCACTTTCTTTTAATTTTAAGCTTAATGCTTGTTGCGGCACGTGTGTTCGGCGAAATTTGCAGAAAGCTTAAACAACCTTCAATTGCAGGCGAAATATTGGCTGGTATATTGCTGGGGCCATCTGTTTTAGGAAGTGTTTTTCCAGGCACTTTTAATGATCTATTTGTGTCCGAGCCAAGGGCATATGGTGCATTTGATGGCATTGCCAACGTTGGTATCATATTATTAATGTTTATTGCGGGGTTTGAGGTTGATTTAAAGCAAATACGCGCTAATGGTAAACAAGCGGCAAGTATAAGTTTAATGGGCATTATATTCCCTTTTGCTGTTGGGTTTGCAGCCGTTTGGTTGTTTTATGATAGGGTTTTTGTCACTGAAAATGGCAATCAGCTTTTAACAGCTTTATTTTTTGGTACGGCACTATCAATTACCGCCTTATCTGTTATCACCAAAATACTTATTGACCTTAATTTGCTTAAGACCAAAATAGGAAACCTGGTGGTAACCTCGGCCATGATAGATGATTTTTTAGGCTGGATATTATTTTCATTCATTATCGGTATGATGAATACCGGCAAGGAAGAGGGGTCATTCAACTCGGTTCTGCTAGTGTTAGTATATATATTATTTATGTTAACTGCGGGGCGGTGGTTAATAAATAAACTATTGTCTGTGGCGCAAAAACATCTCAAAATCGGAAGGGTAATTACATTAGCCATTTGCTTATGCTTGCTGAGTGGTATAGTTACTGAATACCTGGGCATAAGAGCTGTATTTGGGGCCTTTTTAATGGGCATAGCTATTGGCGATTCGGTTTTCTTTACCGAACGCCATAAATTAATATTACATCAATTCACTGTTAATATTATTGCGCCTCTGTTTTTTGCTTCAATAGGATTAAGGCTAAACTTTGTTACCGATTTTAACCTCGAAATTGTATTGATAATATTAGCGGTTGCCTTCGTTGCTAAGTTGGTGGGAGCTGGTTTAGGATGCAAAATGAGCGGTATGAACAATAATGAATCGCTTGCAATAGCATTTGGGATGAATGCACGGGGAGCGCAGGAGATAGTTTTAGGGATGTTGGGCGTACAGGCAAAGTTAATAAGTGAACAGGTTTTTGTTGGCCTGGTGGTTATGACTGTTTTATCTGTGGTGATTTCTGGCCCGGCCATGCGCTACTTTTTTATAAAAGAACAAAAAAGGCTGGGGAATGATGAGGCTTTAGCTCCTCCCGAAAGAAAAGCAGGCGCCTTTTAGGGGCGCCTGCTTTAAATGTTAACTGAATAATTAAACTACTCTCTGTTTATTACACTGTATATATTGTACCGGCTGCAACTGTTTCATTAGTTGCTTCATCAATTAAAATCAATGAGCCTGTAATACGGTTTTTTCTATATTCATCAACTAACAGCGGCTGGGTTGTTCGTATCCTCACACGTGCCATATCATTCATTTTAATAGTAACGTCGCCTTCCACTTTTTCCATTGTATTTATATCAAGCTTGTACGTTATCTCCTTTATCATCGCCATCACTTCGCGCGAGGTGTGCTTTAGATAGTATTTTGCTCCCGGCCTAGGGCCTGTAGAACGCATCCAGCAAAGCATAACGTCCAGATCTTGACTAACTTCGGGCAAGTTTGTTGATTTTACTATCATGTCGCCGCGGCTAACGTCTATATCGTCTTCTAATGTTACTGATACAGACATTGGCACAAAAGCTTCTTCTATAGGCCCATTAAATGTATCAATGGATTTAATTTTCGACGTTAAACCGGATGGTAATACAGTAATTTCGTCGCCGGTCCTTAATATCCCGCCGGCCATTCTGCCTGCGTATCCTCTGTAGTCATGATATTCGGTAGCATGGGGCCTTATAACCGTTTGCACAGGGAAGCGAACGTCTTCATGATTATAATCGCTGCTGATATGTATAGTTTCAAGTGTGTTCAGTAAGCTTGAACCTTCGTACCATGGCATATTTTCAGACCGGTTCACCACGTTATCCCCGTTTAGCGCACTCATGGGTATATACCTTATATCATTAATATCCAATTTGCTTGCAAAATCGTGGTATTGTTCAACTACCCGGTTAAATACCTCTTCTGAATAATCTACCAGATCCATTTTGTTAATACAAACTATAACATGTGGTATTTGCAGTAACGATGCAATATATGAATGTCTACATGTTTGCTCAATTACGCCATGGCGCGCGTCAACAAGTATTAATGCCAAATTAGCAGTTGAAGCACCCGTTACCATGTTGCGTGTATATTGAATATGCCCAGGCGTATCCGCTATAATAAACTTACGTTTAGGAGTAGCGAAGTAACGATACGCTACATCAATAGTAATACCTTGCTCCCGCTCAGAGCGTAAGCCATCAGTAAGCAAACTCAAATCAACATGTTGCAAACCTTTGCGCTCACTTGATTTTCTTACGGCCTCAAACTGGTCTTCAAAAATCGATTTTGAATCGTACAGTAAACGGCCAATTAATGTACTTTTTCCGTCGTCAACACTTCCCGCGGTAGTAAAGCGTAATAGTTCCATATATTATATATTGTACACGGTAAGCATTACTTATCCGCGTATTGCATTAATTTTAATGATAATTTATTAAAAATATCCTTGGCGCTTTCTGTCTTCCATTGAGGTATCAGAGCGCTTATCATCGCTTCGGTTTCCGCGTTCTGTACTTCGTGTGCCCGCAACTTCCATTACAATTTTCTCCAACGTATCGGCTTCTGATTCTATACCACCGGTAATGGTGATATCGCCAAGGGTACGAAAACGCATTAGTTTATTTTCCACCTTCTCGCCTTCGCGCAATGTTGTAAATTCCGATACAGGCAACCAGGCGTCGTCCCTATAAATAACGTCGCGTTTGTGTGCAAAATAAAGAGACGGGATGGCTATATTTTCATGAAGAATGTAATTCCATACATCCATCTCTGTCCAGTTACTTATCGGGAACACCCTGAAATGCTCGCCCATCCGTTTGTGTCCATTAAATATGTTCCACAATTCCGGGCGTTGGTTCTTTGGATCCCACTGACCAAAATCGTCACGGTGAGAGAAAAAACGTTCCTTTGCACGAGCTTTCTCTTCATCACGGCGGGCGCCTCCAATTGCGGCATCGATTTTATTTCGTTCAATAGCATCAAGCAGCGTAACAATCTGAAGTTCGTTTCTACTGGCATTTAATCCGGTTTCCTCAACAGCCCTGCCATTATTAATAGCTTCCTGAACGGAGCCAACAATTAATTGCACACCGATATCTTCAACTAGCTTATCTCTGAAAACCATTGTTTCAGGAAAATTATGACCGGTATCAATGTGGATTAATGGCATAGGTACCCGTGCCGGCCAAAAGGCCTTTCGGGCCAAATGAGTAACAACTATTGAATCTTTACCTCCCGAGAATAAAATGGCTGGCCTATCAAACTGCGCCACAACCTCTCTGATTACATAAATAGCTTCTGCCTCTAACTCCTGAAGATGGTTAAGATAATATTTCTGCATTTTTAGCTTAATGATAATTTTGGTAAAATAGCCTCCAAAATGGTATGAACCAACTGATTTAACGGTTGATCATGCGTGTTAATTTCTAAGTCGGGGCTTTTAGGAATTTCAAATGGAGAGTTCACTCCGGTAAAATTGGTTATTTCACCACTACGCGCTTTTTGATACAGGCCCTTAACATCCCGTTGCTCACATATCTCTAATGGTGTATTCACAAATATTTCAAAAAAATTACTTTCTAACAGGTTTCTTATCAATTGCCTGTCTTTCATAAACGGCGACACAAAGGCAGCTGTCACAACAAGCCCTGCGTCACACATTAGCTTGGCCACTTCGCCTATTCGCCTTAAATTTTCTATTCTATCAGACTCCGAGAAACCCAGATCGCTACTTAAGCCCTTCCTGATATTGTCACCATCCAAACTGAACGTCCTTATTCCCCTTGCATAAAGTTCGCGTTCAAGTGCATTTGCCAGTGTACTTTTGCCAGACCCGGATAAGCCGGTAAACCACACGCACAACGCCTTGTGTCCATTCATCTTCTCCCGATCATTTTTGCTTATATGATACGCTTGATTTACAAGATGAATCTTTTCTTTCATGCAAACGTTGATAAAATACACATCGGCTTTACCTTTCTACTTGATTGCAAATCAAATATTTTATCAGGGTTTTTAAAAAAATCAGATAGGCTGCAAATATATTCTTTTTTTAAATAGTTTCGCAGGAACCTAAAAGTAGTATAAAATCGATGCTAAAACCGATATGTTAAGCCCAGCTCACCATGGAAATTGTAGACGTTGTTATTAGGTATATAATAATTATCCGGCGCATAGTTCTTTAAAATCCACTGATAGTTGTATGATTTTATATTTTGCAGTTTAGCATTAAAAATCAAGTTCTTATAGTTCCATTCTCCTTGTAACGAAAAGGCTAAATCTACCCAGTTACGGCTATTGCCATTTATGTCTAAAAAATAAGTTTGGGAGTAGTCAATATCGTGCTCATACCGGTCAAGCCCTATCCCCAACCGTTTTAATCCCTTTACCCAACTTATATTTATAGATTGTATATTACCGCTTGGCCCGGTTCCAGCCCCCAAAACCTGACCCAGGTGAGTGTGACCTTGCTGCACGTCATAATTATAATACCAAAATCCCACCTCGCGTATTCTTTCCTCGGCACGCTGTAAAGAAGTTTGAGTGATCTCGCCGGTAAACATTATTCCCTCATTTGCCAACCCGTTAATCGGGAATAGTTTTCTGAGGCCGAAAATGTAAGCCCTAGAATGGTCTGGCGAACCTAGTAAATCCCTAATATTATACAGATTATCTTCCCACCCATATTCAAAATATATTTCGGCATGGGCTTTTGTAAATAACCATCTCGCATATAACGAAGTTATCTGATCTCTGGGGAACGCATCTCCCTGTCCATTATTTGCGTCCTTTTTTTGAAACGGAACAAAAAAGGGAATGAAGTCGCCTATCGACTTATTATCGTTATAATAGGAACTAAAAGTTCGGGTCATTCCCAAAGTCAGACCGGGAACCCACTTAGGGTGATAATTTATGTTGTACCCGGAGAAGTATCTGCGTTCATTTCTATATGGCTTTTTATGTACGACCCAACTTGGCTTGGGTGGAATATTTAGAGCTGTAAATCCGGAATTTTCAAGCAGGCCGCCCACAACCTCACCTTCGAATAAACCTATGCTCGTTTTAATGGGTTTTACAGTGTTTATTGAAACGTGCTTAAAACCCGGCGCGTTATTAGTTAATACCAAAGCGTTAAAAATACCTGGACCCCACCACAAATTCTCATTAGATATGCCGATAGATATAGGGTTAAATGTCAATCTGACGCTGCTTGCTCCCAGTGACGTTTTTTTGTAAGCTTTATCTCCAAAACGTTCCGGCCAATCAATTATTGAATGTAAAAGATAATAATCGGCTAATTCCTTTTCTGAATGTCCGGACGCAAAACCATCAAACTTCGGATTGGTTGCATAAACAAAATCGGGTCTTAACTGAATAGAAAGTGGGCCATATTTAAAATAAACACCACCGCTAATACTGGTTTGATAGCCCTTGGCAGGTATCATAACGCCATCATTCCATCCATATGGATGATGTGCATTAAATTGCTGCTGCCAGGTTAAAGGTAATATCCTGAAAAGCCCCTTACCCTGCGAAAATGTAAAGGATGCTTGCTTATTCCGTCCATCCGCCTTTAAACTACCCTCCGGATCAAAAATATCATCAGCACCAAGAGCTTGCATAAAACTTGGTCGCACGGAAAATGAAAGGTTACTGTCAACTTTACCAATTAACTGCATACGCCTATAGTAGTCTTCTACCGCGGGCATACCAACAGGTACAGTTTGCGCACAAAGTTGGGTTGATAAAAAAGAAAAAGCACCTATAGCGGATAATAAAAAAGCCTTCTTCATATATCGTTTACTAAAATCTATACGTAGTACCTAATTGCAACTGAATGTTATATACATCTCTGCCATTTTTGAAGAATATATCATTAGCTTGTTTTGTATACCACTGGTAATTCAACGATTTGATACCTTGGAGCTTTCCACTGAAAACAAAGTTTTTGTAGTTCCATTCTCCGCTAAATGCTATACTTAGGTCAACCCAATGCCTGCCATAGTCTTGGCTATCATAAAAGGCATAATAATAAAAGTCGTTGTTGTGAACATACCTTTCCAATTGCAAACCAATTCGTTTTAAACCCTTAAGCCAGCTAACATTTAAAGACTGTATGTTTGCACCGGGACCAATGCCCGCGCCCATAACTTCTCCCTGATTTGTATATCCTTGCCTAATTCCTTTACTAACATACCATGCGTATCCAGCTTTTATCTTGTCAATGGAGTTCTCTTGCATCTGGGTTACTTCAAGTCCTATCAAAAGGTTTTCATCTGTGGATTTACCAAAAGGCAACAATTTACGAAGTCCGAAAGTATAGGCGCGTGAGGTGTTGGGAGATAAAAAAGACTGTGTTAAATCTTTGGTGTTATTAAAATGCCCAAATTCGAAATAAATCTCAGCATGTTCGCGTGTCCAAAGCCAACGCATAAAACCAGATGCTATCTGATCTTTCCTGTTGATCGCATTATCGGGGGCCGACGTCAGATCGAATGGTAAAAACAACGGTAAATAGTCGCGAAGACCGATTATGTTTTTACTATATACTTGCTGCACTTGGTTCATTCCTAAAAACAATCCTGGCACCCATTTAGGCTGCCATGTTATTACAATTCCCGTTATGTACCTCGAGTCATCTGGTTTAGGAACGTACAAATTTGACCCAAAGTAATTTTTATCGGGTGTCAACGGCGAAAAGTTAGAGTTACTCAACCTTCCGCTAATAAGTTGCCCTTCAAACGAGCCAATAGGGGTATTTACAGGGCGCAATGTATTTAGCGTTAAATGCGGGAAGCCTGGAGCGTTATTACTCATTAGCAGGGAGTTTCTTATGCCTGGACCCCACCATAAGCTTTCAGTAGATAGCCCAAAAGAAATTGCCTTATAATTTAACCTGATACTGCTTTGACCCCAATGCACCCGGTTAAACCCCTTATCGCCAAATCTCACCGGTAAGTCTATGTTATTATAAATATCATAGTAACGCGCAAAAATAACGTCGTATTGGTTGTTATTGAAAGTTTCAAATTCTTTGTTTTCCGCTGCCACTAATTCCGGTTTTAATTGGAATGTTACCGGACCAAGTTGACCGTAAACCCCTGCACTGATTAGTGTCTGAAACCCTTTAGCCGGTATCATGGGTCCATCATTCCATCCATAAGGATGGTGGCTGTTAAACTGGGTTTGTATGGTAACCGGCAGTGCCTCAATTATTAGTTTCCCATCTTGCCATTTCCCGCCACTCCTTTCTTCTCTTTTCTCTTTAAGATCAGGATAAAATGGATCTAAAGGTTTTGTTGTGCTTAATTTGGGAAAAATTGGCCTTACCGTAAAAGAGACATTGGTATCTGCTTCTCCAAACAATTGTGCACGCCTGTAATAGTCTTCAGTAATGGCACCAACATTAAGTGATTGCGCAAGTAGCTTACCATTTGAAAATATTGCTAAAAACGTAACGATAATTAGGGGTTTGATATTACTCATAATTAACTGTTAGGTGGATGATGTTATAAGTTATCAACATAAATACAGGCTTGATGTGTTGATTATAGTGAGATTTATTAATAATAGCTGATATATAACCAGACAATTATTCAAATTGCAAGGCTACCGCGCTTGCAATTTCTACAAAAATATAAAAAAAAAGCAATTCGTTCGTTCTATGTCTCGAATTGCTTTTTTGTTAAACAAGTTATTGCATCAACATCACTCGGCCGTTCGTAATACACTTAATACGTCCTTATTCAGTAAACATTGTCAGCTAAATGCCTAAAGCTGGCGGTGTACTACTTTTCAATATTCAGAATATATTTACCATAACCGCTTTTTATATATTTCTGGCCCAAACTCTGGAGCTCATCATAATTTATGAAGCCCATTCGATAAGCAACTTCTTCAATGCACCCTATTTTGGTGCCTTGTCTTTTCTCGATTACACGTACAAATTCAGTTGAGTCACTTAATGAATCAAAGGTACCGGTATCCAACCACGCTGTTCCTCTGTCAATTACTCCAACATGTAGATCACCGTTTGTAAGATATACTTTATTTACATCGGTAATTTCATATTCCCCCCTTGGTGAAAGCGGAATATTTTTAGCTATTTCAACAACACGATTATCATAAAAGTAAAGTCCCGGAACAGCATAATGCGATTTAGGCTCGATAGGCTTTTCTTCTATAGACACAGCTTTAAAATCTTTGTCGAACTCAACTACACCATAGCGCTCCGGATCGGCAACTGGGTAGGCGAAAATAGCTGCACCATCTACATTATTAAAACTTTGTATAAGTACGCTAAACCCTGACCCGTAAAAAATATTATCACCAAGAACCAACGCAACTTTATCGTCGCCTATAAATTTCTCTCCTATAACAAATGCTTGTGCCAATCCATTTGGCACCTCTTGCACAGCGAATTCAAAACGGCATCCGAGCTCGCTACCATCGCCCAACAGCCTTATAAATCCAGGCTGATCTTCAGGTGTGGTAATAATCAGCACTTCATTTATACCTGCAAGCATTAACACCGATAAAGGGTAATATATCATCGGCTTATCATAAATTGGCATTAACTGCTTGCTAATTGCCTTTGTAATTGGATAAAGGCGGGTTCCGGAGCCGCCGGCCAAAATAATTCCTTTCATATACAGACGTTGTTATTGTGCAGATTTAAGAGAGTTTATACATACTGTCAGACTATCCCGCCAATACGGAATACTAAGATTAAAAGTTGACCTGATCTTGGCTTTGTCCATTACCGAAAAAGCAGGCCTCGCAGCCCGTGTTGGATATTCGTAAGTTCGAATAGGGTAAACCTTTACATCAGTATTTGAAATATCGAATATCCCTTTAGCAAAATCATACCATGAGGTTACGCCTTCATTACTGTAATGATAAGTACCGTATTCTTTTTTACCTGATGAAATGATATGCAATATTGCTCCCGCCAGATCTATAGCGTACGTTGGTGAACCTATTTGGTCAGCAATTATTTTGAGTTCATCCCGGTCGGCTCCAAGTTTAAGCATTGTTTTTACAAAATTATTTGCATACTCCGAATACAACCAACTTGTACGAATGATATAATGCTCCGGAAGAATAGCGATAACCTCTTGCTCTCCCTCCAATTTTGTAAGCCCGTAAATACTTATTGGTTGCGCCACATCATCTTCTAAAAGCGGATAAGGTGTATTTCCTTCAAATACGAAATCTGTGGACACTTGTATTAAAATAGATCCGCTTGCTTTGCATTGCTTTGCCAAATTTCTAGCGCCGTCTCTATTAATTTTACGTGCAATATCCACATCGTCTTCGGCTTTATCAACAGCTGTATAAGCGGCACAATTAATAACGTGTGTAGGTTGGTACTGCTTAAACACCTCGGCTAACAACCCTTCATCCAAAATATTTCCCTCAGACTCCGGCGGGAAAAATATGGATTTTATATCTCCATCCGCAGCCACTTTTTTTAAACAGCTCCCTAACTGACCTGAAGCACCAAATACTACTATATTCTGCATATACGTTTTTTATAGGTAATTAAAAGCCAAAATCACCGGCCTCATCTAAAAAGGGTAGCTGATTATCCTTTTCAGATACCAACAATTGATCTTTGCTAAAGCCCCAATCAATATTCAACTCACGGTCGGCGTAATGCAAGCCGCCTTCTGATGCTTTATTGTAATAATTATCACATTTGTATTGAAAAACAGCAACCTCACTTAACACGACAAAGCCGTGTGCAAAACCTCGGGGAATGAAAAACTGTTTGTTGTTCTCTTCAGATAACAGAACCGAAAAATGTTTTGCATATGTTGGAGATTCTTTCCTTAAATCAACTGCAACGTCCAACACCTCACCTTTGGTTACCCTCACTAACTTTGATTGAGCATATTCGCCTTTTTGAAAGTGCAAACCTCTGCATACTCCTTTTGTTGAGAACGATTGATTGTCCTGTACAAAATTAACGTTATAACCTACCGCGTTATTGAAACTTTGTGCATTATACGATTCAAAGAAATAGCCTCGATCATCATTAAATATCCGCGGCGTGATTATTATACAACCCTCTAGCGGCGTTTTGGTTAATGTCATTTATTTATAATTAAATATTCCAATTATCGATTTTCATATTGATGATCATAATAACTTGCATAAGCACCGCTTGTTACATTACTTAACCACCTTGTATTACTAAGGAACCAATCAATAGTTTCCGATAAACCTTGTTCAAAGGTTACCGTTGGCTCCCACCCTAATTCAGTATTAATTTTACTAGCATCAATGGCATATCGCCTGTCATGACCAGGGCGATCCTTTACATAAGTAATGAGTTGCCTGCTTGCACCTAACGGGCGAGAAAGTTTCTGATCCATCTGATCGCAAAGTAAATTTACAAGATCAATATTCTTCCACTCGTTAAAACCACCAATATTATAGGTTTCTCCAATTTTTCCTTCATGGAAAATCAGATCAATTGCAATGGCGTGGTCTTTTACATACAGCCAATCACGTGTATAATTTCCATCTCCATAAACAGGTAATGGCTTACCGTTTATAATGTTATTTATCATTAGGGGTATCAGTTTTTCGGGAAAATGATACGGTCCATAATTATTTGAACAATTAGATACCTTAACGGCAATTCCATAGGTGTCATGATAAGCGCGTACAAAATGATCTGACGCGGCTTTACTTGCGCTGTATGGCGAATGTGGATCGTATTTTGTCTCCTCAGTAAACAACCCTTCAGCACCCAGTGCGCCGTAAACCTCGTCCGTTGAAATGTGGTAGAACAAATGAGAACTATAATCGTCCTTCCATTTCTCCTTGGCCACCTCTAGCAAATTAACAGTTCCAATTACGTTAGTATAAACAAAATCCATCGGGCTCACAATTGATCGGTCTACATGTGATTCAGCTGCCAAATGCACAACATCGGTTATCTCATATTTATCAAAAACAACTGCTAAATTGTCTTTATTAGTTATATCGGCTTTTTCAAACAAATAGTTTGGCGCGTTCTCAATATCAGTTAAGTTTTCAAGATTACCTGCGTAGGTAAGTGCATCAAGATTTATGATTCTATAATCAGGATATCTGGTTACAAAGCGGCGCACAACATGTGAGCCAATAAATCCGGCTCCGCCGGTGATAAGAATGTTTTTCATTGATTATAAGTTATGCATTACATTATAAAAATTTACATAAACGCTTTAATAAATCGTTTTATGCAATAGTTAGCGCTCTGCTACCAGCAACCCTTTGTTCAAAAAATCTCCGTAAGCTAATTTAATACCGTTCTCTAAAGATGTTGCATGCCTCCAGCCGGTGTTATGCAGTTTACTTACATCCATAAGCTTACGTGGTGTGCCGTCGGGCTTGGTAACGTCAAAATTTATATCGCCTTGATAACCTACCACTGTTTTAACAAGTAAGGCAAGGTCTTTAATTGAAATGTCGTCGCCGGTGCCCACATTTACCAAGCCGGCTTCGTCATAGTGTTGCATCAAGTAGTAGCAAGCTTCTGCCAGGTCATCTGCAAATAAAAACTCCCTTTTAGGTGTGCCGGTACCCCAAATGGTTACCGTTGGAACATTGTTTTCCTTTGCTTCATGAAATCTGCGTATTAACGCAGGCAGTACATGAGAGTTTTGCGGATGGTAATTATCATTGTAGCCATACAAATTTGTTGGCATTACAGATATGTAGTTACAGCCGTATTGCGCGCGATAGGCATCGCACATTTTAATGCCTGCAATTTTGGCCACAGCATATGGTTCGTTAGTTTCTTCCAGCGTTCCGGTTAATAAATATTCTTCTTTCAACGGCTGAGGCGCCATTTTAGGGTAAATACAGCTAGACCCTAAAAACATCAGTTTTTTTACACCAGTTAGATAAGAGCTATTTATTATATTATTTTGTATTTGCAGATTATCATACAAAAACTCAGCTCTATAAGTGTTATTGGCAACAATGCCGCCAACCTTGGCTGCTGCTAAAAAAACGTAATCGGGTTTTTCTGTTAAAAAAAAATCTGATACTTGTTGTTGGTTACGCAAGTCAAGTTCAGATGATGTTCTTAAAATGAAATTGCCAAAACCTTCTTTTTCAAGTTTTCTATAGATAGCGGATCCTACCATACCCCTATGACCAGCTATATATATCTTTGAGTCTTTTTTCATGAATCGTTGTATCTGTTGAAAATAAATTTTCTGACGACGTAACTAGTAACTATTCAAACTGGTTTCTAATGATATAACCTGATTCTTTTAACAATTTCTCTCTTCTGAATAATTCCACGTCAGCCTCAACCATTTCTTTAACAAGGCCTTGCAGATCATATTTGGGTTGCCAGCCAAGTTTTGTTTTTGATTTTGTTGGGTCTCCTATAAGTAAGTCAACTTCTGTAGGTCTAAAATAAGCCTTATCTACAGCAACTACCTCTTTGCCCGCCTCTAATTGAAAATCAAGATTGCTGCAACTAACCACATAACCTTTTTCATCTACCCCTTCGCCTTTAAACTCAACCACTATTCCTACTTCGGCAAATGCTAATCTCACAAACTCTCTCACACGGGTAGTAACGCCTGTAGCTATCACATAATCCTCTGCAACTTCTTGTTGCAAAATTAAATACATGGCCTCTACGTAATCTTTGGCGTGGCCCCAATCACGTTGGGCGTCAAGATTTCCCAAATACAATTTATCCTGTAATCCCATAGCTATTTTAGCTGTGGCCCTGGTAATCTTACGGGTTACAAAGGTTTCGCCACGCAATGGGCTCTCGTGATTAAATAAAATTCCATTACAGGCATATATACCATAGGCTTCGCGATAGTTTACGGTGATCCAATAAGCATACATTTTTGCCACAGCATAAGGAGATCGAGGATAAAACGGAGTAGTTTCTGACTGAGGAACCGCTTGAACTAAACCATACAGTTCTGAAGTTGAAGCCTGGTAAATCTTTGTCTTCTTCTCCAAACCTAATATGCGGATCGCTTCCAGCAACCGTAAAGTACCTATGCCATCGGCGTTGGCAGTGTATTCGGGCGTGTCAAAGCTAACCTTAACATGAGACATTGCACCCAGATTATAAATTTCATCCGGTTGCACTTGTTGTATAATTCTAATCAAATTGGTACTATCACTTAAATCTCCATAATGAAGAATTAAGTTTTTATTACTATCATGAGGATCCTGGTATAAGTGATCAATTCTATCTGTGTTAAAAAGAGAACTTCTACGCTTTATACCATGAACTTCATACCCTTTTGATATCAATAACTCTGTAAGGTAAGCGCCATCCTGGCCTGTTACACCAGTTATTAATGCTATTTTCTTTGTCATAAAACCTATTTATAAATAATATATTCAGAATGTCAATACAATATCAAAGATACGTAGTTGAGCTCATTAAGCTTTTATTGTGTCAAAATGATGAATAGTTTCTACCGTATTTTCAATGTTCGCCTTTGATGAAGCTCCAAATAAAATTGATTCGATATTTGGTAGTTGGCATACGTACTCAAGAGCCTCTTTCGGTGCTATTGCTCCACCTCCTAAAACCTGCATGGCAATAGCTCTGAATTTTCGTGTTTTTAATGTCTCTTCATATATTTCTTTACCACCAGACATTCTAAAGCCAACTTTGTTTATGGAGGCACAAATGATTGGGTTTTTAACGCCCCCACCTTCTAATACATCCAGAAGTTTAGGCATATTCATGGTGATAAAACCAGCTTCGGCATTGTACTTTTTCTGTACATATTTGCTAAACTCAATAAGAATTTCGTTAGCACCTAAACCAAGGAATAGATCAGTTATAACGTTTTGAAGAAATATAACAGGGGTATTAATTCCTTTGAACATTTTCATCTCAGCATCAACCAATAACTCCATTATTGATAAATAGTCTTTTGATAAAAAAGCCATCCCGCCTTTAAACATTGTACCAAATAAATTGCCGGGCACATATTGCTTAATTGTTCCCGCTATACCCAATTCAGTTACAGCATTTGCGTATTTATGTGCATATGGCATACAAGGGAATATTTTAAAGTCCTTATACTTCTCAGGCTCTTTTCTTATAATATCACAGATATTGGCAATACGATCATGTGTAGTACACATAAATGTATTTATTCCCAATGAACGCGCATCATCAAGTGTTTTTATTATTGCACTATCTTCTCTAAACTTGATAGACTGTGCTCTTGATTTTTCATCAGAAATATGGTTAACCGCAAAAAATTGATTATCACCAAACAGAATTCTTTCCATCATAAATTATTTAGAACTTTTTTTAATCAATTCAATAGCATTATCTGTATACCAGGCGCTTTGAAATGTATTTATTGAATTTGGAACACTGCCGGCTACTGCTTTTATGAAGTAATCCATTTGGGCAGAATATTCTTCGCCGCGCAAGTAGAAATCAACCTCTGATGTAAGATCGGTTATGTAACTTACATTCCACCCTTTTGAATATCCTTTTAAACTGCTTCCATCTTTTAAAAACACCTTCAACTCGTTGGCATCTGACACAATTTTACCTTTTGTACCTGCAATAGTTACTGTTGTTGACATCTTGCGATAGGTATCGTCACTCCAGTTAACCGATAAAACGCCCGAAACGCCGTTGGATAATTCTAACAGCGAGTAAACCGCATCTTCTACATTATTAGAATATATTGACTTTAACAGACTACCTTTTACACTGCTAACAGGTGCCAGTAAATCGTTAATCAGGTCTATAACGTGCGATGCATAATCTAATAAACACCCTCCTCCTTCAGAAGGATCTGAACGCCAGGTATCTTGCTTAGGTTTAACCACCACAGGACCATAAGCTTCACCTACAAAATGATAAATTTCTCCTAGCGCTCCGCTATTTACAATACGTTTAACTTCGCTAAAAGTGCCTATAAACTTATTATGATAGCCAACCTGGTTAACAACTTTTTTGGCGGCGGCCAATTGCAACAGCTCTTGCCCTTGAGCAGCACTTAAACAAAAAGGTTTTTCTGCAAAAACGCTTATTCCTCTTTCAAGCAAGTACTTAATAACAACGTAATGAAACTTAGTGGGCACTGCTACTACCACGGCCTCCGGCTTTACATCATCTATCATCTTTTGATAGTCTGTGAAGCACTTATATTTTCCGTATTTTGACAGAAAATCGTTTACCATTTTTGAAGTATCGCAAACGCCAACTACCTCAACCTGCGGATGAGCGCCCAGAATTGACAAATGAGATATCCCCATTTTACCTGCACCAATTAATGCAACCTTAACCATAATAATTTATAAGTTTTTGTGTTAAAATTCACCATTTTTTATCGGGGTTATCGTTCTCCAGTAACAATGCAGACAACGTGAGCGCAGAAACCGATCTGTATTTATCCCCATATATCCACTTATCTGAATTGAAAGGCTGATAAATTAGTTTGGTTTTTTTTATCGTGAACAACCGTATTAAAAAATTCAATTTTTGTTTTTTGCCAAAAAGCCTGAACAACAACGGCAATGGTTTAAAATCTTTGTTTACCCTACCAACCTCCTCCAAATACTTATCCTCAAATTGAAGAGACCTACTTGTATTACGTAATCTAAAGGCTGATAATGGTAAATTAACAGACCATAAATCAGTATGATTTGCAAACTTGATCCATAGATCATAATCGCCTGCTAATTTGAGGCTAAGGTCAAGGCCTCCTGATTCTTTCCATAATTCTTTGGTCCAAAATGTCGACTCTTGTAACAGATAGCCATAGCCACCTTTTCTAAACCAGCCATTTTTTATGGCCTCGCGTGGTTTCGCGTTTATGTTATTGTAAAATTTCTTTAAAGAACCGTCCTCATTTAAAAATGCAGAGATTCCGGTAAGCCATTTTATGTCCTTATTTTCTGTAAATATCTGCGCCACTGTTCTAAAAGTCCACGGAAATGATACATCATCGGCATTTAACCAACAAAATATATCTCCAGTGGCCATTTCAAAACCCTTAGTTATTGCACTGTATTGTCCGTTGTCTCGCTCAGAAACCAGTATAGATACAAATTGGCTATATTTATTAATAATGTTAAGTGTATTATCGGTTGAACCACCGTCCATTACAATTAACTCCAGGTTCGGATAATTTTGCTGGGTTATGCTTCTCAGCGTATCCTCTATATAAACCTCCATGTTAAAGCAGGGAAGTATCAGTGAAATTTTTGGCAGTGCCGACTCCATTAACTTGGTATTTTATTTTAACAATCCTTTATCTCTCATTTCTGATAGGGATTTTTCGTAATTATTTTCTGCAACATGCTGGCCTTCAACCCAAGCGCAGAATTTTTTTATGCCCTGCTCAAAATCAACTTTGGGTGTAAGTCCTAAAATAGTTTGTAACCGGGTAATGTCAGCAAAGTTATGTCTGATATCCCCAATACGATACATCCCGGTCACTTCATAAGGCACCTCAATGTTGTATGATTGCATTAGTGCTTTCGCAACCTGCAAAACAGTAGTAGGAACCCCAGTACCTACGTTGAAAACACGATTATTTGCTTCGTCTTTTAACAACCCTGCTATGGTTGCATCAACAACATCATCAACAAAAACAAAATCGCGGCTTTCATTGCCGTCCTCAAAAATATTCAGCTTCTGTTTGCTTCTTATCAAGTTTGAAAATATTGACAATATGCCTGTATATGGGTTGGTTAATGACTGCCCGGGGCCGTAAACGTTTTGGTACCTGAAAGCAACCGCCGCAATACCAATTGCGCCGCATACAGTTAAAACTAATTGTTCCTGAACTTGCTTCGTGATGCCATACACCGAAGATGGGTGGATTTTAGAGTCTTCGTCTGTAGCAACTAGACTCAAAGCCGTGCTTCCGGGGTATTTCACCTCAAAGTCTCCACCTTGCATAACTTCATCTGAGCGATGAGAAGGGTAAACTACCCCAAGGTCGTTGCTTATATATTTACCTTCACCGTAGATAGATCTACTCGAAGCAACTACAACCTTTTTTATGTTGTGGCTTTTGTTAGTTAATATATCTAACATTAACGCCGTGCCTTGAATATTTACGTTTGTATATCTTTCAACCTCGTACATTGACTGGCCGGTACCGGTTTCCGCTGCAAAATGAACCACCGCGTCCTGGTCCTTTAGGGCAACTTCCCAATCATGAGATGATGTTACTGTCCCTCTTATAAATTCAACTTTACCTAAAATTGAATTATATAAAGGCGATGTTTTTTCGGGATTAGACCCGTGTATTTGTTCTGAAAGATTATCCAAAACTCTTACCCGAAATCCCTTTTCAATTAGCTGTAAAGCCAGATGCGATCCGATAAATCCGGCCCCGCCTGTTATTAGAATATTTTTCATCAACAATTGCTCTATTTTGGAGAGGAAGAATTATGTACTAATTTTAATAAATCAATCAAAAATAGGAAATTTTTCAACAAAAATTCTATTTTTTTAGTAAATCATCAATAAAACCATCAATATCTCTGTTCTTTGATAACGAAGCGTCATCAAAAAGGCGTCGGTACCCATCTACCAAATAATCTTTATCATCACCGATATTGTATACAACGGTGTTTGAGGCATTAAAACTATCGCTTCTTTGTATATACTTATTATTTGTAATGATTTTAACGCCCATTTTAATCGCTTCAAAACATCGCATAGTAATCCCGGTTTGGTCGCTGTGAGCATAGTCAATTGTAACACGCGAATGCTTTATGGCATCGGTATAGTCTTGATACTTAAGAGGGGTATTAAAAATATATTTTTTAAGTTTCAGGTAAAGCTTCGGATTTTTAAGAAAATTGGCGAAGAATGTAAAAACATTAAGCTCATATATATAGATAAAGGTCCGTTCGGGTTTTAGCTGCTCTAATATGTCATTTATATATATTAACCGCTCGGAATGGTTTCTAACAATGTATGATAAATCATATTTAATTTCGCTTTTACTTACAGGTGCAGTATCTGATGTAAAAAGCGGTACTGCGGGAATATTGTATTTTTCCGCGTCATTATAATCAAACGTATAGTACCTGTTTACCGATCTATACCATTTTAGCGGATTAGGGTTATATTTAAAAGAATCCCAATTGTATGCTACAATTTCATTTACTGATTTTTTCATTTCAGTTATCAATCGTTCGCTTATGCCACGTCCCTTAAAAATTATTGCAATGTCATAAGTTTTTCCTTCCAGAAAGTTCCTTGTTATTGTGTTATAAGTGATACTAAAAAGAAACGGAAGACGCAGTTTCCCCATAACTTTACCTACCACGCCTTCCGGATATTCATCGTTCGCTACAGTTACGTCGTAATTTTTCCTTTTTAAAGCATTGGTAATATGTTTTTCAAACGAGTAAAATTTTTTGGGGATGATTAACAAACAGGTTTTATTTGCCATTTTAAGAGGTATGAAGAGAGTCGGTTTTGTCAATAAATACAAGATTTTGTTTTACAAAATTATCAAAGGTGTCGCCAGTTTTTGACTCTTTGTCTTTGTACACTTGTGCCTTTAAAAGCTGGTTGTGTTTCATTTCAAGATATTGTTCTGTACTTAAGTTTAAGGCTCTTTCTATTGTTAGGCATAATTCATCTTCGTTCTCTTTCGCGAATAAAAACCCGTCAATTCCATCATCTATAACGCTTTTAAAACAATCCAGATCGCTTGCAATAATGGGCAGATTATAATTCATTGCGATTAATGCGGGGCCACTTTGCGTCGCACTCCGGTAGGGTAACACTAAAAAATCAGCATGGCTTACATAATTCGCAATGTCGGAATCCTCAATAAAACCAATATTGCTGATAACCTGCGGTAAGTTTGCCACACTTTGCTCATATTCCGCCCAGTCGTCCGCAGCCCCAGCAATTACTAAAACATAGTCAGAGCGGTTTAATTTAGTTATCGCGTTAATTAAAATATCCAAACCCTTATAGTACCTAATAAAACCCATAAATAAAAAAACCTTCTTAGCACTGCCCCTGTCAAATAAAGCAGGTACAAATGGGTCGATGCTTCCAAAGCTTTTTAAAGGCATCGGCGTGTAAAACGTTTTCTTATCCGGAAAATCTTTAATAAACTTATCGCGTTCGTTTTCTGAATAAAAATGAAAAAACTGAGCCCGCTTAATTACCGCCTTTTTTATAACGCCCCTTAATTGATTTTTTAATCCCGGATGATCATCATAGTCATGGATGGATACGATGAGTTTTTTAGGGTTAAATAGTAACGCTATCAGGTTTATATATGGGTCATATATATATATATAATTTATTAAGGAGTAGT
>NZ_CAMLHX010000049.1 GCF_946479965.1 uncultured Mucilaginibacter sp. | reverse complement strand
CATAATTCAGTTGAAAGATTAAAGTCTATTTATAAACTCGCCCATCCAAAGGCATAAAAAGGAGGAACCATGAAAATTACAGTGCAATCAATTCATTTTAATGCAGACAAAAATTTATTGGCATTTATACAGAAGAAGGCTGATAAGCTGGATACCTTTTTTGATAACATTATAAACGGGGAAGTTTATTTAAAGTTGGAAAATGTAGAACATGAAGCAAATAAAATTGCAGAAATAAAACTGCATTTGCCTGGCAATACCATATTTGCTAAAGAGCAATGCAAAACTTTTGAAGAGGCAACCGATCTGGCTATTGAAAGCCTGCGCAAGCAAATAGCCAAGCATAAAACAAAGAAAGAAATAGCAGCACAGGAGGTTAGAAAAGCAGTTCTGACTTCAACCGAAGAAGAATATTAACAAAACGATATATGACGATAAGGCGCTCCGAAACCGGAGCGCTTTTTTTATGCTTAATACTCTGCCAACACAATTATGTCATGATTAATTGGCGCAATTTTCTCTTTACCATTTAAAAATCCAAGGCCCACTACGAAAGTAAAACCGCATACCTTGCCACCCAGATCATTTATCAATTCACTGGCAGCTGTTACTGTGCCACCGGTAGCAAGCAGATCGTCATGCAGCAGAACATTTGCGCCGGGTTCAAAAGCGTCTATATGCATCTCGATTACTGCGCTGCCGTATTCCAGGTTGTAAGTTTTCTGTTTAACAGTGTGAGGTAATTTGCCTGCTTTGCGTACAGGTACGAAAGGTACTCCCAAACGGTTAGCCAGTGTAAGGCCAAATAAAAACCCTCGACTTTCTACGCCTGCCACTACATCAATTTGTTTATCTTTCAGTAGTTCAACAAAGGCATCAACTATATCGGCGCATAAAACAGGGTCCTTTAAAATGGTGGTAATATCCTTAAATACAATGCCCGGTTTTGGGAAATCAGGTATGTCGCGTATCGCCGCTTTAATTCGTTGTTCAATCATTTAAAAGTGATGTATGGTGCAATTTTACTTAAAATTTTGTCATTAAGAAGGGCGATATCGCGCATGTCGTTCAATGATCTATAATTACCATGCTGCACACGATATTGTATTACCGCATTGGCCTGCTTATAGCTAAGATAGGGGAAATGTCGCAAGGTCTCAAAATCAATATTGTTAATGGCGAGCTTCTTAACCAGCGACGGGTCAATCCGAATTTCATCATTTATCTCGGCGTATTTTTCCGCATCAAGACCATATACTTCTTTCAATTGCTCCTTGTTTATAAACCCGCCAAGTTGTTTGCGGTATTTAACAATGCGCCGTGCAAATGAGGGTCCGATACCATGTACCCGGATAAGCGAAATGGTATCCGCGGTATTAAGTTCTACGGTTTCGCCCAGCTTTAATTTATTCGAGGGGTAAGCAAATGCTGATGGCTTGCTTTTGCCTGTATTTATACTTGTTTTTTTCTCTATAGTGGTAAGTGTTGCCGCCGCTTTATCAAACTCTTTAAAGTTTATTGGTTTATCTTTGTGCAGCTTTTGATAAACATATGGCGCAGCCAAAACCAGCAATATAGCTACAACCAGCACCACAGCGCCGTTCCATTCTTTTTTGGTGATGGAAAAATAGTTGGTTATGCGTTGCTTCATGATTTAGGTAAGCAGCTGTTAAATTAGCGATTTAAAAATGAAAATAATAACTACCGAGGAATTTGCAAAAGCTACCGGACTTGACAAATTGAAAATGCCGGGCCTTGCCGCATTCCTGATGGAAGTAATGAAGATAAACCAGGTGAACAGTTTGTTTGCCGATGCGCAGCCAAAACAGGGCATTGAGTTTATTGACGCTATTTTAAAAGGTTGCGGCGTTGAAATAGAGTTTAATGAAAAAGATCTAAGACATATACCACGCAAGGGAAGCTTTATTGCCATCGCTAATCATCCGTACGGTGGTATAGAAGGATTAGTGTTATTAAAAATGCTTTTAATGGTACGGCCGGACGCAAAGCTGATGGCCAATTTCATTTTAAAAAAGATACCCAACCTTAGCGAGTACTTTATCGCTGTAAATCCATTTGAAAATGTTGAACATACGTCGAGTATAAGTGGTATTAAAAACACATTACAGTTATTGGCTGACGGTACGCCCATCGGCATTTTCCCGGCCGGGGAGGTGTCAACCTTTAAAATTGATAAACAACAGGTTACAGATAGAATATGGCATCCGGTAGTTGGTAAGATCATTGCCAAATCAAAAGTGCCGGTTGTACCTATCTATTTCCATGGCAATAACGGGTTGTTATTTAATCTGCTAAGTTTAATTCACCCAACGCTACGTACCGCAAAACTCCCGTCTGAGCTTTTTAACAAACAGGGGCATACCATCAAACTGCGTATTGGCAAACCTATTAAAGTGCAGGACATTCCTGATGCTGGCAATGCTACAAAACTGCTTAATTTTCTGCGCGCCAAAACTTATGCTCTGGGTACAGGATTGGAGGATGAGAAGCGCCTTTTTAATCCAAGGAAGCTGTTCAAAATAAGGAAAAAGCAGCAGGAGATAGTTAAAGCTATTGATGCTGACATTTTAGAACGCGAGGTTAGTCAACTGCGGGATGATTATTTAATTTGGGCGGAAAAAAACTATGAAGTTTTTATAACACCTACAGCTAATATTCCCTGCGTCATTCGTGAAATTGGCCGCCTGCGTGAAATCACTTTTAGAGAGGTAGGCGAGGGTACCAACAAATCAACCGATCTGAATGAATACGATATTTATTATCACCACCTATTTATATGGGATAAGGAAGCCAGAATGATAGTAGGTGCTTACCGAATAGGCTTGGGTGATGAGATATTTTACAGTTTCGGCAAAAAAGGATTTTATATAAATGAGCTGTTTAAAATTAAGTCGGGGTTTACACACGTGCTTGATCGAAGCCTGGAATTGGGCAGGTCCTTCATCAGGAAAGAATATCAGCTAAAACCTTTGCCGCTGTTTTTACTTTGGAAGGGGGTAATAAAGTTTGTAGTTGATAAACCTCGCTATCGGTATTTAATTGGGCCGGTAAGTATCAGCAACTCTTTCTCCAAATTTTCCAAATCGCTGATAGTAGATTACATCAACCGGAATCATTTCGATAATGAGATGGCCGCGTTAGTTAAGCCGCGTAAAAAGTTTAAGGTTAATTTCTCGAAGATAGATGCGGATGTATTGCACAGCGGCGAGGACACATTCAAAAACCTCGACAGCCTGATATCAGAAGTGGAAACCCGAAATATGAAAGTACCTGTGTTGCTTAGGCAGTATATCGGATTGAATGCAAAGATCATTGGCTTTAATATCGATCCTAAATTCTCCGACTCGCTGGACGGCTTCCTGGTACTTGACCTGGAAAAGATACCGCAGGATATGATGGAGAAGTTGACCCAGAATTTTTAATATCAAGCGACACCATTCACATAGAATGCTAAAATCGAATGAGTTGTTAAATTTATCTTTACGCTGAAATAACAGGCTCCGCCATCCATAACTAAACCTATGCTCTTTTTCCATGAGTCGTTCTCTGGCTTTGTACAAAAGCAATTAATGAAAGCCTCCTTTTGACCGGACTTATTAATGACTACAACTACTTGTTTGTAATATTTTTTTATCGGGCCTATCAGATCTAAGTAGTATTCCAATTGGTATTTCGCTTGCTTGTTTTCGTATTTCTTAGCTTGCTTTATTGCCGCTTCTTTTCGTTCGCTATTGTACTGTAGGATTCTTTCAGTGATCATAGCGTTTATTGTCGATAGTTCAGCTGAGGATAAAGCAGCCGACCGTACCGGGCCATCGAAATACATATTATGCCTTTCCAGATTAAATTTGATTATTGTGTAATTAGGCCTCTCTGTCTCCGCTTCGTGAATTTTTTGAGGTAGATTGCAGACAATAAAGATTGATAAAATGAGTAAGTTCTTCATAATTGATTTTTAAAGATGATGCAAATTCTTGATATTTTCCATACCAGTTAATGACAATTAATCACGTAGCTGTTCACTACTACCAACCGTCACCCTCACGTCAATAAACCATTCTTCATAAAATCAGTTGCATTTATATGCGTATATTGTATAGGTAGATGAGAAATAAATCACTCATTCACTAATTCAGTCACTCAATAATTAAAACAATGGAATACAATAAATTAACACCCGACGAAGAATATATAATATTACACAAAGGCACAGAGCGGCCTTTTACCGGCGCACTTTTAAATAACAAGGCACAAGGCTTATACGTTTGCAAACGCTGTGATACCCCGCTTTATACATCCGAATCAAAATTTGAATCGCACTGCGGTTGGCCTAGTTTTGACGATGAAATTCCGGAAGCAGTAAAACGCGTACCTGATGCCGACGGACGACGGGTAGAAATTGTTTGCGCTAACTGCGGCGCCCACCTGGGGCACGTTTTTGAGGGCGAATATTTAACGCCAAAGAACGTTCGCCATTGCGTTAATTCGCTGTCCATGAAATTTGTTCCCGCAAACTAAACAGTATCAGACTGTATTCCTAAAAGTGTTGTTGGTTAAAGGTTAATCAATACGGTTATTTATTGGTGTTGTTTTAAAAAAAATAAAAAAGTTTTAAACGCAAAATGTGAGGAAATATGCCACCAAAATGTTTATAAGTAGGGGTATTGTTAAAAACTTGGATGTATTACCAATTGGTTACTCTGTTAAATTTGTTTCTGTCCAACAGCGATATTGATTTAAAGCTACTGAAACGTTAACTCAATGTAAATCATGGGTTAACCAAAGATAAAGCTGAAGGAACCACACACAGAACATTTTAAAAAGGAAAGTCCATCCGCTTTTTAATAAAACAGAAAGCGGTCGATGCTGTGTCGACTTTTAAAAAACGGTTAAACGGGTAAAAACGAAAAGGGAATGAGCCAGGAAAACGAAGTATTACTAAGGGAGAATAAAGACAGATTTGTTATTCTTCCTATTAAGTATCCCGCCATTTGGGAAATGTACAAAAAATGTGAAGCCAGTTTCTGGACGGCAGAAGAGATCGATCTTTCTGACGACATGAAACACTGGGAGAACATGAACGATGGCGAGCGTCACTTCATTTCGCATGTGCTTGCTTTTTTTGCGGCAAGCGATGGTATAGTTAACGAAAACCTGGCGGTTAACTTTATGAGCGAAGTGCAATTGCCCGAGGCGCGCTGCTTTTATGGTTTCCAGATAATGATGGAGAACATCCACTCAGAGACCTATGCTTTATTAATTGATACTTATATTAAAGACCCTGCTGAAAAAGACCGTCTGTTCCACGCTATTGATACCGTACCATGCGTAGGTAAAAAAGCTGAGTGGGCCTTGCGTTGGATAAACAACGGCAGCTTTGCCGAGCGATTAATTGCTTTCGCGGCGGTTGAGGGGATCTTCTTCTCGGGTAGTTTCTGTTCAATATTCTGGTTAAAAAAACGCGGCTTAATGCCGGGCCTTACTTTTAGCAACGAGTTAATATCCCGTGATGAAGGTATGCATTGCGAGTTTGCCTGTTTGTTATACCGCATGTTGGAAACCAAACTATCGAAAGAAGCAGCAACGGCCATTATAACTGACGCTGTTGAAATTGAAAAAGAATTTATAAGCGATGCATTGCCGGTTAGCTTAATTGGCATGAACGCTAAACTAATGAGCCAGTATATTGAGTTTGTAGCCGACAGATGGTTAGGCGAACTGGGTTATGACAAAGTGTACGGTGCAAGCAATCCGTTTGATTTTATGGAGATGATATCCCTGCAAGGCAAAACAAACTTCTTTGAGAAACGTGTAGGCGATTACCAAAAAAGCGGGGTATTAAATAACCAGGAAAGTAAATCATTCTCGCTTGACGAGGATTTTTAAAAAGAGACCTACAACCAAGATATATAAATTAAGAGAAAAAAATATTCACCATTAACTGTTCACTGGCATGTTTGTAGTAAAAAGAGACGGAAAAAAAGAGTCGGTAAAATTTGACAAGATCACCGCACGTATAGAGAAGCTATGCTATGGTTTAAACCCGGCACTGGTTGACCCAATAGACGTTGCAAAGAAAGTAATTGAAGGTTTATTTGATGGGGTAACCACATCTGAACTGGATAACCTTGCTGCCGAGACGGCCGCATCACTTACTACAAAACATCCTGATTATGCTTTGCTGGCATCGCGTATTGCGGTATCCAATCTGCATAAAAATACTATAAAGTCGTTCTCTGAAACAATGAAACTGCTTTATGAATACGTGGATCCTAAAACCGGCAAAAATGCGTCTCTTTTAGCCGACGATATCCACGAGATCATCCAAAAGAATGCTGAGGAGCTGGATAGTAGCATAATCTACGACCGCGATTTTGGCTTTGACTATTTCGGTTTTAAAACGCTTGAAAAATCATACCTGTTAAAGTTAGATGGCCAGATAGCCGAGCGCCCGCAGCACTTGTTTATGCGCGTATCAGTTGGTATCCACAAGGAAGACATTGAAAGCGCTATCAAAACCTATAACCTGATGAGCGAGCGTTGGTTTACACACGCTACACCAACCTTATTTAACTCAGGCACACCAAAACCTCAAATGTCATCATGCTTTTTGTTAACCATGAAGGATGACAGCATTGAAGGTATTTATGATACGCTTAAACAAACTGCCAAAATATCACAAAGCGCAGGCGGCATCGGCTTAAGCATACATAATGTACGTGCTACCGGCTCATACATCAGTGGTACTAATGGTACCAGCAACGGTATTATCCCAATGCTGCGTGTTTTTAATGATACTGCCCGTTATGTTGACCAGGGTGGTGGCAAACGTAAAGGCGCTTTCGCTATTTATTTAGAGCCTTGGCATGCAGATATATTTGAATTCCTTGACCTTCGTAAAAACCATGGTAAAGAAGAAATGCGTGCCCGCGATTTATTCTATGCACTTTGGGTGAGCGACTTGTTTATGCAACGTGTTGAGGCTAATGAGGATTGGAGTTTGTTCTGTCCACATGAAGCACCTGGTTTAGCTGATTGTCATGGTAAAGAATTTGAAAAACTTTACAAGAAATACGAGAAAGAGGGCCGCGCCCGCAAAACCGTAAAAGCGCAGGAACTTTGGTTTGCCGTGTTGGATGCCCAGGTAGAAACCGGTACGCCATACTTATTATACAAGGATGCTGCTAATGCTAAATCAAATCAGCAAAATTTAGGGACTATAAAAAGCTCTAACCTTTGTACCGAGATTTTAGAATACACTTCGGCTGACGAGATAGCGGTTTGTAACTTGGCTTCACTGGCGTTACCACGTTACGTTCGTGAAGGCAAATTCGATCACGAAAAATTGTATGAAGTAACTTATCAGGCTGCAATTAACCTGAATAAGATAATTGATAACAATTATTACCCGGTAGAAGAGGCCCGTACATCAAACTTAAGACATCGCCCAATTGGTTTAGGTGTGCAAGGTTTGGCTGATGCTTTCATCCTGCTACGTATGCCGTTTGAAAGCCCGGAGGCTAAGCAACTGAATATAGAGATATTTGAGACTATCTATTTTGCTGCCATGACGGCATCAAAAGACCTGGCCATAAAGGAAGGCCCTTACGCAACCTTTCAAGGGTCGCCATTATCAAAGGGCCAGTTCCAGTTTGATCTTTGGAATGTTAAACCAACCAGTGGCCGTTGGGATTGGGAAAACCTGCGTTTAGATGTAATGAACCATGGTGTGCGGAACTCTTTATTGGTAGCGCCAATGCCTACCGCGTCAACATCGCAAATATTGGGTAACAACGAATGTTTTGAACCATATACCTCAAACATTTACACTCGCCGTGTATTAAGCGGCGAATTCATCATCGTAAACAAACACCTGCTACGCGATTTAGTGAACCGTGGCTTATGGGATAACGCGATGAAGGATAAAATTATAACTGCCAATGGCTCTGTACAGGATATTGCCGAAATACCACAGGAATTAAAAGATCTGTACAAAACTGTGTGGGAGATAAAAATGCGTGATATTATAGACATGGCTGCCGACAGAGGCGCGTATATTTGCCAGTCGCAATCGCTTAACCTGTTCATCAATTCGCCAAACGCTTCTAAATTAACCTCAATGCACTTCTACGCATGGAAGAAAGGCTTAAAAACAGGTATGTACTACCTGCGTACACAAGCAGCTTCGCAAGCGGTTAAATTTACTGTTGAGAATCAGGGTGGTAAAAACATGGATCCTGTTATACCAGCGGTAGTGCAACAAGTGGAAGACGAGATACCTGCCGGCCCAACCTGCTCGATGGAAGAAGGCTGCGTTACTTGTTCAGCATAAACCCTAAATAAATTTAAATTATGAAAGGCGCCTCATTTGTTAAGGCGCCTTTTTTTTGCTCTTGTTTACAATGGCTTTTAAATCGTTTTTATTGCAAGAGGCATTAAAAATGCAAAAAATGCTATTAATCAATAAATTAACTATAGCTTAAAGGAGATTTTTTAGTGTCGGTTAAAAAAATGTGTTAAATTAGAGGCGTCAACCCATATCTTACCTTTATACATGCACTTCAGTTTCAAACGCTTATTTTATTCTTTCGCCATCCCGGTATCTTTCCTAATGATAATTTGTTTGCCTTCGCAAGCACAACGCCGAATGGGCACTAATGCCGATGGTAATATACTTGGCGGCAGTAGGGCCGGTAGTGGTAGTGGTGGTTACATCACAAGCGACGGATGGTTGTTAGCCCTAAATGGCGGGTACGAATCGCCACTGGGAGGATTAAGAGGTTCCTATAAAGGCGCACCTACATTTGGCATAACGCTTTCAAAAAAAATAAATCATTTTATCTTCTCGGGTACAGTGGATTATAGAGCATATCAACCTAAGCAAAGCTCTTATCCAATAGAATTTGAGTTTGCCGGCCAAGTCAGCACTGTAGGAGAAATAAGAGTAAGTAACTTTACAGGTGTTGGAGCTTATTTAGGTGCGGCATATGAGTGGCTGATCACACCATCAGCAAGCTTTTATGCAGGGCTCAACGGGGGCTTTATATCTTCTAAATATAAACTTACCGGCGAAACGCCCCAGGAGATCAATGAAACATCTCAATCTTCTAGCGTACCCTTTTTAGGTCCGAAATTGGGTTTGAATTTTGCGGTTACCAATAGAATAAACATAGGACTGGAAGTGCGTTACAATATCGGTATGGCAAAGACGACAATTGTAGGTGTTTTTGATACGCCTATTAATCCTGATTATAAGGCGTACGCCGGAAATATATTTTTAGCCTATAACTTTTAAAATTCGCGGCGGTTCGGTATCTTGAAGTAATGATCAAGCACGAGATAATAGCCTGCGACCGCTGTGGCAAACGCATAGAGTGTAAAGCAAATTCTTATACCAAATGCCAATGCAGCAATGTGCAATTAACCCTAAATGAGGTGCAATACATCAGCGAGAATTTTGAAGGCTGTATGTGTGCTGATTGTTTGATGGCTTTGCAGGTGGAGTATAGGAAGGTGATGGGGATAAGATAATAGTGGGGGAAGCTTAATAGTTTTAATCGTTAACAATGTGAAATATTAGAAATGAATTTTAAATGCATTTTAATCTCACTGATTACGCTAATCCAGGTTACTTTTTCAAAAGCTCAGCCAATTAAAGCGGGAGAGCAACTTAATGTTTGGGCAATTAAAGGGCTTGCGCTAAAGCAGCAACCGGCCTTCTCCGCTAAAACCCTACTCACCATAGCATACGGAAAGCCGGTAAAAGTAATAGGTGATAAATCTTTTGGGGCGGCCACAATGCCCGTTAAGAATAGCGCCCTGTTAAAAAGTCTGAAAGGAAACTGGATAAAAGTTTCCTACCAAGGCAAACAGGGTTATGTATTTGATGCCTACTTATTAAAAATGCCACCCTTTATTATGGATCGGTACGGCGTGTCTGAATCAGATGAAGATTATCTGAAAAGAAACTATGGCATAGCGCGAACCAGTAAGGTAAAAGGTAAGGATGAATACGAAAAGACAACGACGAATTATAAGAATGGCAATATATCCATATCGAGCGTATTTGATGGTTGTGTTGATACCGAATTGTATTTGAAAGGCTTAACCCATCAGCAAGCTACTGTATTTATGGAACCTCTTTTTTCTAATGATAATAATTTTCCGATGGAAGAGTTGAAAATTATAAAACTTAAAGAAGCGGTTAAAATATCTTATTACTTCTGCGACTGATTTGAAATTATAAATTCTTTTGAAGTGTCTGTTCTCACCACCCGAATAGTTTGTGAATTTGACAATCACTATACTGTCAAAATAGAAGATGATAGTCGTGTTGCTTATGCTTACTTATACGAAGGAGAAGACGTTATCGGCGATGTCTGGCTATATAATCAACAGGAACCGCCTGCAACCTCGTTTTGGTTACCAGAAGATATGCCGTTTTTAAATCCGAAGGAATATTTGTCAAAGGATGCGGTTATAAAACCCGTCGCAAGCGAAGACGAAATAAGATGCGAGTGGACAGAATCAAAAGATGATGGAATAATCGAAGTCGGCATTTACATCCGCGATAAGTTTATTGCATCTGTTGCAGTTGGTTCTAAACCAGGATGGTCTGTGCTGGTAGTTAAGGATGGCCCACTGGCTTATATGTATTAAACATTAAGTCCATCTTCACGCAAAAAAGGCTGCTAAATAAAAAGCGCCACGGTTACCCACAGCGCCTTAAATCCGAAATCGAACATTCGAAATTCGATATCAATCTAGCTCATTTTCAACTTTTTCTGTATATCGGCTACGTAACCTTTAAATTTCTTGTCTGTATCAATTAAATCCTCTACCGTTTGGCAAGCGTAGATAACCGTTGAGTGGTCACGTCCGCCAAAAAAGCTACCTATAGATTTAAGCGAGCTTTTGGTATGCGCCTTAGCCAGGTACATTGATATTTGTCTTGCCTGTACAATTTCGCGCTTACGGGTTTGTGATTTAACCATCTCAATTGGTACTTCAAAATATTCGCAAACCAAGCTTTGTATGTACTCCATCGATATTTCTTTTGAAGAATTTTTTACAAAGTTCTTCAACATTTGCTTAGCTAGGTTCAGATCTATTTCCTTGCGGTTAAGGGTTGACTGTGCCAATAGTGATACCATTGCGCCTTCCAACTCACGTACGTTATTGTCAATGTTGTGTGCTACGTATTCAATCACATCGTCGCCCAAATCGATACCATCCTGATATGTTTTATTTTTAAGGATAGCCATACGGGTTTCCAGATCAGGGATCTGCAGATCGGCAGAAAGGCCCCATTTGAACCTTGACAGCAGGCGCTCCTCTAAACCAGCCAGATCTTTAGGCGCTTTATCTGAAGTAATGATCAGTTGCTTGCCAGATTGATGCAGGTGATTGAATATATGGAAAAAGAAATCCTGAGTCTTTTCTTTGCCGGCAAAGTTGTGAACGTCATCCATTATCAGTACATCAATAGCTTGATAAAAGTTCACAAAATCATTAATGTTATTATGTTTAAGCGCGTCAACAAACTGTTGGGTAAACTTCTCGCATGATACGTAAAGTACCAGTTTATCAGGCAGCGTTTGTTTAATTTGATTACCTATGGCCTGCGCCAGGTGGGTTTTACCTAAACCTACACCACCATAGATCATTAACGGATTAAATGATGTACCACCCGGTTTGGCTGCCACGGCATAACCTGCCGAACGGGCCAAACGATTGCAATCTCCCTCAACAAAATTTTCAAAGGTATATTGGCGATTAAGCTGCGGGTCAACATTCAGCTTTTTAAGCCCTGGTATAACAAACGGGTTTTTTATATCCTTATTAATTGAAATGGGAATGGGCATAGACTGCTTTTTTGACTCGGCACCGTTACCGTTTGACGGCATATTTGTAGTATACGGTTTACTTGCCGAGGATTGTTCAACAACAATATTATATTCCAAACGCCCGTCGTCACCCAATTGTTTTTTAATTGTTTTACGCAGCAGGCCAACATAGTGCTCCTCTAACCATTCGTAGAAGAACAGGCTGGGAACTTGTATCGTTAAAACACTTCCTTCCATCCTTAAAGCTTTTATCGGCTCAAACCAGGTTTTGAAGCTTTGGGCCGGTATATTGTCTTTTATGATTTGCAGGCAGCAATTCCAAACGTTAGTACAAGTTTTTTCCATATAAAATTTTAGTAAAATATTGAATTACAACCCTCAGCGATACATTCTTTGGGTCTGCTACGGAACATCGAATATTCAGAAAAAAAGCGAATTAAAAAATTAATTTTTAACTTTTTATTGAAATAAATTTGAAAAAAATGCGTGTATCTATTGTGTGTTTTTCAGAACAATAAAGTATATTATTGGCATCGAAAACGTTAAAACATGTGTTCTAACACATTATAGTGCGTTTGGGCGTTATTTAGGCGGTTTTTGAACTCTATTCTATAAATATATTAAAGGGCATCCGCGCGTTTTGCAGGCAACAATTATTTCTTTTAGAAATAATATAGATTTAATATTCACCAAATATCTCGCGTAGTGTGCCGGCAATTTCGCCAAGGGTAGCATATGCTTCAACCGCCGTCAAAATATAGGGCATTAAATTCTCGTTACCCTCAGCCGCCTTTTTTAAGTTAAGCAATGATGAGTTAACAAGCACGTTATCTCTTGATGCTTTAAGCTCATTTATTTTTGCGATCTGAGCTTGCCTTATTTTATCGTCAACCCTGAAAGAAGCCTCGGTTTTTTCGCCCTTCTGCTCAAATTTGTTTACCCCAATAATTATCCGCTCGCCTGTTTCTATTTCTTTTTGATAGATATAGGCAGCCGCTGCAATTTCCTGTTGCATGTAATCCTGCTCAATTGCTTTAACAGCGCCGCCCATGGCATCTATCTTACCTATATATATATACGCAGCTTTTTCCAGTTCATCAGTTAGTGCCTCTATAAAATAGGAGCCGGCCAATGGATCGACAGTATCTGTGGCACCGGTTTCAAAAGCGATGATCTGTTGGGTACGTAAGGCTATTTGCGCTGCCACTTCGCTGGGTAGCCCAATAGCTTCGTCAAAACTGTTGGTATGTAAAGATTGGGTTCCACCGAGCACAGCGGCAAGTGCCTGCACCGTTACACGGCTTATGTTATTCATTGGCTGCTGTGCTGTAAGCGTTGATCCGCCGGTTTGCGTATGAAAGCGAAGCTTTTGGCCATTTGCATCGGTAGCGCCCATTTGTTTGGCGATGTTGGCCCACATGCGCCGCGCTGCTCTGAATTTGGCTATCTCCTCAAAAAAATTGTTATGACAGTTAAAGAAGAATGAAAGCCTTTTGGCAAATACATTAATATCCAGGCCTCGACTGATTGCCGCATTTAAATATGCTTTGCCATTAGCTAATGTAAAAGCCAACTCTTGCACCGCGGTTGAGCCCGCTTCGCGAATATGGTAGCCTGATATAGATATGGTGTTCCATTTAGGAAGCTCTTTGCTGCAATACTCAAATATATCTGTTATCAGCCGCATAGATGGAGTTGGAGGATATATATAGGTGCCACGCGCGGCATACTCTTTTAATATATCATTCTGTACCGTACCCGAAAGCTGTTTCAGATCTGCCCCTTGCTTTTTTGCTAACGCGATATACATAGCCAATAGCGTGGCGGCCGTTGCGTTGATGGTCATAGAGGTGGTGATGTCTGCTAGTTTAATGCCATTAAACAACGCTTCCATATCTTTTAATGAATCAATAGCCACACCTACTTTGCCCACCTCGCCCTCTGATAATTCATGATCAGAATCGTAACCAATTTGTGTAGGCAGATCAAATGCCACAGATAGGCCCATTGTGCCTTGGCTTAATAGATAATGATAGCGCTTGTTAGATTCTTCTGCCGTTGAAAAACCTGCGTATTGGCGCATAGTCCAGGGTTTGCCCCTATACATGTCTTTTTGTATGCCTCGCGTGTAAGGGAACTCGCCGGGTAATTCATTCATCGCCGAGGGTTCGGTATAAACCTCCTTTATCTCAATCCCCGATGTGGTTGTAACCTTTTTGCCCGGCATAATACTATAATATATTGTCAAGGTCCTTGCGGATGAGGCCGACGGCTATGTCGTAAGGATCGTTTTCTAACTGACTTAGGTGTGCTAAAATAATTCTGCCCAGTTCCATACCACTGGCATTTTCAGGCAATGCTTTTACTGCGTTGCTAACTATGTTTAGGGTATCATTTTTTAACTGCTTTACTACGCCCCACGCACGTAAACTCACATATATCTGTTGAGTAATGTTGTGCTGGTACTCATTGCGCACCTCGTTTACAACTAAGGCATGCAATTCAGCAGCCGTATAATCGCCGGCCTTTAACCGGATAAGCATGTTAGCAGGATTAACGCGTTCAATAAATAATACCATGCGCTCATATGCCTGCAAGCGCAAGGGCAGTGTTTGGCTGCTTATGCTTTTTTTTAACTCCAGCAATTGTATTGTATCCTGTTTATCCAGGTAAGGCTTTATAAGATAAAAAGCAATCCAAACAACACCAATACCGGCAACAGTATATTTTACTATATCTAATAAAAAAGGGTAAAGATTCATGCTGATGAAATATGTTAGGTGCAGGTCATAAAAAAGGCCGGCTCGACAAAAATCCGCATTTTACCTTATATTTGTGTAGTTAATTAAAAATAACATGAGTGTAGCCGTTGAAGCAGCTCCGGTAACGTTTACAACCGGCGCAGTAAAAGAATTACATAAATTAAAAGATCAGCAAGAAATAGGCGAGGGTTTTGGTCTGCGCGTTGGTGTTGAAGGCGGTGGTTGTGCCGGCATGAACTACGTTTTAGGCTTCGATCAAAAAAAGGAAGGCGATAACGAGTATTTTATTGAAGGTATAAAGGTATTTATGCACAAAGCGCATGGCATGTATCTTGCAGGCATGCAAATAGATTTTCAGGATGGATTGAATGCCCGCGGATTTACCTTTAGCAACCCAAATGCTGCAAGTACCTGCGGTTGCGGTACCTCGTTCTCTGTATAAAAAGATATTACTATCTACCTATATAAATAGAAAGCGGCTTCGATTATTTTCGAGGCCGCTTTTTTATTGATAAATATTTTTTCTATTAATAAGATTCCAACTCACCTTTTACCATCTCCATTAACCACATGGGTGTAGAAGTCGCTCCGGCAATGCCAACTGTATCTCCGGGCGAAAACATAGACGGACTTAATTCGGGTATGGATGAGATGAAATAAGTATCGGGATTATGTTTGCGGCATACCTCGTACAATACTTTTCCGTTTGATGATTTTACGCCTGATACAAAAACTACTTTATTAAAGTTTTTTGCAAACGCGGGTAGGTCCTTGTCCCGGTTAGATACCTGGCGACAAATAGTGTCGTTAGCATTTAGTTCATAACCACGCTCGGTAAGTACATCTTTTATGTGATAAAACTTATCCATGCTTTTTGTGGTCTGGCTGTAAAGGGTGATCTTTTGAGGAAGTTCTACGTTATCCAATTCGGCGATATCTTGAAAAACAAGCGCCTCGTTATTGGTTTGGCCTTGCAAACCTACCACTTCCGCATGTCCATGTTTGCCAAATATCAATATCTTTTCTTTGTTATCAAATGATGTTTTAATGCGGTTTTGTAGCTTAAGTACCACAGGGCACGATGCGTCTATGAGTGTAATATTGTTCTCTAACGCCGTACGATAGGTTTCCGGCGCTTCACCATGTGCACGTATCAGCACTTTTTCGTTATGCAGGTCTTTCAAAGCAGCGTGGTCTATAATGCGCAACCCTTTTGCCTTTAGCCTGCCTACTTCCTCATCATTGTGTACAATATCCCCAAGGCAATATAGGTAGCCATCTTCTGCAAGGATATCTTCGGCCATATCAATAGCGTAAATAACACCGAAACAAAAGCCGGAATCTTTATCAATAGTAACTTGTAGCTGAAGTGCTCCCATACGTTTGCAAATTTAAGTAATATTTAGTGCAAAATTACTTTATATGCGCCGTCCTTTCCACATCACGGTATGGGTAAGGTGTTTTTGGATGGCAACAAAAGCTATCGCAGTAAGGCTTATCATTTGCAATGGATGCAAAATAAGATTGTATACCGGATTTTGACCTGATGATAACGATTCCATAATCCGTCCGATTATAATAAGGGCTGCCATAAACAATATAAGCGGAATGTTTAGTGTGATGATAACCATCATTGGCCCGGCAATAGTTAGTAGTATGTATATCAAAAACCAAATAATGTTGTAGTTGAAAACTGAAAGGACATTTTTGCTAAAGCCATTTATAGCCCCCAAATAACTTTTGTACATGCGGCTGGTAAGCATGTTGTTTGACAGCAGGATTTCGCCACGGTATCCTGCCGCTTTAACCATTCGCATTATTTCGGCATCCTCCACAATTTTATCTCTTACCTGAGTGTGCCATTGATGGCGCCGGTAAACTTCGGCGTTAAAAAGCATAAACTGTCCGCTTGCTGTGGCAACAAAATGATTTTTTATCAGATATACCAACCTGAGAGGCAGTAACCCTAATAGCAGGTAATGCAGCAGCGGTACCACTATACGCTCGCCCGATGTAAGCATATCCGGGTTAGCAAAAACGCTTAACAAACCCAATTTATATTGATGCATACGGTATATTGCTGCATTTATCAATCCGTTATGCACCTGCTCATCAGCATCCAGAAATAATAGAAAATTGCCTTTGGCAGCGAGCGACAACTGATGACAGGCAAAGTTTTTACCAGTCCAGCCTGCAGCAAGTTTTTCTCCTTTTATTATCTTGAAATTTTGATGCCTGTCGCAAAAAGCTTTACATAATTTGTAAGTATCATCGTTTGAGTCATCGTCAAGAATGATCACTTCATAATTGTCATGATTTTGCCTCTTTATAGATTCCAATAACGCAATT
Organism: uncultured Mucilaginibacter sp.; assembly: GCF_946479965.1. The sequence continues at coordinate 15,238 of NZ_CAMLHX010000049.1, read as the reverse complement.
ATGTCGCGTGACTCGTTGCGAACCGGAATAAGAATTGATACAAGGTCTGTGTATTGCCGGTTTACGCGGCGCAATTTAGGATCGGATAAAAAATTGAACAGCGTAACAGTAAAGCGCAATATCATAAACAATAAAGTTGCGGCTATTATGTATATCACTGTTGGCTTTGTTATTGGTTTACCTGGGGCAGATTGTCTACAGCGTTCTGTCCTCCAAATTTAACTAAATATTCGTCAAGCGCGGGTACTATCAGCCAATGGCCCAGATCAACGTGATGTATTGCCGGGTCGTTTAGTTTTTCAATAAATGGCAACGCTTTTTTATGCGGAAATAAATTGTCGTGCTTGCCAAATATTAAAATACACTTTATTTTATGTTGATTGATAAGATCAGCCAATTTCTCGGTGTCTGGAGTAAGCAGGCGCATCAGGTTAAGTGTGTAATATACATCCAAACGCTTTTTTGGTGTATCCAACTCACTGTAAGCGATATCATATAAACTTTGGTCGATAAACCCAATACGCAGCAAGTTTTTTAGCAGCGATGTAGCCATCCATTTGCTTTTGGTTAGGCGCCTAAATAGGCGTTTGCCAGGTCCTTGGTGTAATAAAAAATGAAAACCCTTAAAAACAGACAAGCCATCAGGCGCCATCAGGATAACCTCATCAATAAGATCAGGAAATTCCTCAACCAATATAAGTGCCAGGTTGGCACCGATGGAGTAGGCCATTACCGAGAACCGCTGACGGCCATGCAGTTTAAACCACTCCTCGGCATAGTGTCGTATCATGGTGCGTGGCATCCCCGCAACTATTTGTTCTTCGGTCCAGTTATCTAATTTGCTTTCATGATGAAAAAAGTGGTCAAAGCCATAGATATGATATTCCTTTAAAACAGACTGCTCCAAGACATGGAACTGTTTTCCGGTCATACCATAGCCATGAAAAGCCAACAGGGGTTTGTTACCCGTTCCGTATTCATGAAAGTGTACTGTTCCCAACCCGGGGATCTGTAAAAAACCCATTGAGGCAATATTAAGGATTATGCTCAAATAAGTGAATAGGGAATTTGCGTTTTACGTAACATCAAATAAAACTAATGGTTAAACCACCTGTTATCTCATAAAACGCACTATGAGTGATATTGCCCGACGTTTCCCCCAAAACCCATTACTAAAACCCGCCGACCTGCCGCCAAGCGAGGAAGGTCTGCATATTATTTGCCTGCTTAACCCCGGCGTATTTAAATTTGAAGGCAAGACTTGGCTCATTGTTCGGGTGGCAGAGAACGCGGTACAAAAGGAAGGCTCAATCTTTTTTCCCATCCTTAACGAACTGGGCAAAACCGAGATAATAGAGCTGCCTGCCGAACACCCTGAACTCATCACTACCGATCCGCGAGTTATACGTTATATGGGTTTGGATTACCTCACGACGTTATCGCACCTGCGTTTGCTTTGCAGCGATGACGGCCTTAACTTTTACGAGCCTGAAGGCTACATCTCATTATTCGGGATGGGTTATTTAGAGGCCTTTGGTATTGAAGATTGCCGGGTTACGCAGATAGACGATACCTATTATCTAACCTTCACTTCCGTATCAGGCAATGGCGTGGGGGTGGGGATGCGTACTACAAAAGACTGGAAAACCTTTGAGCGCCATGGCATGATACTGCCACCACATAATAAGGACTGCGCCATTTTTGAGGAGAAGATAAACGGCCTTTACTACGCCCTGCATCGCCCAAGCAGCGTGGATATAGGCGGCAATTATATATGGATAGCAGAGTCGCCGGATGGTGTGCATTGGGGCAGGCACAAATGCATTATTAAAACCAGGCCGGATAGTTGGGACAGCGCCCGGGTTGGCGCGGGCGCTGCACCGATAAAGACAGACAAGGGCTGGCTGGAAATTTACCATGGCGCTAACAAGGAGCATCAGTACTGCCTGGGCGCTTTCCTGCTTGATTTGAACGACCCTACTAAGGTTATCGCACGAGCCGAAGCCCCCATTATGATACCTACTGAACCTTACGAGCTAAGCGGATTCTTCGGTAACGTGGTGTTTACCAATGGCCATATTGTTGACGGCGATACTATTACCATTTACTATGGCGCGTCTGATGAGTTTGTTTGCGGAGCCACGTTTTCTGTGCAGGAGATATTGGCAAGGCTGGGCGTGTAAGCACAGTGTTTGCTCCGCTGGTGAATGTGAAACAATCGAAACAAAGCGGAGCAAGCAATTTTTCAATTACCTGTTTATCAATAAGTTGATTTTTGAAGCGGAACAAAGTGAAACAACTTATTCGTCAGGAAATTTAGCTGTAGAATTGCTTTAAATAGTTGATAATCAATATTCTGTAAAAAACAGGCAGATTTTAGGGCGAAAAATAGAGCCCACATTATCCATTTGTTAGGAACTAGTTAACTAAACCTGTTCTATCTATTAATAAATAATAAACTCTTATCAAAACCGACTTATTTATTTAATGATATAGTAATTTAAAGCCAAGCCTCAGCTTAAACTACAAACAGACCTTTGCATAGTGAACTACAATTAAGCATGTTCAACTGTGCAGCTATCATAAAACAGATAAATCTAAGCAAACGCCTTTTGTTGCTTTTGTGCTGCATCGTTACCTTCAATACCGCACGCGGTTTCTCTATCCTTGCGCACGAAGCTATAATTGATGCCGAGTGGACCGGGAATATCAAACCGCTTCTTTTAAAAAAATATCCGAAGGCAACAACTGATGAGTTGACCAAAGCTTATGCCTATACTTACGGCGGCAGCCTGGTAGCCGATATGGGCTATATGCCTTTTGGCAGTCCGTATTTTACCAATTTGCTACATTATGTGCGCAGCGGCGATTTTATATTAACGCTGATAGAGGAAGCTCAAAACCTTAACGAATACGCCTTTGCATTGGGTGCCCTGTCGCATTACATGGCCGACAAGTATGGCCACTCGCTTGCCACTAATCTTTCTGTAGCTATTGACTATCCGCAGCTCAAAAAAAAATTTGGGGACATAATTACCTTTGATGATGACCATACCTCGCATAGCAGGATAGAGTTTGCCTTTGATGTGATCCAGATCGCCAAAGGCAACTATGCCAGCGTTGCCTTTCATAATTTTATAGGTTTTGAGATAGCTACGCCGGTTTTAGAACGGGCATTCCGGACAGTATACGGCCAGGACCTGCAAACGGTATTTCCAAATTTCGAATCCTATATATTAACTTTTCGCTGGGGTGTGCGAGATATGTTTCCCGAATTGGCACGTGTAGCGCGGCAATCAGATAAGGCGGGTATCAGGCTATCAAACCAAACCTTCAGCCGAAAAACTTTCAGCGACCGTATACCACAAAACGCATTCAAGCAAAACACCGCATCTAATTCCGGAACGGGTTCAATGGCTAAACTGCTTGCGCGACTTGTGCATAGATTACCCAAAATTGGTCCGTTAAAGAAAATGGGGTTTAAATATCCCGGCGTAACCTGCGAAGAACTGTTTTTAAAAAGTATGGATAGTATTATGGTAAACTACGATCTCGCCCTGGCTACATTAGCAGATGGGAGATCACTATTGCTGCCTAATATTAATTACGATACCGGGAATTTATCTGTACTAAATGAATACACCCTTGCCGATACCACCTATGCCGAATGGTTGGTCAACTTAAGAAATGATAGCGAGGCGGTAATTAGCCCTGCGATGCAGCAGAATATATTTGCTTTTTACAATAAAGTAGGGACACCGAATTTAGTAGCGAACTATGCCAATCCGTGGTATTTAAAATAAAGGCGTAAATACCCTCCTTAATGCGAGAAGAATCGTATCTTTAATTATGCCAATGCCACTAAACCTTATAAGCATTTACAAAGTTGAAACCCCCTTAGGCATGGTGAAATGCGGACTTAAAGGCGGACATGTTCAATGTGATACAACCGGACCTTTTAAACTTGAAAATGGTGATTGTCTTCTCACAAAAACTGAAAATTACAGTTTTGATTCGATGTTTTTTAAATTACCCATTAATACTGATCATAACAGCTGCGTAACAGCATCCTTTGGCTGGTTGTGGCGTATTAAGAAGCATACTCAGGCACAGGAATCAATTGAACTATTTTGTTCACTCAAAAAAAAGAGAAATGAAATAGTGGAGTTTGACACTGCTTGTGGCGAAGCATTAGATGCAATTGAAGCATTTAATAACGATTGGACGCTACATATAGGTGCTGAGGATGGAGAAACTTTGCACCAGAGAGCGGTAAATGGTGATGGCTTGCCTGAGAGATTTAAACAAGATTTGGGCTTCCACAGCTCTTTCACAAAACTAACCAGCTTTGGCGTTAAAACAACCGTGCCACAATTAAGTAAAGGCGAAGAGTTTCATATTCATTACTTAATGGCTTACGGAAAGCGCGAAGCAAATAACGTTGAAACCTGGTTAGCTGTTGATCTACCAAAACGCCGTATTGAAAACTGGGTGGGGATATCGTAAGTTTGGTAGCTCCCATCCTCTCGCTCTGTATTATCTATATAGTTTCCAATCAATTTGACCTAACTGATAGAATGCAAAGACCAAATTGGCGATAATCAGTAAAATTATAGTCCACACAACAAGTCCTCCAATTTATGTTATTTTTCTTTGGCAGCTGATCAAATTCATGCACTATCTGTTTCCATTGATCGTGATGATGAAATATAAAGTAATTGGGTATCGCTATAAGAAGTAAATAAAGACAAACAATGTATCTTCCACTTCCAAAATCGATGATTTCTTTATTAACGATTGCATAATAACATATTCCGGAAAGCCCCAGAAAAATCTCAAGAACGTCTAATGATAATTCTGCTTTCCAATCACTCCAAAATTTGGGTATAGATATCGCCTCCCAAAACTTATACAGTGTGTAGAATAGATAATAATAAGCCCTTCTTATAAACATAGATATCCGTTGTTTATATAATCATCAACTTCCTAAAATTTATTGACATTTTTTATGGGGAAGCGTTAGCACGATGAATTTAGACAAAAAAGTTTCAACCCCAGTGTAATATTATTTGATTTCAGCCACAAATCATGTAAATAGCATTTAAACAACAAGAAATTGAGCATAGATTTTTACCAGACATCTATTGTACCCTTTGCAGGCATCATTATAAAGATATGCAGGGCGTATACCAATTCCCAGGAAGATTTTGAGGATTACTACCAGGAGGTATGTCTGCAAATTTGGCGAAGCAAAGAAACTTTTCATGAGCAATGCCAATGGTCAACCTGGGTTTACCGGGTGTCGCTGAATGTTTGTCTTACGCTGCTCAAAAAGCATAAAAAGAATGGGAAAACTTACTTCACTTCTGATCCCTTACCCGACTTTGTAACCACTGAAAATCGGGCTTTTAAAGATGAACCGTTGAACCAGTTATACATCGCCATACGGCAGCTGTCAGAAGTTGACAGGGCAGTTATTCTGCTTTACCTGGATGAAAAACCCTACCAGGAAGTTGCCGAAATATTGGATACAACGGCTAACAATGTTGCGGTGCGTGTGGGCAGAATTAAAGAACGTTTAAAAAAATTATTGGATGGAAAACTCAATTGAACATATATGGAAACAGGGCTTTCTGAACGAAAGCAGCTTGGTTGCGCCGCAAGTTAACGACTTGTATAATCGTAAATCGATCAATGTGGTTGAGCGGATAAAACAGCGGATGAAGCAGCAAAAAACGGTATCGCTTATAATCATATTATCAACACCTGTGATATTTTATTTTCTGGGGGCCTTTTGGTATGGGTTAGCTTTTACAGTTTCAGCGTTCATTATATCAAGGTATATGAAGGGCCAGTTAAATTCCATAAGAACGTTGGATCATGGCGCAACCAGTTATGACTATCTTAAATCGTTTAACGATTGTTTGAAAGATAATTTCAGGAAGACAGAGAAGATAGTACGCTTTTCCTTGCCGCTATATGTATTAATAGGGCTTAGCGGTACATGGGCCTCATGGAACAAACTAGGGATCTTAACAATTTTGCAACAAAGGCATCCAACAGTAAATGTTGAATTATACGCTTTGCTCTATCTGGCGACAGGCATGCTGGTGGCGATTTTATTTCCGGTTAAATTATACAGATGGGAAGTGCGTATGACATACGGACGTTTGCTTGATAAGTTAAAGCAAACCATCGCCGAAATGGAAAAACTGAAGCAAGGAGAATAAAAGATATATTTGAAATAACCTAATACCTTTATAATCATGAAAAAGATAACCTTTATATTGATGCTGTCAGTTGTAGCTTTTAACTTGAAAGCTCAGGACATAACCGGCGACTGGTACGGCGCGATAAAAATTGCCGGGGCCAAGCTTCATCTGGTATTTCACATTAACAAATCGGGAGATGTTTATTCTACTATAATGGATAGTCCTGATCAGAATGCAAAGGGCCTTGGTACCGATAAAACAACAGTTAACAACAATGCCATCACTATTGAAGCAGCTAAGTTTGGCATTAAATATACAGGAACTTATAAGCCCGACAGTAGCATAATTAATGGAACCTTTACACAAGGCGCTCTTAACACACCACTGATCCTGACGCATAACAAGCCCAATGAGCAAGGTAAACGACCGCAGGACCCGATGGCTTTTGCTTATAAACAGGAGGAAGTAACTATCCCTAACACTAAAGCCGGTAATACGTTAGCAGGCACTTTAACCATCCCATCAACCGGTAATGTCTCAAAGATTGCGGTTCTTATTACAGGATCGGGCCCGCAAAACAGGAACGAGGAACTACAGGGCATGGACCATCGCCCGTTTTTAGTTTTGAGCGATTGGCTTACCCGAAACGGCATAGCAGTACTACGTTATGACGACAGGGGAATTGGTAAATCAACAGGTAACTTTGCTGCTGCCACAACAGCTGACTTTGCTGATGATGCAGAAGCCGCTGTTAAATACATACAGGCAAGGCCCGACCTTAACAAACTAGCTATTGGTTTAATAGGGCACAGCGAAGGTGGAATGATAGCCCCAATGGTTGCCGCCAGAAATAATGCTGTGAAGTTTATCTGCTTGTTAGCAGCTCCGGGTATCCCTATGATTGAAGTGGGGTTACAGCAACAGAAAGATCAATTGCGTTTAGCCGGGATGACCGAGGATGCCAGAAAAGCACCGATGGCTATGCTTCAAAATGTATTTAAGACCATAGTTGATAATCCCGGGCTCAGCAATGCTGAACTGAAGGTTAAAGTAGATACGATACTGTTTCGTGCGCTAAGTGCCTATCCGCCGGAAACGTTTGCCAAAGAGTCTAAACAAGATATGGTAAAAAGAATAACAGGCCAGTTCCTGTCAACCTGGTATCGTTACGCATTATCGCTTAAGCCGTCCGATTACCTCACTAAAGTTAAATGCCCCGTGCTGTCAATAAACGGTAGTTTGGACATTCAGGTGGAAAGTACGACCAACCTTGCGGCAATTAAAGCAGCGTTACAAAAAGCCGGTAATAAAAATCATGAAGAGGTAGCACTACCGGGACTTAATCACCTGTTTCAGGCAGCTAAAACCGGTAGTATGAATGAGTATGCTGAGATAGAGGAGACTTTTAATCCGGTGGCGTTGGAGAAGGTATCAGCTTGGATAAATGGATTGAGATTTTAATCCACCTTTCCATATTTCAACTATAACTTCAAATCCTCCAATTTATACCCTTTTATGCATTTCTGTAAATCTGCATGTATCTCATAAGGATAATTGTAATTAAAGGTACACTTGCTTTTAACCAGCGGATGTTTTTTTGAATCGGTAAGTATGTAATATTCCTTCAATAGTTTAAGATCGGCATTATAATACTTAGTGATAGTTTCGTGTGCGGCATCATCATCTTCAGGCGTGCATTCGCTATTAAAAAATCCGGCAACCCGTTCAAATGCAAATGTTTTTCCGTTGTCGTCAAAATAATGCTTGTAGGTAATATCCCAATCGCCACTTTGACTGGTCGGACCTTGAAGTATCATCACTATTTTACCATGGGCATTATATAATATATTATAAGTGTATTCAATACTGTCGGTATTTTCGGGCCAGTGTTCGTTTTTTATTTCCAGCAATTTATCGCTGCCGATCATCTTTACAAATACGGCTAATTTCTGCATTTTTATATCGGCGTTGAGCAGGCGATCACTATTGGTTTTAGTCGATTTTAATTTTGACAAAGACTTGTCGTCTACAGAGCCGGGAGCAGATATTTCGTCTGTTTTTGTATGGGACTTTTTAGATGTCTGTGATTGATCACACCCTATTATTAATAACAAGCATACAAACGACAGAATATTTCTCATTGTGTGAAATGTTTAGAGTGGTCAATTTAAATAAAAAAACACGTAAATAGTGCACTCCATAATCCGCCATTGTTCCCCCTTCAGGGGGTTAGGGGGCTTAATACTCCCCAATACTCAACATCACCAAAGTACAAGCATACACCGTTTCAATCCCCTGCTCATTGGCCATTTTTTGCAGTTCGCTATTCTCTGTTCCGGGGTTAAATATTATCCGTTTAGGGTGGGTGCTTAATATGTAGTCGTACAGAGGCTCCTGGTTGCGGGTGCCCACATACATGGTTATGGTATCTATATCGTCGTGTATAGTTTCAGGCTTTTCAATAGGCACGCCTGCCACTTCGCCGGTGCGTTTCCCCACGTTTACTATGGTATGTCCCCGCCCTTTCAAGCGGTTGGCTGCCAGGTAGGCATAGCGCGATGGGTCTGGCGTGGCACCTAATATCAATGTTTTTTTATCTGCCATAATATATATAGGTATTCAAATACTGCGCCAAAGGTAATGCTTGGATACTTTAAGTATAGGCTGTCACCCTGAGCTTGTCGAAGGGCGCGCGTAAACGCCTACCCGCCATGCTTCGACAAGCTCAGCATGACACCTCTCTACGTTTTCACATGCCCCCCCTCTCAAAAATAATTTTAAATAATTTGAAATGTTTTAAAGGGTCAGTCGTCTATATCTTTATAAAACAATAAAACATTGATCACAACCGTAATGCCCGAAGACAAAAACAGCCATATCCTTCAAACAATAAAGGACTATGGTAAAAGTTTGCTGGGCTTTATCCGTAAGCGGGTGAAGAGCGATGCCGATGCTGAAGATATTCTGCAGGATGTCTGGTTTCAGTTTAGCTCGGTGGTTAATGCTCAGCCTATTGAACAGACAGGCGCCTGGCTGTACAAAGTGGCGAGGAATAAAATTACGGATAAGCATAAAAAGCGGTCGGAGAGTTTACTGGATGATCTGTTTATTACCGATAGTGATGACGATGACACCACAGACCTGCAGGCCATTTTAATGACTGACGAGGTAACGCCCGAGACCGCTTACCTGCGCAACTTGTTTTGGGAGCAGCTTTTTGTAGCGTTGGATGAATTGCCTGAAGAGCAGCGCCAGATTTTTATATGGCAGGAAATGGACGATATGACGTTCCAGGAAATTGCCGAACTGACTGGAGTGAATGTAAACACGCTGGTATCGCGCAAACGGTACGCGGTGCTGCACCTGCGCAACAGGTTACAACAATTGTATTTAGATATAACACGATATTAAAGAATTTAAGAAAATGAAAAAAGTATTTTATAGAGGAAGGTTCATATTTATACCACTGGCGGTGGCAGCCTTCCTGTCGCTGGTAAGCTTTGCGGTAATGACCTTATGGAATTGCCTGGTACCCGGCATATTTGGATTTAGCGCTATAACCTTTTGGCAGGCCATGGGCATATTTGTGCTGTGCAAACTGTTGTTTGGCTTCGGCCGCGGCGGTGGCAGAGGTTGTGGACCCTGCGGCGGTGGTCGCGCACCCTGGATGCGCTGGAAAATGAAAGAAAAACTGGCCAACATGTCGCCCGAGGAGCGCGAAGAATTCAAACAGAAAATGAAGGAACGCTGCGGTCATCATCCGTTTGCCAACAAATGGAACGACTGGGCAGACGACGATGCAAAAAAAACTGAAGAATAAAAAGGTAAAAATGTCCTGTTTGGGTTAGCAGGATCTTTATAACAGCAGAGGGACTGGTTTTATCAATCCTTCTGCTTTTTACAAACCATAATCAATAAGAACATGAACGTACTGGTATTTACAACAAGTGTTTCGGCACCACATCAGGTTGATAGCATTAAACCTCTGTTAAGTTCGCGCGTCGAAATTGAGGATTGGAACTTTGACCTGGAAGATTGCGATAATATTTTACGGATAGTGTCTGATGAGTTATCGCCGAGGCAGATCGAGTTGTGGCTTAAGGAAGCCGGGTTTGCATGCGAAGAATTGGCTTATTAACTCATAGTCATGCCGAACTTGTTTCGGCACCCCACAAGACATGAACGCGTGCTTAGCATGTGAGGTGCTGAAACAAGTTCAGAATGACCACTTTTTTATATTACCCCAACACCCTGACCAACAATCCAATCTGCCCCTGGTGATAAATATGATGCTGAATTAAACCGCGTACCAGCTCTGCATAGGTGAAAACAGGGATATCCTCTCGTTCGTCTATAATAGGCTCGTCCCATTTCTCTTCCGGGAAGTCCTGAATGGCCCTTAATAAATTGGTGTTTACCAGTTTCAGATCGTCGAGATACAGATTCCATTTCAGCTCATCAAAGTCACCCGGATCGGGCCAATCGCCGCCTAAAGGCAGACTGGCAGGTTTTTCATTGATCCGGTCTATTACCTCTTCGGTCCAGCTGATCATATGCAAAACAATTTCTGCTATAGTGTGCACGCCACCCGGCGGGCGTTTAGCGGCGTTTTCAAAAGTAATAGCCGAAAGCGTAACGTAAACAGCGTTGCCATACCAGGGTTGTCCCCACAGTACATTTTTTAGTTCGGACTGAAGTTGGGTTGATGTATTCATATGTTTTATATTCTTCCGGCTGCTACAGCACAATTTATGCCATCAATTGCAGCCGAGATGATGCCTCCTGCATATCCGGCTCCTTCGCCACATGGGAATAAGCCTTTAACTTGCGGATGTTGCAAGGTTTCTTTATCGCGCGGTATTTTTATGGGCGATGATGTGCGCGATTCCACACCCACCAGTATAGCTTCGTTGGTATAATAGCCTTTCATCTTTTTGCCGAACACAGGTAACGCCTTGCGTAAGCGCTCGTACACTTTAGCAGGCAGCACTTCTAACAGGTCCACGCTTTTGGTGCCGGGCAGGTAAGAGTTTTTAGGCAGATCGCGTGATAGGCGACCCTCCACAAAATCAACCATCCGCTGTGCAGGAGCTACTAAATTGCCGCCACCGGCGCGGAAGGCCGCCATCTCCACATCATGCTGAAAATTGAGCATCTTAAACGGATCGGCATTATCGCCAATAACATCCTCCAGATTGATCTGTACAACCGTACCCGAATTGGCGTAAGGATTATTACGTTTAGATGGGCTCCATCCATTTACCACAATTTCGCCGGGTTCAGTAGCGCAAGGCGCAATTATACCACCGGGGCACATGCAGAACGAGAACACGCCCCTGTCGTCCACTTGCTCTACCAAATTATAGTAAGATGGGGGAAGGTATTCACTGCGTACATCGCAATGGTATTGTGCCCTGTCAATTATTTCCTGCGGATGCTCTATGCGCACACCCAAAGCAAAGGCTTTAGCCTCCATTAATATATCCTGACGGCGCAGCATTTCAAACACATCACGCGCGGAGTGGCCCGTTGCCAGTATAACCGCATCGGCTTCCAGTTTTTCACCGGTTGCCAGCTGCACACCTTTTATTTGTCCGAAACTAATATGCAATTCAATAACCTTTGCGTCAAAACGCACCTCGCCACCTGCATTTTGGATACTCTCGCGCATGGCAGTTATAATCTGCGGTAGTTTATTGGTGCCAATGTGCGGTCGGGCATCTATTAATATATCATCATCCGCGCCGTGGGCTACAAAGGTTTTTAATACTGCATTTACGTCGCCGCGTTTGGTGGATCGGGTATAAAGCTTACCATCAGAATAAGTTCCCGCGCCACCTTCGCCAAAACAATAGTTAGATTCCGGGTTAACCAAACCCTGCTTGTTAATATTGGCCAGGTCGCGCCGGCGTTGTTTTACATCTTTGCCGCGTTCTAATACAATAGGCTTCAAACCTATCTCAATACATTGTAAAGCGGCAAATAATCCCGCCGGACCGGCACCGACTATAATAACAGGCTTGGCATCTTTAACATCGGGGTAGTTAACCGTAAATGCTTGGGGCGTTTTATATTCTCCTATAAAAACCTGCGCCTGCATACGGTAAACCACCTTGCGGCCACGGGCATCAATAGAGCGTTTTATTATTTTGAGGTCGGTAACCTGCTGTGCGTGAATCTTTAGTGTCGCTGCGGCGATGCTTTTTAAAGCTGATATATCTTCGTGCTGCTCTGGCGAGCATACTATTTCAATTTCTTTTACCATAACGTTGCCGGGTTTTTATCCTGGATGCGACAAAGATAACAATTTAGTAAATGGCGTTCAGTTTGGTGCGGGAACTATCTCAATGCCTCATTCCAACTGGTAGCATAAGCTTTTTTAGGCTGCGATGCTTTGGTTTGCGCCAAAACAAATTTTATCCCGGCCAATATATGGTTGGAGAAATCGGCTTGCTGGTAATACTCTTTGTCGTGCCCAAGTGTCGTTATCCAAACATTACCACCGTCAAAACTTTGATACCACTCGGCAGGGAACAGGTTGCCGAAAGAGCCCTTATTATTTTTGATCTTAATCGAATCGACAGGTAAAAGCGTGGTGATATCATGCGCCATGGTAACTTTTATACCCGGATAAAACTCTTTGGTGAAATAGCACTCATCGCCCAAAGGTCGTTCGCTTATTAAGGGCCATCCCTTTACCGTTGGGTGCGATGGATCAATAACCTTCACCATAAATTTTTGATGAATGGCATGCCAGGAGAAGGTGCCGCCTATTAATTGCTTAAACCAGGTCCAGTTTCTTTCGGTCCCCATAACAGAGTGCAGGCCCACAAACCCACCACCGCCCTCAATATATCTGCGGAAAGCAAGGCGTTGTGTATTGGTATCAAACACGTCGTTATTGGTGTTTGAGAATATCAGCAGCGTATATTGCCTCAGATTTTGCTCAGTAAAAACCGCCGCGTTATTACTTGTATCAACTTTAAATCCATTAGCAGCCCCTAAAGCTTGTATGCATTTAACCGAAGCCGCCCTGTTATCATGTATGTAGCCCGTGCCATTTTTGGTATAGACCAGCACTTTTACCTTCGGGGTTTGGGCATAGGTTTGCATAACAGCCAAACAACACAAGCAAAGCGGCAGCATGTATTTTTTTAAGAAGGATGGGATCATAGTGGCAAAATAGTTAATACAATATTAATTAAATATAGTAATGGGTGCGGCTAAAATGAGTTAGCAAAATCAATATCAGCTTTTAGATTGTGGAGCCTGACTTACTATTCTTAATTCTTTAGGATAATAATTATTAAGCCGGTTAGGCAATAACTTGGCCCAACCCAGTGGTTGCCCGTCGTAAGTCATCAGGCTCCAGCCTTTATCGCTCGTATCAATAGTTAAATTATCACGCCTTAAATACTGTATAGCCTGGTCGTAATCTAAGGGCGTTTGTAAAATCGCATCCTTATTAACTATAGTACTTAATGCTAGTTCATGGTCGGGTACCAAATCTCGCCCCGCAACCTTACCAATCCGCACGCCAGATTTTTTCAGGTACAAACGGTGAGCTAATAAATTCATGGCTTCCTTATGTACATTATTAATAGCCAACCAATCATCGTTCACCTTAAAAAAGTAAAACTTTTCAGGATCGTTTATATAACCGCGCACCAGTTCCAGCTCGTGTTTATCAACCTTTTGGTTATTATTATTTTTAAATGATCCCAGATCATCCGTTTCTTCTTTTTTACGCAGACAGGCCGCAAACAAACCCTCGCCCTTTACCTTGCCCGGATAAAACCGGTATCCCCATGCTTGTTTTTGCGGCGATTGTGTTTCAACAATACCCCATTCCTTATTAATAGGTATGCGGATGCTTTCCATATTAAAGGTATTACACAGCCAATCCAAAATATCCTCGTTTTCCTGGTGCGAGTAGGAGCAGGTACTATATATAAGGTATCCATCCTCTTTTAATGCCGGGTAAACGTTTGCCAGTATGCGCTCCTGTCGCTGGTGGCAAAGGTTAACGTTGCCCTCACTCCATTCACTCATCGCATCCGGATCTTTTCTGAACATGCCAGATCCTGAACAGGGCGCGTCGACTAAGACTATATCAAAAAAGCCCGGCAAGCGCTCAAAGTCTTTAGGGTCATTATTTGTAACTATAGTGTTTGATGTTCCCCATCGCGTTAAATTATCAGCCAATACAGGCACGCGCGTTTTGATGATCTCGTTTGCCACTAATAGATCGTCCGCATCCATTGCCGAATTTAGCAAAGTGCTTTTACCACCCGGCGCGGCACATAGGTCAAGAATCTTTACAGGCTCCGTTTGTTTTATATGATGAAGGATGTGGCCAATAAACATAGACGATGCTTCCTGCACATAATAGGCCCCGGCGTGAAAAAGTGGGTCGAATGTAAAGTATGGGCGGGTGTCAAGATAGGAGCCATCCGCGCACCAGGGCACCGCGTTGCCCGCTTTTATATTTGTTTTTTTAAATGGGTTTAGGCGAATTGTAGTTGGCGCGGGCATTTTTTGGTGGACATCAACAAAACTTTCGCGGTCAAAACCGGGCTCGGCGCTTATTAATTCAAGAAAATTTGGGGGGAATTGGTTCGTCTCCATCAGTGTTCAAATATACAAAAAGCGTTGTAGGGTAGGTTTTAATTAAAACGGAGTTCGTGCTACGGCTTAGTTTACAGTAGTTTATGTGTCGATGTAAAAAATTATAAAAAATGTTTTCGGCACGTGAGATTTTCTGCTTACATTTGCAACCCGGCCGGTAAAAAAGTCGGTTGTTTTTTGAAAAGTTGCGAAGAAAAAATAATTTAAAAAAAGTGAAAATAACACTTGACATGAATACTAAATTATTCGCATCTTTGCAGCCGCTTCTACAACGAAGCAAAACATTGAAAAAATAGAATCCGTAAGGGTTTTACAAAATAGTTCTCTGCGACAGAGAACGACGAAAGTTCTTTTAAAAGATGCAATCATGTACCGAGCGGTTAGGCGCGGTTGACTTA
>NZ_CAMLHX010000048.1 GCF_946479965.1 uncultured Mucilaginibacter sp. | reverse complement strand
TCAATAAGGGCCAGCGTGCTGGATAAATTAGCTGCAACAAATGATTTTCCTTCGCCTGCAATTTCTGAGGTTACGCAAATAACCTTGCTTTTCTTTTCGGCGGCTAAAAAATTAAGATTAGTACGCACAGAGCGTACAGACTCAGCAAAAATGGACTTAGGTTTGTTGAGCACCAGTATTTTTGATCCTTCCTCATCCAATTGATTCGGATACTTCCTGATAACTCCAATTATTGGTATTGTTGTAAGGCTTTCTATGGTTTCCTTGTCATAGATATAAGGATTTAAGATCCTGATCAGGATAATTGTACCTAAACCCAAAAGGAGCCCGTAAATAACCGCTTCTTTTTTTACACCATTTTCGTTGGGCGAAATCGGAGCATAGTTAGGTTGCGCGGGTTCAATTATACTGGCACCCGGCAGTATAGCTGAGCGACTTATCTGTGCTTCTAATTTTTTCTCTGATAAAAATGAATACACTTTCTCGTTGATCTCAAAATCGCGCTTAAGACTAACCAAATTTCTTTCTGCCACCGGTAGCTTATCAATACGTTGATTTATGCCAGAAAGCTGGTTGTCAATATATTCAATGTTTTTTTGAATGCGTAGGGCGGTTCCGTTTATGTTCTGGTAGGCATTATTTTTTACCTGTAATATTTGCTGATTGATGGTTTGTATTTGCGGCGCCGAATTGTTGTATTTTTTCAATAAGCTTTGCCTCTCGGTAATTAAACCGTTTAGGTTACTTACCAAACCAACCAGCAAGGGGTCAATGTTGCCTTCAAAATTAAAGTTGATGGTTACGTTATTTTTTTCCTGCTCAACCTGCTGTTTGAGCTGATTGACGGCTATCAGCTGAATTCTTAGCAATGACCGCTGTGCCTCCAGTTCAGACACTTTAGCAAGTTCAATTGCTGATGCGCTGTTAACATCCAGTATTTTTGAATTTTGCTTGAAGTTTTCTATAGATCCTTCTGATCCTTTAACACGCCCTCTCAAAGTATCCAGCTGATTGTTAATAAACAGGATCATTTGTGTCGCCGATTCCGTTTTATGTTCACGATCATACTTTAAATACTCTTTCATAATAGCATTCAGTATGTCGGCAGCAAAATCAGCGTTTGAGTCTGTTTGCTGGAACGTAATAATGTTCGAGTTTTTAGCAGTTTCACCGGCGTGAAAACCACCCCGCACTCTACCTATAAAGCTTTCAGGAGTATTAAATCTAAAAAGATAAACAGAGGTGTGGTTTATTTCGGCAGTTGGGGCTATCGCAAAAATAGTTTTACCTATAACTACCGGGTTGTAATAAAGGCATTTTTGTTGTTTAACTATGGTGCCCTCGTTGTATGATATGGTAAAAGAGTTCTTATCAACAGCTTTAAAAGTGATAAGGCCGGTATAAAATTCGGCACTGTCTAACTTTAGTAATGTAACGTTTAGCGGTTTATGGGGATATAGC
Source organism: uncultured Mucilaginibacter sp. (assembly GCF_946479965.1). The sequence goes on along the minus strand of NZ_CAMLHX010000048.1, from coordinate 31,437 downwards.
TCCCTGGTGCGAATGCGGCCCTCTAAGTAAAAGCTTATGCGATAATCTATGTCTTTTATCGCCTTAATTAACAAGTTACTGCTCTGTAGTACAAACAATTCCCCCTGTATCCTTGATGGCCCTTTATCACTATTGTTTATAACACTCACCAGATCAGATATTTCCGATTTTTTTTCGTCAAACTTCATTGTTGCAACGGTAGCAAACGTTTTTGGCGTGTACCATAAATAAACATATGCTGCTATCAGAAAAACTGCTATTGATCCTGCTATCCAATACCACCGGCTTGTTAATATCCTCAGTATCTTAAAATAGTCCAGCTCCTGGTGAGGTAGTTTCTGCTGTATCTTGTCTCTATCTTCCATTATCGCCGTGCAATAGTAAATATTATCAATACCGTGTTAATTAACAGCAGGGCGGGTTGCGCAATAGTTGAGAGATTTTGGACTTTTTGCGCCCGTATTGCAGGTACATTTTGCGCCACGTATATAATATCGTTATTTGTCAAAATTGTCTTGCTATTATAAAGCGTTTTTATTTCTCTAAGATTAACGATGGTAACGTCCGGCTTTTGTTCTTCGCCGCGAATAATTTGTATGTTTTGCTCATTGGCCCTATCGGTTAAACCACCTGCTTCGCCCAATATATCAATCAATTTGGTATTGTCTTTTGTCAGTAAATAATTGCCGGGGGCTTTAACCTCTCCAAAAACAGTTACCTTCAAATTCATCAGCTTAACATCAAAAAGTGCTTCGTTAAGATATTTTTTATTATAAAGGTCTTCAATATATTTCCTTGCTTCTATACGCGTAAGCCCACTTATTTTTATACGCCCCAATCCCGTTAGGGCAATGGTGCCATCATCATCAACCTCATAGGTTTCTCCTTGTTGCATAGCAGTGGCCTGGGTGCTTGCAACGCCGTTTCCGGCAGTAAGGTCTATAAGGTTCTTGCTCTCCTGTACATTCCTTATCTGTAAAATATCCTGCGGCTTAATACGGTAATTGCTAACGTTGGCACGAATTTTTTTATAGATACTGTCAGGAATGACGTTTGATTGCTCAAAAAGTAATTGATTTTGTTTGTAGGAGCATGATGAAAAGAGCAGCCCGGTTGCAACACAAACAAAGAAAGACAAACGGATAAGTAACAAAAGGTTTTGCTTAATATTTAACATGTGTTAACGGTAAATTCAAAACTACATAATTGCATCTATAACTAAGCGTATTTTTTTAAGAAGTGCAGACTCCCAAAATTTCTCTTATAACGGTTACCCGCAACGCGGAAAGTACCATAAAACGCTGTATAGAATCCGTTTTATCCCAAGATTATGCCAATGTGGAATATATAGTGATTGATGGTCAATCAACCGACGGCACACTCAGCATAATAAACAGTTATCGGCACGGAATTGCCTATTCTGTATCTGAGCCGGACAAGGGGATATACGACGCGATGAACAAGGGCATTAAAATTGCAACCGGTGATATAGTTGGCCTATTAAATGCCGACGATCGTTTTGCCGATACAAGGGTGTTAAGTGAAGTGGCTGAGGCATTTACAAATAATGAAATTGACGCTTTATATGGAAACCTGGAATACGTAAAACCCGATGGAACGGTAATACGTAGGTGGCAATCAGGAAGCTATAAAGTTAGTTCTTTTAACTGGGGATGGATGGCACCGCATCCCACTTTTTATTGCAATAGACTGATTTTTAATCAATTAGGATATTACGATCTCGGGTTTGGAACAGCAGCTGATTATGAGCTGATGTTACGGTTCATGTTCCTGAATAAGTTGCGTGTTCATTTTTTAAACAAGGTTATGGTTAAAATGAATATTGGAGGAGCAAGCAACGAAACTTTAAACAGCCGGATTAAGGCGTGGAAGTTTGATTGGAAAGCGATGGGGAAAAATGGGGTATTATTTCCCCTTGTGTGTGTAATATTTAAACCATTAAGAAAGTTAGTGCAGTATTTTTAAAAACGAATTTAAATACGTGTTAAAATGTTAATAAAATTTTATCTGGCATAAACACTTACAAAATATTCTATGGCGCAACTCCTCCTCAACAATCAAGTACTTTATTTCACTCTGATATTCTTATTGTCGATAGGTTTTTCCTGGGCCGTTATACCATCCATATTACATGTAGCCCGCGCACGGCATTTGTATGATGATATCGGGCATTTCAGAAAACAGCATGATCACGGAATACCTCGTCTTGGGGGCGTAGCCATTTTTATCAGTTTTGCTACGGCTGCTCTTATTTGTTCTGTAGTTGATAATAAATTTCCGGTAGGATATATTCTTACTGCAGCCATTATCCTTTTTGTAATGGGCCTTAAAGATGATCTTTCGGGCGTAAATCCAAGCACCAAACTTGTTATCCAAATAATTGCCGCTTTAATTTTAATTATTTGGGGCGATGTAAGATTAACCAGCATGTACGGCGTTTTGGGTATATACGATCTGCCTTACACAATTAGCTGTATATTATCTGTATTGGTAATAATAATGATAATTAATGCTTTTAACCTTATTGATGGGATAAACGGATTAGCCGGAGTAACGGGTATTGTTACCCATGTTTCGTTCGCTGCATTGTTTATCTATTCACATCAATATCATTTAGCGCTTATTTCGATTATAATGATTGGGGCAATAGCCGGATTTTTACGCTTTAACTTAAATAAGGCTGAAATTTTTATGGGTGATACCGGGTCGTTGTTTATCGGGTTAATATCGGTTATTATGGCTATTGAGTTTATTGAGGGTAATAAATTTTCAACTGCCGGCTCTCCGCTTATCTTTTCTGCTCCGGCTTTAGCTGTGGCCATATTGATAGGGCCAATATTTGATACTTTAAGGATATTCTTTATAAGAATAGTAAATGGCGTACCTCCTTTTACTGCCGATCGTAACCATATACATCACCGTATGTTAAAGTTAGGTTATACACATTTACAAACTACAATAATATTGGCTACAATTAATATATTATCGGTAGTAATAACAATGTTATTTACCAACCTGGGCAATTTCACACTTATCATAATGATATTTTTGATCTCCATGTTGTTCAACTGGATGATAACCTTCCTGATCCGTTCAAAAGAGCGCGAGAGTACTGCACTGCGCAATCTGTTTGTTTAATCTCAATGTCTGTTTTTATTGGTAAGGGTTAATGTAACCCTTCTTTTTGGTAATTTTGCGGCCTTACTAAACGCCTCAGAATGAAGATAGCTATTAATGGATTTGGCAGAATAGGCCGTATTTTTTTACGCAGTATTTTAACAAAACCCGGTATTGAGGTTGTGGCAATTAATGACCTGACCGATACCGCTACACTTGCGCATCTTTTTAAATATGATTCTGTACACGGCGGGTTTAAAGGCGTTGTAACCTTTGATGATGACCATCTTTATGTTGACGATCAGAAAATAAAAATACTTGCCCAGAGCAACCCGGAAGCTTTACCCTGGAGGCAGTTGCAGGTTGATGTGGTTATAGAATCAACCGGTAAATTTACTTCAAAGGCAGGCGCTCAGAAGCATTTAACAGCGGGCGCGGGGCAGGTTATACTTTCAGCTCCTCCCTCTGATAAAGGTATCCCGACGGTAGTATTAGGCGTTAATGAAAACGCTGTTGATCTGCGTTCGCCCATCCTGTCTAATGCATCGTGCACTACAAACAACGTAGCAGCCATGGTAAAGGTATTAGACGAGCATTGGGGCATTGTAGATGGTTATATTACAACAGTGCACTCTATGACGGGCGACCAAAGCCTGCACGATGCTCCGCATAAAGATCTTCGCCGTGCAAGGGCAGCTTCCGCATCTATCATCCCAACTACTACCGGCGCGGCCAAAGCTATTACCGCCATATTTCCGCATTTAGAGGGCCGGCTTGGCGGGGCAGGAATACGGGTACCTGTGTTAAACGGGTCGCTTACAGATTTTACCTGCCTGCTTAAAACAAAACCTACCGTAAGCCAAATAAATGCGGCATTTAAGGCCGCTGCCGAAGGCAGTTTAAAAGGTATCCTCGAATACACCGAAGACCCTATCGTGTCGGCAGATGTGTTAAATAACCCCCACAGTTGTGTGTTTGATGCCCTGCTTACGTCAATAGTTGGCGACCTGGTTAAAGTGGTGGGTTGGTATGATAATGAAAGTGGCTATAGCAGCCGCCTGGCCGACCTGGTTGAAAAAATACATCAGCTTAAATCATGATCAAGTTTATAACAGTTGAAGAGGCGTTGCCGCTACGGAACGTTGTTTTACGCGATGGAAAGCTACAACCTGACGAGTGCCGTTTCCCGTCGGATAATTTACCCGGTAATTTTCACTTAGGTTATTTTGCCGACGACAAGCTGATATGTGCCGCGTCTTTTCATCCGCAAAATTATGGCGATTATGCCGGGGTGGGCTATCAGCTTCGCGGAATGGCTACGGCAGATGGCTACAGGGGGAAGGGAGTAGGCAATGAGCTTGTTAAATTCGCCAAGCAATATCTCCGCGCCCGTAGTGTTGACTATGTTTGGTGCAACGCCCGCCAGGTTGCCGTTAAATTCTATGAGCGGCTGGGGCTTAAAATAGTGTCGCCACAATTTGATGTGCCGGGCATAGGGCCGCACTATGTTATGTACGCTGATTTAACAAATTTAAAGGGACTGTAGGATTGTTGTCATAGCCGATCTCGGAATGCTATAACATGAGCGAAACGCAGCAGAAATTTAATATTTCAGAAGGCAAGCCATTTTAGCTGCCCCGTAAGTTCTGTGTTTTTTGGTAATTGTTTCATTGCTATTAGAGGAATGAAAAGCACAGGGATTTTGTTTTGTGAACTTTAGGCCTTAAAGGGAACGATTTGGTAAATTAATAGTAATAAACAGTATTCCGGCTGATTACATTTTTATTATGTTAACTTTATAAAACATCTGAAAAAAGCACCTGTAAACCGGCTCTATCACAATGATGTAGATCATGAAACAAAACGAAAAGGACCCCTCTGCAGCTGCTGCATCAAAACTTACGTTTCCGCACAGAAATAATGAAAACAATTCGGCTATCCATATTTCAGCAAATGTGAAAGAGGATTGGGCGGCCGAGTTGATCATTGCCAATAAAGAGCTGGCTTTTCAAAACGAAGAAAAAGAAAAGCGGGCAGCTGAACTGGTGGTCGCCAACAAAGAACTGGCTTTCCAAAATAAGGAAAAGGAAAAACGGGCCGAAGAATTACTCATGGCGAATGCTGAGCTAAAAAAGGCGCAGGAGGATATTCGGAAATTCAATGAAGAACTGGAGCAAAAGGTTGTGGACCGCACCGCTCAACTGGAATCCGTAAACAAAGACCTGGAGGCATTTTCTTACTCGGTATCACATGATCTCCGCGCACCCATTCGTGCCATCAACGGTTATACCAAGATATTGAAAGAGGATTACGAAGAAAAGTTGGATGAACAAGGAATTGAAGTCCTGGAATCAATTATTGAAAATTCCAAGAAAATGGGGACGCTGATCGATGACCTGCTGGCCTTTTCCAAATTGGGGCGAAAGCAGGTGACCGTTTCAGAAATCGATATGGATGACCTGGTACGGTCGGTTAAAGATGAACTGACAGATGCGGCTTCGGATATCGTGCCCATCTTCAAGATAGCGCCTCTGCTCCCGGCAAACGGAGATCGTTCTTTGATCAAACAGGTATGGATCAACCTCATCTCCAATGCCATCAAATATTCCGGTTACAAAAAGGAGATCATCATTGAGATAGGTGCATTTGAAAAGGATCAGTATATCGTTTATTATGTAAAAGACTATGGAGCGGGCTTCGATATGCAATACTATGATAAACTTTTCGGGGTTTTTCAGCGCTTGCATTCCCAGGAAGAGTTTGAGGGTACAGGCATAGGCTTGGCTATCGTACAAAAAGTGGTGCAACGGCATCAGGGCCTGGTGTGGGCCGAATCAATATTGGAGGAAGCCACCACTTTCTATTTTAGTTTACCAAAAACCATTTAACCTGATGAATTACGAAAACGTTGAAATATTATTTGCCGAAGACAGCAAGGATGATGCCTTGCTCACAATACGCGCGCTGACCAAAAGTGGTTTCTCCAACAAATTACACCATGTGGTCAACGGGGCCGAAGCGCTTGATTTTATTTATTGTCGCGGAAAATACGTTGATCGTAATCCAAAAGAGTTTCCTAAGTTAATTTTACTCGATGTCAAAATGCCAAAGGTATCCGGGATTGAAGTGCTGGAAAAGATCAAATCCGACCCCTTGGTCAAGTCTATACCTGTAGTGATGCTGACCTCTTCAAACGAAGGCCCGGATATTGAGCGTTGCTTTGCATTGGGCGCCAATAGCTATATTGTTAAGCCGGTAGATAGTGATAACTTTTTTAAGGCAGTTAAGGAAATTGGCATCTACTGGATGATCGTTAGCCAGCCGGCTCACTAATCAGCAGGCAGAATATCTTTTGAACAAACGATATACATGATAGCCGAAACGAAGATCCTTATCCTGGAAGATAATAAAAGTGATGCCGACTTGCTGTGCCGTGAATTAAAAAAATCGGGGTTAACGTTTATTGCTAAAGTTGTACAGACCAGGCTAACTTTTGAGCAGGCTTTACAGGAGTACACCCCAGACCTTATTCTTTCGGATTATTCGCTCCCTGCCTTTGACGCGGTGACCGCATTTCGAATCAAACAAAGCAGGTACCCGCTCATCCCATTCATTATTGTATCCGGGGTTATCGGGGAGGAAAACGCGGTAGAGTTAATTAAAGAAGGCGTAACGGATTATGCAGCCAAAGGAAGGCTTTTTACCTTGCCGGTAAAAATTGACCGCGCCCTTAAAGATGCGGAAGAAAAGCGGCAAAAAATAGTGACCGACGAAAAGCTAAAGGTTCAGACGGCTGAATTGATCGCAGCAAACAAAGAGCTAGTGCTTCAAAATATCGAAAGGGAAAAACGCACGGTGGAATTGATCAACCTTTATGAAAGCCTGCAAATCAAGAAGGATGCACTGATCGTACAGGAAGAAAAAGTACGGACAGCGAACGATGAACTGCTGCAATTAAACCAGGATCTGGAATCCAGGGTGGCTGACCGAACCAAAGCCTTGAGTGAAAGCGAATACCGTTTTCGGAACATGATGGAAACCATACCGCAAATGGCCTGGACAAATACCATCAATGGCAAATTTATATACTATAATCAGCGCTGGTATGATTATACCGGCTTAAGTCCTGATGAGACGAAAGATAGCGGCTTGGCCAAGGCCATCCATCCTGAGGATGCAGAAAAAAGTGCCGGGTGGTTTCAGATGATCCGTGAAAATGGCGATGGCGATGAATTTCAGCTTCGGATTAAACGGGCTGATGGCCTTTACCGCTGGCACCTCTTAAGGATTATGCCGATCAAAGATGCACATGGTGTATTGCAGCTTTGGGTAGGAACAGCGACCGACATTGAAGAACTCCGGCTTTTGCAGCAGCAGAAAGATGATTTCATCAGTATTGCCAGTCACGAACTTAGAACACCTTTAACCAGTTTAAAAGCAGCATTGCAGCTGCTTGAACGAATGAAAGATAGCCCATCTGCAATGATGTCGCCAATGATTGCACTGGCCAACAAAAGCCTTGATAAGGTTAATATCCTGGTGGAAGATCTTTTATACGCCAGTAAAGTTAACCAGGGACAACTGCATGTTGAGCCGCAAATGATCATCCTTGCCGATATGATACGCGATTCGTGTCATTTTATACGCTCGGAAGGTGTTTACAATTTGCAAACTGAAGGCGATCTGCACGCAGAAGTTTATGCAGACCCGGTGCGGATTGACCAGATCCTTACTAACTTTATTACGAACGCGGTTAAATATGCGCCCGCATCTAAGCTAATCAAAATTGTATTAGAAAAAACGCAGGGTATGGTTAAAGTATCCGTTATTGATCAGGGACCTGGTATCCCTGCTGAAAAACAGCGATTCTTATTTGATCGCTACTATCGCGCAGATAACAGCGGTAGCCAGTACACCGGCCTGGGTTTGGGGCTTTTTATTTGTTCTGAGATTATCAAAGCACATCATGGCAATATCGGTGTAACTAGCGAGGTCGGCAAAGGCAGCGCATTTTGGTTTAGTTTGCCGGCTGCCTAAAATCTATTTAAGGTAAATACACAGAACTGTTTGTAGATATTCTTTACGGTGAAATGTTTAATTACTTCTATATATTAAAGCAATAGAGGTTTCTGGATGCGGGAAATAGGCAAAATGGATTTAATGCATCATTTTCACTTTGCATTACGGTATTAAAATTAAAATGCTGATTTTGGCCCCCGCTTAGCTAACAAACATAAACTTGTATGAAAACTATAGATCAAATAAGCTTTTTAGGTAAAAAAGCACTTATACGTGTTGATTTTAACGTTCCGCTTGACGAGAACGGTACTATAACAGACGATAACCGGATAACAGCAGCACTCCCAACCATCAAGAAAATTCTTAAGGATGGCGGCGCGGTAATATTAATGTCGCATTTAGGCAGACCTAAAGCCGGCCCTAACGAAAAAGATTCATTAAAGCACGTTATCAAACATCTTTCCGATCTGTTAGGTCAGCAGGTTGAATTTGCCAACGACTGTATTGGTGAAGAAGCAGTAACAAAAGCAGGTGCGCTTGCAAGTGGAGAAGTGTTGTTGCTGGAGAATCTTCGTTTTTATAAAGAGGAAGAAAAGGGTGATGCTGATTTTGCTGAAAAATTAGCTGCCCTGGGCAATATTTACGTGAACGATGCTTTTGGTACAGCTCACCGTGCACATGCATCAACAGCTGTTATAGCCCAGTTTTTCCCTAACGCCAAATACTTTGGTTATTTAATGGGAGCGGAGTTGAAAAATGCTGAAAAAGTGTTGAATGACCCTGACCGCCCTTTTACCGCTATTATGGGCGGATCAAAAGTATCTGATAAAATATTGCTGATAGAGCGTTTGCTGGATAAGGTGGATAACCTGATTATTGGCGGTGGTATGGCTTACACTTTTGCCAAAGCTAACGGCGGTAATATCGGCACATCATTGGTGGAGCTGGATAAACAGCAATTAGCGCTTGACCTGATACAGAAAGCAAAAGATAAAGGTGTAAACCTTTTATTGCCGGTTGACAACGTTACCGCTGATGATTTTAGCAACAATGCCAATACAGGTGTAGCCAAAACAGGCGAAATTCCTGATGGCTGGATGGGACTGGATATTGGCCCTGAAACCGTTAAGTTATTCAGCAAGGTAGTCGAGGAGTCAAAAACTATCCTTTGGAACGGCCCGATGGGTGTATTTGAGATGGAGAAGTTTTTAATAGGAACCAAAGCTATTGCCGAATCAGTTGTAAAAGCTACCGAAGCAGGCGCATTCTCGCTGATAGGCGGCGGCGACTCAGCAGCAGCGGTATCTAAGTTTAACATGACTGCCGACGTGAGTTACGTATCAACTGGCGGCGGCGCGTTGTTAGAGTATATGGAAGGTAAAGAATTACCTGGCGTAAAGGCTATTAATGAGGACTAGTATTTGTAGGATTTACAGATCATAACATTTTACAACAAAAGCCACCCAATTGGGTGGCTTTTGTTGTTTATAAGGCTTTTTTGAGAAGCATCAATCGCTCTAAAACAGGGTGATCCAAATTGTTGCTTTTGTGTTGCAAAAGTGATCCAAAAAACTCCTAATTTAATGCTTTTTCAACTAATTGATATTCAATGTTTTAACCTAATTTTATAGGTAATCTAACTGACGTAAAAGTCAGTGCAATGAAAAACGTTAAAAACCTGATAATCAATTAGAATGTGATCCATTTTTCAACGGAACATCTATTTTTTGGATCACCTGATTATTCTACCTTTTTACCCTTCATGGCATGGCTTATCGCGGTGTCCATCAGGCGCTCGGCAAAGGGGCGGGTATACTCGTTCAGGGCATCAATAGCTTTGTGGATACGGTCTTTGTCGCCGGCTGTTAGTTCGGTTTTAAGGGCATCAAGCAGTTTATTGGTTTCTACAGCTTCTTCTATGGTAACATGCTGGCCGTTCTTCTGCAAAAAGCGCTCAACCGTGTAGATCATTTGCTCGCCCTCTGTACGGGCCTCAATAACCATGCGTTGCGCCACATCGTCTTTAGCGTGGGTAATGCTGTCCATCAGCATTTGCTCCACCTGGTCGTCGGTAATGCCGTATGTGGGCTTAACTTCAACCTCCTGTTTAACACCAGAGCGTAGTTCAATAGCCTGTATCTTTAAAATGCCATCAGCATTCAGCAAAAAGTTAATATCCACTTTAGGGAAACCAGCCGGCATAGCCGGGATGCCTTTTAGCTCAAACTCGGCCAGTTTACGGTTTTCGCTTATCAGGTCGCGCTCGCCTTGGTAAACAGCAATTTTCATGTTCACCTGCCCATCTTTTGATGTGGTGTATTGCCTGCCTGCTTTAGTAGGTACCTTGCTGTTGCGTGGGATGATGACATCCATCAAGCCACCCATGGTTTCAATACCTAAGGATAGCGGGGTAACATCCAACAATAAAATGTCCCTGCGGTTACCCGCCAGAATATCCGCCTGGATGGCAGCGCCTAAGGCAACCACTTCATCAGGGTTAACATCATCATGCACCGGGCGTCCAAAGAAGTTAGACACCATCTTTTTAACCAACCCCGTACGGGTTGATCCGCCTACCATTACTACCTCATCAATCTGCTTTACATCCAGTTTAGCATCCCTCAGCGCGTTCTCGCAGGCTTTAATGGTTTGTTGGACCTTCGGTAATATCAATTGCTCAAAAGTCACCTTATCAAGCATGCACCAGATCTCGCCAATCTTCTCATTGAAAATGCTCTGATGCGAAAGGGCTTTCTTAGCCTCTTCTGCCTTAAGCCGAAGCTCCTGCGCAAGTTCCCTGTTTGCGCTTACCTCGGCAGTATTCAATTGATTTTGCTCAATCCAGTAATCAACAATAGCGCGGTCAAAGTCATCACCACCCAAAAAGGTATCGCCATTGGTTGACAGTACCTCGAAAATGCCATTCTGTATCTGCAATATGGACACATCAAACGTTCCACCCCCCAGATCATACACCGCAATAGTTTTAGTCTCATCAGGGTTTAAACCTATGCCATAAGCTAAACTTGCGGCTGTAGGTTCATTCACTATACGTAAAACGTCCAATCCCGCCAGTTTACCTGCATCGCGCGTAGCCTGCCGCTGCGAATCATTAAAATAAGCGGGCACGGTTATAACCGCACGGTTAACCGGGGTTTTAAGCGCATGCTCGGCACGGGCTTTCAATTCTTTTAATATCAGTGAGGATAGTTCAATAGGGGTATAGAACTTATCACCTACGTTAATTTTAACCAGGCTCTCGCTGTCGTCGTCAATAACTTTGTACGAGAAAAAGTCTTTGTAATTGGCCACATCTTTAAAGGAGCGGCCCAGTAATCTTTTAACAGAAAAAATGGTATTCTGCGGGTCGGTTATCAGGTAGTTTTTGGCTTCGCTGCCAACAGTAATATCACCCGCCTGGCCAAAGTGTACTATAGATGGTACCAAAACACCCTTACCCGTATCATTTATCACCTGTGGGTTTTTGTCGGGATTAATGAAGGCCACCAAAGAGTTGGTAGTACCCAAATCAATACCTACAATAATTTCTTCTTTTTGTATAGAGCCTGTTGCCAGGTTGATAGAAACTTTAGCCATGGTGTTACGTTAACAAGGGGCAAAGGTATATAGTTTTGCCCTATGCTGTGTCATGATATTGTGAATTGCATCAAAAGGTATAAATTGCATGGCATAACCAATATGAGCGCTAATTCGTCCGTCAGATATATTCTAGCCCTTTCGCTGCTTGTTGCGGCTACTACAACGGCAATTGCGCAGCAGTTCGGAGGTAACCCTCCATCGGTTAAGTGGAAGCAGGTAAATACCCCTGCTGTAAAGGTTATCTTTCCGCAAGGGCTGGATTCGGTGGCGTTCAATGTCGCCGGAGTTATCCAACGAGTTAACCAGCCCGTTCAACCAACCATAGGCAACACGCAAAAAAAGATCAGCATAGTTCTGCAGGATAAAACGACTATTCCTAACGCATACGTCGGCCTGGCACCTTTCAGAAGCGAATTCTATTTAACACCCGATCAAAATAGTTTTGAACTGGGCAGCCTGCCTTGGGCCGATCAATTGGCTATACACGAGTACCGCCATGTGCAGCAATACAATAATTTTAATGTGGGCTTATCAAGGGCGTTATCAACCATTTTCGGCCAGGGCGGACAAGCCGTTGCTAATAGCCTGGCTATACCCGACTGGTTTTTTGAGGGCGATGCTGTTTATAACGAAACACTGGTAAGCAAACAGGGCAGAGGCAGGCTGCCTTATTTTTATAATGGTTACCGCGCGCTATGGGCAGCAGACAAAAATTATAGCTGGATGAAACTGCGCAATGGATCTTATAAAGATTACATACCGGATTGGTATCCCATGGGATACATGCTAACGGCTTATGGCCGCGAAAAATATGGTAATGAGGTATGGCGCAATATTACTCATGATGCCGCATCGTTTAAGAGGCTGTTTTATCCAATGCAAAAGGCGATAAAAAAATATACAGGCAAGCGCTTTGAACAGTTTAGTGCTGATGGCCTGCGTTATTTTAAACAACAATATCCATATAAACCAACAATTCAACCCTCCAATAATTCAGTAATCAGCAATGAATACCCTGCTTATGTAGATGACAATACGCTTATTTATGTCACATCAGCCTACAATAAACTGCCACAGTTTACGCTCAACAAGAATGGCACTGAAAGTAAAATAAGCACCAGGTCGCGTTCATTGGATAATTACTTTGATTACCGAAATGGCAAAGTTGTTTATGCCGCTTACCGCCCTGACTTGCGCTGGACCTATCGTGACTATAGCGAACTGCGGATTTTAGATGTAAACACCGGTAAGGAAAAGCGACTCACCCAATCAACCAAATACTTTGCTCCGGCTTTTAATGCCGATGGTACGCTGATAGTTGCCGTAAAGACAGTTGCCGGCCAAAGTTGGCTGCATATTTTGGATGGCGCAACGGGTAAAGTTGTTAGTCAAATACCCAAGGCCGGAAATCTGCTATATACCTATCCTAAATTTTATAATAACGAAACGCTGGTAACTGCAGTACGAACGCCGAAAGGCGAAATGTCCCTCGCATTTATTGCGATAAAAACCGGTGCGGTTAAATACCTGTTGCCGTTTGGTTATAGCCCAATTGGTTTTATTACTGTAAAAGACAATCTTGTCTATTTTTCTGCGACATCGGGTAAAAACGACCGGCTATATTCTTTTGACCCAGTAACGGAAAAACTGCTGGAATTTAATACTGATGCCGCAGGCCTTAATCAATATCAGCCGGCCCTATCGGGCGGTAAAATAGCATGGGTTGAGTTTACGGCTTATGGTTACAAGGTAAGCCAGGTTGACAACAACGCTGCAAAATGGAGAAACGCGCCACGACCGGTTAGTCAAAAGCTTTCCAATTTTAACATAAGCGGACTTCAAAAAGATACCGCTGCCAATATTTTAGGTGACCCATCAATACAGCCACTCACCGTTACCAAATACAGTAAGGCGCACGGTTTATTTAACTTTCATAGTTTGATACCCGACTTTAGCGACCCCAACTACAGCCTGGCGCTGGTTGGCGAGAATGTGTTGAATACTTTTCAGTCGCAGTTATCTTTCAATTATAACCGTGACGAGGGCTATAAGCAATTCGGTTTTGATGCTGTGTACGGAGGCCTATTCCCATATATCAGGGGAGGTGTTAACTATACCATTGACAGGCGAAGTCTTTTTAATGGCGAGCGCATTTACTTTGACGAAAAGGATGTTTACGTTGGGTTGCGGGTGCCCTTAAATTTTAGCAACGGCACACAAATTACATCGCTAAGTATGGGTAGTGATGCGTATTATACCAGCAATACTTTTCAGGATGCATTCCGCTCGCGTTTCCGCGATCGTAATTATACCTATCTCAGTCATTCAATAACCTTTAGTAACCACATACAACAAGCCAGGCAGCATATTTACCCGCGTTTTGGCCAAAGTATCAATTTAAGTTACAAGCATGCCATAACCAACTTAAGTGCCACCCAGTTTCTTGCCAACGGAACACTTTACATGCCCGGTGTAATGCGTAACCATAATCTTATGGTAAATGTGGCTCATCAGGAAAAAGGACAAAGTAATGCGGTAGATTTCTCTAACAACTTCCCGTTCTCACGGGGCTACACAGCCGAAAATCTGCGGCGGATGAACAAAATTGGTGTAAACTATCATCTCCCTTTGTTTTACCCGGATGGCGGTGTTGCACAAACCGTATATTTTATGAGGATCCGTGGCAATTTGTTTTTTGATTATACCCGCACAAATGATGTGTACACCAACGGAAAGCCGTTTAATGCCAATTTCCGCACGGCAGGGGCAGAGTTGTATTTTGATACCAAATGGTTTAACCAGCACCCGCTTACCTTCGGTGTACGCTACAGTTATTTAATGGATGATGATATTTTTGGCGGCGTGGGAAAAAACAGGATAGAGCTAATTCTGCCCGTGAGTTTCTTTTAATATCACATACATTTCTTAAATTGGCAGTTAATGAACCGCATCGATCGTATAGCCGCCATATTGATACAACTACAATCGCGTAGGGTGGTAAAAGCAGCCGATATAGCCGAACGCTTTAACATTAGCTTACGCACCGTTTATCGCGATGTAAAAACGCTTGAGGAAGCAGGCATACCGTTAATAGGCGAAGCCGGTGTCGGCTATTCTATTATGGATGGCTACCGTTTGCCACCTGTAATGTTTACCCGTGAAGAAGCCACCGCATTTTTAACTGCCGAAAAGTTTGTGGAAACGCTTACAGATTCCTCCACCAGCAGCAACTATCGCTCTGCCATGTACAAAGTAAGGGCGGTCTTAAAAAACACGGAAAAGGAACTGCTGGAAGGCATGGACGACAGGATAGAGGTGTTGAAAAGCATGAGCCGCGCACATATTGCGCCTACAGATCATATCCAAACCATACTGCACAGCATATCGCAAAAAAAGTTGCTCACGCTTAACTATTTTGCCCAGCATAGCCAGGAACATACCAAGCGCTATGTGGAGCCGGTAGGCATATTTTTTTTATCGGGCTATTGGCATTTAATAGCGTGGTGCAGGTTGCGTAACGCTTACCGTGATTTTAGAATCGACAGGATAAAAAACCTGGTAGTTACCGACGAGTATTTTACCAGCGAACACCCCACCTTAAAGGATTATATAAAGCAAACCGCGCGCGAAAGGCAGATGGAGCGGGTAGTGATCAACGTAAACAAATCCATTCATTCACATCTGGAACATCAGAAATATTATAGCGGTTTTGTATCCGAAAAGGTTGTGGGAGATATCGTCGAGATGACTTTTTTAACAACATCATTAGAGGGTTTTGCCCGCTGGTGTATGATGTTTGGCGATGATGCTGAGATTATTGAGCCTGACAGCTTAAAAGAAAGGATCAGGAATATTGCCGAAGATATTTTAAGAAAAATTGAAAACCCGGTAACGCTGCTGACATAGGGCTGTCAATTCCATAACGTTTTTTTGCAAACAGACAGACATAAAGCCTGTTGTTTATAAAAGCAAAAAAATCATGGAAAAGGTAAGTTTAAAAACCAAGATCGACATAAACGCCCCGGCTTCGGAAGTTTGGGATGCGTTGACCAACCCGGTTATCATCAAACAATATTTTTTTGGAACCGACCTTAAAACCGACTGGAAAGAAGGTAGTCCAATTATTTGGAGCGGCGAATGGGAAGGTAAAACCTATCAGGATAAGGGCAGAGTACTGGAAGTTGATCCTGGTAAGTATGTTAAATACAGCTACTGGAGCAGCATGAGCGGTACCGAGGATAAACCGGAGAACTACCAGAATGTTAGCTATACTTTAACCGAACATAACGGCATTACCACGCTGGAATTAGGTCAGGACAATATAAAAGATGAGGCTTCCAAACAACATTCAGAGCAAAACTGGCAGTTGGTATTTGGTAAAATGAAGGAGTTGGTTGAAGGGCCTTTAGTTAAGTAACAAACGTTTGGGTGTCACTCTGAGCTTGTCGAAGAGCAGCGCGTAAAGGCCTTACGCGCTATGGTTCGACAGGCTCACCACGACAGCCTGTAAAAGATCACCTCTCAAACGTCATCCTCATACCCGCATCATCCGTAGCAAATTTCCCATCGCTCCAGGCCAATTTACCCGATACAATGGTATGTGTTATTTGTGACCGGAAAGTTGAGCCTTCAAACGGGCTCCACCCGCATTTGTATAAAATATTGTCTTTGTTTACCTGCCATGGTTTGTTAAGATCGACTAATGCCAGATCGGCGTAATAACCTTCGCGTATAAAACCCCGTTTGGCTATCTGGAAGCATATCGCTACGTTATGCGCCATTTTCTCAGCAATTTGTTCCAGCGTTATTTTACCGTGATGATAAAGCTCCAGCATAGCAGGCATAGCGTGCTGCACTAACGGTCCGCCAGACGGAGCCTGCAGGTAAGATTGTGCCTTTTCTTCAATGGTGTGCGGTGCATGGTCGGTGGCAATTACATCTATCCGGCCATCAAGCACCGCTTTTAAAATTCCTTCCCGGTCCTTAGCAGTTTTTACTGCCGGATTCCATTTTATCAGGTTGCCTTTGGTCTCATAATCCTCGCTGCTAAACCACAGATGGTGCACACAAGCTTCGGCAGTAATACGTTTATCTTTTAACGGCGTGGTATTATCAAACAGGTGCGTTTCTTTTTCTGTTGATATATGCAAAATATGCAACCTCGCATTATGTTTTTTTGCCAATGCTACCGCCATTGATGATGACAGGTAACAAGCTTCTTCACTTCGGATTTTAGGATGAAGTCTAACAGGGATATTATCGCCAAATAATTGCTTGTAATGGGCGAGATTTTCTTTAATAGTCGCCTCATCCTCGCAATGCGTAGCTATCAGCATAGGCGATTTAGAAAACAAGTTTTCTAAAGTTGTCGGATTATCCACCAGCATGTTCCCTGTCGACGAACCCATAAATACCTTTACACCACATACATTTTGAGCATCGGTACGCAAAACCTCATCCAGGTTGTCGTTGGATGCCCCCATAAAAAATGAGTAGTTGGCTAAGGAGCGCTGTGCGGCGATGTCATATTTATCTTGCAATAATTGCTGGGTAAGGGTATTCGGCACGGTGTTAGGCATCTCCATAAACGAGGTAATACCACCCGCTACAGCCGCCCGAGATTCTGTATATATTTCAGCTTTATGAGTAAGTCCAGGTTCACGGAAATGCACCTGGTCATCAATAGCTCCCGGGAAGAGATACAGTCCTTCAGCATTAATGGTTTTATCGGCCGTTACATCAATTTGGTTATCTATCCGTTCAATAAAACCGTCTTTTATAAAAACATCAGCATTAAACTGTTTGCCTTCGTTAACTATGGTAGCTGATTTGATGAGGATGGTGGACATACAGCAAATATAGTTTATGAGGTTGAAAGGTGAAAAGCCTGGGTAACATTATTTGTGGGGGTGGCTCACAGGGGCTCACGGCGGCTCACAGGGCTCACGGTGGCTCACAGGGCTCACGGTGGCTCACCCCAGCTCTGAGCCACCCCTTTGCGCCGAAAAAACCATTGCCTTTTACTTTTACCTCTCGCCTCAACAAAAAACCTATCTTTGCCAAATGGCAGCTACTTTTGAGGATTTTAATTTTAACCGGCAAACATTAAATGCCATTGCCGACGCCGGCTACACAGAACCCACACCCATACAGCAAAAGGCCATGCCGCCTATTTTGAACGGTCAGGATGTTATGGGTATAGCGCAAACAGGCACCGGTAAAACCGCTGCTTACGTGCTGCCGATAATTATGCGCCTTAAATATGCGCAAGGCGACCATGCCCGTGCGCTGATACTGGCGCCAACGCGCGAGCTGGCCATGCAGATAGAGGAAAATGTAAGAACTTATTCGAAGTATACCGACCTGCGCGTAGTTACTGTATATGGCGGTCTGGGCCCTAAAACGCAGATAGAAAATATTAATAAAGGGGTTGATATTATTGTGGCCACTCCCGGCCGCTACATGGATATCTATTTGGCCGGCCACATTGTTACCAAAACGTTACAGGTGCTGGTATTGGACGAGGCCGATAAAATGATGGACATGGGCTTTATGCCACAGATAAACCGCATACTGGAAGTTGTTCCGCGTAAGCGCCAAAACCTGTTATTCTCGGCTACCATGTCAGAGAAAATACACCAGCTATCCGCCAATTTTTTGGAGTTTCCAACGGTTATTGAGGCTACGCCCCAAGCTACGCCCGCCCAAACTGTAGAACAGAAGCTGTATCATGTGCCTAATATGCGCACCAAGATAAACATGCTGAAGAAGCTATTAGATGAAGAGGGTGATATTACCAAACTGATGGTTTTTTGTAAAACGCGTGTCGCTGCCGAGGATGTATACAAATTTCTATCGCGTAAATTTGGCGAGGGCCAGGTAAAAGTACTACATGCCAATAAAGGCCAAAACACCCGCATCAACGCCATGAACGCCTTTAAAAATGATGAGGTAAAGATATTGGTAGCTACTGATGTAGCCTCGCGCGGTATTGATGTAAGCGATGTAAGCCACGTTATTAATTTTGATGTGCCTGTGGTGATTGAAGATTATGTGCACCGTATAGGTCGTACGGGCCGTGCGCTGCAAAGCGGGGTGGCCATTACATTTTGTAACCCGGCAGAGGAGTATTATTTAGGTAAGATCCAGAAATTGATCCGTCAAACTATACCTGTTCATAAGATACCTGCTGATGTTTTTATAGAGGAAACCCCTTACGAGGAAAGACAGGATCAGGCGAAGGAAATAGACCTGCAAAAACGCAAGGAAGATCCTGACTTTAAAGGGGCATTCCACGAGAAAAAGACCCTTAATCAGCGCAAAAAATTTGATACTGAAAAAGCTAAGCGGGTTGGCAGCGTGGGTCAGCCAAAAAGATCGAAACCTAAAAAGAGATATTAAACAGCACATAGTTTAAATGAAGATAAAAATTACCCCCTTAAACTTTGCTACAGCCTTTTTTATAATATTGGCGGTATATATATGGATAAACGGTGCAAGTATAACAGGCATGGCTTTCACCCACATGTCTGGCGCTATAAGTCTTATATTTTTACTGTTTGCTTTTGTAGTGTCATTTCTAGACATAATCTTCCGAAATTTCTTTTCTGAAACCAAAAAGCTGTGGGTAATAGAGCTAAGCTTTATAACTTTGGCCCTTGTTATTTTTTTACTTGTTAAATAGAACCTTTTAAATGAAAACTGCCGAAATAAAGCTCATTGTAGAATTGGATGATAATAACGTGCCTGAACGTATAATGTGGGAGTCGACCGATTCTGCAAACAAGGAAGCTCTTCCTGTAAACTCATTTATGCTTTCGCTGTGGGATCACCATTATAAAAATACCCTACGCATTGACCTTTGGACAAAAGATATGCCTGTTGATGAAATGAAGCGTTTCTTTTATGAAACCCTGCAAACCATGGGCGATACCTTTTTGCGTGCAACCGGCGAAAAAAACATAGTAGAAGACCTGCGCGACTACTGCGCCCACTTCGCCGATAAAATGGAGATAACCAGATAATCAAATTCGAAATGCGGATAAGTTCGTTTGTATCATTTTTAGGCTTTGTATTGCTGATGACGGGTACGTATTGCCCTTTATTGCGCCCGTTTGGTTTGTTTAACATGAACCTTTTTAAACTAAGCCAGCCTTACGGCATGGTAATATTACTTGTTGCCCTGGTAGGTATGTTAGGCGCTTTTTTAAATCGTATTCAATTGGTCAAATTTTCGGCCTGGCTGTCTTTAGGTCTGGTAGTGCTTTTGTTTTTAGCCGCGTATTTAAAAGTAAATGCAAGTTTTAGCTTCATTCCGTTCAAATCAATATCCGGCTTTTTGGCAAGGCAAATAAAATTTCAATGGGGTTGGTATTTATTATTCGCCGGAGCTGCTCTTGCCTTAATTGGTGCTTTTTCAAGCAAGCAATTATCAAAAAGCAATAAGGCTGTTTTGTAAAATAATATGCATGCGCCGGGCGAAATAACTAATCAGGAAATTACGGAATTGATTGGCTTGGTTAAAGTGCTTTATAATTTTGATTTCAGCAACTATTCAAAAGCATCATTACGCCGGCGTATTATCCGCATAATGCAGTTGAAAAAACTGCCTTTCCATGATTTAAAGCAACAATTAAGTAACAAGCCGGGTTTTTTTCAGCATTTTTTAGAGGAGATAACGGTCAATGTAACCGAAATGTTCCGCGACCCGACCTTTTATCAGGCACTTAATAATCAAGTAATACCTTACCTGTCATCTCATCAGTATTTTAAAATCTGGTGCGCAGGATGTTCCTCAGGTGAGGAGGCCTACTCATTGGCGATATTGCTTAACGAAGCCGGGTTGAAAAAGAAATCATTTATATGCGGAACGGATATAAATACAGAAATGCTTAACGAAGCACGTGAGGGTATCTATAGCCTCCGTAAAGTAAAAAGTTATGCTGAAAACTACCGGATGGCCGGTTTAAGCGGATCGATAACAGACCATTTTACTGTTTTGGATCACACCGCTACAATTCATAACGAGTTGCAACAAAATACGCTGTTTTCTGTCCATAACCTGGTGTCAGATGGTGTGTTCAACCAGTTTCAATTAATTAGTTGCCGCAATGTTTTTATCTACTTTGAAAATGCATTGCAAGAGCGTGTACTTGAGCTTTTTTATAACAGCCTGATGCCGTCCGGTTTTTTATGCCTGGGTACCAAAGAAACAATACGATCTGAGCCTTTGAGAAAAAGATTTAAAGTGATCAATCCCAAAGAAAATATTTATCAGAAAATTGATTCCTGAAGAACATTATTAGCTATTCACCGGCAAATTCAATCAACTAATCGCTTACATTTGGTACATGAAACTTGTTGACCAAACCTGGTACCTTCTTAAAAAAGAAATATTACTGGAGTGGCGTTCTAAATATGCCTTTAATGGCGTTTTATTATATGTAGTTTCAACTGTATTTATTTGTTTCATCTCATTTAACCTTACACCCGGTTTTGCCGGTAGTAGTGGCTACAAGGTAGTATGGAATGTTTTATTCTGGATAATTATCCTTTTTGCCTCGGTTAATGCTATAGCCAAAAGTTTTATGCAGGAAAGCCGTGGGCGCTTATTGTATTATTATTCAATAGCAAGTCCGCAGGCTATAATCTTATCAAAAACCTTATACAATACGGCGTTGATGACCTTGCTTAGCACGCTTGCCCTGTTGGTTTACCTGTTGTTTTTTGAAAACACAATAGGTGATCCGTTATTTTATTTCACATCGGTAGTGTTAGGTAGCATTAGTTTTTCAACGGTGTTTACCATGATATCGGCAATAGCATCCAAAGCGGGTAATAACGGTACCCTCATGGCTATTTTAAGCTTTCCGGTAATTATTCCGGTAATTTTGATATTGATACGCTTAAGCAAACGCGCAATGGATGGAATAGACCGTAGCCTTAGTTACGGTGATATTGGCGTTTTAGCCGCAATAAACGCTATTGTTATTACTACTGCTTTACTTTTGTTTCCATATCTGTGGCGCGACTAAGCTCAAATTTTATATTGCAGTTTGTAATTGCCTATTTTTAGGATTATTTTTCTCCGCTGATTTAACCAATGCTTTTTAGACGATTTTTATTTCTGTTATTGATATTGCCTGCAATTTTGCATGCGCAGGGCTTTACTATCAGTGGTAAAGTAATCAATAAGGAAGGAAACCGTGCTGTAGCCGGTGCGAGTGTTTTTTTAAGCAACTCGTCTTTCGGAACTACATCCTCTTCTGATGGTACATTTATCTTAAACCGTTTAAGACCCGGGCAATACACGCTTGTAGTAACAGCTGTTGGCTTTGCCGAATACAACAAAATTATTATGGTGAATGCCGACATTGCCGATTTGACCATAACTGTTGAGCCGCGGGCGATAATGTTGCGGGAGGTAACCATATCAAGCAGCAGTCGTGCAGATTGGAACCGTAATTACGAAATGTTTAAAAAAGACTTTATTGGCACTGATGCTAACGCTAAGCAATGCGTGGTGAAAAATCCGAAGGTGTTGGATTTTAGCTACCGAAAGTCAAAGCAAATTCTTACGGCAAGCAGCGATGAGTTTTTAGTTGTAGAAAATAAAGCCTTGGGCTACAGAGTTAAATTTTTATTGAACGCCTTTAGCTCTGACAAAATAGAAGGAAGACTTTCCTACGAAGGAAAACGTCTTTTCGAAGAATTGCCGGGCAGCGCGTCTCAAAAAAAGAAATGGCAAGCTAAGCGAGACAGTGCTTATTATGGTTCGGCTATGCACTTTTTTAGATCGTTATATCAGAATAAATTGAACCAGGAAGGTTTTGAAATGAGAAAGTTAAGCCGCGAGCAAGACCCTACTCGTCCCCCGGCAGCTGTCATTCTCAAAAAGATGCAGCAATTTAACGGTGTGATGCGCGACTCGTTTCAGTATTATTTAAATTTTTACAATAGTCCTAAATACATCCATCAAAAAATTGCATCTATCCCGTGGTTTAGTCTTGAGCTATTGCGAAACGGCCCTCAACCGGGCCTGTATGCTATCACCTTTCCTGAATATTTATACGTGATCTATAAAAAGCGAGAAGAGACTGAAGCGTTTAAGGATATTTACCGACCCCTTGATATGCCTAATTATGAAGTTAGTGTATTAACGTTGTTTAATGATCCGCCGTATGCATTATTTGACAGCAACGGAATTGTGGTAGGAGAGAGCCCATTGTTTGAAGGCGCATGGTCAAAACCTCGGCTTTCAGAATTATTACCGGTTGATTATACCCCATCCGCACCGTTAAATTGAGGCAAACAATTTACAATCGGCACATCAAATAATTATTACATTTGTCACGACTAATCAATATGAAGTTTATTTATCAAACCTGGTGGAAAATACTTGCCGTTGTAATAATATTTTACACGTTAATAGCTGGTTTTCTATTTAAAGTGCCTGCTTTGCCTATAATGCACGAAGCTATAAGGAATTCTTATTTCCACATTCCAATGTGGATTGCGATGTTTACTGTATTTACCATTTCAGTTATATATAGCATCAGATACCTGGCAACAGGAAAAGAGGAATATGACCTGATTGCGGTTGAGAGCGTCAACACCGGAATCTTTTTTTTTGTTTTAGGTTTATTAAGCGGGATGATGTGGGCCAAATATACCTGGGGCGAAGCATGGAGTAATGATCCTAAGGAAAATAGTGCTGCTATTGCGTTTTTATTATATTGTGCTTATTCAGTACTGCGTAGCTCAATGGACGAAGAGCAAAAGCGAGCCAAGATATCAGCGATATATAACATATTCGCTTTCCCTATAATGATAGTGCTGATAATGGTGCTGCCAAGGCTAACTGATTCATTACATCCGGGTAATGGTGGCAATCCTGCCTTTGGCAAATTAGACATGGATAACAGCATGCGTATAGTATTGTACCCTGCTTTTATTGCGTGGAGTTTAATAGGCGTTTGGATAGCTACATTACGCTACCGCATCCGTTTAATAGAATATAAAAATAACGAAATAAATTAATGAGAAAACTTTCAATATTATTCTTGCTTTTATTAAGCTATGCAAGTTGTTTTGCACAGGAAAACGCCGAAGTAGAGATGGCTTTTGATATGCGTAGTTCGGGCAAAATTTATGTAGTTATAGCAACCATAGTTATCATATTTGCTGGTTTAGCGGTATATCTTTTCAGTATAGACAGGCGATTGAGAAAGATCGAAAAAGAAAAATAACCCTCCTAAAATAATCTATGTTTGTTTAAACATAGTTTTCATACCATTGTTAATAATAGTATAAAAATAGTTCCGCTTAAATAGTTGCAATATTGATAAAAATTGTACCACATTTGCGTTCTATTTTAAGAAAAATATAATTGTTAACACACTATGGCTACAATAATTTCAGCCGCTGATACCGATACTCACTTTTTTGCCGATGTATGTAAAAACTTTGACTATGCAGCGCAATTCACACAACATAATGCGGGTTTATTAGACCAGATCAAATCGTGTAACAGCGTTTACCGTTTTCGTTTTCCTATTCGCAGAGGAAACGGTTTTGAAGTTATAGATGCATGGCGCGTGGAGCACTCTCACCACCAATCGCCAACAAAAGGTGGTATACGCTACAGCGAAATGGTTAATGAGGATGAAGTAATGGCACTCGCCGCGCTTATGACCTATAAATGTGCTATCGTTAATGTTCCGTTTGGCGGAGCAAAAGGCGGCATAAAGATCAATCCAAAGAATTATACAGTTCAGGAGCTGGAGAATATTACCCGCCGATATACTGTTGAGCTAATAAAGAAAAACTTCATCGGCCCTAGTATTGACGTTCCTGCACCGGATTATGGTTCAGGCGAGCGTGAAATGGGCTGGATAGCTGATACCTACGCTACCATGAATCCCGGTCAACTGGACGCTATGGGCTGCGTAACCGGCAAGCCTATAGCATTGCACGGTATTCATGGCAGACGTGAAGCTACGGGCCGCGGAGTGGCTATTGCTACACGCGAATGTGTTAGTGTTGCCGAAGACATGGCCAAGTTGGGCCTTACTCCTGGTATTGAAGGTAAAAAGATAATAGTGCAGGGTTTGGGTAATGTAGGTTATTACTCTGCCAAATTTTTATCAGAATTTGGTGGCCTAATAGTAGGAATATGCGAATTTGAAGGCGCGGTTTATAACGAAGACGGATTGGATGTTGAGGCTGTTTTTCAACATCGTAAAGCAACCGGGTCAATACTTGGCTTTACTGGCGCAAAAAAGGAATTCACCAACTCGGGCGAAGGCCTGGAGCAGCAATGTGATATTTTGGTGCCTGCAGCGTTAGAAAACCAGATCACACAAACCAACGCACCCAATATTAAAGCTAAGATCATTATTGAAGGTGCAAACGGCCCCACTACTCCTGAGGCCGAGGCTATCTTTTATAAAAAAGGCGGCATTATAGTGCCCGATCTGTATGCAAATGCGGGCGGTGTAACGGTGTCATATTTTGAGTGGCTTAAAAACCTTTCGCACGTGGCGTTTGGTCGTATAAATAGACGCTTTGAAGAGAACTCAAATCTTAACCTGGTTAATATGGTTGAAGGGATTACGGGCTTATCGCTTACACCCTTGCAAAGGGCAACAATAGTTAAAGGGGCGTCTGAGCTTGAATTAGTTAATTCCGGTTTAGAAGATACCATGATCCGCTCTTACCACGAAATAAGGGAGATATACAAAAGCAACCCTAAAATTGATACTTTGCGCACCGCGGCTTTGGTTGCGGTAATTAATAAAATTGCCATATCCTACCAAAACCTTGGTGTGTGGCCATAATAACATACTGCAAAAGCGATAAGGACCGGTTTACCGGTCCTTTTTTGTTATAATTAGTTGCAACTTTTGCTCTTGGAATAATCATTTCTAAAAGGTTAAATTTACCTTACCCAAAAAATGAACCGGTTATTTAAATTTCTGTTTACGATATTGATGTTTGCAGGCACCGGTGTTTACGCCCAGTGCCCTGAAAATATCGGCTTTGAGGATGGGACATTTAAAAACTGGGAAATTTTTATAGGTGAAATATCGCGCAGTACCCATGAAATTACTGTAAACGAAGTCAGTCAGCCTCCTTTTTCCAGACTTCGAATAATGAGTGCCGCTAAGCCAATGGAAGATCCGTATGGACATTTTCCCACTGTTAGCCCTAATGGCAGTAAATATGCTGTTAAAATAGGGGATTCTGACACCGGCCGAAGAGTTGACAGGCTTAT
Source organism: uncultured Mucilaginibacter sp. (assembly GCF_946479965.1). Next base: position 5,405 of record NZ_CAMLHX010000048.1, on the reverse strand, counting down.
CTATACATTTACCGTTCCGCAGGCATCCCAGTACGGTTTAGTATTGAATTATGCTGCTGTGTTGCAAAATCCAAACCACTCAAATAGTGAACAACCCAGATTCACTGTTACCGCATTTAACGTAACGGATAATAAAGAGATAGAATGCCCCGGATTTGATTTTACTGCAGATAGCGAAAAGGGCTTTAAACCTTCTGACGTGGTGACCTCCAACCCCACACCAGGAGGGGGCACTGATATTACGGCGATATATTATAAGGATTGGTCCGCTACAACGATAAATCTTCTTGGTTATGCCGGCAAAACCATACGCCTGGTCTTCACCACAAATGATTGCACCCGGGGAGGGCATTTTGGTTATGCATATTTTGATATAAATGAACAGTGTAACCGCCCTATAACAGGCAATACTTACTGTGAAGGGCAGACTTTTGTTACCCTAAAAGGGCCCAGAGGGTTTAGCAAATACAAGTGGTATAAAAAAAATGATATGACCACGTTATTAGACACTACTCAAACACTTACAATAAGCCCTGCGCCGGCTGTTGGTACAGAATATAGCCTGGTGATTGAAGCATTGCCGGGCTTGGGCTGCTCGGACACATTGCATACAATTATCAACAAATCGCCTTCAGCATTTACTTTTATGGTAAAACAGCCGGTGTTTTATTTTTGCGAGGGAACAACATTTAATTTAACGGCACCTAATATCACCGAGGGTAGTTCGGCGGGATTGCTTCCTTTTGAATATTATACAGATCCGGTTACCGAAGAATACCTGCGCAATCCTGATAAAATATCACAGCCTGGCATTTATTATATTAAGGGAGCGAACGCGGACGGCTGTTCAAATACCCTAAGTATAGAGCTGAAGTTTTATGATGCCGTTGTAATTACTGCCACAGATCCTGCGCCGGTACAATATCCCGCTACGGTGGACCTTACATCTGCATACGCGCGTAATCCTGATTATACTTATTCTTTTTATTCTGATGCTAAGCTTACCAAGGCGATCGATAATTTCAGAAACATAAGTACCACAGGCAAATATTACGTTAAAGCAGTGTCTAGAAACGGTTGCGAAAAGGTTGTTGCTATTAACGCTGTAATAAACCCGCCGCCGCCAAATATCATTTCAGGCCCTACGGTATTTACACCGAATAATGATGGGATAAATGATCTGTTTAATATAACCATTAAAGGATTTGTTGATTTTGGGACCTTAAGCATTTATAACCGCGCCGGACAATTTTTATTTAAAACCAAAAAGCAGGCAGCTCCCTGGGATGGAAATTTTAACGGACGATCATTGCCTGCCGGCACCTACTATTGGCTGTTTGAGGGTACCGACCAATATTACCACACCAAAATAACCAAGGGAGGGTATGTAAGTATTATTAAATGACCAATTTGCTTTTTTTATAATGCGCCGACTATTTAAACTACTTATCATTTTTTTTAGCATCTCTGGTGTGTATGCCCAGTGCCCTGAAAATATTGGTTTTGAAGACGGTACGTTTAAAAACTGGGAAACTTATGCCGGGCAACGTACCACGGTTATTTCAGTGCCAATTGAAGCCAGCCAACCGGTTTACCCCCGGGAGGTAATTATGAAGGCCAGTGACGAAGCACTTGACCCATATGGGCATTTCCCTACTGTTAGTCCCAACGGTAGCAAGTATGCAGTCCGGTTAGGAGATAATGAAATCCAGGGAAAAATTGATCAGCTTAGCTACACGTTTACAGTCCCACCATCGGGTCAATACGGGTTAATTTTGAACTACGCGGTTGTATTACAGAATCCTTCAGATCATAGCGACTCAGAACAGCCGAGGTTTACTGTTAAAGCGTATAATGTAACAGATAGCAGAGAATTAGATTGTCCTACGTTTGATTTCATTGCCAGAAATGAAAATTTTAAGCTTTCTGATATAGAAATTACAACCACCGGGCTAAACGGCAACCCGAATGTAACTTCTATATATTATAAAGATTGGTCGGCTACCACCATCAACCTTTTGGGCTATGCGGGTAAGACTATCCGCTTAACTTTTACCACAAACGACTGTACCAGGGGCGGGCATTTTGGTTACGCCTATTTTGATATAAATGAACAGTGTACCAGCCCTATAACAGGCAATACCTACTGCGAGGGACAAAACTTTTTAACACTTAGGGGCCCCCGTGGATTTAATAACTACAAATGGTATGCTAAAAATGACATGAACACCGTGTTAGACACCACTCAGACACTTAAATTAAGCCCTGCACCTGCGCCGGGCACCGAATACAGCCTGGTGATTGACGCCAAACCGGGATTAGGGTGTCGCGATACTTTATATACAACCATTTTTAAATCGCCTGCATCATTTACATTTAAAGTAAAGCAGCCGGTTTTTTATTTTTGCGAGGGAATGGCATTTAATTTAACAGCGCCTGCTATAACCGAGGGTAGTTCGGCCGGGTTGCTTCCGTTTGAATATTATACAGACCAGGTTACTGAGGAGTATTTACGAGATCCGAGCAAAATTACAAAGCCGGGCATTTATTACATCAAGGCAACTAATGCTGAAGGATGTTCTAACACTTTACCCGTCGAACTAAAGTATTATGAGCCGGTTACTATAGGTGTTACCGATCCTCCGCCGGTACAATATCCTGCTAAAGTGGACCTTACATCTGCATACGCGCGCAATCCTGATTATACTTATTCTTTTTATTCTGATGCTAAGCTTACCGAGGCGATCGATAGTTTCAGAAACATAAGTACCACAGGCAAATATTACGTTAAAGCAGTGTCTAGAAACGGTTGCGAAAAGGTTGTTGCTATTAACGCTGTAATAAACCCGCCGCCGCCAAATATCATTTCAGGCCCTACGGTATTTACACCGAATAATGATGGGATAAATGATCTGTTTAATATAACCATTAAAGGGTTTGTAGATTTTGGAACGTTAAGTATTTATAACCGCGCCGGGCAATTTTTATTTAAAACCAATAAGCTGGCCGCCACATGGGATGGCAGTTTTAATGGACGATCATTGCCAGCCGGTACCTACTATTGGCTGTTTGAGGGCACCGATCAATATTACCACACCAAAATAACCAAAAGCGGATATGTAAGTATCATAAAATAGCGGTAGTTATCAATAATAATTCTAAATAAAACATATCCCTTGTAATAAATATAATTCCCTCAACGTTTTGTATTTTTGCGATTGCTAATTAAAGAGGGATAGACCTGTAATGAAGAAGAGTTCAATTTTTGGCTTAGTTATTATTGCAATAGCCATTGCGGTTATTATAAGTGTGTACAGCAGCGCAAGTACGTATGGGCATTTTGAGGATGCAAAGAACACCGATAGCGAATTACAAGTAAAGGGCCAGTTAAATAAAGAAAAAGATTTGATTTATGATGCGACAAAGGATGCCAACTATTTTTCTTTTTACATGAAGGATAGTAACGGCGAAGAGTGTAAGGTTGTTTTTGCAGGCACAAAACCTCAGGATTTTGAACGTTCAGAAGATATTGTTTTAACCGGTAAAATGCAGGGCAAAGAGTTTCATGCATCTAAAATACTGATGAAGTGCCCATCTAAATACACGCAGGATAAAGTGGAGATAACAGAGGTAAAAGCTAAGCAAGCCAATTTATAATGAAGAAAAGCTCCATTTTAGGCCTTGTTGTAATTGCGATTGCTGTTGGGGTTATTATAAGTTTATACGGTAGTGCAAGTAGCTACGGCTCTTTCTCGGATGCGCGTAAAACTACTGATGAATTGCACGTAGTTGGTCAGTTAAATCGCCAAAAAGAGTTACACTACGATCCTGTGGAGGATGCGAACTATTTTTCTTTTTATATAAAAGATAACCAGGGCGAGGAGTGCAAAGTAGAATTTAGCGGTGCTAAACCCCAGGATTTTGAACGATCAGAAGAAGTTGTTATGGTTGGTAAAATGGAAGGGAATAAATTCCATGCATCACACATAACCTTAAAATGTCCGTCAAAATACACAAACGATAAAGTAGAATTTACAGAATTCAAGGCTAAGCAAGCCAATATATAACCAATTTTAATGGATACAGCTTTCGTCGGCGAGCACCTTTTACCCGGGGCTTTGGGCCAGTTTTTTATAGTTTTAGCGTTCGGTTCCGCATTATTTTCCGCAATAGCTTATTATTTTGCTACTAATGATAAAACCGGCGATAAGTCGTGGGGCCGCCTTGGCCGTATAGGTTTTTATATAAATACAATTTCTGTTATTGGTATAGGTACCTGTCTGTATTATATCATCTTAAATCACCTTTTTGAATATTACTACGCCCACGAGCACTCATCAAGAGCATTGCCGGTGCAGTATATCGTGTCCAGCTTTTGGGATGGACAGGAGGGAAGCTTCTGGCTTTGGACCTTCTGGCAAGCCGTTTTGGGTAATGTACTGATATGGAGGGCAAAATCATGGGAGCGGCCGGTAATGACCGTTGTAGCGTTTTCGCAGGCCATGTTAGCTACCTTTTTATTAGGTGTTGAGATATTTGGTACTCGTATAGGCTCATCGCCCTTTATTTTGCTTCGCGAAGCTTTTAATCTGAAAGAATCAGCACCGATATTTACCACTAACCCTGAGCTTTTTAAAAACTACCTGAGCTATATAAAGGATGGCAACGGCATGAATCCGCTGCTGCAAAATTATTGGATGGTAATACACCCGCCAACCTTGTTTTTAGGCTTCGGGTCCATGATAATTCCGTTTGCTTATGCTATTGCCGGTTTATGGCAAAAGCGCTACACCGAGTGGGTAAAGCCTGCTATCCCTTATGGCTTATTCGCCATGATGATTTTAGGCACCGGTATTATCATGGGCGCTTTCTGGGCGTACGAGTCGCTTACTTTCGGCGGTTTCTGGGCCTGGGATCCGGTTGAAAATGCGTCAATAATTCCGTGGTTAATATTGGTGGGTGCGGTGCATGTGCTTATCGTTTATAAAAACTCCGGTCACTCTTATATCACAGCTACTATAATGACGCTGTTAAGCTTTGTGCTTGTGCTTTACGCATCTTTCCTTACCCGCAGCGGTATTTTGGGCGATACATCTGTTCACTCGTTTACAGATGCGGGTATGTTCTGGCATTTGGCTATTGATGTTATACTCTTCCTGCTGGCAGCTGTTGTTTTGTTGGTTATCCGCTGGAAAGATCTGCCAACGTCTAAAAAAGATGAAGACACCTACTCGCGCGAGTTCTGGATGTTTGTGGGTTCGGTATTTTTATGTTTATCATGCTTTCACCTGGTGGTAGTTTCATCTATCCCCGTTTGGAATGCTGCTTTTGGAACCAAGCTTGCGCCGCCTTCTGACAGATCGGAAGAGCACACGTCTGAACTCCAGTCACTATTCCGGATCTCG
>NZ_CAMLHX010000047.1 GCF_946479965.1 uncultured Mucilaginibacter sp. | reverse complement strand
CCAATTGTCTTAGCGGGTTATAAAAGTTGGTGGTATATGAGAAATAACTTACCAGCAAACCTATAGTAAACTCGCCTTCGCTTATTAAATAAATACCAAATGTTAAAACAGCCAGTTGCGCAATACTTGCAAACAGCGTGTAAACAGGCATAAATATATTATTGGCAAGGCCCGCAGTTATAGCAGCTTTATAATTTTCGCCATTGGCAACGTCAAAGCGTTTTCTGAAATAATCGCGGCGGTTAAAGGCAATGATCACATTAAAATTGTGCAGGCTTTCCTGTATCTCGGCGCTCAAACCGCCAACGCTTTTCAAACTTTTCGCATTAGCACGTTTTACCCACGGCGACACGATCATGGTAAAGAACAATATCAGCAAGCCGGGCGCAAGCGCAGTGGCACCCAATTTAATGTTGATGGCTATCAGGAATATACCCGCGCCAATCATAGTCGCGATACTGCCAATGAACTGCATCAGCGATTGGGAGAAAAACTGGTTCAGTTTATCAGTATCGTTATTTATGCGCGATATCAGGTCGCCGGCCTTGTTTTGGTTAAAGAAACCTACGGGCAATTGTTGCAACTTATTGAACACAGCATTGCGCAAAGTAAACAACATGCGCTGCCCTACCCCACCCATTAGCCGTGTTTGCAAATAACTGGTAACCAACGACACAAAATACAGACAAAGCAGCAAACCACAATTTACTAAAACGCCATGATATGGGTCGGCAATTACCTTCTTACTGCCGGTAACAATATATTCATCAATAGTGTGCCCCACTACGTATGGCCCCGCCAGGTTTATAGACGAGGTAACCAATATGGCGCACATGGCCAGCCAAAGATTCCTTCTTTCGTGCGCTATTAATTGCAGCAGCTTTTTCAGGCCGGCAAGGGTTGAGGTTTTTTGCTGCCCTTTTGATAACTGGTTAAGATCGTAATTCATAGTTGCTGGTGCTTTGTTGCGAATTAAAAATCTGTACGTATTCGGGGCTTGTGCTCATTAGTTCGTTGTGTGTTCCTTCGGCCACTATCTCTCCATCCATCAGCACCACAATCTTATCGTAATGCTCAATGGCCGCTATTTTTTGCGTTACCGATATCAGCGTTGTGCCGGGGTAGTTGCGCTGAACATTGGCTAATATTTTCTGCTCGGTGCCGGAATCAACACGCGCGGTAAAATCATCCAACAATAAAACTTTAGGATTTACCGCCAGTGCACGCGCCAGCATTATTCGCTGCTTTTGCCCACCAGAAAGACTTGAACCGCGTTCAGAAACGACAGTGTTTAGTTTATTCGGCAAACCATTAATAAAATCGGCTAGTTCTGCGGTTTCTATCGCTTTTTCCAGCGATTCGTCGGTTACGGTATCGCTAAACGCGATGTTCTCGCGGATGCTCATATTGAATATAATGCTATCCTGAAACACAAAACCCACCTGCCTGTGAAAAGCCTCGCTGTTATAGCTGGCAATACTTCTGCCATCAAACTCAACCGAACCCTCTGTAGGGTTTATTAAGCCCGTAAGCAGGTAAAGCAGTTGGGTTTTCCCTGCGGCAGTCGGACCAATTATCGCGATCTTCGAACCTGCGTTTACAGCAAGTGAAACATCTTTTAAAGCAGGTTTTTGTCCGTAAAAAACACTGACATTTTTTAAATCAATATCACCTTTTAATGGTGTGGTATCCGTTCCTTTTTCTTCGGTATCAGGCGCGTTCAAAATAGCGTTAAGCCTTTGGAAAGATGCCGTAGCCTGCGCTATTATATTGCTCATGAAACCGATAACAAGTATCGGAAAGATGAGCATCATGAGGTAACTATTAAAGGCCGAGAACTCGCCCAGCGTCATGGTGCCGTTTATTACATAATGCCCGCCAAGCGCCAGTATAGTTAGCAGGGAAAGGTTGGCGGTGAATGAGATAACCGGAATAAGCCCGGCAAACATTTTAAGTATGGTTAAACCAAAATCGCGCGCCTTGCTGTTAGCCTCTAAAAACTTCATCGACTCCAGGTTTTGCGAATTGATAACCCGTATCAGCGCCGCGCCTAAAATACTTTCATTAATGATCTTGTTCAGCCAGTCTATCACCTCTCGGCTTTGAATAAACAGCACCCTCACCTTTTTTAGCACGTAAAAAAACGTACCGCCTATTATAGGGATAATGGCAATCACCGTTAGCGCCAGTTTCCAGTTGATGCTTAACATCAACGCACTCGCGCCGATGATTATCACCAATGATGATACGATAGATACTATAGCCTGCGAAACGAACAACTTAATAGAGTCCGCATCGGCAGTTAAGTTAGTTAGCAGTTTTGATGGGTTGGCCTGCTCAATAAAAGCATGGCTTTGGCGCGAGATCTTATCGGCCAGCCGGGTACGCAGGTCGCGCGCAACACGCTCTGACGCGTAGGTTTGAATAACGCTTTGCAGGTATCCAAATATAAAAACCAACAACACTGCAATACTAAACTCGGTTATTATGGCTTGCAGATCAAAAGTTTTATGTGTGTACGCGTCTATCCCATCGGCAATAATGCGGGGCAGCAGCAGGTTAATGCCGTTGCTTAGCAGCGCCAACACAATAAGCAAGGTTACCAAACCGCGGTAGGGTTTTAGCAAACTCCCTATACCGGGTGGTTTTGGTTTGTCGGTGATCGGTTTTTCAGGCATAATGTTTTAATGAGGGGGCAAAAATACTAAAGCTTATGTTATAATTTTATTAAGATTGTAGACGATTGTAATTAAATTTTATTTTAAAATAAATCAATTATTATGGCGTTAAATTTTAACAGCAACGAAGAATATATACTGGAGGACGAACGTGTTTTGATACGGCCGCTGCGAACCAATGACGTTGTAAATCTTTTACCCTTCGCTTTAAATGAGCCAGAAACATGGCGGTACTCCAGCAAAACCGCCGGGAGTGAAGAACTTTTAAAGCGTTATATTGATGATGCTTTAGAATTAAAGGCAAAGGGACTGGAATATCCGTTTATTATATTTGATAAGAAAGCAAATGCTTTTGCAGGAAGCACCCGCTTTTATGATGTACAACCAGAAAACGGCGCACTTGAACTGGGTTATACCTGGTATGGAAAAGATTTTCGTGGAACTGGCATGAACAAACACTGCAAGTTTTTATTGCTGCAGTTGGCTTTTGAGACCATAAATGCCGACCGTGTAGGTTTCCGTGCCGATGCCCGTAACCAGGTTAGCATCGCCGCCATGAAAAGCATTGGCTGTATAGTAGAGGGGGTGATTCGCAGCAACGCCCCTCTGCGAGATGGTAGCCGCCGTGACTCTATTATTTTAAGTATTTTAAAGGATGAGTGGTTTGGCGGGGTTAAGGAGAGGTTGAGGGCGAAGTTGGGATAAAATAAAAAGGGGTGCCTGGTGACACCCCTTAAATTTTTATTTCTTCAAATCAAACCTGTCCAGATTCATCACCTTATCCCACGCTGCAACAAAATCGTTTACAAATTTGTCCTGCGCATCGGCGCTGCCGTAAACTTCGGCCACGGCGCGTAGTTCAGAGTTTGATCCGAATACCAGGTCGGCACGGGTGCCTGTCCATTTTACGGTTCCGGTGGCGCGGTCGCTGCCTTCGTAAATTTCCCTGTCCTCCGATGTGGCCTTCCAGGCGGTGCCCATATCAAGTAAATTCACAAAAAAGTCGTTGGTCAATTGTCCGGGGCGGTTAGTGAACACGCCATTTTTTGAACCATCAAAATTATTGCCCAGTACACGCAGACCGCCTACCAATACCGTTAGTTCCGGCGCGGTTAGGGTAAGCAAATGCGCTTTATCTATCAGTAGCTCTTCTGTTGATACAGATGATTTTGACCTGCGGTAGTTGCGGAAACCGTCTGCAATAGGTTCTAAATACCCAAACGATTCCACATCAGTTTTCTCCTGCGATGCATCCATACGGCCTGGCGTGAAAAGCACGGTAACATTTTTACCCGCATCCTTAGCCGCCTTTTCAACCCCTGCGCAACCCGCCAACACGATCAGATCAGCCAATGAAATTTTCTTACCGGATGCGTTAAAATCCTGCTGTATCAGTTCTAAAACATCCAGCACTCTTTGCAGCTGCATAGGGTTGTTAACCTGCCAGTATCTTTGCGGTGCCAAACGAATACGGGCACCATTGGCACCACCCCGCTTATCAGACCCACGGAATGTTGAAGCAGAGGCCCAGGCTGTGGAAACCAGTTCTGAAACACTCAGTCCCGAGCTTAATATTTTGCCTTTCAGCGAGGCTACATCAGCATCATTTACCAGTTCATGATTTACAGCCGGGATAGGATCCTGCCAAAGCAGTTCTTCCTGCGGCACATCCGGACCCAAGTAACGCTCTTTCGGCCCCATATCGCGGTGGGTTAACTTGTACCATGCACGCGCGAAGGCATCGGCAAACTGATCAGGGTTTTCTAAAAAGCGGCGGGATATTTTCTCGTAAGCCGGGTCAAAACGCAGGGCAAGGTCGGTAGTTAGCATAGTTGGCAAACGCTTTTTGGTACTGTCAAATGCATCCGGAATAATAGCATCCGCATTCTTAGCTACCCATTGCTGCGCGCCACCGGGGCTTTTGCTTAACTGCCACTCAAAACCTAAAAGGTTCTCAAAAAAGTTATTGCTCCATTTGGTAGGGGTTGTTGTCCAGGTTACTTCTAAACCGCTGGTAATGGTATCGGGCCCTTTGCCGCTTCCGTAGTTATTGCTCCAGCCAAAACCCTGCGCAGCCAGATCAGCTGCTTCGGGCTCTTTCCCCACATGTTCAGACGGCGCCGCGCCATGTGTTTTACCAAAGGTGTGCCCACCGGCTATTAAGGCAACAGTTTCCTCATCATTCATGGCCATGCGGCCAAATGTATCGCGGATATCTTTTGCCGCCATAACCGGGTCGGGGTTACCGTCCGGTCCTTCAGGGTTTACGTAGATCAAACCCATCTGCACAGCAGCTAATGGTTTCTCCAGGTTACGCGAGTGGATATCGCCATCGGCATCATCATCTGATGATAATACAGCGTGTTTAGCCACCCCTTCTGAGCCATGGGCATAGCGCTTATCGCCACCCAGCCACACGGTTTCCGCGCCCCAATACACATCCTGATCGGGCTCCCAAACATCAGCGCGACCGCCTGCAAAGCCAAAGGTTTTAAAACCCATCGACTCCAGCGCAACGTTGCCCGTTAATATCATTAAATCCGCCCATGAAATATTGCGGCCATATTTTTGTTTGATGGGCCAAAGTAATCTGCGGGCCTTATCTAAACTCACATTATCCGGCCAGCTGTTCAACGGTGCAAAGCGCTGCTGCCCTGCCCCGGCTCCACCCCTGCCATCAAATACCCGGTAGGTACCCGCGCTGTGCCAGGCCATCCGTATAAATAATCCGCCATAATGCCCAAAATCTGCCGGCCACCAATCCTGCGAGTCGGTCATTAAAGCGTGCAGGTCTTTTTTTACCGCATCCAGATCAAGGCTGTTAAAAGCTTCGGCGTAATTAAAACTTTCTCCCATCGGGTCGGACAAAGAAGAATGCTGGCGCAGGATACTCACCTTTAAATGCTTTGGCCACCAATCATGATTTTTGGTGCCGCCACCGGCAACATTTTGTTTCATGCTGCCATTATGAAACGGGCATTTACTGATATCATTTGATTCGTTTTCCATAGATCAGGTTATTTAGATTTTACTTGGATGGTTTACCGGCACATGGTTATGTGCTTTTATAAAGGTAAACGCGTTGATAGTTAAATCAAAATCAATTAATTCTATATGTGATAGGGAAAAGCTATTGAACTTACTTTTGATTTTTCAGAAACATGTACTTTTTCAGATCAGCAAAAACAACTCCTTTGTCTTTTAAATCTGCAACGTATTCGGGGGTAATCTTACCGCTTTTAAGGAAAGACAAGGTTGACTCGGGTATATTGTTAAATCCTATTTTATTGAACCCCCGGATGTAATTAGCATCTATTCCCTGAGACTTCCACATGGAAATTCTGCTATATGGCAGATTATTATATCCAAGGTCTTTAAAGCTTTGAACATACTGAGCTGTCAAACCCCTCGATTTCGTAATGGTAACCGCGTCTAACGGAATGTCTAAGCCTACGCTCTGCAGGCTTTTTATATACGCGGCTTCAACGTTAAAAAACTTAAATGACGTGATCTTGGCAAGTTTTATATGCCCGTATCCCAAATCAGAAAAGCTTTTTATGTAATCAGGTGTAACCCGGGCCAAGGTTAATATACACAGCATTTTATAAGAGATATCCTGGTAGCCTAACGCCGCCATGTCTTTTATAAATTGTGGTGTAACGCCCGCCGTTTTAAGCGAATCCATTTGTATCTGGCTTAATGCGGCATAGCCTAAGCTGCCCACAGATGTAACAAAATTGGCATCGGCTTTTACAATATCTTCAGGGAATGGCATTTTATATGTGCCACCATCATAAAATGTCTCAATTCTGCCTGATGTGTTACTGAATTTAAGAAGATGTGTCGTGTCAGCTATAGGCGCCGGTGCAGTCAAGCCAGATTCAGCCCTTTTAATTGCAGCATTGTTATTTTTAGGCGATGATAACGTTGCTGATTGTTGTTCTGTACCCAACGCCGGCACGTTTCTATATTGATTGCTTTTTATCGCATTTTTGGCTACAGTATTAACAGCAGCTGCGGAAAGTGGCTCGTTAATATTGCATACCAACACCGCCATCATCAATACAAGCGTCATGTACTTCCACATGCCGTTAATGTTTGACCGCCTGGCATTCATCATAACAATGCGTTTTTTTAACAGCGACTGGTTGTAATTAGTGGTGATGTTCATGGCAAACTCTGGCACCGATACTTTTACCAAACTCAACTGATAAGTTGATCTTTCAAAGGCGGTCTCTTTTAGTAATGAATCATCTGTTAAATACTCCAGGTTACTTTCAATATCCTTACGATAGATCCAGGCCAGCGGGTTAAACCACTGGAACACCAGCATTAGTTCGGCTAAGATCAGATCAAGGGTATGAGCCTGTAAAACATGGATCTTCTCGTGCGCCAGTATCTGGTCATAAGTCTCCCAATCATATTTTTCAGGATTAATAAAAATGCGGTTAGCAAACGAGCAAGGGGCGCGGTCGCCATCCACTTCAACAATGCGGCACACACCATCTTTTATAACCTGGTTCTTGCGCGACCGGTACAACAGCACCAGTATCTGCAACAGCAAATTACCGCCCATAATGGCAACGCCCGCCCAATAAACAAACGGAATATATTTTATGGCACTAGTCAAAAAAACAAAGGCTTTATTTTCTATTGATGATTGCACATCGGTGGTTTTTTCAACCCCTGTTTTAACCTCGGCCTGCTGTGCTGTGGCAGCAGCCGGCGCTTCCGCAGTATTTACCTGCAAATCAATAATTCTTTCTGATGGCGGGGCCGGTCTGAACGAAAATTTAGCGGGCACCTTAACCAGCGGGACAATAAAAGCCAAAACAAGGCACGTCAGCAAAACCGCTCTGTTAAGCCTAAAGAAAGTTTCGCGGTGCAAAAATACCCTGTAAAATGCCACACTTATAGCAATAATTATGGCAACGCTTAAGCTATATGCTATCATTTCTTGTCGCTTTTAATTAGTTTAATAATATCGTTCAGTTCCTCTTCCGACATTTTCTGCTCCTTAGCAAAAAATGCGAGCATATTAGCGTAGGAGTTATCAAAGTACTGGCTCACCACATCTTTCATGGCATGTTTCTGATAATCCTCCTTTGATACCATCGGGAAATATTGGTATATATTGCCCACAACGTCATGCGCCAAAAAGCCCTTGTCTTCCAACACCTTTATCATGGTTGATACCGAATTGTAATGCGGCTTTGGGTCGGGCAGTTCAGGGATCACCTCTTTTATAAATGCCCGTTTTAAGTTCCAGAACACCTGCATTATTTGTTCTTCGCGTTTAGCCAGCTTTTGCATTGCTTATTTTGTTGTAATTATTTATAAATCTATTAATTTTTTAAAGAGTTCGGTTTTTGTTTCCGCCGTCTATGTATTTAGTACTGGCCCGCGCTTTGGCATTACCAAAGCTGTATGATATCGATAGATTTAAATACCGCAGGTCATTATATGTGTGATTGGTTTGAGCAGCGTTGTTATACTGCATTGATGTGCGATTGGCAGCGGTGTGCAATATGTCCGAAACTACCAGATTGTACATAAAAGTGCCGTTATGCGATTGGAACCGAACACCAGCCTCGAGGTTGCTTCTGCTCTTCATTGTAAAAAAGCCAGATTTACCCGGAAAACCATACTGATAATTTGCTACTAAAAAGGTTGTTTTTTTGCTATTTAAGGTGATGGTATTACGGATAGCATAATTAGCTGTAAAGCCGTTAACATCAGGCAATACTACCATGTTTTTATCAGCTACAGAACGATTGTAAGTCAGACTAAAACTATTATAACTGTTTAGCCATTTATAAGAGAGTGTATATGCGATAAATAAATTACCCGAGTATGTTTTTATATAGTTAAAAGGCTTTGATTCAGTTAGCGCCTCGCCTTGCTTAAAAGTGGTTATGCTTCCTATCCCGCCATTAAGCACCGAGCCGGATAAGGTGGTTGTAAGATTATTTTTATACATATGCGTCAGCTCAACGTTATCGCTAAATGCAGGCAGTAAATACGGGTTACCTGTTCTGTAGGTGTAGCTGTTAATGTAGGATCTGAAAGGATTTAATATACTGAATGAAGGGCGCTGAATTCGCTTTGAGTAGGACGCTGTAATTGAATTGTTTTTAGGTGCATAGGAGATGAATATGCTTGGAAATAAATTGCTTATGGTAGCCGTATTACCCAAACCGGTATTTATCAATTCGCTGTTTATACCGGTACGCTCATAACGCAAACCTATTTTGGCCGACCAGCTTTTACTTAATTTTTTACTGCCCGAGGCATACAGCGCAGCGGTATTTTCTTTATACAGAAAGTTGTTTATCCCAACCGGTATACCGGTTCCTACAGCATTTATTAACGAGTGGTTGTTTACATATGCCAACGAGCCACCTGTTTCAATTTTTGCAAAACGATAAGGTAACTCCAGGTCTAAATTAACAGAGCTGCCCTGGTAACGCGTATCATCTGTATTGGTAAACTGTTCCTGCCGGGAGTTGTTGCCTTTTATCTGGTTGTTGATATAGGTATCACCATTGGTGTTTTTTACAAAGTAGCTGCCGTTAACAGTTAGTTTTTTTCCCGATGAATCTATCAGAAAATCGTAATAGGCAGTTGCCGACTTTGTAGTGTATAGGTTATTATAATTTGTGATAGAATTGGCGGTAGAATCAGCAGCTGGGCGACCAATGGTTTGAAAAATACTGTTTGTTGTGCCATCCTCCTTTACTTTTTGTGTGGTGATATCGCCCAGAAAACCCAGATTCATCCTTTTTGTCAGTTTATAATTTAGCGAAGAGTTTACCGATACGTTTTTGGCAAATGGATCTCTCACATTGTTATTATCCCAACTGATAGCTCCCTGTTCATATTGCAAATCGGTTTTAAATCTTCTTTTTTCAATAAAACCGTTGGTGTTAAAGTTAACATCAAGTTTGTTGCTCTTATAATTTACGGTTACCGATTGCGAAGCCGCGGCAAATGTGCGTTGCTGATAGCCGGTATTAAAGCTTACTAACCAGCCAAGGTTTTGATTTTTTTTAAGGACAATATTGATAAGCCCCGAATTACCCTGCGCGCTGTATTTTGCAGGCGGCATTGTAATTACTTCAATGGTTGCGATATTATCTGAACGAATAGCCGCCAAACGATCTTTTACAGCATCGCCGGATATAATGCGGCCGTCAATCATTACAGCAAGGGTACTTTTGCCAATCAACGTTAATTGCCCTTCGGGCGATACTTCTACTCGCGGGGCTTGATTCAGCACCTCGAGCGCGCTAAATCCACGATTAAATACGCTGTTGCCAACATTGAACACCAACCGATCAATCTTTTGTTCAACTATTGGCTTCTCTGCAACAACATTAACTTCCGTTAAAGTTTTAACCTCCTTTTCTAATGTGATATTAAAAGTATGGTCGCTGTTTATGGTAACGGAGTCCATGTAAGCTTTATATCCTATCGCTGATATTTTTACGGCGTATTTTCCTGCGTTTAGTGATGTAGAATAAAAACCATTCTCATCACTTAAAACCGCCTTTGATTGTGATGCGTTGCTGATAACAATACTTATATAAGATGATTTTTGGGATACCTGGTCTGTAACCTGCCCTGTCAGTTTAAAGTTTTGCTGCGCCTTTACAATTAATGAAGCGAAGAGCAGGAATAATATAATGATCGGTTTCATAAAGGTTTATAAAGTGGTTTGATTATAAATCAAATGTAGTACTAATTAATTAGTACCAATACTATAATATTAGTACTAATTAATTAATATTGGATAATTATCTTATAATGAGATAGATAATTTTTTATACCTAGTATAAATCCCTCTTTATCGTTTTAACCGGATTGCCCCGTTCCAATACGTTATGCTCGTGCCACTGGTCTTGCTTTTGCACCATCAGTTGCTCGGTTTGCCAAAGCAATACCTTAGCTTCAAGCCGCGCCAAACACAGCTTTTTATTCTCCAGTTGCGATCGCGTATCCATTGCCATTACCTGCAAACCGGATGGCAAATGTATCCCCCGCACTGCTGTCTCTACCTTGTTTACATTTTGCCCACCCGGCCCGGACGACCTGCAGGTTTCCAATTTCACGTCCTTCGGATTCCATTGCATCAGCTCCTTTACATCAAAAGCCATTACGCCAACAAACCAGTTTTTACGCTTATGATATTTTCTATACGGACTTTGCGCTATCCATTGTATGGAACCTTCCCACTCCTTGATAAAAGAGTCCAAGTCGTCGCCCTCAGCCATTATCGTAGCAGATAATAAGGTGCCATTTATTTCGCCCGGCATATTTTCCAGCTCCTCAATTTGAATATGTTGTTGCTTGGCTTCCTTCAACATCATGCTTTTTACACAGGCAACAACCCGGCAGCATTCTGCCGGGCCTTTGCCTGATGTAATTTGTATCACCATCTTTTTCATATTACTCCTTATTCATTCTAACAATACGCGGATAAAACTTGCCCTGTATATCAACCAGGTCGGTTTGCGCGGCAATTACCGTTTCAATATCCTTGTATGCTAAAGGATTCTCTTCAACAGTGCCGCCTATTAAAGTAACGCCGGCATGGGTCAGCATTTTTTTCATGGCCGATACGGTCATACTTTCTTTTGCCTTTTGCCTGCTCATTGCCCTGCCTGCACCGTGCGACGCCGAGTACAAGGCGTTTTCACTCCCCTTCCCTGCCACCAAATACGCCGGGGTGGTCATGCTGCCGGGGATGATACCCAGTTCGTCTTTGTGTGCCGGCGTGGCCCCTTTGCGGTGCACTATTACTTCAGAGCCATTGGTCAGCCTGTCTTTCCACGCAAAGTTGTGGTGGTTCTCTACCACATGCATAGCCTGTAAGCCCAGAGCCTTTAACAAATTGGCATGGATACGCTCATGGCAAGCCTTGGCATAATCGCCGGCAAGCGTCATGGTTAACCAATACTCCTGCCCTGCTTCGCTGTTCATATCTAACCATGCTAATTGCTGCGCATGGCGCGGCAGTTTGCAGGTGTTCATGGCAATTTGAGTATAGTGCCTCGCTATCGCTGATCCTAATCCCCGGCTGCCCGAATGACTCAACAACGCAGTGTATTTCTTTGCAGGCAAGCCCAAAGTGTTATCCGCAAAAAGCTCAATCTCGCCAAGCTCCACAAAGTGGTTACCTCCGCCCGACGTGCCTAACTGCCTTACCGCTTTACTGCGCAACGGTTTTAAAAAAGCGACGTCATTAAATACCTGGCTATCCAGCACCTCGTGCTCCTGCCTGGTATCCAATCCGCCCTCCATGCCAAAATGCGTGTGATCTTTTAATGCCTGCTTTATTTTGTAATCAAAACGTTTCAAAAAACCATCACTCTCGTCAATGATAGACAACGCCATGCGGCAGCCAATATCCATACCTACAGCGTATGGTATCACCACATTATCAGTAGCCAGTACCCCGCCAATTGGCAGACCGAAACCCATGTGTGCATCGGGCATTAACGCGCCCTGCACACTCACGGGCAGCAGGTTAGCCAGGTCCATTTGTTTTTTGGCTGATGCTTCAATGCCCATGCCGCCATACGTTTTGCAGTAAACCGGCTCATCGCGCAGCACGTAAGTTTTAAATACCGGCGCTTCTACTTTGCCAATCACCTTCTCGGCTATTTTACTTGTTAATTCGTTTTCCAGAAATCGCTCCGGATTGTTTTTAATTTCCACCAGCAGATCCAGCAATTGCTGCTTACTGTGGTGCTTAAAGTTTTTTGAGGCTATACCGATAACCAGGCTTCGCAGCTGATCATTGTGATAGCCTATTTTACTTAGATCTTTTATTTTTAAATTGCCCATTGGGTTATGTTTCTAAATCCAGGTAAGCTTTTGTTTGGCTATACCTGGGTATGTTTTTTAATTTGTTAATGTATTTAAGCGGCTGGTTAAACTCGTCTTTCCAGCGGTAACGCCGTCCACGTGTAAGCAAATTGATGCGCGGCCAAAAGTCATTATGCTCAATATAACCCTCAATCCAGGCCAGCTCTTGCTCCAGTTCGCCGTCAACAGCTATGCTGTGCGTTACTATATGTGGGGCAACTTTAAGCACATAGCGCCAGGGCTCGGCAAACACATATTTTATGTTTGTGCGCCAGGTTTTTTTGCTGAAAGTCTCCACACGGGTAAAGCAAGCTTTTTCCTCGTCGGTCAATCCCATCCGGTTAACTTGCCATTCGTACTCACCAACATCGCGCAAGCTTTGTGACTTCACTTTGTACACATAGCGTTGCTTACGGTACTTTTTTCGTTTAAATGATTTGTCCCGGCAATGCTCAACCGTATTGATCTTTTGCAGCAAAGCCTCATAAAACTCAGCCCGCGGGCCATGTTTTAAATCCTCGAGCAACACAAAAAACCGTTTCCAGCCGCGCTGGTAGGGATGCGCTAAAGGCACCGGTGGCAAATGCCGCCTTTCGTGCTCCAGTTCAGTCCTTCGTTTATCCAGTTGTATCAGTTGCTTATCGCGATGATGTTTAACGAGCCGCTTTTTTCGCCTTGCCGATTTGATACGGCAGGGCCATTCATGTGTGTTCACACTGCTATTAAATATTTTCGAAATATTATTGAATTCTTTATTCGTCCCCGAATGGGGATATACCCTTTAAAGAGCGCTCAAAAAACCCGATAAATTAATTCGGCAGGCAAAAAACAGCATGGTTACCAAAGCAACCTGTAAAAAATAAAATGTGCGGTGTTTGCCTGCCTAATGGGCAATGAGCGAAAGGGGCGATATGTAGCGTTGCTCTGTCATGATTCCTTGATATTTAAAACGTTAACAAATCAGGAATTGGATGCAAAGATAGAATTTTTTTGATAATTGGGGGATATTTAATTTTTGTGAAGTGTCAGAACTATAGCGTTCCCCGCGGGCCGCGCTTGTCACCCATGCGCCTGCAGACCTTGTTCTTGCATCTAAGATTTACTGATAAGGTTCAAAACCTTTCATACCAGAACATCCCCAAAACTTGCGAGAACGTGAAAGTTTTGATCAGGTTTGATGCGAAAATGGGAGCTACTCCCGCTCGTCATTGCGAGGAACGAAGCTCCCGATAGCTATCGGGACCCCGACAGATAGGCATAGGATTATTACTTCTATCGGAGACCCGCGTGCCGAAGCGCCCAAGTTCAATCACATTGCTTTTATCAGCTTGTGTAGAGTTTGCTTCGTTCCTCGCAATGACGCTTTGTTCAATTTTGGTGTTCCAATTGCTGTTCCAAACTGTTTCAAAATGCACAAAAACACACCAATGCCAGCAAGTAATTGATTTATAGACTATTACATACAATTTACAGCTAATCTTACTGACTTATAAGTAGTTTCAAACTGTTCCAAAGTGTTCCACCATTAAATGCAATTGTCTTGATGTACAGGCGTTTAAGTCCGTCACTGAAAAATTAATTTTTCAAGGCTTTATATTTTTTGGAACACTAACGCAAGCCGTTACACGCAAAAAAATGCCTTACCCTATTTTCTTCAACAAATGACAAAACCATGAAAACAGCGTAAGCTTTCATCTGCTAACTTTACGGCATCACAACAAACAACACATCATACTATGGAATACAGACAATTGGGCGCGTCGGGGTTTTACGTGCCGGTACTTAGCCTGGGTACAGCAACCTTTGGCGGCGGCAACGAGTTTTTCAAGGCCTGGGGCAGCACAGACGTAGCCGAGGCCAAACGCATGGTAAACCTGTGCCTTGATGCCGGGGTAACGCTGTTTGATACGGCTAACGTCTACTCGCAAGGCATGTCCGAAGAGATACTGGGGCAAGCCATTAAGGGACTGCATGACAAGGTGCTGATCTCAACCAAAGCCACCTTGCCCATGAGTGATAACCCGAACGACGTAGGCTCATCCCGCTATAACCTGGTAAAAGAATGCAACGCCAGTCTTAAACGCCTGGGCGTTGACCATATAGATATCTACCATATGCATGCCTTTGACGGCAACACGCCCGTTGAAGAAACCCTGCACGCTTTGGATGACTTGATAACTGCAGGCAAGATCCGTTACATAGCCTGCTCTAACTTCTCGGGCTGGCATTTAATGAAGTCGCTGTCGGTATCTGAGCGGTATGGCTGGGCGCGGTATGTGGCCCACCAGGCCTACTACTCCCTCCTGGACCGTGAGTTTGAGTGGGAGCTTATGCCCGTAGGTGTAGATCAAAAGGTGAGCACCATTGTTTGGAGCCCGCTGTCATCAGGCCAGTTAAGCGGCAAGTTCAGACGCGGCACCGGTATGCCTGCTGATAACCGTATAAGCCAGGGCGGTGGTCACGGCCCTAAGGTAGATTTTGATCGCCTTTATCCGATCATCGATGCGTTGGATGAAGTTGCCGAAGAAACCGGCAAAACCGTGCCTCAAGTAGCATTAAACTGGCTGCTGCAACGCCCTACGGTAGTTAATCTGATAATAGGCGCCCGCAACGAGGAGCAGCTTAAGCAAAACCTGGGCGCTGTGGGCTGGAACCTAACCATCGACCAAATAAAGAAACTGGATGCCGCAAGCGACCGCGATCCGGTTTACCCGTACTGGCACCAGCGGCAAAACACCAAACTAAACCCAATACCCGCCTTATGCTAATATCGATTAAATAAATTCAACTGCCCTGCCTGGTATACCGGGTAGGGCTTTTTTGTATCTGCTACCAAGATGTTACAATGTCGGTTTTTTTGGCAGGGGTTATTTATGTTTCTTTACTTATTAATGATCCGGCGCGTTATACTATACAAGCCGGGATCAATGACACAACCAATTATAATTAGCAAAGACAATGAACCGGTTAAAGTATGTTTTAATTGCGCTGCCAGCGCTGTTTATCAGCTGTTTGATAACGCCAACACTTGTTAAGGCACAGGCTTTAAAAGACGTTTATAAGGATGCCTTTTTAATAGGTGCTTCTATATCCCCTAATATTACCTCTGAGCGCAGTAAGCAGTTGAGAGATACGGTGCTAAAGCACTTTAACGCTATCACCATTGAAAATAACCTGAAAGCCGCGGTAATAAACCCGCGTCCCGGAGAATACAACTGGGGGCCGGCAGATCAGTATGTAGAGTTTGGCGAAAAGAATAAAATGTGGATAATGGGGCATACGCTTGTATGGCATCAACAAACGCCTGACTGGTTTTTTACCAATAAAGAGGGCAAACCAAATACAAAGGAAGAGCAACTGGAAAGATTAAGGAGTCATATTGAAGCAGTAGCCGGCAGGTATAAGGGTCGCATCAACGCCTGGGACGTTGTGAACGAACAAATGGGCGAAGATGGAAACTATCGTACCAACAGCAATTGGATAAAATCTGTTGGCAACGGCGATACGCTGGTAAAGTATGCCTTTAAATACGCAGCACAGTACGCCCCTAATACCGAGCTTTATTACAACGAATTTAACGCATGGCGCCCTGAAAAACGCGACGGTATAGTACGCATGGTAAAAATGCTGCAAAAAGAAGGCATCCGCATTGATGGCGTAGGTTTGCAGGGCCATTGGGGACTTAACTATCCTAAAAATCAGTATATCGAGGATGCCATTAACGCTTATTCGGCTTTAGGTATTAAGGTAATGATAACCGAGCTTGATATTGATGTTTTACCGCTTAGCAGAGAAGGGCAGCTAACCGGATGGACGCTGAATCCCGATAG
This sequence comes from uncultured Mucilaginibacter sp., assembly GCF_946479965.1. Next base: position 16,879 of record NZ_CAMLHX010000047.1, on the reverse strand, counting down.
GCAGTTGCAGTTGGAAGAATTTAAAACTTATTTAGATCCATACAGAAACGGCTTGCCTGATGACGTACAGGCACAATTAGCCAAAAGATACGCGGATATATTTGAGATATTTTACAAACACCGCGATCAGATAGCACGCGTAACCCTTTGGGGTGTACAAGATGGCCAAAGCTGGAAAAACGGCTCGCCAATACCGGGCCGGATGAACTACCCTTTGCTTTGGGATAGGCAGTGGAAACAAAAACCGGCTTTTCAGGCGGTTATAAATGTTCCTAAAAAAGTAGGCAGTACAAAGGCAACACCTCCCGCGGGCTCGAAGAAATTCTGATAATATAGTTTAGGGCGATATCCGACATCTGACGATAACAGAAAACGCCTCCCGCTAACTCTGAAGACGTTTTCTGTTATATTCCCGGTAGCTCACATGGTTTATTGTGACCGTTAAATAACTTAAATAAGTAAGCGATTTTACCTACAGTTGTAAACAATTTTAACATTTTTGTTACTATTTCGATTTCGGATTGTATTTTTGACTTAGTAACCTGATAAACCGGAACCCGCTGTTTCTAAACCGACGGCATTTATAAACCAACAATAAACTATGAAACAAAACAATGCTTTAAGAGCGCTATTAATTTGTTTGCTCTGCTTACCCGCACTTGTAAATGGGCAACCTCCACGCGGACCGCTAGCATCATCGCCGAGAGTTAATGCCGACAAAACCGTAACATTCAATTACATTGCGCCTACCGCTAAAGAGGTTAAGCTGAGCGGCCAGTTTTTGACTGCTCCTGTAGCCATGACCAAAAATGAACAAGGACAGTGGAGTGTAACCGTGGGCCCTGTAAAACCGGATATCTATCCCTACAATTTTGTTGTGGATGGCATATCTGTTATGGATCCTGCAAATGTGGATTTCTTCCCGAACGAGCGCTTTAAGGGTAGCCTTTTAGATGTTAAAGGAGATGAGCCGCTAATTCATGCTTTGAAAGATGTTCCGCATGGTGCTGTTACTTACGAGTATTATCCAGGTGTTGAAAACACAACCGGATCATTAGTAGTATATACTCCCCCAGGTTACGACCAAACTCAAAACAAAAAATATCCTGTTTATTATCTTATCAGCGGTACTACTGATACCGAAGAAACCTTTTTTAAGGTAGGAAAAGTTAATCTGATACTGGATAATCTTATCGCCGAAGGCAAAGCAAAGCCAATGATAATAGTAATGCCCAATGGCAATATTGAAGCACGCGTTGCCGATCAAAAAGGTGGCCTAAAACCAGCCGACCCGAGCGGTCGCGAAAGCGAGGAAGCTGTAACACGGGCCAAGAATTTCTCAACTGATCTTACTACAAAAGTTATCCCTTACATCGAGAAAAGTTATCGCACATTGCCGGGCGCTGCTAATCGTGCTATTGGCGGGTTCTCTCGTGGTGGCGGCGAAACGCTGCGTACTGCTTTAGGTAACATGGACAAATTTGCCTATGTATGTACCTACAGCGCATACCTATCATCTAAAGAAATGGAAACCGAATATAAGGATGTGGCAGGCAAGCCAGCTGTAACCAACCAAAAATTTAAACTATTTTGGGTGAGCGTTGGCACTGAGGATTTTCTGTACAAACCAACAGTTGAGTTTCTGGATTACCTGAAGGCGCATAATGTAAACTACAAAAGCCTTATCACCGGCGGCGGCCACACCTGGATGAACGTTAAACAATATGTAGCAGCCACAGCTCCTTTACTTTTTAAATAATCACAGACAGAAATCAACATGAAAAAGATATTAAACCTGATTTTATTAGTTTTTGCCAGCTTATCGGCAATGCCGCAGGCGGCCCGCGCGCCCTATCCGGTTTCGCCGCAGGTGAATGCAGATAATAGTGTGATCTTCAGATTCGCTGCTCCAAATGCAAAAGAAGTTTTTCTTACGGGTGAATTCCTGAAAGAGAAACAGGCCATGACCAAAGACGCTGCAGGCGTTTGGACCATCACCGTACCCAATATAAAACCTGATATTTATCCGTATGCGTTTGTAGCAGACGGCATACAGGTTGCGGACCCTAACAACACCCGCATATTTGCAAACGAGCGCTTTAAGTTTAGTTTAGTAGATGTGAAGGGCAGCACGCCACTACCACATGCTGTAAAAAACGTGCCCCATGGTAAGGTTACTTACCGTTTATATAAATCAGCATCATTGAACACCACCCGTCAGTTACTAGTTTATACCCCACCGGGGTTTGATGCCAATAGCCCGAAGAAGTATCCGGTGCTTTATTTGATCCATGGCGGATCTGACACACACGAAACATGGACCAAAGTTGGACAAGCTAATTTTATTGCTGATAACCTGATAGCCGAGAAAAAGGCGGTACCTATGATAATTGTTATGCCTTATGCTAACACACGCCCGGCACCTATGGCTAAATTTAACGATGAGGTGGTTAGCGACATCATTCCATTCATTCAGGCGAACTACCCTGTCTTAACTGATCAGCCTCACCGTGCCATTGCAGGCTTTTCGGTTGGCGGTGGTCAAACAATGGAAGTTGGCATGATGAATCCTGATAAGTTTGCTTATGTAAGTGCTTACGCTCCGTATCCTGAAACAGCAGAATTCAAAGCGATCTTTGCTGACTGGAAACCAGATGCTGCTAAATTGAATAAACAATTTAAACTTTTCAGCTTTAGCGTTGGCACCGAAGACTTTTTGTACGAAAGCACCAAAAAAAACATGGAGATGTTTAAAGAAAAAGGCGTAAAGTTTGAATCACTGATAGTTCCGGGCGGGCACACCTGGATGAACTGCAAGCTTTATTTGGCTAATACATTACCCAAGTTATTTAAAAAGTAATCATCGTTTAGTACTTATAAATTGAGTTTTATGAAAAGAAATATTTCGTTTTTAATTGCTGCGGCCCTTACAGGTTTGGGTTTTGTAAACTCGGCGTTTGCCCAAACGCCTGCCACGGCAGCACGACCAACATCAAGAGTTATTGAAGATGGCGGAACAGGACCATACAAAGCCATTGCATTACAAGAAGCTTCATTAGCTACGCATACAGTTTTTCGTCCGCAGGATCTTAGCAAGTTTGGTGGTAGTCAAAAACTGCCTATCATAGCCTGGGGTAACGGTGCCTGCGCTAACTCGCCGTGGGAACACGTAAACTTTTTGTCTGAAGTAGCATCAAATGGGTTCCTGGTGGTAGCTATTGGCCCGCTACCCCTTGAAGGTGAAAAAGGCAGCGGTAGGTCTACCTCAACGCAATTAACCGATGCTATTGACTGGGCTATCGCGCAAAACAGCGATAAGAAAAGCCCATTGTATAACAAGGTAGATGTAACCAAAATTGCGGTAAGCGGCATGTCATGCGGTGGTTTGCAAACCTTAGAAATGGCGCCTGATAAACGCGTAACTACAGCGGTTATCTACAACAGCGGTTTGTTTGTAACACGTGGTAGTGGCGTGGGTGGTATGCCGGATCTACCAAAAGAACACCTGAAAAAACTGCACACCCCTACCCTGTATGTTTTAGGTGGCGAAAAAGATATTGCCTATGCTAACGGCATGGACGATTATAAAAACATTAACCACGTACCTGTTTTTGTTGCCAATATGGATGTTGGTCATGGTGGTACTTACGGCAAACCACATGGCGGCGAATTTGCTAAAGTGGCAACCGCCTGGTACAAATGGCAACTAAAAGGCGATAAAGAAGCAGCCAAATGGTTTACCGGCAACCCTCCGGGCCTTGCTGCCGATAAAAACTGGAAAGTTGATAAAAAGAATATGGAGTAACAGACCACATTAACCTATTAAGAAAAAGCCCTGAAGGTTAACCTTCAGGGCTTTTTGGTATGCGAGGGTGTTGCAGAAAATATATACAACACTTTGCAACACTTGCAACAGCATTTTTTGTAAGTACTTGACATATACAATTTTATGAATATTATAAGTTTGACCATGCAACACTTTGCAACAGACTTATAAGTCAGGAAGTTTATGTGTGAATTGTTGATAATTGCTTGTATATCAGGAATTTAAAAAACACTATTTTTCCGACAGTTTTCTGCTTTGCTTGCAACACTTTGTAAATCTAGTTCAGGACAAGACAACACCGATATTCCTGATAGGTTGGCGGGGATATCAATATTAGCGGGGATGTCAATAATTACTTAAATTTAGTCATGATATTTTTAAAGAATAATCCGCTTAGATTTTTAGTTAATGGAATAAGCAGCATAATACTCATTTCATTTTCATCCTGTCACCCGGTACTATGAAAGTGACTGTTGTAAATCTTTCCGGGAAAAACTTGTACATAGGCGTAGCATCATATGGCGATTCAAGCGCAATAATGCAGGATGCAAGACTATATTGTTCGGAAAATCATCACGACAACAATACCATCCCTCAAATTGTAAACGCTGGCGATAGCGTTGTTATGCGACCCAGTTTATACAGTATACAGACTATTGATGTCTTAAATGTCGACTCCCTTGAAGAATATTGCAGGCAAGGAAGTACCTATGATATAACATGGAAAAGCTGGGTTAGCTTACTATCGGAAAAAGTAGATATGGAAAACGAAACATGCAGATTCGTTATTAAATAACAGCTTGTAACCACTACTCGCGCTTGTTTGCAACGAGTGTGCAAACTTCCGAGCGTTTGCAACGCAGTTCAATCGCATCCCCATGTTAAGCACTCGTCGCAGACGAGCGCAAGTTGGTGACACCGCACAGTAGTCAGAGACTACCGGCATAGTCATCCAAAGTTAAAAACTTCAGATAGCACCGTGAATTTTCATCCATTCCAGATTTCTTATTACATAATATCCCGAATAATCGGAAAATCCCACAAAGTAACCGTTCTCAAACATGATTTTTGTTAAAGCCCTCATTGTTTGCTCGTTAAGCTGCTTATTCCTTAGCTCATCATCAAGTTTTATCAAATATTTACTTATGATGTATTTGATTCCATATTTGCTTAATTCTTTTTCAATCAAAAGACCTCTTTTTATAGGAAAGCAGGAATATGGATCACATTTGGTAGAATCAATTTTGATTTGCTTATCAAAAACGCCCACTAAAAACTTTTTGAATGTTATAGATTGTCCTTTATAAATCTTTTCATAATAGTTGTGTAGCGAATAGGTTGTTGTGATAAAAGGAGACGTGGATTGTCCCTTTTGTGCGACCACTACATAAAAACGTGATTTATAATGTTTCGCTAAAATTGAAAGATATTCTTCTTTGGGTGTGAAAGTCACAGTCAGCAAAAATGCAAACAAGGCTAAGCTTTTCATGAGTAAGCTACTTTTAAGTTTTTAACATTCCCTTCCTCAACGTCGAAGACCGAATAATCAACTCCGGCTTCAAGCTTATCACTTTAGGCGTAACAGCCACTTCACTCTTCTGCATTTCATCAAAATACAAATTGGCAATGGTGCGGCCCATGTGGATGCTGAACTGGTCTATGGTGGTAATAGATGGGTTAGTCAACTCGGTAAAGGCCTCGTTGGCGTAGCCGCAAATGCCCAGTTGGGAGGGTACGTGTACATTCATATCATGCGCTACATCTAAAACACCCAAAGCAGAGAAATCAGAGGTAGAAGCAAATATGGCATCAGGCGGCTCGGGCAGGCTAAGCAATTGGCGGGTAGCCGTGGCACCTAACTCTTTTGTCCAGGCGTTTTTCATTATCAGCTCATCCACAACCGGGATGTTATGCTTTTTAAGCGCCTTGATATAGCCATCGCGGCGTTGTTTAAATATGTTCAGGTTTTGGGGGCCTTCCAGTAAGGCAATACGCTTGTAACCCTGTTCTATCAGGTGTTCAACCGCTTCCATAGACGCTTGCTCGTTATCGTTGATAACTTTCAGGGTTTCCAGCTCGGTAGCCACACGGTCAAATTGTATCAGTTGAATACCGTGGTCTATAACATTTTTTAAATGACTTATATCCTCCGTTTCAACAGACATGGAGATCACAATACAATCAACATGCTGATTTACCAACGCGTTAACGCATTTGATCTCTTTAGCTACCGACTCGTTAGACTGGCAGATAATGAGGTTATAATTCTGATTGTTGGTAATCTCTTCAATCCCGGCAATAACGTTCGAAAATATGTTCTGATTAATGCGCGGCACCACTACGCCAATGGTGTGACTTTTGCCCATACGCAGGTTGGAGGCCAAAACATTACGCTTATAATTAAGCTCTGCTGCTGTTTTATGCACCAGCTTTTTGGTCTCCTCGTTTACGTGATTACTGTTGTTAAGCGCCCGCGAAACTGACGATGCAGTAATGTTAAGCCTTTCAGCTATGTCGTAAATAGTAACTCGCTTTTTAGGTTTCATGGAATTATTACAAATATGATAAAAATAATTGCCTGCAATCGATTGCATATTAAAAAAAAGATTTAATTTCGTTGCTCAAACAGATACCCAATTAATAAATCGATAATTTTTTATAATTAATTAATATACAGCATGTTACTTTTAGGGATAGATATCGGCACCTCATCAGTTAAAGTATCGGTTGTTGATGCTGCAACGCAAAAAACGATCGCATCAGCCGCATACCCTGATACTGAGTCGCCTATAACATCTTTGCAATTAGGTTGGGCAGAGCAATCGCCCGAGATGTGGTGGCAGCAGGCGCAGCAGGCAATAGGCTTGTGTAATAGCACCCAAAAGTACGATCCTAAGGATATATCAGCCATTGGTATTGCTTACCAGATGCATGGGTTAGTATTGGTTGATAAAGAGCAAAAATTATTACGCGACAGTATTATATGGTGTGATAGCCGCGCGGTTGAACTGGGCGAAGAAGCATTTGATGCTATCGGTCATGATGTTTGCTTATCGCATCTGCTAAACTCCCCGGGTAACTTTACCGCCTCTAAACTGGCATGGGTAAAAAAGAACGAGCCGGAGATATATGCTCAAATTGACAAAATAATGTTGCCTGGCGATTACATCGCCATGAAACTTACCGGCGATATAACCACTTCTATATCGGCTTTGTCTGAAGGTGTTTTCTTTGATTTTAAGAACAACGGCATCTCTAAAGATATTATTAACCATTATGGCTTTGAAGAAAGCTTCTTCCCTGTTGTAAAACCTGTTTTCTCTGATCATGGCCAGGTAACGGCGAGCATTGCAGATAAACTGGGCCTTAAAGCAGGAATCCCGGTTGCTTATAAAGCAGGCGACCAGCCCAACAACGCGCTTTCATTAAACGTATTAAATGCCGGCGAGGTAGCTGCTACGGCAGGTACATCGGGTGTTATATATGGTGTTAGCGATGATTTGACTTACGATCCGCAATCACGGGTAAATACATTCGCACACGTAAATTATAGCGAAGAAGAAAAACGTACAGGCGTATTGCTTTGCATTAACGGCACAGGCAGCATGTACCGCTGGACCAAAAACCTGTTCGGCTCTGCAGTGAGTTATCAGCAAATGAACGAGATAGCTAACCACGCTCCTATTGGCTGCGACGGTTTGCGCATTTTACCTTTTGGTAACGGTGCGGAGCGCATGTTGAATAACGAATTGGTAGGCGTACATTTCCACCATATTGATTTGAACCTGCACACACAGGCACATATTTTCCGTGCAGTGCAGGAAGGTATAGCCTGCGCATTCCGTTATGGTGTAGACATTATGCGCGAAAACGGTATGAGCCCAACAGTAATACGTGCGGGTAAGGCTAATTTATTTTTAAGCGACCTGTTTGCACAAACGTTTGTTAACGCCACAGGTATACCTGTTGAATTGTATAAAAATGATGGTAGCGTAGGTGCAGCATTAGGTGCAGGTATTGGCGCGGGGATCTTTAACAATCCGGCAGAAGCTTTCAGCAATATGCATCCGGTGCAATTGATAGAGCCAACATCAAAAATGTTTGAGCCGGTTTACCAGGAATGGAAAGGTTTGCTTACACAGCAGCTAACCATATTAAAAGACAAACAATTACACGCAGTAAATTAATAATCCGAAATATTAAAGTAATTAACAAATAAAACTAATGGCAAAAATAGTAACAGGCGAAAAAGAGTTTTTCAAAGGGATCGGTCAGATCAAATTTGAGGGTTTAGAATCAGACAATCCGTTGGCATTTCGTTGGTATGATGAAAACAGGGTTGTAGCGGGTAAAACCATGAAAGACCATTTTAAGTTTGCAGGTGCATACTGGCATTCATTTGTAGGCAATGGTGGCGATCCTTTCGGCGGACCAACTCATGAGTTTGAGTGGGACAAAAAAGCTGATGCAGTTGAACGTGCTAAAGACAAAATGGACGCTGCGTTTGAGTTCCTTACTAAAATGAACTTGCCTTACTACTGCTTCCATGATGTGGACGTAGTTGATTATACTAATGATATTAAAGAGAACGATCGCCGTTTACAGGCTTTAGTTGAGTATGCTAAGCAAAAACAAGCCGAAAGCGGTGTAAAATTGCTTTGGGGTACTGCTAACCTATTCTCGCATGCACGTTACATGAACGGTGCTTCTACTAACCCTGATTTCCACGTGTTAACACATGGCGCTGCCCAGGTTAAAGCCGCATTAGATGCTACTATCGCTTTAGGTGGCGAGAACTACGTATTCTGGGGTGGACGTGAAGGCTACATGAGCCTTTTGAACACCAACATGAAACGCGAGCAAGAGCATTTGGCTAAATTTTTACATGCTGCTAAAGATTACGCCCGCAAACAAGGCTTTAAAGGTAATTTCTTTATTGAGCCAAAACCTTGCGAGCCTACTAAACACCAGTACGATTATGATTGTGCTACCGTGTTTGGTTTCTTACAGAAATACGATCTGTTGAACGACTTTAAGATCAACATTGAAGTTAACCACGCTACATTGGCTGGTCATACTTTCCAACACGAGTTACAGGTTGCTGCTGATGCAGGCCTTTTAGGCTCAATTGATGCTAACCGTGGCGACGTGCAAAACGGATGGGATACCGACCAGTTCCCTAACGACATCAACGAGATAACCGAATCTATGTTGATCATCCTGAAAGCAGGTGGTTTACAAGGTGGTGGTGTTAACTTTGACGCTAAGATCCGCAGAAACTCAACTGATCCGGCTGATTTGTTCTATGCTCACGTAGGTGGCATGGACATATTTGCACGTGCATTAGTAACTGCTGATGCCATCCTGCAAAAATCTGATTACGAAAAGATCCGTACGGAGCGCTACGCTTCATACGATAGCGGTAAAGGCAAAGAATTTGAAGAAGGTAAACTTTCTTTAGAAGATCTGCGCGAGTACGCTATCCAAAACGGTGAGCCTGCTGTAATAAGCGGCAAACAGGAATACATTGAAAACCTGATCAACCGTTACATCTAATAGCTTATCAGCTTAATAATATTAAAGCGTCCCGATTAATGTCGGGGCGCTTTTTTTGCTTAGGAGGCGATGCTGTCCATTTTATTGTACTTATTAGCTTGCAGCAGGCTAATAAAAACATCCTAAAAGCAGTAAGTGTAAAAAATACAAACCATTGTCGATAATATTTGTTCGGCGCTGTTGCTATTACGTAACATAAAGGTTATAATTGTTGCAAAAAACCAATATAAAACATATGAAAGAATTATCTTTTGGCGATTATGCAGTATTTCTTATATACTTCGTCATCGTTGCAGCTTACGGTTTGTGGGTTTATAACCGTAAAAAAATTGTCGGTGTATCCTCATCAAAGGATTACTTTTTGGCCGAGGGTTCCCTTACCTGGTGGGCAATCGGTGCATCCTTAATTGCATCTAACATATCTGCAGAGCAATTTGTGGCCATGAGTGGTAACGGCTTCACGTTGGGTTTAGCCATATCAACTTACGAGTGGATGGCCGCGCTTACCCTTGTTATAGTAGCCGTATTCTTTATTCCGGTTTATCTTAAGAACAAGATATTCACCATGCCGCAATTCCTGCATCAGCGCTATAACAGTACTGTAGCAATGATAATGGCTATTTTCTGGTTATTACTATACGTTATTGTAAACCTTACTTCAATACTTTACCTCGGTGCAATAGCTATTCACGGTATATCCGGTATCAATTTCAGTTTGTGTATAGGTTTGCTTGCCTTATTTGCCATAATCATTACCCTGGGTGGTATGAAGGTAATTGGGTTTACAGACGTTATACAGGTTTTCTTTTTGATATTAGGCGGTTTAGTTACTACCTATATTGCAGTTAATGCGGTAGCTGCCCATTATGGCCAAACAGGTATAATGAACGGTTTGTCTTTAATGCATGCCAAATACAATGACCATTTCCACATGATCCTTAAAAAGGATAACCCAAGCTACGGCGACGTACCTGGCTTAACCATGCTTTTAGGCGGTATGTGGATAGTGAACCTTAACTATTGGGGTTGTAACCAGTATATTACCCAGCGTGCTTTAGGTGCCGATTTGAAGACTGCCCGTGCCGGTATTTTATTCGCGGCTTTCCTGAAACTTTTGATGCCGGTGATAGTAGTATTGCCGGGTATTGCCGCTTATGTATTGTTTAAAGAACAAGTATTTGACGCGAGCAGCGCGGCCAGCATAGGCCAAAACCATGATAATGCTTATCCTGTATTGTTGAACTTATTGCCTAGCGGTATTAAGGGTTTAGCATTTGCGGCGTTAACTGCGGCGGTTGTAGCTTCATTAGCGGGCAAGGCAAATAGTATTGCTACCATCTTTACGCTGGATATCTACAAAAAGAAAATAAACCCTGATGCCAGCGAAAAGAACCTGGTTAACGTAGGTAAAATAACGGTAATAGTAGCCATGGTATTAGGCGTGGTAATATCACCATTTTTAGGCATAGATAAAGAAGGCGGCTTTAAATTCATACAAGAGTATACAGGCTTCGTATCTCCGGGTATCTTCGCCATGTTTATATTAGGTTTCTTCTGGAAAAAAGCATCATCAAACGCGGCTTTATTTGCTACGGTGGGTGGTTTTGCCTTCTCGGTATTTTTTAAATTCCTGCCGAAATTTGCTGATCTTTCAGGTTTAAAAAGCACTGGCTTTTCCTATTTAAATAAAGACAGTCTCCTTTATGAAATACCTTTCCTTGACCGTATGGGCTTTGTGTTTATTATATCTATGGTTGGTATGATCATCATCAGCTTAATTGATGCTTCACGCGGTAAGAAAACAAACGGATTGGAAGTTGATGCATCTATGTTTAAAACAACCAACAGCTTTGCTGTTGGCGCGTTATTGATCATCGGTATATTGACTGCCCTTTACACTGTATTCTATTAATAGCTAACAACTATAATTGATAGGAAAGCGTCCCGGTTAACCGGGACGCTTTTTGTTTTATTAGGTGTACCCGAACAAAACAATTAAGCCACATAAAACCTTATTAAGGCAGCGTAAAGCAATTATTTTACGTATATAATGTATGCCTTACATAGCAGCAACATCGACCATTAATTTTCCATATAAAACAGAACAGCAAGCTGTAAAAGCGCAGGCTAAGGCATTGTTTTCGGCCAACTTCCCGCAAACCGACAGGCTGATATTTGCCTTTGATAACACGGAGATACTCACCCGCAATTTTTGCAAGCCGCTTGATTGGTACGCCAAACCCACCACGTTTGAAGAGAGGAATAACGACTACCAGACAATTACCCTGGAATATTCCATTAAGGCGATTGAGGATTGCATTATAAAAGCGGGAGTTGCCAAAGAAGAAATAACAGATATTTTATTTGTATCAACCACCGGGCTGGCTACGCCGAGTATGGACGCTTTGATCATTAACGCAATGCGTTTAAATCCGCATATCAACCGTACGCCGATTTGGGGCCTGGGCTGTGGGGGCGGCGTTTCCGGAATGGCTAAGGCTAACACAATAGCTATTGCTAACCCAAAAGCTATTGTGTTGTTGGTGGCTGTAGAGCTTTGCTCGCTTACCTTGATTAAAAGTGATTACAGCAAGAGTAATTTTATCGGCTCAAGCCTGTTTTCAGACGGCGTGGCGGCTTGTATTGTTAAAGGTGACACATATACCGCTCCGAAAGCAAAAGCGACTTACGTGGCCGCCAGCAGCAAACTATATTATGATTCGCTTGATGTAATGGGCTGGGAGTTTAAGGACACCGGGTTTAAGGTTTTATTCTCTAAAGATATCCCTACCTTTATACATGAGAATGTAAAGCAGGACATAACCGAATTCCTGCAAAAACACAATTTAGAGCTAAGCGATATTAAAAACTTTATCTTTCATCCGGGTGGCAAAAAGGTTTTGGACGCATATGCGGATGCCTTACAGGTGGAGGGGGATTTTCTGCAGAAAACGCGCGAAGTAATGAACGACAACGGCAACATGTCAAGCGCGACGGTTTTATATGTGCTGGATAAATTTATGACGGATGGCTTTGAAGATGGCTACGGTTTAATGATGGCTATGGGGCCGGGCTTTTCGAGTGAGATGGTACTTTTAAAGCTTTCAAATAATTAACCATGTATTTCTGGGTATTCCTCGCTTTCCTTATCACACAGCGCCTGTCAGAGTTGTACATAGCCCGCCAGAACGAAAAATGGCTGCTAAAACAGGGTGCCGTTCAATATGGGCAAAGCCACTACCCTTTTATGGTGGGCATGCATACGCTCTTTATTGTATCGCTGATTGTTGAATACAGCGTGCGGGACAATACCCCATTCAGTTATTATTTCCTGTTGGCGTTTATTGCTGTACTGTCATTCAAATTCTGGGCGCTATCATCATTAGGCAAATACTGGAACACCAAGATCTATCGTGTACCTGGCGTTTACCCTATCAAAAAAGGTCCGTACAAGATCTTTAAGCATCCTAACTATATGGAAGTGGTTTTGGAGATAGCTATTATACCATTGGTATTTAATCTCTACTTCACGGCTATAATTTTTTCTGTACTAAACGCGATGATGCTTTATGTGAGAATAAGCGTCGAGAATAAAGTTTGGGGGGATAATTGAAGCCGTAGTCATCGCTTTCTTAAAATTTCTACTTTTTTCAGATTGACTTTCCGGATTTCATTGAGCAACTCTTCTCCGGTTTTGTTGGTACGGTTTTCTGCAGTTTTTCCATCGATAATGTAGTGACTACAAATAAAGAAAACTATTGCCATCAAAAACGACAATAAAATCCATCCGGAATTTCTGTCTACGATGTCACCTTTCTCGCTTAATCGTACTGCTAACAATGCCAAGAAAGATAGCAACAAGAATAAACCTGCAAATATTTTCACAAAAAGAATTAGTAGTTTTCGCTGCACGACCCCTAATATACAAATCCGAACTCAAAATAAATTCGAAATCGAACATCCGAAATCCGAAATCAACCCTTCTTCACCATTTTAAAGTGCTGTATCCCCGCCTCTTCAAACTGCGGCCCCGTTTTCTCAAAGCCTGATTTCTCGTACAGCGGCATTGCATCAATTTGCGCATTAAGGTATATGTAATCGGCATCGGCGGGCAGATCATTCAAAGCAGTTGTCACCATTGTGTGGGCTATTCCCTGCCCCCTGTGTTGTTTTAGTACGGCAAACCGCTCCAGTTTGTAGCCGCTATCAGTTTTACGCCAGCGGCATGCTCCAGCCGGCTCGCCGTCAATGGTAGCTAAAAAATGATGTGATTCTTCTTCGTGTTCCCATTCTAATTCGGGCGGACAGTTTTGCTCAACCACAAAAACCTCGCGTCGTATGGCAAATACCGTGTCAAGCGATTCAGGATCACTTACCCTGCTTACTTTTATCTCTCTGGGCTTTGGCATCCTGGTAATGTTTTTTTCTCATGTGGCCGGTTAATTTCAGATTATGGTTTTCCGCGGCTGCATCAATGGAATGTGTACATAAAATGTCGTCCTCACTTTCAGCAAGATCAGACAATTGCTCATAAAATTTATGCAACCGATCCAACTCTTCTTCTGTAAGATCCTCAATATCAACCATACGGTTGCTGGCTCCTTCATGAGACGCTAACAGCTCATTCAGTTTCAAATGTATCGCCTTTGAATCCTTGTTCTGCGTCTTCTGGATCAGAAAAACCATCAAAAACGTAACAATGGTTGTACCCGTATTAATAATAAGCTGCCAGGTATCCGAATAGTCAAACACGGGGCCGGTTACCAACCAAACTATTATTATGGTAATAGCTAATATAAACGCGTGCGAACTGCCGGTTGCATTAGTGGCCCAGTTGGCAAATCGCTCAAATAAATTCTTTTTCTTTTTAGCCATAAGTTTCTCTTTTGCTATGCTTAAAACTAAAAAAAAGCGCCGATGTTTTACTACCGGCGCTTTATACTTGCGTATTTTTACTTTACAATTTGTCTGTAGCGTTAATGCAATTCAGATCTTCAAATGCAGCTGTTAACCTTTTTACAAAAGTTTCCTCTGCTTTGCGCAACCAAACACGGGGATCATAATATTTCTTGTTTGGTGAATCCTCACCATCAGGGCTACCAATCTGAGCTTGCAGATAACCTTCCTTTGCCTGGTAATAATTTTTTATACCTTCCCAAAATGCCCATTGCAAATCGGTGTCAATATTCATTTTGATAGCGCCATAGCCTATCGCTTCGCGTATTTCTTCCTGACTTGAGCCTGAACCACCGTGGAATACAAAGTTGATGGGCTTTTCATCAGTCAAACCAAATTTGTTCTTCACATACTCTTGTGAGTTATGTAAAATAACCGGCTGTAGTTTTACATTACCCGGTTTGTATACGCCGTGTACGTTACCAAAAGCAGCCGCTACAGTAAACCGTGGGCTCACTTTTAAAAGATGCTCGTAAGAATACGAAACTTCTTCAGGCTGGGTGTATAAACGTGAGCTATCAACATCAGAGTTATCAACGCCGTCTTCTTCGCCGCCTGTAACACCCAATTCAATTTCAAGCGTCATGCCCATTTTGGCCATACGCGCTAAATACTTAGCTGATATTTCTATATTTTCTTCAAGAGGCTCTTCCGATAAGTCAAGCATATGCGATGAGAACAAGGGTTTGCCGGTTTCAGCAAAAAATTTCTCGCCATAATCAAGCAAGCCGTCTATCCACGGTAATAATTTCTTAGCAGCGTGGTCGGTATGCAAAATTACAGCAATGCCATAATGCTCGGCCAATAAATGCACGTGTTTTGCGGCAGATACGCCACCCAAAATACAGGCCTGCAGTTTTGAATTATCTAACGATTTACCCGCATAAAACTGCGCGCCGCCGTTTGATAATTGTATAATAACCGGCGAATTAACCGCTTTGGCAGTTTCCATTACCGCGTTAATGGTGTTTGTACCGGTAACATTTACAGCAGGTAAAGCAAACTGGTGTTTCTTTGCCGCTTCAAACAGCTCCTGCAATTGATCGCCGTGCAGTACGCCTTTATAATCTTTTAAGCTCATTACTATCTAATTAAAAGCCCGAAGGTAGCATTTTGAAGCGAAAAATAAGAGTCGATTGTAACATTTTAGTACCTTATCTTGTTACATACAAAAAAAGAGGCATAACGTTTATAAGGCCGCAAGTCTAAAATTTTTCGTTTCTTTGCATCAATTTGAAAGAGTTAGAAACAGATATGAGTTGGTTTAAACGAGAATCAAAAGGGATAATTACGACTACTGAGGAAAAGAAAGAAACGCCGGATGGTATCTGGAACAAATGTCCTCAATGTAAAAAACCCCTTCACTATTCTGAACAGGTTGAAAATCAATACGTTTGCCATTACTGCGGATATCATCTGCGCATTGGTTCAAAAGAATATTTTTCAGTACTGTTTGATAATAACGAGTTCACAGAATTATTCCCCGACATGACCTCGGGCGACCCGCTACAGTTTACAGATTCAAAAAAATATACAGACAGGCTAAACGAGACCCAGTTTAAAACCGGCCTTAAAGATGCCATACGCGCAGGTGTTGGCAAAATAAACGGCCAGGACCTGGTGATTGCCTGTATGGATTTTAATTTTATAGGCGGATCAATGGGGTCAGTAGTAGGCGAAAAGATAGCACGTTCTATTGACCATTGCATAGCCAACAGAATACCTTTCCTGATGATATCCAAATCAGGCGGCGCCCGTATGATGGAAGCAGCTTTCTCATTAATGCAGATGGCTAAAACGTCAGCTAAACTGGCACTGTTAGGGCAGGCTAAGATCCCATTCATATCTTTACTGACTGATCCAACTACCGGTGGTGTAACAGCATCATACGCTATGCTGGGTGATATTAATATTGCGGAGCCGGGCGCACTTATAGGTTTTGCGGGACCACGCGTTATTAAAGAAACAATCAAAAAAGACCTGCCTAAAGGCTTCCAAACTGCGGAGTTTGTACAGGAGCACGGCTTTTTAGATTTTATAGTTGACCGCCGCGAAATGAAAGAAGAGCTGGGCGCTTTCTTAAAAATGATGAGTAACTGATCTTTTTAAAATATAAATAGTAAAAAAGGCTTCCTGAAATTTCGGGAAGCCTTTTTGTTTGAGGAGTATATTATTTTAGTTGGATGTTACGCCTGGTGTTGCATGGTCTATATAAGGCATGTCTTTAATGTACACCGGCTTTTTTTCTGTATTATATGCTGCGGGATCTGATTCCGGATAATCTGTTACATCATCGTTTATCGGATCATCTTCATCCACGTCTGTGTCATCGAGTTCTTCATCATCTAAAACTTCGTCGTCATCATCCAGATCGTCATCATCAGCGCCAAGTTCGCTGGCGGTATCTCTTGAAAGGTCATCCGCATCATACGCAGTTTCGCTGTTTACATAGTCTGATGGTTCGTCATCATATTCGTCCGGGTCGTAGCCGGATCTTTCGTTATTAAGTATCATAGGATCATCTTTTAATGAAAAGTCGTT
>NZ_CAMLHX010000046.1 GCF_946479965.1 uncultured Mucilaginibacter sp. | reverse complement strand
CTCATAGAGGTATCCATAAAAGTCTTGGCAGTCCTTAAGTTGTTTCGCAGCCTCAGGGAAGTATCCCTAACAGCTCTGACAGACCTTAGTTTCCTAAGTGGCCAGGCAATAGTATCAGGGAATGTTGTTCTCTTTAGTTTCATAACGGATGTACCTGCTACATTTCGTAATGCCTTTTTTGTTTTGCTCTTTTTAACGCGAATAGTAGTATCGTTTATGGCAGGTACGTAGGATGCGGTATTGCCCCGGTTAGGTTTGTTAATTGATGGCGAGGCGGGAGCCACGCTAGCATCTCTGCTCTGATAAATCGCCAAAGTTGTTGCGGCGCCACCGCAGGTTGCAATGCTTATCCATAACCACATTAGCTTTTTAGACAACAGCCCTTTGCCAAAAAGAATAAACGAAAGCAAGCCTATCGGCATAGCTACTTGCAGGGCTTTTTCCATTTTTTTCCAGTCGGCAACACTATTGCCGTTTACCGGTAATTCATCAAACTTATTAAGTAAGAGCGGTCTTAGCAACATTTGTTCTCTCATGATCCTTGCTGTTTTGTGTTAGTTTTTCTCGTAATTGTTTTTTTGCAGATGAAAGGTGCCAACGCGAGGTACTTTCGGTTATGTTTAACATTGCCGCTATCTCGCCATGGTCAAAGCCGTCCACCTCATATAAATTGAATACAGCTTGACTGGCGGGCGGCAATTTGCGTATATAGCGCAGCAGGTCTGCAGCGTACAAATTATTCAACGCATCGGGCGATATAGGCGTCAGATCGTCTGTCTCTGTAATATCATCATGATATTGAAAGCGCATTTCGCTCCGCTGTAGGTCAATACAGCAGCGTATCATGATGGCAGTTATCCAACCATCTAAGTTCCCTTTTTCGCCATTGTAGGTTTTGATACTGGTAAAAACTTTCATGAAGCCGGCGTTCAATGCTTCGGGCACCAGGTCGTCATCCCGCAGGTAACGCATACAAAGCCGGTACTTGCTTTGATAGAAAAGCAGGTATAAAGCTTCCTGTGCTTTCCTTTTATTTGCAGCGCAGCCGGCAATAATTACTGAAAGTTCTTTATCGTCCATAAAACCCTTAAGTACTAACAAATACGTAGCGGTAAATTAAAACGCTGGGTAAAAAAGATAATTTAATCTGAACTAAGATTTATAAGATTTAAGGATTGTGGGATTTTTGTTTTATCCACTCCTTTTTATCAATAGCGTTGGTATCGATAAATTCTTCGTATTTCAAAAATGATGTAATATTTCTTCTTATTACAGCTGTATAACCATCACCAAGCGCTCCGGAGTCAACATATTGCCTGATTATTCTAATGTCGGGATTATCTCTTTTAACATACAACACTTCAACATCAGTGAATGAGGAAAAGCCATCAAAAAAAGTTATAAACCCAATGATGATATAAATTAAAAAGGTGACGATTACAGATATTGCACCTGCGAATACCCAGTTGTGTTTCTCTCGTTTATAGCATTTTCTATAAATTGTGATAGCTACTGATATCAATGTTAAATAGAGTACAACACTGCCGAAATAATCTGCAACCTTAGGGTTAACAAAATAAATAGGAACTGAACGACCAACGGTGTTTACAATGATACAGAATATCATTATCCAAAATATGATCTTAATCCAACGCCGGTTCATGTAATCCTATAAATCGTAGCTCAGACAATCAAAAGTATATCCCTTCTTACTCCAAACATCCATCGCCTTTGGCAGCACGTACTCCAGCCTGTCAAAAGCTTTCAAACTATCATGAAAAACAACAATAGAACGAGGCTGTGTATGCTTCAAAACGTTCTGCAGACATTTTTCCGGACTTAGTGTCGTATCAAAGTCGCCGCTTAAAACATCCCACATAATAATTTTCAGGTTGGGCCGCTGTTGCTTTAAAAGTTTTATTTGCGAACGCTTAATTCGTCCATATGGCGGCCTGAATAAGGGCGTGTGCAGTAGTTCATCGGCTTTTGCAAAGTTTTGTACGTAAACATCATCGGCTGTATCCCAGCCTTTTAAATGATTAAAGGTATGATTCCCAATTGTGTGCCCTGCCGTTTTTACCTTCTCAAAAATATCCGTATGTTTATTGGCGTTATCACCAATGCAAAAAAAAGTGGCCTTTGCCTTATATTGTTCTAAAATATTTAAAACAAATGGTGTAACAATTGGTATAGGGCCGTCGTCAAAGGTGAGATAAATAGTACGGTCGCGTTTATCACTATCCCAAATTAGTTGAGGATAGAATTTTTTTAGCAACCACGGTGTTTTAACCAGATACATATTCAAACAAGAGAGCCCCTATACAGGAGAGATCAGACAAAAGCTTATTAGTGTAAAGCATACTAATGTAAAGCCAAATCTAATTAACTCGGGTATAACATCTCAATTATTTGTACACAATAACCCATATGAAGCAAAATACATCAGTATTAAAACGGGCAGGCCTGATATTTACACTGTTCATGGCTGCAAGTTTTACTGTAAAGGCGCAAGAAAAGATCACGCTACAAATGGCGGTTGACCGCATGTTGGCCAACAACCTTAACATAAAACAAGCACAGGTAAGTGAGGCTTTAGGATATGCAGATCTGCAGCAATCAAAAAATAATCAATTGCCAAGCTTAACTGCTTTTACATCAACTGGCTATAATTTTGGCCGGAGTTTAATTACGGGTACGTCCGATTATTTATCCTCAACCGCACAAAGTGTTAACAGTAACGCGCAAATGTCGCTTACGCTGTTTCAGGGTGGGCAACTGCGTAATCAGGTTATCCAAAACAGGTTAACGGTTGATGTTAATAAAAGTAATACCGCTAAAATTAAAAACGACCTGACGTTAAATGTTGTAACCACTTATTTGCAAATATTAATAAACCAGGACCTGGTAACTGCCGCTACCCAGCAAGCCGATATTGCTAACCAGACACTACAGCGTTCGCAAATAAGTTTTGATGCAGGCAAGCAAACACTGGCAGATCTGTCGCAAGCAAAAGCTCAGGTAGCTACCGCTAATCTGAATTTGACCAATGCTCAAAACCAGCTTGATATTTCCATGTTGGTGTTGAAACAGTATATGGAAATGGACCCCTATACTACCATTACCGTTGAGAAGCCGGACATTAGCCGTTTAACAAATGTGCGAACCGCGTTTGATGCTAACCAGGTAGTAAGAACAGCTTTGGATATCAATCCGGATATAAAACTAGCTGTAGCACGCGAAAGAACATTTGCGCAGTCAATCAAAATAGCGAGAGGTACTTTTTATCCAACCTTGAGCTTATCAGGCGGCGTTGGCTCAACTTATAACAACAGGTTCAAAAAGTTTTTAAATAACCAGGCGGTTGATTATCAATTCTTTGATCAGATAAGAGATAACTTCAATCAATCAGTAAGTTTAAGCTTGAGTATACCCATATTTAACCGTTTTAACGCGCATACTAACGTTAAAAAAGCGGAGTTGAATTTCCAAAACGCGCAGTTGAATACTCAGTTAGCTAAAAACAATCTTAGCAAAATAATTATACAGGCGGTGCTTGATCTTAATGCCGCTAACAAACAATATCAATCGGCTACGCAAACATTTGAAGCTAACAGGGATGCATTGAACGTTACGCAACAACGTTATGACGTAGGTTTGGTTAACTCATTAGATTATAACACTGCAGTAACCAACTACAACAAATCGCAAAACGATATGATACAGGCACAATACGCGGTCATATTCAGAAGCAAGATAATTGACTATTACTTAGGAAACACGATAACACTTTAAAATAAAAAATCCTGCACATCATGGGAAAAACTACAAAATATATTCTGATAGGTTTAGGCATCGTAGTGGTGCTGCTGGTTGTTGGTAAGGCAACGGGCGTCATCGGTAAAGAACCGAAGACAAAAGTAGCTACCGAAAAAGCGGCCAGTCGCGAGATAAACGAAACAGTATCTGCAAGCGGAAAAATAATGCCGCATGTTGAAGTTAAAATAAGCCCCGAAGTATCCGGTGAGGTGGTTGAACTACCTATTAAGGAAGGCGACGTGGTTAAAAAAGGTCAGTTACTGATCCGGATCCGTCCGGATATTTTGCAATCAGGCTATAACAGGGCAGTGGCTTCACTTAACTCACAAAAAGCTAATGTGGCTAATTCAAGCCAACAGCAAAAGCAAGCCGAAGCTACTTATAACAACCAGGCCGCAAACTATAAACGTAGCAAAGAACTTTTTGAAAAGAAAGTACTTACTGCTGCCGAGTTTGATCAGGCTAAAGCCACTTATGAGAGCGCCGTAGCCGGATTAGAAGCGGCCAAGCAAAGCGTTATAGGTGCTAAATTCGGTTTGCAGCAAACAGCTGCGAGCGTTAAAGAAGCCAGCGATAACCTGTTAAAAACTACTATATATGCACCGGTTGATGGTGTGGTTTCAAAGCTTTCTGTTGAGATTGGCGAACGCGTTTTAGGTACTGCACAATTTGCCGGTACCGAGATAATGACCATATCCAACCTTGCTGAGATGGATGTGAATGTTGATGTGAATGAAAATGATATCAACCGTATAACTTTAGGCGATACTTCTATTATACAGGTTGATGCCTTTTCGGGAAAGAAATTTAAAGGCACGGTTTCAGAGATCGGTAGTTCGGCAAACGTAGTGGGTACTACAGCAGATCAGGTTACCAACTTTACGGTTAAGGTACGTATAGATCCGAAATCATACACTGACATGCTGAACGCAAAGGCGGCTAATCCGTCTCCTTTCCGTCCCGGACTTACTGCTACAGTTGATATTCAAACTAATCATACCAAGGCGCTATCGGTACCAATACAAGCGGTAACTACCCGCGATGACAAAAAGGAGGAGACAGGCCCTAAAAAGGATGAGGACGCCGAAGTGAAAACTACCGCCAGCGCTGCTCCTGCAAAAGAGTATGTATTTATTTACCAGGCCCCGGGCAAAGTTAAGCAGGTGAAGGTAACTACCGGCATTCAGGATGATACATACGTTCAGATCTTATCTGGCCTTAAAGAAGGCGACGAGGTGGTTTCAGCTCCATATCCGGCAATTTCAAAAACCCTGAAAGATGGCGCATTGGTTGAAAAGGTTGATAAGAGCAAACTGTTTACTAAAGAAGGCAAAGAATAATTTAAATAAATCTTCACAGATTAAGGCCGATCCGCAAGGGTTGGCCTTTTTTGTTTATGGTGAAATCCCAATGAGGTTATTAAAACTTCTTAGAAACAAGAAGAGCTCCTGATGGGCAGGAGCTCTTTCTAAACCAATTATAAACCAATTATATGAAGAGATGTGCCCCTCGGCACATTACGTTAAATCATTTTAACTGAGTAACATTATACAAACGATATACCAAAACTTTTATTGTGTAATAATTACACGTCGTTTAAATTAATGTTCAAAAAAATATACACCATAAAAAACGCCTCAGAAAGCTCTGAGGCGTTTTTTATACTTAGCGTTATGTAGTATTAAATTGTGTTCAAAGCGTTGCCTGTATAGTACAGTATAACAATAATTATACCTGCTATTATGCGGTACCATCCAAATGCTTTAAAGCCTTTGCGTTCTAAAAAAGTGATAAATGATTTTATAGCCAAAAGCGCCACAACAAAAGCAACAAGGCTACCTATCAGCAAAAACTTAATATCCTGGTATAGCTCGGCTTGGTTGATACCACCATCTTTATAAAAGTCATATATGTCTTTTACGGTAGCGCCAAACATGGTAGGCACGGCCAAAAAGAATGAAAACTCCGCAGCTGCTGTCCTGCTTAATTTTTGCGACATGCCGCCAATTATGGATGATGCTGAGCGTGATACACCGGGTATCATGGCCAGGCACTGAAAAAAGCCAATTTTAAGCGCCGTAACGTAGCTAATATCTTCCTCGCTTTTTACATTTGGGTTCCTGAACCAATCATCAACAAAAAGCAGCACTACCCCGCCTGCAATCAATGCAACACCAACCACTAAGGGGCTTTCAAGCAAGATCTCAATTTTACTTTTAAACAGCAGCCCGAATATTATTGCCGGAATAACGCCGATAACCAGTTTTATGTAGAAATTGAACGAACGGAAGAAACGTTTAAAATAAAGAACCACTACAGATAGTATGGCACCCAACTGAATAACTATCTCAAACAGTTTAACAAAATCATCTTTGCCAATACCCATTAATGAACTGGCAACCACCATATGACCGGTGGACGAAACGGGCAAAAACTCTGTAAGGCCCTCAATAATGGCCAATACAATAACATGAAATATATTCATTTTGAGATAATGTTAGATAGAAATACTGTTGGTCCTTGGCCTGATCAGGCATCAGATTTTTTAAGAATGGCGTAAAATCCTATTCCGAAACCGGCTAAAACTACAACCGGAGCCACTACTATTTTGGTGGTGTTGTAGATGTCGGTTGTACCTGCCATCAGGAAAAAACCTAATGATACCACCGCTATACTGATAACGAACCACAGGTAATTGGTTTTACCAAAAATAAATTTAACGGGGCTCGCAGCCTCAGCAGAGGTTTTGGTTTTTGATATTGTTTGTGCGGTCTTTGCCATGTGTTTTAATTAGTGATTGAGTGAATTATTGAATGAGTGATTGACTTTTTGGCCGGTCGATATTGCCTTTGCCTTTCGTCTTTTACCTTCACCCTATCGGTACAAATCATATATTTTTAAACGTAAGAACTTGTTTACAGCTAAGTATGTGCTTAATCCTGATATAAATACACCCAGGCCTAATACCAGTAAAAACACAACACCAAATTCAAAGTTGTTTTGCAGTATCACCAGATCAGGTATTTGCAGATTTGCCAGGTATAAAGTGCCTATTAGTATAATTACAGCTATTAATCCTCCCAATATGCCATGCCATATACCATAGAGTATAAATGGTTTGCGAATAAAGTTTTTAGTGGCGCCTACTAATTGCATCGACTTGATTAAAAATCGTTGGGAGTAAATAGCCAACCTGATGGTATTGTTTATTAAGGCTACTGATACCACAACAAAAATGCTAGCAAACGCCAGTATCACCAGACTTATAGCAGTAAGGTTCTGGTTCATTTGGTCAACCAGTGATTGCTGATATTTTACCTCTTTTACAAAAGGATTTTTTAACAATTGGGTCTTTAATTTGGTTATCTCAGCATTGTTTGCATAATCAGCATTCAGATAAACATCTAATGATTGCGATAGCGGATTGTATCCCAAAAACTTAACAAAATCCTCGCCCAGATCTTTTTGCAGATTACGGGCCGCAAGTTCCTTG
Organism: uncultured Mucilaginibacter sp.; assembly: GCF_946479965.1. The sequence goes on along the minus strand of NZ_CAMLHX010000046.1, from coordinate 26,175 downwards.
CTTACATAAATAGCTTGTTTAACAGCCGGATTGGCATCCAGTTGCGTTTGTAATTGCCTTACATCTGCTTCGTGCGCAGCTTCATCAACAAAAATATTAAGCACGATGTTTTCTTTTACATAGCGCGAAAGATTATTAGCATGCACCAATATCAAACCCAATAAACCCACCATAAGCAGCACCATTGATATGCCGAATACCGTTGATATATAAATGGTCTTGGTTTTCTTTGCCGATTCGCTTACTTCAAATTCTTCCATACTTGCGTGTTTGTTGCGCTAAATTAAGAATACGCGCCTTAAAGGTAAAACTTTATAATTTATTTAAACAGATAACGCCGGGATATTAACATTATTTAACGGACTTAAACAATACGTACGGCCGGGTGTTTTATTATTAGGTGAAAGGCAAAAGCTGAAAGGTAAAGGTTGCAACGATTTAGCCCCTTCATTCAGTAATTCAATAACTCAGTAATTCAATAATTAAAATGACAGCTCCCGCAAACTCAACAGATAAACCATCGCCGGCAGATACGCCTACGGACCGCCCCCATGATAAGGGCCAGAAAAGTAAAGTAAGAAAAGAAGATAAGGTATATGATGCAGAGGAGCCTCACGGTGGAGACATGGCTAAAAAACGAGAAAAGGAGGAGCAACCGGTGCATTCGGTTAAAACTCCTCCTAAAGATAATCAGTTAAGTTAGTATAAAGAACGATTTATAAGAGACTGTATTTAAGTGATTGCTATTTAAGTTTCAGCGCTATTTTGCCGTCCTCAATTCCTTCAATGTTTTTATCGGTGAAGATATCTTTACCGGTTTCGCCCATTAATTTTAACAAGTTGTCGGTTGATTCTTTGTGCATAACTTCAATTGTTGATGCAGTTGAATTGAATTTCATTTTGGTTTCGGTTACAGTACCACAAGCCTGAATGCTTTCGTTGAATTTTTTAAGGGTAGCGTAGTCAATTCCGGTTATAGTTACAGTAGTAACCTTAACACCTGCCGGAAGAGCCGGCATGGCTGCTACTGCAGCATTTGCAGTTTGCAAGGCAGCTGTTGCTGCTGCAGCGGCTGCTGCCGCGGCGGCTTCAGCTTCTTTCTTCTTTTTACCACCAAACATGCCTTTTAATGAGTTAACTGCACTTGCTGCCTGCCCAACCGCGCCTGCAGCACCGGTAACGCCGCCTGCCGCGCCGTTTGCAGCATTGGTTCCTGAAGCAATTGCGCCTAAAAGGCCCTGAGCCATTAATGATGAGCAGCTTAGCATGATAGCAGCTGCTATTAAAGTAATACGTGTTTTCATAATCCTTAGTTTTTTGCGTTATTAATTAGTTGATTGTTTACTACATCATCAACTCTGCACTTTTTAAGGTCACGCTCACAAATACCATCAGGTTAAAAAAGATAACAGAGGTGTTATTTTGAATGATGCCTCATTTTCCCCGGCGATCAGACAATTCAAAAGTATCCCGCTAAGCAGCGGTAATCAATAATGCATTTGTAGTATTTATGCAGATGAAATTCCCCTCTTGAGAGGGGGCGGGGAGGAGGGTGCGGCTGCAGGGGGGTGTTAAGCCGATCACATGCCACACCCCTACACCCCTCTCAAGAGGGGAATCGCACATCCCGCCGCTTCTTTAAATTTTTCGAACACTCGTAATCACATATCAAAAAAAAAGCCCCGCTCTGAGTGAGAAGGGCTTAGATGAAGTTTTTTACTTAAATCTGCTTTTTAAAGCGGCCAGTTTCAGCGCCATATCCGTCTCAGGTTCGGGCTCTTTCTTTCTTTGTGGCTGATGCTGGGTTTGCCTTGGTTGTTGCTGTGTTTTCGCCGGACGATCTTTTTGCGGTTCATCCGTTTTCATGGAAAGCGATATGCGTTTGCGCGCTACATCAACTTCGGTAACAGTTACCTCAACCTGCTGATGCACCTTAAGTACCTCGTTAGGATCTTTTACAAACCGGTTAGCTATCTGGCTCAGGTGTACCAAGCCATCCTGGTGCACGCCAATGTCTACAAAGGCACCAAAGTTGGTTATATTGGTTACAATGCCGGGCAGTTTCATGCCGGGTTTTAAATCGGTTATACTATTTACGCCATCGGTAAAGCTGAACGCCTCAAACTGCTCGCGAGGGTCGCGACCGGGTTTGGCCAGTTCCGCCATAATATCATTAAGGGTAGGCAGGCCCACAGTATCAGTAATGTATTTTTGCAGCGGGATACTTTTACGCAGCTTTTCGTCGCGCATCAGTTCGCCTACTGAGCAGCCTTTGTCTTTTGCCATTTGCGCCACAAGCTGGTATCTTTCAGGATGGACGGCACTGGTATCAAGCGGATTTTCTGCATTCCGGATGCGTAAAAACCCGGCGGCCTGTTCAAATGCTTTATCGCCAAGGCGGGGCACTTTTTTTAGCTGTTCGCGTTGGGTGAATGCGCCGTTAACATCGCGGTAGGCAACAATATTTTGCGCCAGTTGCGGCCCCAAGCCCGATACATAGGAAAGGATCTGTTTAGATGCCGTGTTCAACTCAACACCAACGGCGTTTACGCAGCTTATCACAGTATCATCTAAGGATGCCTGCAGTTTTGTTTGATCAACATCGTGCTGGTACTGGCCAACACCAATTGATTTCGGATCAATTTTAACCAGCTCTGCCAATGGGTCCATCAACCGCCGACCGATGGATACAGCACCACGCACGGTAACATCTTTATCCGGGAACTCCTCGCGTGCAACGTCTGATGCGGAATAAATAGAGGCCCCGCTTTCGTTCACCATTACTATCGCCACATTTGGCAAATTAAGCTGACGAACAAATAATTCTGTTTCCCTCCCCGCTGTACCGTTGCCAATTGCAATGGCTTCAATACTATATTTTTCAAAGAGATGAATAACAGTTTTTTGCGCCTCGCGTGCCTGACCGGGACCTGTATGCGGGAATATTGCATTGTACTCTAACAGCTTTCCCTGTTCATCCAGGCATACCACTTTGCAACCTGTACGGAAGCCGGGGTCGATAGCCATCATGCGTTTTTGCCCAAGCGGAGCAGCTAATAATAGCTGACGGGCATTTTCGGCAAATACACGAATAGCCTCCTCGTCGGCGCGTTTTTTGGTAAGCAGGCGTACCTCTGTTTCCATGGATGGGCGAAGCAGGCGCTTGTAACCATCATAAATTGCTAAACGCACTTGTTCGGCCGCCGCATTATGGCCGGTTATAAAAGCATTTTCTAAGAGCGCCACTGCCTCGTCTTCAGGAGGCATGGTATCTAAAAACAGAATTTCTTCTTTTTCGCCACGACGCATAGCCAGTATACGGTGTGATGGTGCCGATTTTACAGGCTCTTCCCATTCAAAATAGTCCTTATACTTTATGCCGGCCTCTTCTTTGCCGGGCGCAACGCGACTTTTAAATACACCTTTTTCAAGAAAAAGTTCGCGCAGTTTTGCTCTTACATTCGCGTCTTCGCTTATGTGCTCGGCAATAATATCGCGGGCGCCCGCAAGGGCATCCTCGGCATTAGTAACACCTTTTTCTTCGGAAACATATTTCTCGGCTTCGGCATCTACGTCAAATTTGTTTTGAGCCAGCAAAGCATCGGCTAAAGGCTGCAAGCCTTTTTCGCGGGCTGCTGTGGCGCGTGTTTTGCGTTTGGGGCGGTAGGGTAGGTAAATGTCTTCAAGCAGCACCATTGTTTCTGCCGCCTTTATCTGCTTTTCTAATTCGGGCGTTAGCTTGCCCATTTCGGTAAGCGAGTTTAATATCGCTTCGCGGCGCTTATCCAGCTCACGCAGTTGTTGTATACGGTCGCGTATACCTGCAACCTGCACTTCGTCTAAACTTCCGGTAAGTTCTTTACGGTAACGGGAAATAAAAGGAACGGTAGCACCTTCATCCAACAATGCAACAGTAGCAATAACCTGCTTTTCGGCAATAGAAAACTCAGCAGCTAATTTTTTATAATGATCGGTCATAATTCAATAGAAATCGGAAGCGAAAATCGGTTTATAAAAATCAAAAGCAAAGGGATGTGGGAAACTAGTTGTCCCCATAGCTATCGGGTAGAGAATAGTCGGGAAAGGGGGGGCTCTGAGCCGGGGTGAGCCACCCTGAGCCCTGTGAGCCCCGTGAGCCACCCGCATATTTTGTCAGTAAATATTTATCTTAGAAGCTCAATTTATCAACTATGCGCTACTTCTTAATGATGTTGGTACTAACTATCGGCCTTTTTCAAACGGATAAGTTAGGCTTAAAAGCTGATTTGATCAAGGATAAGAAAAGATTGGCGGAGGAGCATGGTGTCCACATTGATGTAAAAGACCTTAGCCAGTTCGAAAAATACGCCTCTATGAATCTATCCGGTTTTACGGTAAATAAAAAGATGGTTAACAATAGTAACATTGTAAAATGGACCTCTAAAAGCAACCCAAAAGTAGTTGTATTTAAGGTAGAAACTGTATTAGCGGGCGATACGACGTTTACGGCAAAATCAGTTGATCCGGTAACGAAAATGCGGTCGAATCAATATGACGTTATAAAGTTGAAGCCTCAAAATTTTACTTACTATACATACATAATTGTAACGGAGAAAGGGACGCAATTAGTTTACCTTAGGGAGAAAAATGAGGGGTTAATCAAGTATCGGGTCGGAACAAAGGCATATGAAGCACTTAAAGAAGTCATCACTTTAGGCCAAAATTATCCGGATCTGGACAATCTCGTGAAAACGGTTTTGGCTTTAAAATAACATCGCCTTAATATTTCCCCTGTCTAACTTTTATCTCCACAAAAACCGACCGTTCCAGGTGTTCCAAACTGTTCCAAAATTTGAACGAAAAAGGGAAATTTATACTGTTTTCAATTAGTTGATAATCAGTGTTATATAGGTAATTTACAGTTAGTTTTGCTGACTTATAAGTAGTTTCACTATGACGGTGTTAATTGTTTGATTTTCAGTAACTTTGTTTTTAAAAGTGTTCCACCCTTTTCAACCCTTTATATTTTTTGGAACAGCAGCGCGGGTAAAAAAGAATGATCACTTCTTCTGCTTTTTCTCCAGGTTCTTCTCTATCCTAAACTTTACTATCCGTGTTATCAGGTCAAGCGGCAACGGCTTATCTAATGCGAATTGCAGCGTGCCTTTACCTGCTTCGTATTGCGCTGTTTCTTCTTTAAAGGCTTCAATACCCATTGGGGCCGGGTAAAACCCTATGTGGCTTTTATAGCCGCCAAAATGTACCAAATTGCCATTCAAAACAAAGGTGGGAATACCGTATTTAATGGCCTCTTCGGCAGCGGGAGCAGCTGCATGAATAGTGTTACGGATTTGTTGAAGTAATACCTGCACATCATCAGGAAAAGAGGTGATGTACTCATCAATGTTGTTATAATTCTTCATCGTTGTTTATTTGATGATTCGAATTTACATTGATTTATCGCTTTTGGTGATGGCCAAAAACGACAAGATCAGGGGGTATTTAGCCTCCTGATCTTGCAATGCGTCTTGTATTTTATCTTAGTTCTCTATTGGCGAGAAAACTTCTAAAAGAATATCCCACTTATGTGATTTATCAATTTCCCATATGCGCACGTAGTGATAATGATTAACTACGTTGCCTTTTTTAATAGTGGCTTTTCCGAAGCTGTAGGCCAGGTCCCCGCTTGCAGCGCGTCCGGCACCGGCAGTTTCTGCGGAGATATTGATAGCGTTGTTGTTTATAAATTTCAATACTTTATCTGTGCCTGTCATTGGTTCAAAACCAGGGAAATAATACCTGCCTTCAGGACTTAAAAATTCTTTATAAGCAGCCATTTCAGATTTTGGCAAAGAAAGATTGAACGTTTTATCTGTATTTACAATAATGGTTTTGCCGTTAAAAGGGTCTTTATTTTCCTTAACCGGTTTGGCATCACTTTCTTTAAAATCAGTTAATTGTTTTTCTACCGGCTCGGGGTGTTGTATGCCCAGGTATATCAATAACTTTAATTTGTTATTGGCATCTGCCTTCCATACAGAAACGTAATCGCCATAAACCTTATCATCTTCCGATTTGCCGTTTTGGTAGGTATAAGGCCCTGCTGTAAACGCCAGGTCGCCATTTGCAGATATGCGAGCAAATTTAGGTTCTTGTTTCAAAGTGCCCGGTTGCTTATCCATGTTGGCATAGAAATCGGTTATTTTTACCGCATTAGGCTTAAAAACAAAGCCTTCTCCATCGGCAACAGCTAAAAAACCTTGTTTTATCCCCTTGGTGGTAACTACTTTACTAAAATTGGTTTCCGCTTCTATTACTTTGCTAACCTTTGCAGATTGTGCCGAAGCAAGCGCCGAGTAGCTTAAAATTAAGGTGGCCAGGAATATTTTTTTCATTTTTTTTGGTTTGATGATATTATTGAGGTTGAACACGAATGTTTGTGTTTTGTTATATCGTTTTGTTGATAACGTAATTTTTTCAATTAAATTTTAGTCCAGTTAGTCCCTTCTTTACTATCCTTTAGCTGGAACCCAATTTTTTGCAAGCCATCCCTTATTTTATCAGATGTAGCGTAATCTTTATTTGATTTAGCTTCGTTTCTTAATGAAACTACCAGGTCAAGCACTTTGGGCAGGTCATCATTGGCGGCCTGTTCATTTTTAAGGCCTAAAACCTCAAACACAAAAGTGTTCATCATGTTTTTAAGCAGCTGTAAATTATTTGCGTCGATATTTAACTTCCCGTCATTAACAGAATTGATAATACGCGCTCCCTCAAATAGTTCTGCTATTAAAACCGGGCTGTTAAAGTCATCATTCATCGCCTGGTAGCACCGTGCGGTCAATGGCGCAATTTCAACATCAGATGCAGGCGAAGCTTTAAGGTTATCCAGCAATGACAAGGCGTTCATCAAACGTTTAAAGCCCTTTTCAGATGCTTCCATTGCATCGTTGCCAAAATCAAGGGTGCTGCGGTAGTGTGCCTGCAGCATAAAAAAGCGCACCGTCATTGGGCTATAGCCTTTGCTTAGAATAGAATTATCTCCTGAAAAAAGCTCGTGCGGCAAAAAGCTGTTGCCTAATGATTTTGACATTTTTTGCCCGTTAACCGTAAGCATATTGGTATGTACCCAATACCTGGCCGGGTTTTTACCGCAGCAAGCTACGTTTTGTGCTATTTCATTAGTATGATGAGTAGGGGCAAGGTCAATACCGCCGCCATGTATGTCAAACTGATGGCCCAGGTATTTAGCACTCATGGCAGAGCACTCCAAATGCCAGCCCGGAAAGCCGTTACCCCAGGGCGATGGCCACTGCATTAAATGCTCAGGCTTGGCCTTTATCCATAAGGCAAAATCAAGCTTGCCATGTTTTTCATCCTGTCCGCCCAAATCGCGGGTATTGGTAAGCAGGTCTTCCAGCTTGCGGCCATTCAATATGCCGTAATCCTGACTTTGATTGTATTTTTCGACATCAAAATAGATAGAGCCATTCACTTCGTAAGCATAGCCCTTGGCCATAATGCTTTTAACCAGCTCTATCTGCTCAATTATATGCCCTGTGGCGGTTGGTTCAATACTTGGCGGCAGGGTGTTGAGTATTTGCATTACCTCGTGAAAGCCCACACTGTATTTTTGCACTATTTCCATAGGCTCTAACTGAGCAAGTTTAGCTTTTTTAGATATTTTGTCCTCTCCCTCGTCGCCGGCATCGCCCTCTAAATGGCCCGCGTCGGTAATATTACGTACATATCTCACTTTATAGCCTAAATGACTAAGATATCTGAATATCAGATCAAAAGAAACATAAGTGCGACAATTGCCCATGTGAGCATCGCTGTAAACAGTTGGACCGCACACGTACATGCCAACGTGTGGCGCTGCAAGTGGTATAAATTGTTCTTTTTTGCGTGTTAGGGTATTGTAAACAAACAAATTTTGCTCCATGAGACAAACTTACAATTTTTTGGTTTAGTTGAACGGTTGGATTGGGTTGATTAGGTTGAGTTGATCTAATTTTACAATTAGTAGTAGGTTTTTAATAAACGGTAACCATTACTTCAAAACCAGATCAGCATATATCGGGTAATGGTCTGATAATTTTTGTTTTACGATGTTATAACTTAGCGCCTCAAAACGGTTGCTTGCCATTATGTAATCAATTTGATAGTTGGGGAAATCGCCGTTATACGTGCGACCCAGCCCAAAACCCTTTTCGCGAAAGGTGTTTTTTATACCCTTTGCCATTTGGTTCACCGCGAATGATGATGGTGTATCATTAAAATCGCCTGAAATAATGTAGGGATATGGGCATTGCGCCGCGTGTTCCTTTATGATAATTACCTGTTCAGCACGTTTTAAAAAGGCCCGCTTAAGTTTGCCGGCTAAACGCCTGGTAGATGACAGATCTGCTTTGCCGCGTTTTGTAACCGTATCTAAATATTGATAATCCTGAGTTGCAAATTGTACCGATTGCAGGTGAACACTATAAAAACGAATGATCTGTTGTCCCTTTTTTATGTCAGCATAAATGCATTGAACACCGCTCCCGGGGGCGGCTATTGCAACCCTGCCTTTTGATACGATAGGATAGCGTGAAAAAATTGCCATCCCAATTATCTCATGTTCATTCTCCTGATTACCCTCGGTATGCAGGTAAGTGGTTTTAAGTATTTTGTTAAGGGAGTCTTTTATTGCATAGGGGCCGCTTTTACGCGACAAATACTCTTGTATGCCAATAACATCAGGGTTAACTTCGGCTATTATCTTTAACATACCATGCCGGGTAACATGATCCTCGCTAACGCCGTTCAATTTAAAATTATGTACGTTGTAAGTCATAACGCGCATATTACCCGCCTTTCGTTCGGAATTATCATCACTCCAAAAAGAAAAGCCAATGTTGTTTAATAACACGTTATAACCAATCAATATAACGATGACGGATATCAGCGCCCATTTACTGCGTTTAATAAGCCAAAAAACTGCAAAAAGTACATTTGTTAGCAAAAGCGGGGGATAGGCCAGCCCAAAGAAAGCTACAACCCAAAATTTGCGCGGGTCAATTACCGGAGCCAGGTATGAAATAAGCAAGGCAAGGGCAATTGCACAATTGATAAAGATCAGCAGCTTTGTAAAAAAAGAAAGTTTTTGGTTAGATCTCTTCTTCATGTTTGCTGGCGCGGAAAAGAATTTCTTTTTCCTGCTTGGTTAAGCTGTCGTATCCCGTTGTCGAAATTTTGTCCAATATAGCATCAACATCTTCCTGGCGCGGTTTTGCCGACGATCTTTTATCGTGGTTGGTTGAAACTACTTTGAGTTTTGATTTGCGTTTGAATATTCCGGTTATGTTTTCTATCCAATCGTTGCCGCGCTGTAGTTGTTTTACATAAATAAAGCCAATGAGTGCACCGCCTAAATGGGCAATTTCGCCGCCCGCATTGGGGCCGGTGGTGCCCAAAAAATCTACCACCACATAAAACAAAGCGATCCATTTTATTCTGATAGGACCTATGAGTATTAAATTAACTTCGTAATGGGGTACAAGAGTTGCTGCACCAATCACAACCGCCATAACACTTGCAGAGGCTCCAACCACGTAGCTAACCTGTTTTACATAGGAAAATAGAGGCAGCAAATTAAAGGCTATCACAAATAGAATAGCGCCAGAAAGCCCTCCCAAAAGGTAAAGACCTATAGTACGTTTTTTTCCTAAAAACTCCTCAAATATTTGTCCGAACCAGTACAGCCCCAGCATATTGAATAGGATATGCCGCACACCAGCGTGCATAAACATATAGGTGAAAGGTGTCCAAAAATGTTTTAATAACTCCTTAAGATTTGAAGGCAACGCAAGATAAGTATCGCTGAATGTAAGAATGTTTTGTGTTTGGGATATATGACCCTCGAATACTGCGGGCACATTAAGCACCAAAAACACAATAATATTTATCCATATCAACAGATAAAGCTTACTGCGTAAGCCGTTTATTTTATATTGTATGTTATCCCAAAAAGTCATAGATCAATTAACATCAATAACCATACTTGCCGGGGCCCTGTAAGCGCCAGGCCTTTATTAATATAAAACCTATTAAAGCACCACCTAAGTGGGCAAAGTGTGCAACGTTATCGCCATTAAATTGCCCCAAACCAAGCATCAGTTCTAAAACAACGTAAAACGGCATAATATATTTGGCTTTAACCGGAACAGGTATAAACATGATCATCATTTCGGCATTAGGATACAACATCCCGAAAGCAATAAGCAAACCAAATATCGCTCCGGATGCACCCACCATGGATGATCCATATATCCCTTGCAGTTTTTGTATAACTTCTGACGAAGCTGAAAAATCATCGGCTACAGTAAAGCCACCGGTTAGCTGATAAACCTCTATACCCTGCACCAGCAGTTGTAAGGCAATGCCGCCTAAGCCGCATATAAAATAAAACATGACAAATCTCTTCGAGCCCATATTGTACTCCAAAATGCTTCCAAATGAATAAAGAGCAAACATGTTGAATATAATGTGTGCCCAGCCACCATGAAAGAACATGTAGGTTATTGGCTGCCAGGGTTTAAATAAAGGGGAATCAAAATAATGGGCCGACGCCAGATTATAAATATTATTAACCAATGCCGGATTAAACAACAGAAACGGCAGAAAGCAGATGACATTAATAATAAGCAGGTTTTTTACAACCGGTGATATATTAGCTAAAGGAGATTGCATCATAAATATAAAATTCGGTTATTTTTCAAACCGTTCTAACAATTCAGTTAAGGTAAATGTACTAATAACAGGCTTACTGTTAAGGGCTATGTTGGGCAGCTGGCAGGCAAAAAGCTGATCAGTCAATAAATTCATTTCTTCTAATGATAGCTTTGTACCGGCTTTTATAGCCGCATTACGCGCCAGCGACCGTGCCAGGTTATCCCGTTTATCCAACTTTAAAATACTCAGGTTGTTTTTAAAACCTTCTAATAAATGCTCCAGTAACTGGTGCCCATCGGCATTGTTCAGATCAGCAGGAACGCCTTCAACCACTACGGTATTTTTACCAAATTCGCGTATGTCAAAACCCAGTCCGCGTATGTCCGGCAAAAGCTCTTTTAATAACTCAAAATCCGCGCCGTTTAGTGTAAGCGATTGCGGAAATAAGCTTTGCTGACTAACACCCGAATGGTTTTGCAGTTGCTGCAAAAAGCGCTCATATAATATCCGCTCGTGCGCGGCCTGCTGGTCTATCAGCATAAAGCCCGATTTAATGGGCGAAATGATAAACCGGTTATGGATCTGAAAAAACTGACGCTCGCTGGTTTTGCTTACTTCCTGCTCATCAACCGCGACGGTTTTTTCTACATGCATCTCATGCTGCGTGCTTGTATCGCGCTTGCTTATTTCATATAAGGTATCCCAATTTTGGGGGATAGCAGCACTGCGATAGCCGCTATCGCGCTGATGGGAAGAAGATGTTAATGGCCTTTCCGTATTCCGTTCAGCAAAGGGATTGAAAGTAGGATCGAACTTAATTGAGGGTGCAATGATCTCTTCAAACGGCTTGGGCGTTATCAAGTGCTCAATGCTGTTCTCCTGGTCAAAATCTAAACTTGGTGTAATGTTATAACGCCCCAACGAACGCTTTACCGCAGAGCGGATAATGGCATAAATAGCTTTCTCGTCCTGGTATTTTATTTCTGTTTTGGTAGGATGTACGTTGATGTCAATTTTTGATGGATCGATATCAATAAACAACACATACAGCGGGAAGGACTCATCAGGCAATAACTCCTCAAAAGCAGTTAAAACAGCATGATTAAGGTAAGCATCCTTTATAAAACGGTTGTTCACAAAAAAGAACTGCTCGCCACGGGTTTTACGGGCAAACTCGGGCTTGCCAACAAAGCCGTTTAGTTTAATGATGGTGGTATCTTCTTCAACCGGTACCAAACGCTGGTTGTAATTGTTGCCCAACAAGTGTACAATGCGCTGCTTTAAAGTAACGGCGGGTAGGTGGTAAACTTCCTGCCCGTCATGATGCAGGGTAAAAAACACTTCCGGATGGGCTAAGGCGATACGCTGAAACTCGTCAATGATATGCCGCATCTCTACCGGGTTGCTTTTTAAAAAGTTGCGGCGGGCGGGGATATTATAAAAAAGGTTTTTAACCGATATGGAAGTTCCGGGAGTAGCAGAGCAGGCTTCCTGTTTTAATACTTCCGATCCTTCAATAAACAGCTGCGTTCCCAACTCATCCTCGTGGCGGCGGGTTCTTAGCTCCACCTGCGCGATAGCCGCGATAGATGCCAAAGCCTCGCCCCTGAAACCCATGGTACGGATGGCAAAAAGGTCATCGGCTTTCTTTATTTTGGATGTGGCGTGGCGCTCAAAACTCATGCGCGCGTCTGTACCGCTCATGCCGCAGCCGTTATCAATTACCTGTATCAATGATTTGCCTGCGTCCTTAACAATCAATTGTATTTTATCGGAACCGGCATCAATAGCGTTCTCTATCAGTTCTTTTACCGCAGATGCGGGCCTTTGCACTACCTCGCCGGCGGCTATCTGGTTGGCAACGGAATCCGGTAAAAGCTGAATTATATCTGACATTAAATTTCCCTTCAATTTCTTTCCGATGCTAAATTAATTATTTGGGGGGATATTAGGCTACTAAATGCTAGCTGACCCGATGGACTTTTTCTGGTTATTAAAAGGCAGTAATTGGATCAAAGCGCAAAGATCATATAACGGGGTGTTGCAGAAATATATACAACACTTTGCAACACTTGCAACAGCTTTTTTTGCAATCATCTGTTTGTTAGTATTTTATAAGTATTGAAAGTTTAAACATGCAACACTTTGCAACAGACTTATTCGTCAGGAAGTTTAGCTGTAAAATTGTTTTAAATCGCTAATTTACAGATGGTTGTAAAATGGATATTTTTACCGCTACCGTGCAACAGGATATTCTTCTTATCAGAGCTGAATTGAGTCAAAAAATTAAGGAGCTTCCTAACATTATTTGCTAAGCGTTGTATATACTATTACGTTAAATATATTTACCGAAATGTAGTTCCCGCCGCGATGAAAAAACTATGGCCCCTACTGTTGCTTTTAGCAGCAGCCTGTAAAAAGAAGGAATTTAATGCAGACCTGCTGATAAAGAACGCGGTGATTTACACGGTCGACAGCACCTTCACCATAGCCGATGCCTTTGTTATTAACGCGGGTAAAATTGTTGCTGTTGGTAAAGCAGCGGAATTAGAGGAGGAATATCTGGCCCGCGAAGTTATAGACGCGCAGGGTAAAGCCATATACCCCGGCTTTATTGATGCACACACGCATTTTTACGAATACGGATTAGGCTTGCAGCAGGTAAACCTTAAAGGAATATCTACCTGGCACGCGGTAACAGATTCTGTACAGTCATTTGTGAGGAATAATCTCGACGGTTGGGTAATAGGTAATGGCTGGGACCAAAACTTATGGCCGGGTAAAAAATTTCCGGATAAGGCACTGCTTGATTCTCTTTTCCCCATGCGGCCGGTGCTCCTCTCGCGTATTGACGGGCATGCCGCCATTGCCAACCAGGCCGCGTTGGATATTGCGGGTATAAAACCAAATCAGAAAGTAACCGGCGGCGAAATTGAAACCATAAACGGTAAGCTTACCGGTGTGTTGTTGGATAATGCGGTTGGAATAGTCACCCGTAAAATTCCGGCTGCCGACGAGCAGGTAACACAAGCCGCTTTGTTAAGTGCGCAGCAAAACTGCCTGGCGGTGGGTTTAACCACCGTTGACGATGCAGGGTTGCCGTATACCATGGTCAACACTATTAACCAACTACAAAAAAAGGGCGATCTGAAAATGCGGATGTATGTGATGCTGGCGGACAGGGAAGAAAATTATAATTACCTTTTTAAGAACGGTATATTTAAATCACCACGCCTTAACGTACGGTCTATAAAAATGTATGCCGACGGCGCATTGGGCTCGCGGGGGGCGTGCCTGCTGCGGCCCTATGCAGATCAGGCAGGTTGGAGCGGATTTTTGTTGAGTAACCCGCAGCATTTTCAGCAAGTTGCTGAGAAGCTCGCCAACACTAATATTCAATTAAACACCCACGCCATTGGCGACTCGGCCAATCGGGTTATGCTGAAAATTTATGCCGATGTATTAAAGGGCAAAAATGATAAACGCTGGCGTATAGAACACGCCCAAATAGTTGCGCCAGAGGATCTGCACTATTTTGGCGATAATAATATTATACCATCTGTTCAGCCTACGCACGCAACATCTGATATGTATTGGGCAGGCAAGCGTTTAGGAGAAGATCGCATAAAAACTGCTTACGCCTATAACCAACTTTTAAAACAGAACGGCTGGATGGCGTTAGGAACAGATTTTCCGGTGGAGAGCATAAATCCGCTATACACTTTTTATGCTGCGGTTGCCCGCAAGGACTTGAAGGGTTATCCCGAAAAAGGATTTCAACCTGAAAATGCGATAACCCGGACAGAAGCGTTAAAAGGTATGACCATTTGGGCAGCGAAAGCTAATTTTGAGGAAAAGGAGAAAGGCAGCATTGAGCCCGGTAAATATGCCGATTTTGTTATATTAGACGCTGATATTATGCGGGTAAGTGCCAGTCAATTGCCTTATGCTAAAGTTTTAAAAAGCTATATCAACGGAGAGAAAGTGTATGAGAAAAAATAGGCCGTTTGGCTTTACTATAATTATATCGGCATTTATTTTACTTAATTCTGCCTGCGCTCAAAATCCATACTCGGGCGAGGCTTACCTTGTTGAACAACGCCAGGTGCAAACGTCAACGGTATTACTCAACAACCGGAAAGATATCATCCCACTAAAAAACCTCGCTGAAAAGAAAATAGCCAGTATCCGTTTCTCTAATGTTTTCGCTGCAGGTTTTGATAGCCTGCTGAATAACTACGCCAAAGTAGAGACCTTTAAAGGCACAGATTATTTGGGCCCTAAAAGCATAGACGATCTTTCGCGCGACGTAAAAATGTATAATACAATTATTGTACAGTTAAACGAAGCGGATATTGTTAATCCCAAGATAACAGATTTTATAAAGGCCAACCAAAAGTTAAAGGATATAATAGTAGCCTACTTTGGCAGGGGCATGCAATTACAATTCCTCAATGATTTTAACGGGCCGATCCTTTGCGCAGAACGTATAACGCCGGTATCATCCAATTTTGTGGCGCAGGCTATATTTGGCGGAGTAGCTATCACCCAAAAAATAACAACCGCCTATACGCAGAAGCTAACGCCCGGAACGGGTTTTACTACGAAGCAGATCCGTTTGCAGTATACTGTTCCAGAAGAGGTGGGCATCCGATCAGAAAACCTGGCAGACATTGATAAAATAGCCCGTGAAGCCATTGGTCAGCACGCCACACCCGGCTGCGTAGTACTGGTAGCTAAGGATGGAAAAGTGATATTTAACAAGGCCTACGGCTTCCATACTTACGAGCCGGTAATACAAAATAAGGTGACAGATATTTTCGATCTGGCTTCCATGACCAAAGTCTCCGCGACTACTATCGAAGCCATGAAACTGGTAGATGAGGGTAAATTGGATATCAACGCCACAGTGGCCGATTACCTGCCTGAGGCAAAAAATACACCCGCTAAGGATGTGCGTATATGGGAGATACTCATCCACCAGGCGGGCTTTATTGCCGATATACCCACCGTTGAAGTAGTTAAGCCGCAGGAGCACAGCGCGGACTCATCAGCCGCTTACCCGACTAAGCTAAACGAGAATTATTATTTGATTAAAGATTATTTTAAAAATGTGATGTGGCCCAAAATGCTGCGCGGTCCGCTTAGAACGCGCGGGCAGTATGTTTACAGTGATGTGGGGATGTGTGTACTGCAACAGATAATGGAAAATATTACCGCTACCAGCGAAGCTGATTATACCCAAAAGAACTTTTATACTCCGCTGGGCATGCAAACCACAGGTTTTTTGCCGCTCTACCGTTTTGATGCGGATAGAATACCACCGACGGAGATAGATCGTAAGTACCGCAAAGCAACATTGAAGGGGTATGTGCATGATCCTACCGCCGCATTAATGGGTGGGGTAGCCGGGCACGCGGGCTTATTTGGCAGCGCTATTGATATGGCAACTTTGTACCAAATGCTGCTAAATGGCGGAAAATACGGAGGAGAAGAATATATAAAGTCGGGAACGATTAAGCAGTTTACGGCAAAATACTCCAACGTAAGCAGGCGCGGATTAGGTTTTGACCGATGGGATCCGGCAGGGGATAAGCACTACCCGTCTGAGCGGGCGTCTGATCAAACCTATGGACACACCGGCTTTACAGGCACTTGTGTTTGGGTTGATCCTAAGTATAACCTTGTTTATATATTCCTTTCCAACCGTGTTTATCCTGATGTAAGCAGCAAGCTAACCAGCTTAAGTATAAGGCCTCGAATTCAGGATGTTGTGTACCAGGCAATTGAGAAGGGCATGGAATAGCTTTTTCTAATTTAGTTGATAGTAACAATATTACATCCTGCTAACACTAATGTTGTAAAATGCTGTTAAACTTGCAGCGTAATTCAACTCATACTTTATAAATGAAGATCGGAATAGTTTGCTATCCAACCTTTGGCGGTAGCGGCGTAGTTGCCACTGAGCTGGGCAAAGCTCTTGCTGACAACGGACACCAGGTACACTTTATCACTTACAATCAGCCGGCCCGTTTAGACTTTTTTTCTGAAAATTTGTTCTACCACGAGGTATCGGTAGCTAATTATCCGCTGTTTGACTATGCGCCTTATGAGGTGGCCCTGGCTAGCCGCTTGGTTGATGTAGTGCGTTTTGAAAAACTGGATGTATTGCACGTGCACTACGCTATCCCGCATGCTTCGGCAGCATTTATGGCCAAGCAGATATTGTTAACCTACGGCATTTATATTCCTGTTGTAACTACCTTGCACGGTACTGATATTACACTGGTTGGTAAAGACCGCACCTATAAGCCGGTAGTTACCTTTTCTATCAATAAGTCTGACGGTGTAACCGCAGTATCAGAAAATTTAAAGAAGGATACTTTTGAGTTTTTTGATATTGAGAACGATATAAGGGTGATCCCCAATTTCATCGATCTTACCCGTTTCAGCTTGAAACCTAAAGATCATTTTAAGAAAGCAATAGCGCCAAATGGCGAAAAAATACTGATACATACCTCCAACTTCCGCAAGGTAAAGCGTACTGAAGATGTGGTGAAGATATTTGCCAAGATCCGCGAAAAGATACCTTCAAAATTGCTGATGGTGGGTGATGGTGGCGAGCGGTCGGCGTGCGAGCAATTGTGCCGTGATCTGGGAGTTAGCGAAGATACCCGCTTTTTGGGCAAGCAGGATGCGATTGAGGAGATACTTTCTGTATCCGATCTGTTTTTGATGCCATCGCAATCTGAAAGCTTTGGGTTGGCAGCCCTTGAAGCCATGGCCTGTAAGGTGCCTGTTATAAGTACCAATACCGGCGGCCTGCCTGAGTTGAACCTAGAGGGTGTTACCGGCTTTTTACGTGATATTGGTGATATTGACGGCATGGCCGAAAGTTCTATCTATATTTTAGAAGATGATTCCCGTTTAGCCAGCTTTAAAGAAAATGCACTTGCCCGCGCTAAAGAATTTGAGCTATCAAAAATATTGCCGCTGTACGAAAGTTATTACGCCGAGGTAATTGAGCGGAGCTTGACTGCTAAAGCATAGATTGCATTGAATTGCCCCCATCGGGGCTACCTATTTGTAGCATATATATAAATATTATTTTCATGCTCCGTCATGAGCTACCCTTTGCGCGTTAGGGTAACCCCTGACGGGGCAAAATCTAACGTTTTGTCTTGTTCTACAAATAGGTAGCCCTTACAGGGCAGGGGTTATTTTTAAGTGCACCCATTAGTCTTGAATGCTATCAGATTCGTTTACTTTATGATCCAAGGTTTCAACCAATCCAACTATCAAAATATCTGCGATGGACTTGCGCGAAATGATGCCGACTTAAACGGTATCATTCAAACTTACGGCTATCCACCGATGTGGAGTCGTCCCAACACGTTCGAATCATTAGTACATATCATATTAGAGCAGCAGGTATCGCTGGCTTCGGCACTTTCGGCCTTAAATAAGCTGCGTGACTATGTGCAGGAGATTACGCCCGCCCGCGTTTTGCTGCTTGCCGATGAAGAGTTTAGGGCCTGTTATTGCAGCAGGCAAAAAACGGTCTATATAAAGTATCTGGCCGAAGCTATTTTGAGCGGACAAATCGACCTGCAAGCTTTTGAGACAATGCCCGATGATGAAATACGCGACAGGCTAACCGCCCTAAAAGGCATTGGCAACTGGACGGTTGATGTTTACCTGATGTTTGTTTTGCAGCGTGCTGATATATTCCCGGTTGGCGACCTGGCCGCTGTTAATGCGCTGAAACGGGTAAAAGGTTTGCCAGCTCAAACATTGCGCGAGGAGATAATGAGTGTAGCGGAGCAATGGCAGCCTTGTCGCACCGTAGCTACTATGATCTTATGGCATTATTACCTTTCAACTCCGCGAAAGGGATAGTGGCCTTATCTTTGTATATTAGGTCTTAGATTATTCTCAACTTGGATTACAAGCCTTTAATTTACAGTTATGACCATCGAAACACTCCAGGATATTTGTTATTCACTTCCCGGCGTAACGCAGGATATAAAATTTGACGATCATCTGTGTTTTAATGTGGGAGGAAAGACGTTTTTGTTTACCCATCCGGATGGTGTTCCACCATCGGCATCTTTCAAAGTACCAGCCGAAGATTTTGAAGAAATAATAGGCAATGAAGGATTAGAACCGCAGCCCTATGTTGCAAGGTACAAATGGGTATTGGCCAAAGATATATCAAGCCTAAGTAAGAAAGATTGGGAGCATTATATTAAACAATCGTATGATCTGATCGCCGCTAAACTCCCGGCGAAGTTCAGAAAGGAAATAGGGATATAATTTCTTAAAAAGTTAACTCTTGATTCTTGTCTCTTGATTCTTGAATCTTATTCGAATACCACCGTCTTGTTATTATAAACAAAAACTCGGTCCTCGAACACCAGCTTAAGCGCCCTGGCTAAAACAGATGTCTCAATTTCTTTCCCGGCGTTTACCATATCGGTAACGGTAAAAGAGTGGTTAACAGGTATGGTTTGCTGCGCGATGATTGGGCCCTCGTCCAATTCGTTTGATACAAAGTGAGCCGTAGCGCCTATCAATTTTACACCGCGCTCATAAGCTTTGCGGTAGGGATTAGCGCCTACAAAGGCCGGTAAAAATGAGTGATGAATGTTGATTACCCGCATAGGATATTCGGCCACAAAAGCGGGCGACAGGATACGCATAAATTTGGCAAGTACTAAATAATCCGGCGCGTAAGGTGTTATCAAAGCCTCAATCTGCTGTTCAAACTCGTCTTTGCTTTTCTGCTCGTGCGATACATGATGAAATTGTATGTCAAATCGTTCGCAAACGTCGCGCAGATCGTCATGATTTCCGATAACACATTGCACCGTTGCGCCAAGTGTATTAAAGAAATTGCGTATCAGTATATCAGCCAGGCAATGGTACTCTTTGGTAACCAAAACCACTATCTTTTTTTGCGGCAGCGGATTGATATGAACGGTAGCATCATCAGGTAGTACCGCGCTTAATTGCGTTTCAAGCTCAGCGGCGTTAAATATCTCCTCAACTTCCAGGCGCATAAAAAACAGGTTTTCCACCTTATCAACATACTCGCGCATGGATATGATGTTTAACTGCTGCTTTGAAACTACCGAAGAGATGGCTGCTACCAAGCCCACCTGGTCGGCGCATTGAATTACAATTATCATATTAAATATTTATTGCCCGGCGCCAAAGGTACTATTTCAACCCTTTAATAAAACCAACCACACTGGTAACAAATTCAGGCTTTAAAGGCAGATCGGGTTTGTTATAAGTTGCCAGGTTTTGCTGCCTGTCCTCGGGGGCTTCTTTTAAAACATAGTTCATGCCGGGTATAATAGCTACTGTGGCATTCCTCGTTTTTAGCTTCTCGGCATTAGCTACGTTCATTTGCAAATCAGTAGTTCCTTGTACAATAAGGATAGGTATCTTCAGCTTTTTTATCTCTCTCTGCGGCTCAAAGCGGCACCAGCTCATCAGGAACATTTGTATGCTTGGGCGGGCAATGTAATATAGCTGCGGATCAACTTTTTTATTAATTCTGCCTCTTTTTAATGAATCCAGCACGTTATTCATGCCATCGGCAAGGTAAGAAGGCTGCGATTTCAACTGTTCTTTTAATACTTTCTCTCCAGGCTCACCCGCGCCACCTACCGAAATAAAAGCGTTAACATTTTCCTCGCTTGATCCGCTCGCAATTATGCCAACAAGCGATCCCTCGTTGTGGCCCAATACAATTACCTTTGAAAAACGCTGGTCTGCTTTCAGCAGATTAATAAAGCCGATGGCATCATCACTGTAATCATCAAAACGCAGGTTGTCTTCTTTTACGGTCCCTATGCTTTGCCCCACCAGGCGCTTATCATACCGCAACGATGCTATACCATTTTTGGCCAGCGATTCTGCTATTTGCTTATACATATTTGTATTGAGATTAGCCTGCGGGTTGTTACCATTGCGGTCTATAGCTCCTGATCCCGGTATGATCAATACCACAGGTATTTTGCCGGGTGCGCTAGTGGGTACTGCAACGGTTCCGGATAACGTGCCGGACAATGTTTTAAGCAAAATTGGCGACTCTGATATGGATGGATCAACAATGGCCGCCGCAGCAGTTTTTTCCTGATACGGACTTAACAGCAAACCTATAAATTCGTTGTTGTTGTTCAGCGAGATGTTAAGCAGAAAAACGCCGTTCTTAAAGGTTGCTTTATAAACTGCAAGTGGCTCGCTGTAAGTAGAAAATTCTGCCTTTGTTAAATTTCCTAATTGTGCCTTTAATTGAGTAGTGGTTTGTTTAAATTGAGTCGCGGGCAACTGAGCCTTCATGGCAGCGCTAAAATGGGCGGAAATACTATCGGGTAGATTTAGATTATAAAATTTTTCAAAAAGCGCTACTGCCGCCTTATATTTTGCAGGCTCGGGTTGCGCAAATAAAATGACAGGAAAAAATATACTTAGTATGATAATGCTAAATCTTTTCATTAATATGGGATGAAATTAGAAACTGATTATTTCAATCGGAAAATTAGTAAAAAAGAGCATACAAATTAAGAATTCGTTGCGCATTTTTACTTGTCTTTATTGTGCGTATGTTTACTTTACCTTTGTTAAGGTCCCGAAAACAGCATTTGAACATTAAGGAAACATAACAAAGGGTAAATAACAAGGTACTATTGACTGATCTTTTTAATATAAACTACAGCCTTTGCGGTAAAACAACACGCTTTGTTAGAACAATTGCGCTTGCTGTTTTAATGCTTTTCGTTGTGGTGCAATGTTTCGGTCAAAACAAAACATCAGTTATACAAGGCAGGGTTTTTATAGAAAACAAAAAGCCCGCGGAGTTTTCAACCGTTATTCTACTAGCCGCCGATTCTTCGATACTTACTTCTACCCCCTGCGATACGCAGGGAGTTTATCGTTTTACAGTTGAAGAGGGTGTGTATTCTGTGCTCGCCTCTCAGATAGGTTATAATCAGTCGTACTCGGGGCCGTATACTATCTCACAGCAGGGAGATGTCAATGCCCGCGATATTATCCTCATCAGATCTACCCCCATGTTAAAAGAGGTATCAATAACTGCCAGGAAAAACTATGTAGATACTAAGCCCGGCCGGGTAGTACTTAATGTACAAAGCAGTATTGTGGCAGAAGGCAATTCTGTATATGACCTACTTCGCCAGGCGCCTGGTGTGCACGCGGGCAGCCAGGGCTCTTTAAGTATTATCGGGCGACAGACTGCTATGGTATTGATAGATGGAAAGCCGGTTAACGTAAGCGGCGAAAATCTGGCAGCTATGCTGGAGAGTATGCAAAGCAGCAGCGTTCAGCAAATTGAACTGATAACCAATCCCTCTGCACGGTATGAGGCAGGTGGTGCAGGCGTTATCAATATTATGCTAAAAAAGGGCAGCAATGCCGGTACAAACGGAACTTTTACAATAGGCGGTGGATATGGCAAATTTTATAAGGCCAATACAGGTATTACATTTAACAACCGCATGGGTAATGTTAATATTTTTGGCAATTATAACTACTCGGCCAATAAAACATTTAAAACTTTTACTACTGACAGAACGATCGACTACCTGGGATTGATAAGTAATTATGATTCGCGTTATTACACCACCCGCGAGAGTTTTAATCATACATTCAGACTTGGCTCCGACTTTTTTCTGTCTCCAAATCATACATTAGGCGTTTTAGTTAGCGGGACGGTAAACAATAGTAGTTTTCTGAAAGACAACATGCTGCGTATTAGCAACAATAGTAAGTTTGATTCAACCATCGCTACTATGGCAAACCTTAAACGTAACCTGGCGACGGTTAATTACGAGGTTAATTATGCAGGCAAGCTTGACACCTTGGGGCAAACGCTCTCAGCTTATTTAAGCTATAACCACTTTGACCGCGAATCAAACGAATATATTACTAATAGTTTTAATAAGGCTTCCGGAGAAGTTTACCGCCCCACCCTGCTACAACAAAACCTTTCGCCGTCAAGAATAAATATTTGGGCCGCAAAAGTAGATTATGTGAAACCTCTGTCGAAAAAAACGATGTTAGAGGTGGGGTCAAAATACAGCTATGTTTCAAGTGGTAACGATCTGATATTTGGACCTAAAAGGAATGACGTTTATACGGTTGACCCCAACTTTAGCAGCAATTTCCTGTATACCGAAAACATAAACTCGGCCTATACTAACTTGTCAACCTCTACAGGCAAATGGAAAATAAACGGGGGCTTGCGGGTTGAACAAACCATTGCAAACGGTAACTCGGCGGGTAACAAGATCAACTTCGAAAAAAATTACATCGACTTTTTTCCGCAGGCACAACTAAAGTATTCCTATGATCCTAAAAATAATTTCACACTAAGTTTCAACAGAAGCATTTACCGACCGGTTTACGAAGATATAAACCCGTTTTTATATTATGTTGATCTGTATGATTACCGTGCCGGGAACCCACAATTACTACCCTCATACACCAGCACAGTAGAATTGGCACATAGCTATAAAAGCACAATAATAACCAGCCTTTATGCCTCTGTAACCGATAACTTTTGCGGCTTTATTGCATATGAACAGGATAACCAAACTAAAGTAAATATCACTACCCGCAAAAATTTTGGCAGAATGGCTGCTTACGGGATCAAATTTTTTACGCCGGCGCAATTTACATCCTGGTGGAACGCTACTTTTTCTGTTGATGTTTCCTATCAGCGTGTAAAAGCGTACCCGCAAAACGGAGATCTTAATAAAGGTACCCAGGATGTGCTTTTTAACACTATGCATAATTTTAGCCTTGGCGGTGGTTTCGCTGCGGAAGCAACATTTAAGTATGAGTCGCCAACGTTTTATGGGTTTAGCCAGTTTAAAGCAAATTACAGGTTTGATGCAGGGATAAGTAAAACCGTATTTAACAATATGGGCACGTTTAGATTGAATGTAGCTGATGTGTTCAGAACCGAGCGCGACCGTGCTTATACCAATTACCGCAACCTTAATATGACAATAATCAGCCGCGAGGAAGGACGGGTTGTGCGCTTTGGTTTCAGTTACCGTTTTGGCAACAGCAAACTTAAAAGTGCCGGTTCGCATAAGTTAGGAAACGAAGATGAGCAGCGCCGCACCGGAAATGTGGCAGGTTCAGCCAATTGATGCGCTAATTAATAATGCAACACTTTTTCAATTTGTACATTTGCCGCAATATATTTTGATATGGGTTACCCAAGTTTGCATGCATGCATAGCCGATCTGGAAAAAAATGGTCATTTGATCCGCATTAAGCAGGAGGTTGATCCTCATTTGCAGATGGCTGCCATACACTTACGGGTGTATGAAAATGGTGGTCCGGCTATTTTGTTTGAGAAAGTTAAGGGCAGCAAATTCCCCGCCGTTTCTAACTTGTTTGGTACGCTGGAGCGGTCAAAGTTTATTTTCCGCGACTCACTGGATAAAGTGAAGAAACTGGTCGAGTTAAAGAACGATCCAATCACCGCTATCAAGCATCCCATACAAAACGCCAATGTAGCGCTAACCGCTTTATCAGCCCTGCCAAAAAAACTAAGCAAAAGCGATCTATCTAATTTTGAGCGCTGCCGTATTAGCGATCTGCCTCAAATTTTGAACTGGCCAAAAGATGGTGGCCCCTTTGTAACCATGCCCCAGGTTTATACTGAGGATAGTGATAAGCCGGGCGTTATGAATGCCAACCTGGGCATGTACCGTATACAACTGGCCGGTAACGACTATATATTAAATGAAGAGATAGGCCTGCACTACCAGTTGCACCGTGGTATCGGTGTGCATCAAACAAAAGCGAACGCAAAAGGCCAGCCGCTAAAGGTGAGCATATTTATTGGCGGCCCGCCATCGCACCCGGTTGCTGCGGTTATGCCGCTGCCCGAAGGGCTTTCAGAAATGACCTTTGCAGGGGCGCTGGGTAACCGTCGTTTCCGCTATTTGTATGATGATGAAGGGTTCTGCATCTCAGCCGATGCCGATTTTGTAATAACCGGCACCGTTATGCCCCATGAAAACAAACCCGAGGGCCCCTTTGGTGACCACTTGGGTTACTACAGCCTCACCCATCCGTTTCCATTGATGAAGGTGCATAACGTGTACCATCGTAAGGATGCTGTGTGGTCCTTCACTGTTGTGGGCCGCCCGCCGCAGGAGGATACCAGCTTTGGCGCGCTGATACATGAGATAGCGGGCTCGGCGCTGCCACAGGAAATACCGGGGCTCAAAGCTGTGAATGCCGTTGATGCCGCGGGTGTGCATCCTTTGTTATTCGCCATAGGCAGCGAACGCTACACGCCGTATCTTAATGAACGCAGGCCCCAGGAGATCCTGACTATTGCCAACCATATTTTAGGCAAGAACCAGCTTAGCCTCGCCAAGTACCTGTTCATTGCCGCGCACGAGGACGATCCTAAGTTGGACGTGCACGATATCGCCGGTTTTTTAACGCACATATTGCAGCGCGTTGATCTCACCCGCGATTTCCACTTTTACACCAAAACCACCATTGATACCCTGGATTACAGCGGCAGCGGACTCAACTCGGGCAGTAAGGTGGCGGTTACAGTTGCAGGTGATGTTAAGCGGGAGCTATGGTCCGAATTACCTGCCGGCATTACCCTGCCGCGACCGTTTGTTAACTGCCAGATGGTTATGCCGGGCGTGTTAGCCTTAGAGGTACCTGCCAACATCCGCACCAGCGATATGCCGCTGATGCTGGAGATATTACAGGAGCACTTTGCCGAAACGGACCTAAGCGGCCTGCCGCTTATTGTGCTTTGCGATGATGCCGCCTTTACCGCCGCTAACATTAACAACTTTGTTTGGGTAACCTTTACCCGCAGCAACCCGTCGCATGATATGTATGGGATAAATGAGTTTACGGAGCATAAACACTGGGGCTGCTATGGCCCGCTTATTATTGATGCCCGTATAAAACCCCACCATGCGCCGGTTTTGCTGAAGGACCCGGAGGTAGAGAAGCTGGTGGATAGAATGGGCGAGCCGGGCGGCGAACTGCATGGAATTTTTAAGCGTTCTGCTTCGGAACAAGAGGAACGCAGTGGAGCAGGCATTTTTATGATTGGCTATTAATCAAACATGCGATTTTTTACACCACAGGCAGCCGTTTTTTCTGTGGTGTACTGTTCCAAAAAATATAAAGGGTGTAAAACTCCGTAAACCAACTGACGGCATTAAATGGTTGATTATTAAGTTATTAACTTTTTAGTGTGGAACAGTTTGGAACACTTTGAAACTACTTATAAGTCAGTAAATTTAGCTGTAATTTGCCTTTAATAAGCTGTTTTTCAATTACTTGTAGGCTTTTAAAAAACATCTTCCTTTTTGGAACAGTTTGGAACACTTTGGAACAGCCGGGTTTTCTGTTCCACTTTTTTGTAAAGCTATTTCAGGACAAGACAAA
>NZ_CAMLHX010000045.1 GCF_946479965.1 uncultured Mucilaginibacter sp. | reverse complement strand
AGCCTTTATTGGCGATACCCAAGCCAACACTTAACCAAAAATCATTTTTTAAAGGTACCTGCCCGAATCCGTAAACGCTAAACGTTTTAACACTACTGCCGGTAGTACGTACAATTGAGCTTTTAACTTCCTGAAAAGCAAGACCACCGGCCACCCTTGCACCATATAATATCTGCGCCTTTAGCGTCACGCCTGTTATAAATACAAAAAAAACTATTATCAAAAGGCGTTTTGTCATTATACAAATTTGAGTAATTTATTTACAATAACATCAGGCGTTATATTATGCAAACATGCATAATCTTTCCTAAAACAAGGTTTATTGCCGTATACGGAACATGGACGGCAAGCTATATCATCAGCAACAATATTTTCTTCGGATTGGCCATAACCTAAAAAACCTGCGAAGTGATGCGTAGCCCCCCAAACAGACACCGCCGGAACACCGCATAGTGATGCTAAATGCATCCCGGCAGAATCCATGCTCAACATCACATTTAAGTTGCTTATCAACTGCAGTTCCTGCTGCATGGTTAAACGGTTTACTGTTGACGTAACATTACCAAAAGTTTCCTCCCATTTCGCACAGATAGCTTTGTCGCGCGGCGTACCACCAAAAAGAAAGACTTTTACTTTGTATTGCTGCAACAATTCAAGCACTATTTGCATTTTTTCTTCGGGATAGATTTTTCCTATATGTTGTGCAAATGGCGTTATACCGATCCAGGCTTCGTTTTTTACGCCGGACATTTGCTTTATCTCGTCGGATAAAGATTGTACTTCTCCATCCAAACTATAGTTCAATTCAATAGGAAAGCCTAGTTCGGTAAAAACATCGGCGTAACGGTGTGCGGTACGCTTCAGCGGTTTTAAAACCTTACCCGGAAAACGTGTAAGCAGTTTCTTTTCCAAGCGGCCTTTATCAGCAGCTTTAACCGGTATGCCGGAAAGCTTGAATAATAGGCCTAGTACGTTTGATCGTAAATTATTGTGAAGATCAGCAACTGCGGTATAAGTTGCCTTGCTTTTAAGCAGATTATAGAGTTTTACAAGCCCGGGAAAACCTTTGTATTCGGTATTAAAATCAACCGCAAAATAGTTGAGCCGCGGGATATCCGAAAAAAAACTACTAAAACCGGGCCGCGAAACAAAAGTTACGGTAAGCTCAGGATGTTGATTTAACAAAGCTTTAATAACAGGTACCGTCATGGCTACGTCGCCCATTGCCGAAAAGCGCATCACCAGTAAATGCCTGGGCGTTGTCATTTATTGCTTATTGTATAAAACAGGATTAAGCGTCGGATCATTATACATCTTCATTTGGCGGTACACCTTCATGTACTTATCGCCTTTTTCAATATCTTCCAATAACTCGTCAATAGCTAATGAAAGATCCTCCCGCTGCTGTAAAAGCACGCTTAGTTTTGTGTTATTCTTTTCGCGTTGCTGTTCACTAATATTTGCGCGGGTTGCTTCCTCGCGCATGTGATATATTTTTAATAAAAGAATAGAAAGGCGATCGATAGCGCCGGCAGGGCTCTCGGTATTAAAACGTGCAGAAGATTTTGGTTTGACGTCTCTATACTGAGTAAAGAAATAATCATCAATAACTTCTACAATATCTGTACGATCCTGGTTTGATTTGTCTATTCTTCGCTTCCAGCGCACGGCTTCCTCGGGCACTATTGATGGATTACGTATCTCATCCTCCATGTGCCATTGCGCAGTATCTATCCAGCATTTGGCATATAGTAAATTCTCTATAGTATCAGCATTGAAAGGATTTTCCGGAACATAGTCTATATCATTAAAACTATGATAATCTGTAATAACCTGTTCAAATATTTTATTGCAGTGCTTGCTAAACATATTAAAATAACAAAGTCAAAGATAAACAATTAAGCCAAGTGTACTTAAGTCTTAATGACCTTTGATCTTTTTAATGATAGAAGTTGATGAAAACCCGTCTACAAAATCTATAGTTTTAACCTCGCCACCACTGGCAATAACCTCCTTGGCGCCCACTATATTTTCTATAGTATAATCGGAACCTTTAACTAACGTATTGGGTTGCAATTCTGTGATCAGGTTAAGCGGTGTATCATCATCAAACATTACAATCGCATCAACAAAAAATAGTGAAGCCAACAACAATGCCCGGCTGTTCTCATCATTTACAGGCCTGTCGGGGCCTTTTAAGCGCTTTACCGAGGCATCAGCATTCAAACCTATTATCAGCTTGTCTCCCAGCTCTGCGGCTTTGGTAAGGTATGTAATATGCCCTGTATGCAAAAGATCAAAAACCCCATTGGTAAAAACAACCTTCTTATCCTGAAAGTGCCACATAGCGATCTTTCTTTTAAGCGATGCAATATCTGTTATTTTATCCGTTAAGGTTTTTTCTAACTGTATTCTCATTTATAACCGTTTAATAAAGATCTTATGCATATTACATAGTATATGGCCTAGGTAATATGCATACTATTTAGCCATATCGTTTAAAATCTCGTCAATAGTTGCAGAAGCGCTTCCTACCTGTCTGATTACAATAGCCGCTGCGTGGTTGGATACTTCGCACGCTTCTTCCACGCTAAAGCCAACAGCCACAAAAAAAGCAATAGCAGCAAGTACAGTATCCCCCGCCCCTGTAACATCAAAAACCTTGGTAGCCTTAACTGGCAGTGATTTGTACGCCTGTTCGCTCAAAATAACCATTCCCTCCTCGGATAAAGTTACCACCAAATACTCCGTCTGAGTTTGGGCGAAAATTGTTTTTGCGGCTTCCTGAAGATCATTAATGTTCTTAATTTTTTCTACTTTGGCTGCCTCTGCCAGTTCCTTACGATTAGGTTTTATAAGATATGCCCCTTTATACTTGGCATAGTTTAGACCCTTCGGATCAACAATTACTTTTTTGTGCTTTTGATTTGCCGCTTCTATCAATTTTTGCGTAAAAACCGGGGAGAATAATCCTTTGTTATAATCGGAGAGTATAATGATATCGGCAGCGTCCATGCTTTTACTAATCTTTTCTAAAAGATCATCTTCTACGACAAGATCAACCTGATCAGTAATTTCACGGTCTATCCTCACCAATTGATGGCTGCCAGCTAATACTCTTGTTTTTACTGTTGTAGGTCGGTTACTGTCTGTTACTATACAATCAGTTACAACATTCTCTGCCAGCAATATCTCTTTTAATTGAATACCAGGTGCGTCATCTCCAATTAATCCTGCCAAGACAACCTTAGCGCCTAATGAAACTAAGTTTTGGGTTACGTTGCCCGCCCCCCCCAAGGTGGTTGTTTCATTTTTTACTTTTACAACCGGAACGGGCGCCTCCGGCGAAAGCCGCGTAGCTTCGCCCCATATATAATGGTCAACCATTAAGTCGCCTATAACTAAAACAGATGGTCTGATGCCGCTATCGCGTACAGAAAGCACTTTATCCTTAAGCATTTATCGCGTTTTCAGTTAATGTTTTGGTTTTAAAAAATCGGGTTATTTCTAACAGCGAAAGCGCATTTAAACATCTTTCTTTATACAAACCTCCTTTGCGTGCGGCCAACACGCCATAGTGCATATCCTGAAATCCTTCGTTGCGGTGCGCATCCGGATTTATGGATAACCAAACCCCTTTCTCCAAAGCATATTGGTGCCAGCGCCAGTCAAGATCAAGGCGCAACGGGTTGGCATTAACTTCAATCACTACATTATTGGCGGCACAGGCATCAATTACCTTTTTATAATCAATTTTATAACCGTTACGACTTAACAACAGCCTGCCAGTTGGATGGCCCAATATGGTCGTGTACGGATTCTCTATTGCTTTAATTAACCTGGTGGTAGCTTTATCCTCGTCCATTTTTAAATTAGAGTGGATAGAGGCTACAATAAAATCAAAGCGCTTTAATATTTCTTCGGGATAGTCTAAAGAACCATCGCCCAGAATATCCGACTCAATACCTTTGAACACATGGAATCCACTTTGGCTTTTATTAAAATAATCTATTTCCTCGTGCTGCTGTAATACCCGTTCTATACTTAAACCCTTGGCATATACAGCGCTCTTACTATGATCTGATATACCTAAATATTCCAGATTTAGGGTCTGGCGGCAATAAGCGGCCATTTCTTCAATAGTATTAACTCCATCGCTCCACGTGCTGTGATTATGTAAAGATCCTTTAAGATCGGCAAACCCTATCAAAACCGGAAGTTTGTCATTGGCAGCCTTTTCAATAAATGTGTTTCCCTCGCGCAGCTCCGGTTGAATATAAGCCAAACCAGCTTTTTGATAAATCAATAATTCACTTTCAGGCTGATCAGATTCCTCTGTTTCGCGCGCCATAACGGCATTAATATGCTCGTCGTCGCCAGTTTTAAAGAAGAGCGTTCTAAAAAAGTAACGTCTTTCAACACAGTGTATTTTTACTTTCAGACCGTTGGCCATTTCAGCAACAATGCAATCATCCTCCTGCTCTATATTCTGCAATGCTGATGAGGTTAAAAGTGTATTTGCAGCCATCTCGGGGTCGCGGGTGCCAAGCACGATGACCAATTCATTAATAATCTCGCATTTTCTTCGGTACTCACCAGCAAATTCTATTAATGTGTTAGCGAAAATACTTTTTAGCTCTTCCATTAATTCTTTGGCTTCAGACTCTACCTGTGCATATAAAAATTTGCCATGGCTTGCCATCACAAACTCTATCACTTTGAGTATATCCTCTTGTGTTTTTAAACCGAAGCCCTTCGCTTCAATAAGACGGTTTTCGTTACAGGCATAATATAGTTCACCTACGGTTTCAATGCCCATCTCACGCCATATAACGGCAACTTTTTTGGGGCCAATTCCCTTTATGCCCATCATTTCAACCACGCCAACAGGAGTATTTTCTATTAGTTGATCCATCTCGGCCATGGTTCCTGTTTCAAGCAGCTCAACAATTTTAGCTGCCAGACTTTTGCCTATTCCGTCTATCTTTTCCAGTTCGGCGTAATTTTTATCCGCAAGTTTAAATGGAAGTTTATCAACTTTAAAGGCAGCGTTAGCAATCGATTTTATTTTGAAGGGATTTATATCATGCAGCTCCATCAGTTGCGAAAGCAATCTGAGTTTACGTGCAATGGCTTTGTTTTCCATAATTTAGCTGAGAGTGGTAAAAGTACAAAAGCTGTCGCTTAGTTCATAGCATTAACAACTCCGGAAAAAGTTTGTTGTTGCTATCGCATAAAACCAGTCAAAACTACTTTATCTCAACATTATAAAACATACGCGCCTGGGGTGCACGCATAATCCGGGTAAGTCCTTTTACTTGTTGGTATACACTGTAATGTTCTCCCAATTCAGATTTAACCATACTTTCACGAATATTTGCAATAAAATTTGAGCTAATGCTTTTTAACACACTTTTTTGAGCAGGATAATCTACAACGCGGTAATCTTTCAGTTTAGCCATTTTTGCGGCAGATTTAACCGCGTCGTTGATATTCCCTAAGCGGTCAACCAAACCAATTTTTATTGCTTGCTCACCTGTCCATACCCTCCCTTGACCAATGCTGTCAATGTATTCACGTGTTCTATGCCTGCCATCGGCTACAGCTTTGGTAAAATCAAAATAACCCCTATTAACTTGTGATTGCAGTATGGCCCGTTCCTCTACCGTAAGCGGCCTGCCAACCGATCCCATATCCGCATATTTACCTGTTTTTACGTTATCAAAGGTTATTCCCAGTTTGTCATTAAACAGTTTTTGCATATTGGGCAATATTGCGAAAATGCCAATGGAGCCAGTTACCGTATTAGGTTGGGCATAGATCGAATCGGCCGCGCAGGCAATGTAGTAACCGCCTGATGCTGCCATATCACCCATAGAAACAATAACAGGTTTTACCTTGCGTGTTAACATCACTTCACGCCAAATTACATCAGAAGCCAAAGAACTTCCTCCCGGAGAGTTTACCCGTAGCACAACTGCTTTTACTTTATCATCCAACCGCACTTTTCTAAGTGCCTTTGACAATGTTTCTGAGCCAATATTGGTATCATTTCCCTCCCCGCCAGCTATTTCGCCCGATGCGTAAACCATAGCAATACGGTTAGTTGATGCTTCGCCATCTTTGTCTCCACTTCCTGAATTGGTATAATCAACCAGATCAACAGTATTCAAATCGCTTTTTGCACCAACACCGGTACGTTTTTTTAACTCGTTTATTATTTCGTCTTTATATTTTAAACCGTCAACCAATCTGTACTTTAATGCATCTTCCGGCTGCTTTATATAAAGATTATCCGCATATTTCAATAGAGAGTCTTTATTTATACCTCGACTTTTAGCAATACCAGTTAGATAATGACCGTATAAGGAATTAATATATGATGTAACCTGTAAACGGTTGGCATCGCTCATTTTTGTAAGAATGTACGGCTCTACAGCGCTTTTGTAAGTGCCTACCTTAATCACCTGAGCTTCTATACCCAGTTTATCAAGAGCACCTTTATAGAAAGTCACATCTGAATTAAAACCATCAAACTCTACCATACCTTTCGGGTTCAGATAAATTTTATCAGCTACAGATGCGAGGTAATAAAAACCTTTAGTATAGATCTCACTGTAAGCGATAAGGAATTTACCCGATTTTTTAAAATCTATAAGGGCATTTCGTATCTCCTCGGTAGTAGCCTGGCCTGATTGCATATAGCTCTCATCCAGAAAAATTCCTTTTATTTTATCGTCAGTTTTGGCTTTTTTTATATTGGCAAGTATATCTTTCAAACCTATATTTTTATCGCCGCCCAGCCCTAAAAAGTCAAACCCTTCAAGGGGATTATCAGGGGTGCGCTCTTCAACAGAATTTTTTAATGATATGTAAAGGATGGAATTATTTTCAACGACAGCTGCTTTATCGCCACTTGCAGAGACAATTACCACAATTAAAAACACAACTAAAATTGCAAAGGATAAAATTATACCAAGAATAGTAGCTAATACAAATTTGAAAAATTGCTTCATTTAATATTAATAATATATATCTATGCAAACTTAATAAAAGGCACCATATTAAATTACTATTAAGAGCCGCGGCGCTTATATTTGTTACAACAATGAATGACGTTTTTTTATTACTGGGAAGTAATTTGGGGGATAGAAAATTGCTATTACAAACCGCTATAGGAGAAATAGCGAAAAGAGTTGGGCGGATACAAAAAGAATCAGCCATATACGAGACGCAATCATGGGGAAAAACTGATGAACCCGACTATTTGAATCAGGTTGTTTTTTTAAAAACCGGATTACCGGCAAATATTGTACTTAACCAAATACTGGAAATAGAAGCGGATATGGGCCGCAAACGTGACGAAAAGTGGGGATCAAGGTTAATTGATATTGATATTCTGTTTTATAATTCAGAACTAATAAAGCAAGATGGATTGCAAATACCCCATCCCGAACTGCATAACAGGAGATTTACTTTAGAGCCGCTTGCCGAGATAGCACCGGATCTGGTTCATCCGCAGTTTCATAAATCAATGTTGCAATTGAAAAAAGAACTCACAGACAGTTTGATAGTAAAAAAATTATAAATTTGAATTATTAACCTTTTATATGGCAGAAATCCCATCCGGACCCGACCTTGACCTGACCTTGCTACTAGAGATAGCGGACGGCAGCAGCGAATTTATTGTTGATTCTATAGAGATGTTTTTGCAACAAACCCCGGAATCATTGCAACAGATAGATGACGCCATCAATGCACAAGACTGGCCAACCGCCGCCTCTGCAGCGCACAAGCTTAAATCTACACTTGGTTTTTTTGGGATGTTAAACAGCCAGGCGCTTATTCAGGAAATTGAATTAAGCTGCAAAAGCGGTGCGCCTAACGCTGCCGAAGTCATAACTCAATTTAATCAGGTTAAAGCTAATGTGGCCGAAAACACCGAAAAGCTGAATAAAATTAAAGCCGACGGAGGAGCTTAAACTTGTTCTAATTTAAAGCTGTAGCTTTCCATTATTAAATTTGCCAGCAAGCTCTTGCAAGCCTGATCTACTTTAGCGTGAGCAGCTTGCTCATTATCGGCTTCTATTAGCAATGAAATATGCTTGCCAATACGTACATTCTGAATTTCGGATAAACCTAAATTTTTCATGCTTCCTGTAACCGCTTTTCCTTGCGGATCAAGAATTTCTTTTTTTGGCATTACGTCAATTTCAGCCTGGAACTTTATCATTTGCAAATTTAAATTGAATTATAGATAAGGTGATATAGATAAAAATAACCACCGGAACAGCTACAAATTTAAAAAATAGTATCAGTATTGCTGAAAAAAGCAGCAATAAATAACGGTAAATATTTCTGTTGAAATCGCGGTTCTTAAATTTAAGGGACATCAAAGGCATTTCCATAACCAGCAAAGCGCACATAACGATAATAAATACTGTGAGACCGTAGGGATTAAGAATGTACCGCGACAAGGATGGGTATTGCTGTAAAATAAGTGGGAACGAAGCTATTAGAATAGCGTTAGCCGGTGTAGGTAACCCAATAAATATTTCTGCCTGGCGTGTGTCGGTATTGAATTTTGCAAGCCGAAGCGCTGAAAATACAGGGATCAGAAACGCAGAAAAATTTAAATAGGTACTTACTTTGTCTATTTGTGGAGCCTGTAAAAACAGTTGATAAAGTATTACTGAAGGGAGAACACCAAAGCTTACCATATCAGCAAGGGAATCAAGATCCTTACCAATGCCTGAAAATGACTGTAAAACCCTCGATGCAAAGCCGCCAAAAAAATCAAATATGGCAGCTAAAAACAATGCGTAGGCCGCAAAGATCATTTCTCCCTGAAAGGCAAGAACAATCCCCACACAACCACTGAACAAGTTTGCACAGGTGATGAAATTGGGCAGGTGCTTTCTAACTCGTTTCCTCATTTCTGCTGCTAAGGTATGGCTATTACCTTAAATAAATTAATAATTGCGTGTTAAAGTTAAGTAGTTAATAGTGAATGATTGATTAAGTTAGGGTTTATATTTGGTGTAAACCACTCACTTAATCAACCTAATTAATTACTCACTTAGTCTTCAAAATTATTAAGAATTCATAGAAATAAGGAATTCTTCGTTAGTTTTTGTACCTCTGATCTGACTTTGCAGAAACTCCATTGCTTCCAATGAGTTCATGTCTGCAAGGTGATTACGCAATATCCATATGCGCTGAAGGCTTTCACGGTCAAGCAGCAGATCGTCTCTACGTGTGCTTGATGCTGTAATATCTATAGCAGGGAAAATACGTTTGTTAGATAATTTTCTATCCAGTTGAAGCTCCATGTTACCGGTACCTTTAAATTCTTCAAAGATAACCTCGTCCATTTTTGAACCCGTTTCTGTTAAAGCAGTTGCAATGATAGTTAATGATCCACCGTCCTCAATGTTACGTGCCGCGCCAAAAAAGCGTTTTGGTTTGTGCAAGGCGTTAGCATCAACACCACCTGATAATATTTTGCCTGATGCCGGAGCCACAGTATTGTAAGCACGAGCCAAACGAGTAATAGAATCAAGTAGGATAACCACATCGTGACCGCACTCAACCATACGCTTAGCCTTTTCAAGCACTATATTGGCGATCTTTACGTGGCGCTCAGCAGGCTCATCAAATGTTGATGATACAACCTCAGCGCGTACGCTGCGTGCCATATCAGTTACCTCCTCGGGGCGCTCATCTATCAAAAGGATGATTAGATAAACTTCGGGATGGTTTTTAGCAATGGAATTAGCTACGTCCTTCAACAGCATAGTTTTACCTGTTTTAGGCTGCGCCACAATTAATCCACGCTGACCCTTGCCTATCGGCGAGAAAAGATCCATAATACGGGTTGAATAGTTACCCGGATCAGTAAATAAGTTCAACCTTTCTGATGGGAAAAGTGGTGTTAAGTGGTCAAATGGAACACGATCACGTACCTCGGCAGGTATACGGCCATTAATAGCCTCAACTCTTACCAACGGAAAATACTTCTCTCCTTCCTTTGGCGGGCGAATGCTGCCACGTACTGTGTCGCCCGTTTTTAGGCCAAAAAGCTTTATCTGCGATTGCGATACATAAATATCATCAGGAGATGTTAAATAGTTATAATCAGAAGAGCGCAGAAAACCATAACCATCAGGCATGATCTCTAAAACACCTTCGTTGACAATAACATTATCAAAGTCAAGGTTTATGGCGGGCTCTTGTTGCTTTTGTTGGCTGTTAACCCGGCGCTCAAATTTCTGCGGACGTGTATCAGCAGCTTCTTCAGGCGCTTGCGGAGCCGTTTCAAAATCTTGCACGGCAGGGCTTGCTTCTTGCAAAACTTCCGGCTCATTATCTTCAGCAGGCGCGTCATCCTCTACGTCAAATAAATTAGTATCGTCTAACGGCACTTCAATACGCGGCTTTGTGCCTTTTATAACGCGGCTTCTTTTACGGGGCTTATCGTCTGCCTCTTCGGCCACTGGCGCATTTACAGGTGTATAATTATTCTCAACGGTTGCTTGCTGAGAGCGAGCAGCTTCAATAAGCTGTTGCATTTCAACAATGCCCGATATTAACTGTGGTTTCCTCAGCTCATCAGCATCGGCTATACCTAAACTTTTTGCAATTTCGCGCAGCTCAGATACGAGCTTGTCGTTCAATTCGGTTGTATCAAACATAAATGAATTTAATTCAAAGGGAATTTTGTTGTGTGTATTATTTGCGAGCGTTAGTTGCAATACGCATTATTAGCTCAACAGTTTGTTTTTTGAAACAATCTTCCGGCAACTTTAAAGGAGCCTGATAGATTATAATTAAGAAATTTAATCTGCAACTTGTATTTCAGCATTTAAACCCAGGTAATCTTTATTATAATTAAACAACGTGGGATTTAAAATTTGTTTCTTTAGTGCAAGAAAATTCTGGAAAACAGTGCAATTCTACTCAATTAATTTTAAAAAACAAACTTTTAAAAAAAATATGTATAATAGAATAACAGTTGTTTTAATTTTTAGTTTTTTTGACCACCCAAAAAATACTTAATCGCTGTAAATATGATATCGCGCCAGGAACTGATAAACCAGATAAAGAAAAAGAAATCTTTTTTATGCGTAGGACTTGACACTGATATTGAAAAAATACCGTCGTTTTTACTTTCTTACCCCGATCCTATACTTGAATTTAACAAACGGATAATTGACGCCACGAGGGATCTGTGTGTGGCTTACAAACCCAATTCTGCTTTTTACGAGTGTCGCGGTATTAAAGGCTTACAAAGCCTTATAGCTACCTGGCGATATTTACCTAAGGATTGCCTTAACATTATTGATGCAAAACGTGGCGACATCGGAAATACTTCTGATAAATATGCGCAGGCATTTTTAGACGAGGTCTCGTCAGGAATGAGCTTTGATGCCATTACAGTTACGCCTTATATGGGTAATGATAGTATTACCCCCTATCTTAAATATGAGGGCAAATGGGTAATAATATTAGCGCTCACTTCTTCTATAGGCAGTAAGGACTTTCAATACTTACCAACCGACGATGGTCATTTATACGAAACGGTAATTAAGAAAGCCAATACCTGGGCCGGTGCCGACCGTTTGATGTACGTAGTAGGTGCAACAAAAAGTACCGAGTTTACAGATATACGCAAACATGCTGCCGACAATTTCTTACTGGTACCAGGCGTTGGTGCGCAGGGCGGCAGTCTGCAGGAAGTATGTAAATACGGCATAACTAAAGATTGCGGTTTACTGGTGAATTCATCGCGTGGAATAATTTACGCAAGCAACGGCGAAGATTTCGTGGATGCCGCCCGCGCAGAGGCACTTAAATTGCAACAACAAATGCAGGTTGAGTTGGAGAAAGCGGGCATTCTATAGAAACAAGAGCCAAGAATCAGGACATTTATCGATTTCCCATCTTGTCTCTTGGTTCTTGACTCTTGATACTAAATTATCCCTAAGTTTCTATTTTACCCTCTATTGAGTCGTCCAATGTTTTGCCGATAGCGGCACCAACGAGCATTTTCACAAATGCGACCGCATTTCCATGCTTATTATCCCAATAGTAACCTTCGGATGGTTCTACTTTTAAAACAGCAATACGTGGGTCATCCTGGCCTTCGGTAAACCAGGTTTTCATTAGTGGTTCCCATAGTTCTGCTATTTTGGCTTTGTCGCTGCTTGCAGTCGCTATGCCATAAATATTTAAAAAATCAGAATGCTCTGAACCTTTAAATAACAGATGCACAAATGGATCAGCGGTTATTTCTGCATAGGTGTGGCTATCATTGGCGCATAAAAACCAAAAATTACCTTGATCATCAATTTGCTGAACTGCCATGGGGCGCGTTGAAAAAGGGATTCCAGTTTTAATGTTACTGCAAAAAAAGCAGGTGGCTTTGTCTGCAAGCGCCTTTATTTTTTTAATGGCTTCAGGGCCGGCAAGGTCCTGATGATTTTCCTCGGGTTGTTGTTGATTGATACTATTCATAACAAAAAATGCTTTAACCAACCATATCAAATAGTTCGCCAAAGCATCTTGTTATAAAAATAAATTAATTACTATAAATAAACAGACTGTATTATTCGTAAAACCCGAAGTAATTACGGGCATTATTGTAGCAAATATCCTCCACAATTTTGCCGGTCCAGGCTATATCGTTAGGCAACTCGCCGTTCTCTATATCGTTGCCAAACAGATTGCATAATATCCTTCGGAAATACTCATGCCGCGGAAAAGACATAAAGCTGCGTGAGTCAGTAAGCATACCCACCATTCGACTTAATAAACCGATGTTTGAGAGCGAATTCATCTGATTGATCATACCCTCTTTTTGATCCATAAACCACCATGCGGAGCCAAATTGCACTTTTCCTACTACAGATCCATCATTAAAATTACCTGCCATTGAGGCGAAGAGGTCGTTATTTACCGGATTGTTGTTGTATAAAATAGTTTTCGCTAAGCGGTTATCGGTATCCAACTTATCTAAAAATCTGGATAGGCTTTTTCCGTGGGTAAAGTCACCAATTGAGTCCCATCCCGTGTCGGGTCCTAAAGTGGAGAGCGCCCGTGTATTATTGTTGCGTAATGCCCCGATATGATACTGCTGAACCCACCCTTTTTCATGATCCCACAAAGCGAATTGATACAACAGGGCCGATTTAAATTTCAAATTTTCATCAGCGGTAATTTCATTGCGATTTCTTATCTTCTGAAAGATATTTACTATCTCGGCATCCGTGTAATCGGTAGCGTAAATGTAGTCTAAACCATGATCTGATAGCTTCCCACCGTTAGCAGCAAAATAATCGTGACGTGATTTTAACGCGGAAAGATATTCATCAAGATTTTCGATTTGTGTACCTGAAACATTCTCGAGTTTATCAATATACTCATTCAGCGCGGCAACGCTATCTGCATTCATTGCCTTATCCGGGCGAAAGGAAGGCAGCACTTTTAGCCCGAAATTATCTTCTTTAATTTTTTTATGATCGGCCAGATTATCTAAGGGATCATCTGTTGTCCCCACTACTTCAACTTTGCTTCTTTTAAGCAGGCTGCGTACGCTGTATTCAGGTGATTGCAGTTTTTCGCTGCACTCATCATATATCCTCGCGGCAGTTGCTGGTGAAAGCACATCCTTAATTCCGAAGTAGCGTTGCAGTTCAAGATGTGTCCAGTGGAATAAAGGATTACGCAATGTGTAGGGCACAGTAGCCGCCCACATTTCGAACTTTTCTCTGTCGCTTTTATTACCTGTTATGTAAGCTTCATTTACTCCGTTGGCGCGCATGGCACGCCATTTATAATGGTCGCCTTTTAGCCAGATCTGAGTGACATTTGCAAATTGCTTATCGGCGGCAATTTCATCGGGCGGTAAGTGGCAGTGGTAATCTATAATAGGTTTATCAGCTGCATAATCATGGTATAATACCTGCGCCGTTTTAGTATTCAACAAGAAATCGTCGTCCAGAAAATTCTTCATTAAGTTCTTTGCAATTTGCGGTCGGCAATAATACTATTTATCCACAATTACTTAAGCCGCATTAACCAAAAAAACGTTGGCAAAATACTATTTCGATTTCGGGTTGTTAATACAAACCCACCACAATCTAAAACAAATGATTGAGACCGTTACCCCACCGCTTTGTTTAAAGCAACTATAGCAAGTTTAAAATCCTCTTTAGCTACAACAAACTGAATATTAACCTTTCCCTTGGCAACGCCCGTACTTAGTATATTAATATCGGCTTTTGCTAATGCAGCTGCGCTTTTAGCCAACAAGCCCGGTTGATCCATGTTGCTGCCTAGTAAACACACCATTGCCACAGGCTCGGTGGTCACGCGTTCGAAATTTTGTTGTAACTCAGCTATCAGTTCCTGTTTCAGGTCGTTCTCCCAAATAACAATGCTAATGCTGTTGGCGCTGGTAACCTTGTAGGTATAGCTGATGCCGTGATTATAAAAAGCCTGCATTATGCGCAAATCGCTGCCCACGTTACCGGTCATTAGCGGATCGTAGATATCAATCATTAATTGCTTATCCGTTCCGGTAATAACCTCTACCCTTTTAATATTAGATACGTAACCTTTTGTAATAAGCGTACCGGGATGCTCAGGCTCAAAAGTGTTTTTG
This sequence comes from uncultured Mucilaginibacter sp., assembly GCF_946479965.1. Next base: position 19,235 of record NZ_CAMLHX010000045.1, on the reverse strand, counting down.
ATCCGTAAATGAACACCCGCCATTTCAAGCGGTTTAGCAGCTTTTGGGTGTATAGCCTCCATGCCCACATCTGCAAGCTGATCGGCGATATCGTAATTGGTATGCCCTACCGGCCGAACGTTCTCGATGCCAACCAAACCCGGATCGGCAGTAGAAAGGTGGTATTCTTTATGGATGATAGCTTCCTGTGGTTTTAATACTTCTGCTATCTTACTGAATGTCACCTCGGAGTACCCACGGTCAAATTCACGCATAATGCCTTCGGTGCCTTTTGCGTAGCCTGTGGCAATAACTACGCAGCTATTTAGATCAATAGTTGAAAACGCGTCTTTTATCCTTTCGCTGATGCTGAGTGCGCGGGCATCTGTAAGTCCTGCTAAATCAAGCAAATGAGCATTTATTCCTCTTTGCTTCAAAATGCTGCTTAATACATAGGCTGAATGGCTTTCGCCTAACGATGCCAGTATCTCGCGTGCAGCCAATAGTATACCCTCGTTCAGATACCCGGATGCCAGCATGGTAACCGCGCTGTCCAGGTAATTAACAGCGGTTTGCATATCCCTGTCAACAACCGCGTCCGCTTCCGCAACGTTAAGGCCAAGTGGCTCGTACTGTTTATTCAGTTCTTTAAGCTCCGTTGCTACTACTTTCAGCTCGCTACGGAAATCTTCCCTATTAGCTAGTTTTTGGTAAACACCGGGGGCTTTGGTCTTCTTGTTCTCGAGCAGCAGGTTAGTTACCCCTGAGAATGCCGATACTACAAAAACACGGTTATACAGCTCTGTGCCGGTTTTGTTGTATAATATAATATTGTCAATAACCTGGTTAAGGGCACTCATTGATGTGCCACCAATTTTCTCTACAGTTAGCATAATTATTAAAAGGGCTCAAAACTACATAATTTATTTATTTCCGCATGGCTGCTCCGCTTGTGGAGGTGAAACAAGTGGAACAAACCGGAACAAGCGATTTATTAAAATGCTGATAAAATGCGGGGGTGTTGCAGAAAAATATAGCAACAGTTGCAACACATGCAATAGCAATTTTCTATCAACAACTAATTAATAATAAGTTATAAAATTTCCCTGCAACATTTTGCAACAGACTTATTCGTCAGGAAATTTAGCTGTAAAATTGGAATAATCGTCTGATTTAAAAGCAATTGAAAATTATTCAATTTACCGGTTTTTCTCCACTTTTCTGCCGGGTGTACATGTGTAAATATCACAAGTTAATATTGTACGTGTGTTTATTCTCGCACATTACAAAGGTGCTGTGCGTACTGCCTATACTGGTTACAGAACCCAGCTTGTTAAATACAAAGTCCTGGTAATGTTTCATATCCCTGGCCAATACTTTCAGCAAAAAGTCAAAATCTCCCGAAATATTATAACATTCAACGACTTCATCTAATTTAAGTATATCGGTTACAAACTTATGTCCAATGCTTTTATCGTGTTGCTTTAGTTTAATATTACAGAACACAATTAAGCCGTAATTGAGCTTTTCGGCATCAATTATGGCAATATATTTCTTTATGTAACCGCTGGTTTTTAGCTTTTTTACCCGCTCAAAAACCGGCGATGCGGACAGGTTTACTTTAGCGGCCAGCTCTTTTATAGTGATTTCCGAGTCTTCACCAAGCAATTTTAGCAGGCGGATATCGGTTTGGTCTAATTCTTCCATAGAATAATTTTCTTTTCTATCGTAAATTTAATTACTCAAAAAGAATAATTAACGCCAATAAAAATTAAATATAGGTTTTATTACTGATTTTAAATTGAAATAAAGCAATTAAATCTACATAAATAGATTTGTAAAGAATTTAATCCATAAAAAATGGAATTTGTATTCTTTCAATTTATCTACTTAAAAAATGCTAACGCAAAACCTGGGCTACCCACGAATTGGTGGCCAACGACAATTAAAAAAAGCCTGCGAACAATATTGGGCGGGTAAGATCCAACTGGGCGACCTGAAAGAGGTAGCGCGTAAGATCAAAAACGAGAACTGGCAAACGCAATTAGAGGCGGGTATTGATCTTATCCCCTGCAACGATTTTAGCTTTTACGACCATGTGCTTGACACAAGCTTAATGCTGGGCGTTATCCCCCACCGTTACACGCCGTTGTTATCCAAAGTAAGTTCTAACAACGAGTATGATCTTTATTTTGCCATGGCCCGTGGTTATCAGAAAGATGGCTTGGACATTACCGCCATGGAAATGACCAAATGGCTGGATACCAATTATCATTATCTGGTACCCGAATTTACAGCTAGGCAAGAGTTTAGCTTATTTAATGAAAATGTTTTTGGCGAATATATAGGCGCTAAAAAGCTGCTTGGCCAAAAAGCCAAGCCAGTGTTGGTTGGGCCGGTAAGTTACCTGCTGTTGGGTAAAGAGAAAGAAGAGGGCTTTGACCGTGTTGATCTGATAAAAAAGCTGGTACCTGTTTATATTAAGATAATTAACCGTTTGAAACATTTGGGCGCCGAATGGATCCAGTTGGATGAGCCCTGCCTGGCACTTGATCTATCCAAAAAAGAAAAAGAAGCGTTTGAATTTGCATACCGCGCTATAGCCAACCGTGTAAGCGGGGTGAAATTGCTGGTTGCAACGTATTTTGAAGCACTGTTGGATAATACACAATTAGCCGTTAACCTGCCGGTGGCGGCTTTACATATCGACTTGGTACGTGCTCCGGAGCAGTTGGATGAGGTACTCAGGCTTATTCCAAATAACCTTCAACTTTCGCTGGGAGTTGTAGATGGACGTAATGTTTGGAAAAACGACTACGAAGACTCATTAAAGCTAATCAATAAAGCTGTTGAAAAACTGGGTACCGATAGAATTATCATTGCTCCCTCCTGCTCGCTTTTGCATAGCCCGATAGATCTGGAGGGTGAGACCAGCATCGACCCGGAAGTTAAAAACTGGATGGCCTTTGCCAAACAAAAATTGAATGAGGTAAGTGAACTGAAACAGATAGCGGAAGGGAATAATAATCTGTTAACAGCAAACAAAAAAGCGATAGAAAGCAGGCGTGTGTCCAACAAAGTGCATAAACAAGAGGTGAAGGGCCGCGTAATCGCTTTAATTGATACGGACGCCATCCGTAGTAGTAACTTCTCTGTAAGGCAGCAAATACAGCGTGAGCGTTTTAACCTACCCCTGTTCCCTACAACTACCATTGGTTCGTTTCCGCAAACAGATGATATTCGCCAGTTGCGTGCTAAATTTAAAAAAGGCGACCTAACGCTTGAACAATATGAAAAGGAAATAGAACAGGCCACCATTGATGTGATACGCTGGCAGGAAGAAATTGGCCTGGATGTGCTTGTACATGGCGAATTTGAACGCAATGACATGGTGGAGTATTTTGGCGAACAGCTGGACGGGTTTTTATTCACCAGAAACGGATGGGTGCAAAGCTATGGCAGTCGCTGTGTTAAACCACCTGTTATTTATGGCGATGTTAGTCGCCCTAAGGATATGACAGTGCGCTGGACCAAATTCGCGGCGGCGCAAACCAACAAACCAATGAAGGGCATGCTAACCGGCCCGGTAACTATTTTGCAATGGTCGTTTGTACGCGATGACCAGTCGCGCGAGGTAACCACCAACCAGATCGCGTTAGCTATTCGCGACGAAGTTTTAGCGCTCGAAGCAGCAGGCATCGGCATTATTCAGATAGATGAAGCCGCCATTCGCGAAGGTTTGCCATTGCGTAAAGCTAAACAGCCGCTTTACCTTGATTGGGCCGTGAAGGCTTTCAGGATAACAGCGAGCGGCGTTAAGGACGAAACCCAGGTACATACACACATGTGTTACAGCGAGTTTAACAACATTATTGAACACATTGCCGCAATGGATGCGGATGTGATCACTATAGAGACTTCGCGCTCGCAAATGGAGCTGCTGCAGGCGTTTGCAAATTTTGAATATCCTAATGAGATAGGTCCGGGTGTTTATGATATCCATTCGCCACGTGTGCCCGGTACTGAAGAGATGGCGTCTCTGTTGGCTAAAGCGGCGCAACTGTTGCCTGTACAACATTTATGGGTCAATCCTGATTGTGGGTTAAAAACGCGTAAGTGGCCGGAAACAAAAGCAGCTTTAATTAATATGGTTACAGCGGCGAAACAGGCGAGGGAAGAATTAAGCATTTAATTAAATAAAGTGTCATTTCGAGCGATAGCGAGAAATCTATACATAGTTGAGCCACAGGACAGGCTTGTGTATAGATCTCTCACTGTGTTCGAGATGACATTTTCTTACATCCCCGGCAGTTTAATCCCTGCATCTTTTACATCCTGCAATATCGTTTCCTGTACGGCCAGTTTAGTATCCTGGTATCCATGAGAATTTACCCAAACATTAACACTCATTAAAAAACCATCGGGCTGTAATTCACCCACCCCTATTCGTCGCTCAGGTTGAGACAATACGTTTTCGCATTTATCAATCGCTTTATTTATTACCTCCTTTGCCTGCCGGATATCAATGCCATTAGGGATTTTCATGTTGATATCCAGCCGCCGGTTACCCCGCCTGCTAATGTTGATGATCACTTCATTGGATAGTTTGCTGTTAGGCACTATTACCTGTCGGTTATCAAAGGTGGTTACCATGGTATAAAACACCTGTATAGAAGATACGGTACCCTCCAGGCCCTGCGTAATAATGTTATCGCCTACCGAAAAGGGCTTAAGCAACAGTATCAATATCCCGCTTGCAAAGTTTTGCAGAGTGCCTGATAACGCCAAACCCGCCGCTACGCCAAAAGCACCAACAATAGCTGTAAAAAGGGTTAATTGTATACTCATTATTTGCATTACGCCTATAATAAGCAGTATTCGGAGCGCCACACCTAAAAGGCTAAGCAAGAAAGGTCTTACAGAATCCTCAACCGCCTTCTCATGCATACGCCGCTGCGAACGGTTAAGCACCCAGCGAATGAGCCGCAATCCCACAAACAAAACAACTAATCCTATAACTAACTTTGGGCCATAGTTAAGCACCCAATCATAAACGTGGTCGTATAATTTGTTTAAGGTCCATGCTTCGTCTTTCTTTGCCATATCATCACACTGTTTATATGATACAACAATTAAAGGCAAAAAAAAGTTGTCTTAAATAAAAACCATTCAATTTAAGCAGGTAGAATTCCTTTATTTGTATATTAGAATCAGCGTTTTAAGTCAACCAACATTATGCCCCATTTCATTATTGATTGCTCAGAAGATATCCTTAGCGAAATAAGTCCGAAAGAACTTATGCAGGCCGTTTATGATACAGCCGAGGTAACAGGACTATTTGCAAAAAATGATGTTAAGGTGCGCCTTAATCCCTACAAATATTATAAGCTGGGCGAGGGCAAAACAAGCTTTATACACATATTCGGTTACATTATGGAAGGCAGAAGTGTGGAACAAAAAGCGGATCTTTCTAAAAAGATAATTGAAAGGTTGAACACGATACTTCCAGATCTATCAATCCTGTCTATGAACTTAAAGGAATTTGAACTGGCTACTTATAGTAATAAGTCGTTAGTAAATCCGCATAATACAGATGGTGATAGGTTTTTCTAAAATCTAAGTAAATAATCCTCTTACTTGGCCCGTTCACTTATCATTTTCCTTAAAAACGCATTCAACTCCGGCGTTTTTACGTTAAACTCCTTTTCAAAAATATCTTTATAGCTGGTGTACTGCATTAATCTTTTTAAGCCGGCTATGCCATCTTTTTTATAAACAGCATCGCATATCATCCCCTGGATAGCGCTACCCGGATTGGTAAATGGATCGGTATACCAAAAGTCATCCACCTTACTCAAATCGGCCTTAGGATGATCTATAAGATATTGGTTAACCTTTTTAAGGTGCCACTTTATTTGATGCCCCATACTCCCGGCGTAAAGTACCGCCAACCCTTCCTGCAAAGGCGATTTGGGATACAGGCGATTAAGATATAAATGAACAACCTCATGAAAGTAATTTTCGCCTAGCCCACCACAATAAACCTGGTTGTCTTTATCATCAGAAATACCGGACGGTGCCGATTTGTTACCCATTAATAAGGCATAATCAAAGCCCCTCAATTTATATAGTTCATCTTTATCATTCGCCAGGTAATAGCGTATAGCGATAGGGTCAAGCCCCCACTCCTTCTCCAGCTTTGAAATGCTACTGATCAGGCTATCCGCCCTCTTTTGATTGAAGGTATGATAAGGAGGATAATAAAAAGTTATGTTCCTCACTTTCCTACTATGCCAGCCAGCCAGATTGGTTGTTATGGGATTGATAAAATAGGGTTGTTTATTTTTATCAAAGGCCACATAATGATTAGTGACGGCCATTGTCATCACGTTCTTTAGCGAATCGGCCAGGGAAAATTGTGTTTTGATCTGAACGTATTTTTCAGACGGCCTCATATAAATTATAGTCGGCCGGTAGCCTTGCGAATACAACGGATAATCACTTTGGGCGTAAATTATCTGATCCGGCACTTTGCGGAGCTTTAGCTCCTGTGGCGGCCAGTATTTTGTCATATCGGCAATTTTCCGGCCTTTAAAATCAGCAATGTAATTGTTATAAAATCGCAACGCGATTTTCACTTCATTTAGTGAAGTATCAACGCCTGGGTTAAGGTAGATCTGGGCAGAACTATTAAGCGCAAGTAATAATAAAATTAGCGATACGATAGGTCTAATCATACTACATAGTTAAGAATTTAGCTGCTAATACTAAAGGCATTAACAAATTTTAACAATGAAGCCCGTTTAAATTAGATCATAAAAAAATCAATATCCCCTGTAACGTTTCGCCACTTGCTATCGTCTACTCATAAATTGGGTACTCCGGCATATTTAATCGCCAAAAATAATTATACAAAACTGGCATTTATTTGGCAGTATAACCCGTAATTTGCAGTATAATTTTTAAGCAGATGAAACGTAACCTCGTCATCACAACCATTTTAGCAGCAGGAAGTTTACTTGGCAGCAATGCCATGGCACAACAAGCCGCTTTATTACCCGATCAAAATCCGCGTTACCAGGAAAGTGCACGTAAATATGCGCTTGTTGCCGACTCGCTGACCAGGCAGGAAGGCACAACGGTACAGAACACTTACAAAGCGTACGATTGGTATACCGCCCGCGAAGAACGCCGTCAGCAAAACCGCGAGTGGCGCAATATGTACGGAGGGTATAACAATTACTACTCGCCTTTGAGCTTATACGGCGGCTATTCTTCGTATTATCCTTTTTATAGCTCGTTTGGCAATTATGGTTATGGTTACGGCAACCGTTGGGGTAGCCGGGGCGGCCGCTGGGGTGTGGGCATAGGCTATAGCTGGTAAATATTCAATAATCTAAATCATTTACAATTCATATATATGAAAATTAATAATCTATTGGCCGTTGCAGCTATTTCAGCATCGGCATTGTTCTTTACAGCTTGTTCAAGACAAGTTACCCGTGTTAGTACCGATGAGACCATTGACGTTAGCGGATCATGGAACAACAGCGATTCGCGCATGGTGGCCCAGGATCTTACAACACAAATACAAAACGGACCATGGATGAGTAACTATGCGCAGGCACATCCGGCTAAAAAACCTACAGTGGTTGTTGGCTTGGTTCAAAACAAAAGTCATGAGCACATTGAGGCCGAAACATTTATAAAGGATGTGGAAAGCTCTTTTGTAAATACGCAAAGAGTAAGATTGGTACAAGGCGGTAAAAAACGCGAGGAGCTTCGTGCAGAAAAAGCCGACCAGCAAACCAATGCCAGCGTATCAACCATGAAAAAATTTGGTTTGGAAAACGGTGCCGACTATATTTTACAAGGTTCTATCAATTCTATCGTCGATTCGCATAAACGCCAGAAAGTAGTTTATTACCAGGTTAATTTAGAGCTGACTGATATACAAACAAACGAAGTGGTTTGGATTGGCGAAAAGAAAATTGCCAAATACGTTAAGAACTAAGCTTGTTAATGTATTGCCCCCGCCCTGCCCCTTTTTACGGCAGATCAAATTTTATAATGACATTTTTTAAGAAGCATTTTTTTGGAGCATCATGCCTTGTAGCACTGATGCTCTTTTTATCAGGCTGCGCCACGTATAACGACCAGGTGCTGCCTTATTATAAAAATGTGCGGACCGGTAATTATCAGGAAGCGGAAAAACAACTTGATAAAAATAGCCTTATCCAAAAGCCACGTAACCAGTTGCTTTTTTTAATGGAGAAGGGTCGTATCAGCCACCTAAACGGAGAGTACGAAAAGAGCAATCAATATTTTAACGGCGCGGATTCTTTACTGGAGAATAGTTTAACAGATGCCGGTGATGCAGCCGTTGGTGTATTGGTTAATTCCATGTCGCAGCGCTATAAGGGTGAGGACGTGGAGAAGTTTATGATCCACTATTACAAGGCGCTTAACTACATCTACCTGGGTAAAAAAGAAGATGCCATTGTTGAGGCGCGCCGTATTTCGCTACAGGCGCAGGAACAGGGCGATAAATTCAATAACAAAACCAACCGCTATAGCAACGATGCATTCTCGCTGATGCTACAAGGCATGCTTTATGAGAGCAATGGGGATATAAATAATGCATTTATATCCTACCGAAATGCCGTGGAACTTTATCAAAACAGTCCGGATAAAACCTGGTATGGTACAAGTATGCCGGCAGGCCTAAAGCTGGACGTAATACGAACCGCTCAGCTGAACGGCTTTACGGCGGAAGCCGACCAATACGAAAAGATGTTCGGCATTACCTATATGCCCATGCCGCCATCAGACGGCGGCGAACTGATAGTCTTTTGGGAAAACGGCCCGGCACCTGTTAAAACACAGGTTGATATGTATTTTGGCCTAATAAGAAACAGCAACGGCGACCTGTTCTTTAGTGATGCTACCGGTGGCTGGGTAATCCCTTTCAACTACACCGGCGACCGCAGGCGGGTAAATACAAAATCGGTGGAGAGTTTGCGGGCAGCGTTCCCGAAATACATCCCGCAGAACCCATATTTTACCAGTGCTACTTTATCTGTTGATTCGGTAAAGTCCGCCGCTTTTGAAAAAACTGAGGATGTAAACGAAATAGCTATTAAGACTTTACAGCAACGTACCTTAAGCGAGGCAGGTAAGGTGTTATCGCGTTTAGCGGTTAAAAAAATAGCCGAATATGGCCTGCGCGAAGCCGCCAAAAGCAGTAATGGGCAAACGAACACTTTGCTGGAGGGATTAGGCTATGGTATGCAGCTGTATAGCCTGCTATCAGAAAAAGCCGATACCCGCAGTTGGCAATCTTTACCCGGCAGCATATACTACGCGCGTATTCCCTTAAAAAAAGGTGAGAACCAGATCAGCATTACCCTTAAAAGCGCCAACGGTACCGATCAGGTGAAAACCATAAAAATTACCGGTAACGGAAAATTACAGTTTTGTAACTACGCCACTTTAAGATAAAACATCTGCTAAATTATAACATCGGCGGGCCTTTTTTCTTTTTCAGCTTTAAGTTAAGCAACTCCACCAATACAGAAAATGCCATAGCGAAGTAGATATACCCCTTAGGTATATGCTGATCCAACGCTTCGGCTAATAACGATACACCTATCAACAATAAAAATGACAGCGCCAGCATTTTAACTGTAGGGTGCTTATTCACAAAGCCCGCTATGCTACCAGCGGACCATAGCATCACCCCAATGGCCAGGACAACAGCTGCAATCATGATCTCTATATGCTCAGCCATACCTACCGCGGTAATAACCGAATCGAGCGAGAAAACGATATCCAGAATAACTATCTGCACAATAGTACCCCAAAAAGAGCGGCCCTTTACTGCGGTAATACTTTCATCACCTTCTTCCAGTTTATGATGAATTTCAGCGGTGCTTTTATAAATAAGGAACAAGCCGCCAATCAATAAGATCAGGTCCCGGCCGGATATAGCTAGATTAGACACCCATTCTTCATTGGTAACGCCTACCCAATTGGCCACGTTAAACAGCGGACTTGTAAGTGTCATTACCCAGCTTATTGATAATAGTAACAGCACGCGCGTTACCATAGCAACTGACAAGCCAATTGTCCTGCCTTTCTTTTGTTTGTTTTTGGGGAGCTTATCTGTGAGGATTGATATAAAAACGATGTTATCAATACCTAATACAATCTCGAGTACGGTAAGCGTAAAAAGTGATATCCAGGAGTCGGCCTGAGTAAATATTTCCATGTGGGCGAAATTACAAAATTAGCTGCATGAACAACGCAGCTAATTCACAAAACGGCTCCGTAGGATAAGTGTTTGAATAGTTCTATAAAATAATCCAGTCGGTGGTGAAGTCCTTACAACCCGTACATCTGTCTAAAACAACCCCTCATAATGTCTATTCAGACCATTTTTAAGACGACGGGTTAACCCTAAATTTGCTTCATCAAACAACAGAACCCATGAAAGATCAAGATTTTACAACAACCTTTACTGTTGATCAAACACCCCAACAGGTTTATAACGCCATCACTCATCCGCGCGGATGGTGGTCTGAAGAAATTGTGGGCAATTCCGACAAGGTAAATGATGTATTCGATTATCACTTTGAGGATGTGCATGCCTGCAAGGTTAAGATTGAAGAGTTGATTCCCGGAAAGAAAGTGGTTTGGCGCATACTTGAAAACGACTTTAACTTTACCACAGACAAAACAGAATGGGTAAATACCAAAGCGGTGTTTGATATAGCTACCAACGGAGATAAAACAATCGTCACCCTTACCCACCATGGTCTTACACCCGCGGATGAGTGCTTTGAGGCTTGTAACCAGGGATGGACACATTATATGCAGGTTAGCTTAAAAAACTTTATCAGTACTGGCGTTGGCAATCCTAACAAAACCGGGGCTCCGCAAACAGAAACGGAAAGCAAACTATTGAGTAGATGATGTAAGGTTGCAGCGGAAAATGCAGATATTTGCTATCTGCTATGAAATACGCCTATCTACTGCTTCTGCTAATTTTTTGTTCTACCGCCGATGCCCAGGTACTGCGCAAGCGTACTACCAAGCTAATGGGTGCGCGTTGGGATTTTACCATAGTTGCTAAAGACAGCTTGACCGCCGAGCGGAACATTGATATCTGCATTGCTGAAGTTACCCGGATAGAGAACCTGATATCCGACTGGAACCCTACCACACAGGTATCACAAGTAAACAGCAACGCCGGTATAAAGCCGGTAAGGGTTTCTACAGAAGTATTTGAACTGACCAAACGCGCTTTGCATTTATCGGAGCTAACAGGTGGTGCCTTTGATATCAGCTTTGCGGCGATGGACAGGATTTGGAAGTTTGATGGCTCGATGAACCAAATGCCAACGCCTGATGCGATCAAAAAGTCGGTAGAGAAAGTGGGTTATAGAAACATTATTTTGGATAGCACCGGTTGTACCATCTACCTAAAGCTTAAGGGTATGAAAATAGGTTTCGGTGCATTGGGTGAAGGGTACGCCGCCGACCGTTGCCGTGAGATAATGCTGGCACGAGGCATCAAGGCCGGCATTGTTAATGGCTCAGGTGATATGAGTACCTGGGGTAAACAACCTAACGGGAAGTATTGGACCATTGGCATAACCAATCCTGCCAGGACGAATGAACTTATCAAGGTGATCAGTTTAAAAGAAGGGTCGGTAGTCACATCCGGCAGTTATGAGAAATTTGTTGAGTTTAATGGCAAACGCTACAGCCACATTATTAATCCTAAAACGGGATATCCGGCCACAGGTTTAACAAGCGTTACGGTGTTCGGACCCAGCGCTGAGGCAGCCAACGGGTTCAGCACATCCATGATGGTATTGGGGAAAGACGCCGCATTAAAGTTCATCAAAAAATTCCCGGCGTACCAATATCTTATCATTACAGATAGCGGGGAGATCATCGCATCGAGGCAATTGGGTGTTAAAAAGAGACGCCTTTAGGCTGTTCCAAAAAATATAAAGCCTCGTGATTGTAAAAAATCGGCTGACGGTATTAAGTATTTGATTTTCAAACTACTTGCTTTTTCAGGTGGAACACTTTGGAACAGTTTGGAACACTTTTAGACAGGTTTTTAGCTTTTTTGAAAGAAATTTGGAACAGTTTGGAACACTTAAAAAAGCCGATTTGGAACACCAGACAAGCCTTACCCTTAGCAGTAAAACCTTTTCGGAATATCTAATAGCAATCAGTGCGGATCTGGTCACGCGAGCGGTAATAGCTTAACGTCTTTTCTGTTCTTTCCTGAGTTATAGTTTCCAGCAGCTCCATCACGTCCTTCTGCATGGCTAATGAGCCACAAATCATCAATACGCCTCCCCTTTCTAAAACATCTGCAACAAAGGCTGCATCCTTTTTTATCAGGTCGCTGACGTATTGTTTCTTGCCCTCGCGCGAAAAGGCAATATGATGCTGCTTAAGCTTACCTGTGGTTTTGCCCTCCACGATCAGATCCTGATATGCCGTATAAGACGCTTGCTCCCTAAAACCACAGTATAAGTGACAAGGCGTTTTTGCCTTGTTTTGGCTGATCATGCCCAAAAAAGGCGCTATACCGGTTCCATTGGCTATCATTAACACTTCCGGAGCGTCTACGGGGAAATAAAAATGTTTGTTAGCAACAATACGCGCCCGCACTTTCTCGCCGGGTGTTAACTTATGTAGAAAGCCCGACCCCAACCCGTTTGGCTGCAGGCGCACGCTCAGACGGATCTGTGCATCCACCACACCGATAGAGTAAAGCCGTTCCCGATGATCATTGGCGGGGTAAATAGCCAGCAGATCACCTGATGTAACCTTTAGCCTTTTTTTACCCTTTAGGCTGATAGTAAAAGTGCCATCTGCCCGGGTAGCTGCTGTATTAGCGGCTACTGTAAACGTTTCCAGGCGGTTGTTATTGGTATTCTGCAGTTGCAGGGTTGTAAGCTGCACATCGGCTTGTTGCGACCATGCCTCGGCCCATAAACCAAATTCTTCCGGCGAGCGGTCGTTTACAGTATGTATATCTGTTGAAGCAGCGGCCCAGGGTTGCGCGGCTAACAACTGATCAACTTCAAAAGCATACTTACAAAAATCGGCATATGCATGCGAGCCAAAGCCGACCACCGAATAATGAACAGTTTGTGCTTGCGGATACTTTTGTAATAACCCGGCAAATTTAACGGCGTTTGTTGGTGCATCGCCCAAACCGTAGGTGGCGGTCATTACTATAATATGCTCGGCATTTGGGAATATTTTGTAGTCATTCAATTGCGCTATATGCGACTTCTCTCCTTTTTTAAGCAATTGCTGATGAATTGCCTGAGCAAAGGAGAAGGTATTGCCGTTTTCTGATCCTACCAGGATAATAAACCTACTTTCTTCCGCCTTGTATTTGTTTTTTGTGCGATTACGCAACCGCTTCCACGTTATGGCAAAACCCGAATAGATAAAGAACAGAATATTTGCCGAAGCGACGGCTAAAATAATGGCCCATACAATACTGGTTCTGCCTGTGTGCAGATCAAGGCTCAGGTTAGTGAGCATTACCGAGCTTGGGTATTTTACTTCGCTTAATAAATCGCCTCTAACCTGGTTTACTGCTATCTCGCCTGTTTTTAGCTTAATGGTATAATAGTCCTCTACATCTTCAGAAAAAGGAAATTCTACGCTTTCAACGTCAGCAAGTTTGGTTTGCTTAAAAATGCCGAAATCAGCAGGATTCCGTTCAGGGGTCGATTTTATATTATCAAAGTCAACATCGGTAGTTGCTTTATTAATATCTATCAAGCCAAAACGTGCCAGCGATAGATAAGTACCGCTTAAAGCGATAATAAAAATCGGTATGAGCGACCAGCGCCCTAAAACAACGTGATAAAATTGCGCGAAGTTATCTCTGGCTATTTTTGTGAAGAACCGCTTTACACCCCGCTGCCGCTGGATGATAAGCATGGTGCCCGATACAGTTATCAGCAGCAATAAAAAGGCGGTGAGGCCTATAAAGAACCTTCCTGTTTCGTGTATAAATAAAGAGCGATGCAAAGCCGTTACCCACTGAAAAAACTCATCAGCAGGTTTTGGCTTACCTAATATTTTACCGGTGATTGGCTCAACGTAAGCCAGCAGCTCTTTACCATCGGCATCGCTGCCTTTTATTTGTACAAATTGATGAGCATTTACCGTTAACTCGGTAATACCTGGATACGTTTTGCGGAGACCAGGTAGTGATTGCGCCAGCGTCACCTTATCAAGGTCCGCAGCGCGATAGGGCTGCATTTTTTCCATCACCGGCTGGAAGGCAAGAATAACACCCGTTACCGAGGCCAGCGTAAGTAAAAGAAAAGAAGATATAGCTAGCGCTAAATGGCTATATCTCCATACAGAAATCGTCATTATAAAATTTTAGTTGGCGCTGAACCTTACATACCTGATGTACCCTGTGCCATCGGTTTTTGCACCAAGCGCCTCAGTTGTCAACGGTATTTCAACATCCTTAACGTTGTAAGCTTTATCCTCAACAGCGCTTTCAAAACGCAGTTTATAGCCTGCGTTAATCTTTGCGTTGTCTATCTCTATAACATTCACGGCACGGTCGCCACCAGTTACTGATGCGCCTGTTATGGCATTAACCGCCGAAGGTTTCTTCAAATAGAATTTGTTCCACTCCTTAATGGTTTTGTACCACTTTTTATCAGAACCTAATACATACAGCGTTTTCTCGTAAGCGCCTTTACTATCAACTAACGATATAACAATATAAGCGCCATCGCCCATGTAGTTGGTCATCTGTATCATGCATTTGTATTTGGTAGTTTGCGCTACCGACGTAGCAGATTGCAAACAAACCAGCGCTACTGCAATAAATGCGGTTTTTAGAAAATTAGCTATCATATTATTTTAAGAAGGTAATGTCTGCTTTATTTTTAGTCAGGGTTTCATTGTCTTTGGCCAGATCAAAAGCTGTTTCTTTAAAGCCGGTAACCGCATCTTTTTTAGCGCCTATTGAAACCAGGTACTTTAACATAACATCGTCTTTAGCTATCAAAGCAGCTTTGTGCAAGGCTGTAATGCCTTCCTTGTTTTTTGCGTTAATGTCAATACCTAACGGCTGTACACGTTTAACTAACGAAAGATCATTTTTTGCAACGGCTAAGTGATATAAAGTATTACCGTCTTTTTGTGCTGCTGTGATGTCTAATCCAGCTTGCTTTAGCGCGTTTAGCTTGGTATCAAAATCTTCCGGTTTCGGGCCCATTGCGGCACCACGGCCACCTGCTGCTCTGTATGACTCAACTGCGTAAAATGCCAGGTTATTACCTTTTTTATCCAATACTTTCACATCCGCACCTTTGCTTATCAAATAACTTACCACCTCAGGCGAGTTGGCGCGCACCGCTAATGTTAATGCTGTTTGACCTTGCAAATTAGGCTGATTAATATTTTTTGTTTTTGGTAGCAACAGTTCAAGCACTGCTAAATCGCGGTTAACAGCGGCGGCACTCATTAGTACATTGTTACCGTCTTCGTTCACCTGATCAAAAGATACGCCTTTTGCAAGGAAATATTTTATTTGCTCCGCCTGGTTAGGTTTGCGGGCAATGGCATGTAATACATTTTCGCCGTTTTTAGCTACAGCAGTTGGCTTTATGCCTACGCTTTCTAAATACTCAAATATTGCTAAACCACCACCAGTCGCGGGCGCAGCACCACGGCCACCACCGCCTTGCGCAGCCAGTAACATGGCATTAGCGTTGGGTTTCACTCCTTTTTCAACCAGTTTTTTCAGAAAATCTATGTTGCCCGAACGTGCAGCATAACTAAACGCGTTATTGCCTGCGGCGTCTGTACTGTTTAAGTTTACACCTTTTGATACGAAGTAATCCGTTACCACAAAGTCTTTATCGTTAGCAATTGCCAGCAAAAGTATATTAGCACCGTCCTGGTTAACGTCTTTCTGTAGGTTAGCCCCGTGCGCTACAAACAGGTCGAATATTTTGGTGTTTTTTTGGCTGGCGGCAAATAGCAACGGCGTGCTGCCGTGAGAATCTACCAGATCTAACTTTGATCCCTTTTTCAACAGATAATCAACCAATTCAACGTTACCGCGACTTGCGGCCCAATGCAGATAAATGCGGCCATCGTGGGTTAGTTTATTAACATCGTTGCCCGGTTGCTCAATCAAATATTTAACAGTTTCTACCGGTGCGTTAGCGTTGATAGCCGTTACAACCGGATCAAAACTGTTAGCGTTTAATTGCGATGGATTATTTCCTTTGGCTATCTCAGCTTTTAAGGATTTAACCGTTGGAGAACCTTGCCAAAACGAAGCTTCTAAAAGCGTATTCTGCTGTGCTTGCGCTGTAAAAGCAGCTAATGCGAAAAATGCGATCAGTATTTTTTTCATGTTGATAATTTGGAATGGCCAAAGTTAATCAGAATCAGTCTAAATAAAAATATTATTTAAAATTATTCTAAATAGTCTTGACATCTTCGGTTTTGAACTTATATTTGCCACTGATTAGAATAAGTCTAAATAAACATAACACATGAAAAATAAACTCACCACAATTTTATTCTCCCTTTTACTACTGACGGGGATCGCTGCGGCGAATGACGAAATAGAAAAAAATGGCAGCATACGCGGCCATGTTCAAACCAGCGACGGTAAACCGGCTGCTTTTGTAAGCATCGGCATAACCGGATCTAACAAAGGCACAACTACAGATGATAACGGCCACTACCGCTTAGGCGGAATTAAAGCCGGAACTTATACATTACGAGTATCTTTTATAGGGATGCAGTCTCAGGACCAGCAGGTTGTAGTCGGGTCGGGTAAGGAAAGCACTGTCAACTTTACACTGGTAGAGAACGCTTCGCAACTGAATGAGGTAGTTATTGCGGGATCCAACAAGCATAATAAACCGGTTAACGTGGGCAAATCAGGCTTGCGGCCGATGGATATTCCCCAGGCTATCCAGGTGATTGACAGCGTCATCATATCAGACCAGCAGATGAACCGTCTGGGCGATGTAATGAAAAACATAAACGGCGTAGCCCTTGGCGAAAACCGTGGCTCAACAGGTGATTCCTTTTTTGCCCGTGGATACAATATGGGTACCAACAACATCTTTAAAAATGGTGCACGCTCATCTATAGGTGGTTCGCCCGAGGCCAGCACACTTGAATCTGTTGAAGTATTAAAAGGTAGCGCAGCTTTACTTTATGGTGGTGTTACCGGCGGCGCGGTTGTGAATTTAGTTACCAAAAAGCCAAAATTTAACTGGGGCGGCGAAGTAAGCATGCGCGTAGGCAGCTACAATATGTACAAACCAATTGTTGATCTGTACGGCCCGATAAGCAAAAGCATTGCCTTCAGGGTAATTGCTACCAAAGAAAATGCAAACAGCTTCCGCGATGTTGTAAAAACCGACCGTTTTTATGTTAACCCATCGCTACTATTTAAAATAAGCGATAAAACAGAATTGATTGTTCAGGGTGATTATTTGAAAAGTAATTATACGCCCGACTTTGGTGTAGGTACCATAGGTGGTAAGATCCCTAACCTGCCTCGCAGCGCTTTTGTAAACGTATCATGGGCATATAACAACACCAATACAGGTACCGGCCAAATTAATTTAACCCATCGCTTTAATAGTAACTGGAAATTGAATGCTATTGGATCGTTCCAATCCTACTTCCGTAATTATTTTGGAGCAGAACGCCCGCAGGATCCTGATGCTGATGGCAAGGCCGACCGTGCATTAACAAGATCAAATTTGAAAGAATACACTTTCAATCAGCAATTAAACCTTACGGGTAGCGCACATACCGGCTCTATCAGTCATACGCTCTTATTTGGTGCCGATGCGGATCAGTCGCGCACCACCTCTTACGGTTTTAAATACGCTAATGGCGCTACAGCATTTAGCTACCCACAGTTTAACCTGATGGATCCGTCGACCTTTGCGACCAGCATGGATATCCCTTATACCCGCATCTATCAAAACACGGTTACACCGATCTACCGTATGGGTGCTTTCGCGCAGGACCTGATAGGCTTAACTGACAAATTTAAAGTGCTTGCAGGTATCCGTTATACTTATCAAAAAACACCAAAAGCCAGCACTTATAACGGAGACACAGGTGTAACTACCCTTGCTAACACCGGTATAGATGGTGCTAAGGTTGACAGGGCTTTTTCACCAAAATTGGCGTTGATCTATCAGCCGGTAAAAGCTACGTCAGTTTATGTAAGCTATGCTAACAACTTTACATCTAACTCCGGCGTAAATATCTATGGTTCGCCTATGGGGCCATCTTTAATTGATCAGTATGAAGCCGGGATAAAAAACGAATTCTTAAATGGTAGATTAACTGTTAACATAACCGGATACCGTATTTTAAACAACCGCTTTTCGCAAACAGCTGTTACCAAAGCCGACGGAACACCCAACGCAGATACCAACGTAAAAGAGTTCACCGGCAAAACCGCAAGCGATGGTGTGGAGATTGATATCACAGGTAAACTATCAAATAACTGGTACTTCTTAGCTGGTTATGCTTATAACTATTTCCGTTATACTAAAACTTTGGCCACCGGAATTACAGAAGGTGAGCGCGTTATTGGCACCATACCACATACCGCTAATGGTACGATCTTCTATACTTTTGATAAAGGCGGTCTGAAAGGATTAAAATTCGGCTTATCAGGTTATTACACCGGCAAACGTAACGCCGGCTTTAATACACCTAAAGTTGGCAATCCACGCGGTGCGGTTATTAACACTACTGATTTTGCCACTATTGATTTTTCTGCAGGTTATACTTATAAAAAGTTGTCGCTAATAGGCAAAGTATCCAACATAACCAACGAAATAAATTACCTGGTGCATGAGAATTATAGCATAAACCCTATACCGCCGCGCATGTTCCAAACCACGTTATCTTATAAATTCTAAACCGCAACAATAGCTATGAGCCGGATACCGAAAGGATCCGGCTTTTTTATGCGTTTTCGCAGCCATAACAGAAACAATTGTATAAAACTTGTTGTATTTGTACAAATGGCTGATAACATTGTAACTTCATGCCCTTATAACAATCGATTTTTATGAAAACAAAAGTTTATAAATGCCTGGCAATGGTCGCCCTCCTGCTAACGGCAAACACGGTTAGTATGGACCAAACAGTCGAACCTGTGGAAAAAAGCAAACCAAATA
>NZ_CAMLHX010000044.1 GCF_946479965.1 uncultured Mucilaginibacter sp. | reverse complement strand
GGAAAAAAGTAAACGCGCCGCCGAACTCATCCTAGCCAACCGGGAAATACTGGTTCAAAAGCTGGAAAAAGACAGGCGCGCGGTAGCCGAAGCTAAAAAAGATGAGTTTTTCAATATGGTGAGTCATGAGTTTAAAACCCCGCTCACCAATATTAAAGTTATTAATCAATTATTAGAAAAGAAAACGGATAAAACGGATAAGATCTATCCTTTTTTGGCCAATGCCAGCAATAGTATAAAACGGCTCGAAAAACTGATAGCCGATCTGCTGGATGTAACCAAGATCAACTCCGGCCAGATAGACCTGAATATTGCCGCCTTTTATTTTGCCGACGCGCTAACCAATAGCATTGCCAATGTGGTGCTGGCAGCACATCACCATGAAATTATATTGGAAAGCTCGGTTGATCTCTTGTATACCGGCGATCAGTTCAGGATAGAACAGGTACTTATCAACCTGTTAACCAATGCCATTAAATACTCCCCTGAGGCACATCAGGTGATTGTTAGGGCAAAGGTGGAGGCCGCTCAGGTAGTGGTCTGTGTAGAGGATTCCGGCATCGGGATAGCTAAAGAAGATCTCGATCACCTGTTTCAGCGTTTTTACCGGGTAAGCAAAACCGCCCTGCAATTTCAGGGTGTTGGCCTGGGGTTGTATATCGCTTCTGAGATAATTAAGAAGCATAAAGGCTCTTTTAGCATTCAAAGCGAACCGGGCAAGGGCAGTACCTTTTGTTTCCGTTTGCCAATTAAATAATTAAACGAAAGCGGCTGCTGCTTTTATTAGTGTTGCAGGCTTTAAAGGGAACTGACAAAAAAAGATTAGTCTTTTTGTCAGCCCGCCTTTTTCCGCTTTAAGAAAGGCCGCCGTCGCAAGCGATAACTTTGCCCGTCATGTAATTATTGGCCGCAGCAAATAGGATAGCGTCCGCAATTTCTTCCGGCTGGGCTACGCGTCCCGCTTTTATCTGCTTTGAAAACTCTGCAAAGGTTTCGTCCTTTTTATCAGCAGGCAGAAAATCCCACCAGCCCGTATCTACAACGCCGGGCGATATCGCATTAACTCTCACCTGATCAAACTCTTTCGCCCACACCTGTACCATTATTTCGAGCGCACCATTGATAGCGCCCAGCCCCGATGTGCCGGGTAGTTTAGCAATGCCTGATATGGCTGTGACCAACGTAACGCTGCCACCTTTTTTAACATAGGGGAGGGCTGCCTGCACAGTGTTCAGGTTGGGCCAAAATTTTTCTTCAAATCCATCGCGCAATACTTGCAGCGACAAGTCGGCAAAATTCCCCATGCCTTTGCTGCCGCTAACTGAAACGACAAGGTGGTCTATCGGCCCGTAATTTTTGAAGAAAGTATCCAAGGCATTACGGTCGACGCTGTCTACCTGGACAGGTATCAGGCCTTGCTGCGCAGCGGCGGTTAATTTTGCGGTATTTCTGCCGGTAACGGTTACTACGCCGCCTTGCGCTTTGAATTGGAGCGCTGCCGAGAGCCCGATACCCGATGCCCCGCCGGCTACTATAATTTGCTGATTATTGAATTTTTCTGTCATAACTGCTTTTGTTTAGCACAAAGTTGCGCAGCGTCGCTCGTCGGGCAATTAACCGGATTAGCCTTTGTATTGGCTTATTTCGCCTTTTTGCGATAATCCAATGGCGTTTCGCCGCTGCCGGCCTTAAAGAACCTGTTAAAAGCAGCCGGGTCACTAAAGTTTAGGCTATAGGCAATTTCCGACACTGTTTGTTCGGTATACCGGAGTTGGGATTTCGCTTCAAGTAAAAGCATGTCCTTAATGGTATCAGAAGCTGTTTTACCGGTTATGGTTTTTACCGCCCTGTTTAGGTAATTGGGTGTAACGGACAAGAGATCGGCATAATCTGCCACCTGGCGCAGGGAAAGGTAATGATGGCCCACCAATCTGATAAAACCCGACACCAGTTTATTGCTTTCTGTTTCGGGAATAATTAAGTGGAGTTGTTGCCTTTGATAGCTCCGTTTAGCTTCCAGCAGAATGAGGTACAGATACATTTGCACCGCTTTTATTCTTTCAACCTGCGTTTGCCGTAATTCCTGGTCTATCTGCTTAACCAAGCCCACAATCTTGGTCAGTTCCTCTTTATCGAGCACAAATACAGGTAAACCCGAAAAAGCATAAAACGGGAACACTTCGGCGAATTTAACCGGGGGTACCAAATCATTCAGAAAGTCGCTGCTGAACAGCATGTAATAGCCAAAAGCATCGCCACTAATGTTGTTTTTAGCAAAAAGCTGCCGTGGATGAGTAAAAGATACGGTTCCGGGCTGGTGCTGATAACGCTCCAGGCCGATCTGCATATCCAACGTGCCCTGGCAGGTGATGCTCATCCGGTAAAAGTTAGACTTTAACGGCCCGACAGAGCCGACCAAACCTTTGCTTGAATAGACCTCCAAACCGGGAATATGATAGTCCGCATCAAGATTGTCATAACCAAATGTGGAATCTGTTTCCTCCCGGTGCAGATGGCGGAACTTGGACAGGTCATATACAGGAATGTTGCCGTTCGATGTCATGAGTAATAAGATGGTCTAATCTGCTATTATTAACTGATCAGTAACAAAGTATAGGCCATTAACATACAAGTGATCGCTATAAATGTTATTCGATACCGATTTCTTACCCGCTTTTTTAACTAAAAAAGAGACAGCCTCTTTTTTATCCGGCATTTCAAGATTGCGGCTTTCGTAAGCCATTGCTTTTCATCTTGCTTAAGAATTCAGGTGTGACGCCTATATAACCGGCGATGTACTTTTGTGGCAATTTAAGCATCAGGTCAGGATATTTGTTATAGAATTTCCAATATCGCTCTTCTGCACTGAGGCTGAGAATCTCCAGCGTACGTGCCTGAAAATCAATTAATGAACGTTCAGTCAAAATCCGGAAGTACCTTTCGAAGGCTGCGCCTGACAAAAACAACTTTTCTTTAGTCTCCTTTGTAAAAAATAAGATCTCTGTATCAACTATAGCCTGGATGTTCAACTGGCTTGGTTTATCATTGTAGAAATTCTGCAAATTTCCTGTCCACCAGCCAGGCGTTGAAAATCCAAGAATGTGCTCTATCCCTCTGTTGTCTATAATGTAAGTCCTAAGGCATCCGCTCAATATATAGCAACTCATAGCTGCTACTCCACCCTCATGGAGGAGATATTGATTCTTTTTTACTATCCTATACTGAGCCAGGGATTTTAGTGCCAAGATTTCATCGTCGCCCAAACTTACATAGGTTTTGATATGATTTTCGAGTGAGTCAGTGTCAAATTTAGGACCAGTCATTTGGGTAAGTTAGTCATTTCTTAATCTAGGTTAAGCCAATTCAATAAAGTACATTATTTCGCCGACGCATACGTAGGTCTAATTTTGTGACAGTAAATAACTATAATTTTTTAAAATAAATTTATGAAAAAATTAATCAAATCATCAGTTCTAAAAGCGCTATCGATCATATTCGTTTTAAGCGTGAGTTTTACAGTATCTAACGCTCAGCAGAAAAAAACAACGCTGATCAATCCGGATGATGCTGTTTTTTTATTTGTCGACCATCAGAGTGGTTTGGTTCAAACCGTTCATAGTATGCCGGTTGGTGATTTAAGAAGAAATCTTGCCGCCCTTGCAAAAGCATCTCAATTGTTGCATATCCCTGCCATTTATACGGCATCCGTTCCGACAGGGCCAAATGGCCCTACATTGCCTGAGGTAAAAGACAATGCCCCAAATGCAAAGTATGTTGTCCGACAGGGAGAAATTAATGCCTGGGATAGCAAAGAATTTGTTAATGCAGTTAAAGCTACAGGTAAGAAGACCCTCATTATCTCCGGTATGTGGACCAGCGTATGTGTAGTATATCCTGCCTTGTCTGCCCTTGGAGAAGGTTATACTGTTTATGCAGTTGCAGATGCCAGTGGAGATATCACCCCTGAAGCTCATAACCTGGCTATGCTCCGCTTAACCCAGGCAGGCGCCATCCCGGTAACCTGCGGTGCCGTGCTTCCTGAATTGATGAAAGACTGGAGAAGAAAGGAAGCCGGAGATTTTGCCAAACTGCTGGCAGATATGGTGCCTAATTTCCAGGCAGTAATTGAACAATACTATAAAGCCCAGGAAGTTGCAAAATCAGAAAAATAAATACCTAATGCGAAGCGGAAATGCTTTTTTAGCGCTAATCTCTAAATGGCATTTTCTTATTGCCTGACTATATCAGGACTAAAGTGTTAACCCTTGACAATATTTATACTTCATAACTAATTTATTATCAGCTAATTAACAAAGGTTAACATATTCAATGTTAACCTTTGTTAACCCTAACATTATTTATCAATAAAAAACCGCCTCACAATTGACTTATGAGACGGCTGCTGCAGAGGTAAAATTAACTACTGATCTTTAATTTACTTCAAACAGTTTTACGTATCAAGACTTTATGATCTCTTGCAGGCAACCTATAAAATTTTGCAATTCATCTACGGTATTATAATAATGCGGCGACGCACGGATGGCCCATTGAATGCCTTTTTCATCAAAATCGATCAACCCGAACGCCCGATAACTGGGAACCACATTAATTTTACGTTTTAATAGCTCTCCCACAATATGCACCGGGTCACCGCCGGCCACGGTAAAGGTAACCAGCCCGGCAAGCTCAGGCCCTTTGTCCAGCACACGCACCTTGTCCAGGCCCGTTAATTCCTTTCTAAGTATGCCCGATAGCCAGCGTATCTGCTGCCATATCCTGTCTTCGCCAATAGCCAGGCAGTAGGCGATCGCGGCGCTTGTGCCCAGCACGGTGGAGTAGGCGAATTCCCAGTCTTCAAAGCGTTTGGCGTCGTGCTGCGGGCGGTAAGTTCCTTTTTCGGTCCATTCTGCTCCACGCATATCAATAAACATGGGCTCAAGGCCATGCTGCAGCGCTTTTTCAGAGATATAGAGTATGCCTGTTCCCCTTGGCCCACGTAAAAATTTACGGCCGGTAACGCTTAAAAAATCACAGTGAAGCTTCTTTACATCCAGTTTCATCTGGCCGGCGGATTGGCAGGCATCAAGTATATACCAGGTGTTTTCGTTGCCGGCACGCAGGTAATCTGCATAGATCCCGGCGATCTCGTGCACAGGCTGTACCAACCCGGAATTGGTGGGTATATGCGTAATGGCCAGCAGTTTTGGTCGAAGCGTGATCAGTTTTTCGCGCAGATCGTTCAAGTCAACGCCGCCCATAGGCGAATTATTGATGTGAACGATCTTTATCCCCAGGCGCTTGCCGAGAGAAAGAAACTGGATCTGATTAGACACAAAATCATCATTATCTGTTAGTATAATATCTCCCGGCTCAAATGGTATGGATGACAGCGCGCGGGTGTACGAATCGGTTGCACTGGCTGTGAATGCAATATTTGCAGGGTCGCAGTTAAATAACAAGCCCGCTTGTCTATAAAATTCATTCACTTCTTCAGCCCGTTTGGCGGCGGCCTCATAACCACCGATCGCCCCCTCCAGCAAGATATGGTCAATTTGCGCTTTGGTAACAACGTCGGGCATTAAACCGGCACCGGCGTTATTTAAATGAACTACATTTTTGATACCGCTTGTTTCGTTCCTGAAATTTTCTATCTCGTTTAAGGAAAACGCGTTGGTCAAGGTGTCGTTAATAGTTGTACTATCCATCATCATTTTAATTATATTCAGCTATACATTCAATTTCTACCAAAGCACCCATGGGAAGGCCTTTTACCGCCACGGTAGTACGTGCCGGCGTATGGTCTTTAAAATATTGTCCATATACATCATTCATTTCGGCAAAAAGCGACATATCGGTTAAAAACACATTCACTTTTACCACATTGCTCAGGGCAAGTCCCGCTGCTTGCAGTACCAGTTGTAGATTTTCAATCGCGCGACCAGTTTGCATCGTTATCGTTTCCCCATAAATCATCATCGATTCAGGATCCAAGGGTGTCTGCCCGGAACAGAACAACAAATTGCCGGTTTTAACGGCGTGGGCATAAGGCCCGATTGCTTTTGGCGCGGTGGCCGCAGTTATCTTTTCCATATATTAATGTATTTAATGACGCAAAATTATGGGCGTACATGCGCATTATTTTTGCACATATTGTGACGTATTGAATTATTTATGCATATTTCGGTTACAATCGCGAGATATATGCAAATAGATGACTTTGACAAACGCCTGCTTCAAGCCCTGCAACAAAACAACCGTTTAACCAACGAAGAACTAAGTAAGGTTGTTAGCTTAAGCCCGAGCGCTATACAGCGGCGCATCACACGCCTAAGAGCCGATAAATTTATTGAAGCGGATATTGCGGTTATATCTCCCAAAGCGGCCGGGATAGGTATTAGTTGTGTTGTTGATGTTATATTGCATGAGGGCAGCTCGAAAGCCATAGACAAGTTTAAAACCGAAATGCAGAATTGTACGGAGGTAAGCCAGTGTTATTATGTTACCGGCAGCTATGATTTTGTGATAGTTGTTAATACCCGGGATATGCAGCACTTCGAGCAATTTTCTAAAGAAAAGCTAATGGATAACCCCAATCTGAAGCACTTTTATACCCATGTAGTGATGGACAAAGTAAAGGTAACATACGGAGTGGCGCTTTAATTTAGCTTCCTCGTTTGGCTTCTAACGGCCATTTATGAGCAATATATGTAACGGCTCATGATTTAAACTTATGATGAAATTTTTTCCATAAGGCCTCTAATGCAGTAGAGTATTACAGGCCGGCTGATGTAATCTACCGCACCGGCACGGTAACATTAACAGAAGTACCCAGTCCCGGGGCGGAAATATACTCCACAGTCCCTTTTAAATACTCAATTCGCGTAGCTATATTTTTTAGGCCTATCCCGGCAACTTTATCTTTATCGGCAACATTAAATCCTACGCCATTGTCTTTCACTATGGCGATGATCTCGTTGGCAGATCTTACCAGCTTTATTTCTAACTCAGTCGCCTTAGCGTGTTTAATAACATTGTTAACTGATTCCTGAATCACCCTATATAAAACGATCTCCACGTTATCCTCCAGCTTGTTTTTAAAGCCTATCGCCTCAAAATTTACCTTTAAAGCTTCTGAGTCTATCTTCTCAATAAAACTCTTTACATCAGACGCTATGCCCGATTTTAACAGCATATTCGGCATCATCTGGTGCGAAATATGCCTTACTTCCTTGCAGCTTTCATCAACAAGGGCCAGCGTTTTTTCAATTAAAAACCGGTCTGCTTCCTGGTCAACCTTAATGCGCCCAAACAGACCGTTCAAATTTAATTTTACGGTCGAAAATAGTTGCCCTATACCATCATGCAGATCACTACCAATGCGTTTGCGTTCATGCTCTTCTGCTTCTATTACGGCTTTTGTAAGCTGGTCCTGTTGTATCAGCAATTGTTCCTGCAAACGCGCTTTTTGTTGCAATTTATTGCGGTTGTGTATCAAAAAGGCAAAAATACCGCTCAAGGCAAATAAAGATATAATGGCGAAAATAGCGGTGCGTTGCTTGTTTATAGCCAGCCTGTCAATAGTTGCCTGCTGATTTAGCGACTGGATCTGATGCTCTTTCTTTTCGGTTTCATATTTCACCATTAACTGGTCCAATGCCTTCACATTGTCTGTCGCTTCCACCGAATCCTTAAAATGCATAAACTTCATGCTATAAGCATAGGCCGAGTCTATCTGCTTATTGCGCGAATAGAATTGTGATATGCTTTCGTACGATTCGGCAATTTGTTTGGTGTTGTTTAGTTTTATAGCCAAACGGTTGGCCTCTTTTATATAATATATGGCTTTTAGCTTCTCCCCGGTTTGTTCAAAAGCCTCGCCTAAATAATTCAGCGTATAGGGCACTTCAACAATTTCGTTTATCTCATTTCTTATCTTAATCGATTTTTGCAGCAACGGAATTGCCTGCAAGGGCTGTTTCATGGCCAGATAAGTTGCCCCCAGATCGTTATAAATAAATGCGGTGCGCGCGTGGTCATTTAATTTTTCAATAACTTTTAACGACCGGTAATGATAATTTAAAGCTTCTTGATATTTTTTCTGACGCATTTTTACTATGCCAATATTGCCCAGCGTCATTGACTCACCCACCACATCGCCCATTTCGCGCCTGATCTTAAGGGCTTTGGTATGATAATTAATGGCTGGCTCATAGTCATCTTTCTGTACATATAAAATGGCTATTCCGCTGTAACATTCACCTACACCGGCTTTATTGTTACCTTTTTCAAAATAAGCAATAGCCTTCAGGTACGATTGGATAGATTTTTCTAATTGCTTTTTTCTTCTGAAAATTTGCCCCTGCGTGGTAAAGCAATGCGCAAAAAACACGGGGTCGTCAGTAAACCCTTTAATTAAAATGCCCTTATTAATAAAAAAGTATGATGAATCAAGGTCGCCGGCTATCAGGTATGCGTTTCCGATGCCCAGGTAAGCATATGCCTCACCTTTTTTGTAGTTGATTTTTTTTGATTCGGAAAGCGCCTGGCCGAGCCGAAATTTAGCCTCTTTGTTGTTGTTTCTTATAAACTGCGCCCCTAAGTTATTGAGGATGTCTACCCGTTCAATGGGGGCAAGACCGCCTTTTTTAAGCACATTGGCCAGGCTGTCTGTATAACGTGTGACAGGGTCTGCCAACAAAGTAGAAGGCAAAATAAAAATCAGGAGAAGGAGGTTCCGCATTAATTAAGGGTATTGGCATATAAATATATATTATATTATATTTTATTGTGTATGGGGGAGTGAAAATAGTACATATGTAGTAGGGGAGGTTGATGACGTGGGTAACGAAAAGGAGTGGGCAATTTGTGCGGGTTGAGTAGTACAGCCTTGTTAGTGGTAACACACTAACATGGGGAGAAAAAAATTACCTACTTGAACAATAAGCCGGGGAAGCTTATTGCTTATCATCAAAAGGACCTAAAATGTTTGTTTTGCTCCATGACGCTAAGGATTGCATGATAGCTGTGAGTGATCTCCCTTTTTCAGTAAGCGAGTATTCCACTCTCGGGGGAACTTCGGCAAACACTTCTCTGGTAACAATGCCGACCGCTTCTAATTCCTTTAATTGTCTTGACAATACCTTTAAGGCGATACCAGGTATAGTTTTATGTAACTCTCCAAATCGTTTTGATCCTTGTATTAAAATCCATATGATAACTGGTTTCCATTTTCCGCCAATAACTTCAATTGTGGCTGTAATCGGGCAGTCGGTTGCAGCGGCATATTTTTTTTTATTTTTTTCTTCGTCCATCTGATTGATTTTCAGCATTAGTGACAAATTTGTCCATATTTCACTAAAAGGTAACTACTTGATAAAGTTAATGCATTAAAATAAGTTTGATTAAAAGTTTACTATGAAAACAGATAAATCAGAGACTTATGAAAAGGGATTGGCTATGCTCAACCATCTTCATGGTGGCGGGGCGGGTGAGGCTTTAATAAATAACCTTCAGGATATTTGCCCTGATTTTGTGGACATGACTATTGAATGGGCCATGCAGGGCATTATGGCCAGACCCGGTTTAGACTTACTTACCAGAGAATATCTTCTTATTGCCTCCTGCACCACAATGGGACATACGGTGCCGCAATTGAAAGCGCATATTAGTGCCGCGCTAAAACTTGGTGGTACAAAATCACAGATTGTTGAAGTGATTCTGCAAATGATCTTTTACGCCGGAGGTGCTGCCGTGAGCAATGCTTTGGGTTATGCAAAAGAAGTTTTTCAAGATCATCAGGAATAGAGATTTCAACGTTTAAAAAGGAAATATGTGATAACTCCACAAACTGAAAAGACCTGCTTATTAGGTAGTAGGGGAGGCTGGGTGGTGAGGGGCTCGAAAAGGGCTTGGGATTTGTGTGCTGTCGAGTATTACGAATAAAAAAAATATATTTTACCATACCTGTCCAATTACCAAAACTCAATCGTCATTAGTTTTTAACCAACAAAATTTCAAACTAATGGAAAAATTCATGCTCATATTCAGGGGTAGCGATGTCTATCAACCAGACCAGTCGCCCGAAGACTTACAGTTACTTAAAGAAAAAATGATGAACTGGGTGGTTGACCTGATCAATAAAGGGTTGCATGTAGCCAGCGAACCGCTGGAGCAGACGGGCAAGCAGGTTAATGGCGCAGAAAAAACAGTGATTGATGTCCCTTTTGGAGAAGGAAAACAGGTTATTGGCGGTTGCACTATTGTGCAGGCGAAAAACATGGATGAGGCTATTGAATTGGCCAAAAGCTGCCCCATTTTAGCAACTAATGCCAATATCGAGATCAGGCCGGTACAAAGCATTTAAAATACCAAAAGCCATGGGAAAAGTAATGGTTCTGATCAGCATAACCCCGGATGGGTTTGCTGATGCCCAAAATGTAATTGCAGATCCTGATTTTTTTGAGTTTACTAACACATTGATGGCAGCGGCAGACGTCGCTGCCTTTGGGCGCCTTACATTTGAAATGTTTCAGGAGCGATGGCCTAAACGGCTGCTGGATGAAGCTACACCCGACTGGGTGAGGAAAATGGCCCAAGCTTTACACGATATACCCAAGATCGTATTTTCATCAACCCTGAAAACGACAACCTGGCACAACTCAACCATCAGCGATCAACTTAGCGCGGATTATATTAATGCCTTTAAACGCGATAACGATGGGGCACTGTTAACTTTCGGCAGCCTGAGTTTGATTGAAAAATTAACCGAGATGAACTTAGTAGATGATTATTATTTTAACATCCTACCGCTTCTTCCCGGTAAGGGTGATGCGCGTTTATTCAACCGGCTGAATCTTAACGTTCCACATTCGCTTAAATTCATTGATTGCAAACACTTTACTTCAGGGGCGCATGTTATTCATTATCAAAATCCTCCCGTGGATAAATAAACTTTGCAAATGGTTTAAAACAAACTCACTTGCTCTGCAGACGAACCCGATGCGTCCTGCTGGTAGGCGCGAATCAAGCCGATCAGTTCTGCACCGTATATGGTGGCTTTATGGGCTCCGACCCCTTTTATAGCGCTCAGGGCCTTTAAAGTTGCAGGTAATTTCTCGGCGATAGCTACTGCAGTTTTTTCAGATAAGACCATAGCCGGCATAATTTTTTCTGCTCCGGCCTTGTCCGCTCTCCATGCTAATATTTGTTCATATAACTTTTCGTTCGGTACCGCGTTCAGTGCTTTGAGATACGATCGGTCATGACTATTTAGTTTGGTTTTGCCGAGTGCTAAATAACTATCGGTTGAAAATGGATTTGTAGCAAAATGGTCCAGCAACCGTATGCGGTTCATAAGCCAAATAATCAACTGATCTGCTTTTACCGCTTTGTCTTTGGATTGGTTGATCAGTTGGGGTAATTGCAAGTGTATACTTTCAACCGCTGCGCGCACTTTCTCCAGGAAATAGATGGCGGCCTGCTGGCTGCGTTCCGCATTGAGTTGCCGAATGAATTTTTCGCCGACATCCGCAATCTCTGTTTGAAAGGCGGGCAGCATGATATCAAAACCTTTGAGCCGCGTTTTTAACGGTACAAAATTGAATAGTTCGCTAAGCAGAAACAGGCGATATTGTTCCTGGTCGCGTAATAAACTGTTAGCATCGGGTTTGATCGCTTCGGCTTTTTCATTGAAGCGGGCTACTTCGGGGTCGCCAATAATATTATGAGGAGCAATGGGACTGCGTAACACCATGCCACTCAAACTTCGGCATCGGCTCAGCGCCACGTAAGCCTGGCCATGGGCGAAAGATTCTGCGACGTCAATTATAGCTTTATCAAAGGTAAGGCCCTGGCTTTTATGGATGGTGATGGCCCAGGCCAGTTTAAGCGGAATTTGCGCGAAACTACCGGCATTGGTTTCTTTGATTTCCTGTTCGGCGGCTTCATATTTTACGTTCGTCCATTCCAGCGCTTCAACCGCAATTTCTTTACTGCCACTTTGCACAAAAACCGTTTTGTCTTCAATACGCGTAATGGTGCCAATCTTACCATTATAAAACAGTTTTTCCGCCGAACTGTCGTTTTTGACGAACATTACCTGTGAGCCAATTTTTAATTTCAGGTTGATTTCGGTCGGGTAGCCGTCTTTTGGAAATTCGCCGCGGATGGTAGCTGTAAATTCAACTTCTTCACTGGTTAAGGCGCTCAGCCACTCGGAGTTGATTTGCTGGGCGATATTATTGTGCGTGGTAAGTGTAATATACGGATCGTCAGCATCCGGTTTGAAGTCCGGGACGTAGCGCTCATTTAATAAAACCAGGCTTTTTTCGCTGAGGCGCTGGTTACGTACTTCGTTTAAAATATCAACAAATGCCTGTTCTTTCTGCCGGTAAACATGATCCAGTTCGATGCGTACATACGGCGCTTTCTGTAAAACCTGGCTGCTAAAAAAGTAAGGTGTGTCGTAATAAGGCCGTAGGATACCCCATTCCTCGTCGCGGATGATGGGGCTTAATTGCGAAAGATCACCTATCAATAACAATTGCACGCCGCCAAAAGGATAGCCGGAACCTTTAATATTTCGCAGAGTCAGATCGATCTGGTCAAGCGTGTCGGGCCGCACCATACTTACCTCATCAATGATCAGCAGTTCCAGATTTTGTAAAAGTTCCCGTTTTTCGGCGCTGTAAAAGCTGTCCTGGCCCAGGGTTCCAGGGATAACCGGGGCAAAAGAAAACTGGAAAAAAGAGTGAATTGTCATACCGCCGGCATTGATCGCAGCCACACCGGTCGGTGCCACGATCGCTAGTTTCTTTTGAGAAGTTTGCCTGAGTTTTTGTAAAAAAGTAGTTTTACCCGTACCGGCTTTACCCGTCAGAAACACAACCGTATTCGTACTATCCAAATAATCAGAGGCCAATTGCATGACCGGATTTACTGCCTCCATCTGCGCTGCAATATACGCTAATATCTACTAATATTATTAGTAAAAATAAAGGCGGAACTATAAATCAGCTTTGCTCGATCTCTTTCAAACTGTCCATTTTTTTGTAGGCCAAAAATCCTTTGATATCCTCAAAGTGCTCGCGAACCCGCTGATGTCCAAACTCAAATACCTTTTTTACCAGGCCGTCCAGGAAATCGCGGTCGTGGGATACCAGGATCAACGTGCCATCAAAATCCCTGAGCGCATCTTTGATAATGTCCTTGGTCTTCATGTCCAAATGGTTGGTGGGCTCATCCAGTATCAGCAAATTCACAGGCTCTAGCAGCAATTTGATCATGGCTAACCGGGTTTTCTCTCCGCCTGAAAGCACCTTTACTTTTTTGGTGGTATCATCACCGCTAAACATAAACGCACCCAATAGGTCTTTGATCTTTACAGTACCATCACTCAAGGGAATTTGGTCAATGGTTTCAAAAACGGTCAGGTTCTCATCAAGTAGAGCAGCCTGGTTTTGGGCAAAGTATCCGATCTTGGCGTTATGGCCTACTTTTAAGCTGCCCTCAAAGTCAATCTCGTTCATAATGGCTTTGATCATGGTAGACTTACCTTCGCCATTTTTACCAACGAACGCAACTTTTTCACCGCGTTCTATCACCATCGATGCATTTTTGAACACGACATGATCGCCATAACATTTGGTCAGATCTTCTACCATTACCGGATATTGGCCGGAGCGCGGCGAAGGCGGGAATTTCAGCCTTAATGCCGAAGTATCCACTTCGTCGATCTCAATAATATCCAGTTTCTCCAGCATTTTTACCCTCGATTGCACCTGCAATGTTTTGGAGTAGGTGCCCTTAAAACGATCAATAAATTCCTGGTTATCCGCAATAAAGCGCTGCTGCTCCTCGTAGGCTTTTAATTGATGTACGCGTCTATCAGCACGAAGTTGTAAATAATGACTGTATTTGGCCTTATAATCATAGATGCGGCCCATGGTTACCTCAATGGTGCGGTTGGTAATGTTATCTACAAAAGCCCGATCATGCGAGATGACCATAACTGCCTTGGCCGAATTGATCAGGAAATCTTCCAGCCACTGTATACTCTCAATATCCATGTGATTGGTCGGCTCATCCAGTAGTATCAGGTCAGGCTTTTTCAACAGGATCTTGGCCAGCTCTATGCGCATGCGCCAACCGCCAGAAAACTCGGAAGTTTGGCGGGTAAAGTCTTTGCGTTCAAAGCCAAGGCCTTTAAGTACCTTCTCAACCTCGGCATCATAGTTGGTTTCTTCTACGGTGTAAACCTTTTCGCTTAGTTCTGATACCCTTTCTATCAACTTCATGTAGTCGTCACTGTCATAATCGGTGCGAATGGTGAGTTGCTCATTTAATTCCTCCAGTTCCTTTTCCATGGCATTGGCCTCGGCAAAAGCCTTCATGGTTTCATCAAAAACCGTCAGTTTATCTTCAGTAAGCAAATGCTGTGGTAAATAAGCTATCACCGCCTCTTTAGGACCGGTAACACTGCCGGTGGTAGGTTTGGTTTCGCCGGCAATTATCTTAAGGATGGTAGATTTACCCGCGCCATTCTTTCCCATTAACGCTATCTTATCGTTCTCGTTGATGGGGAAGGTTACATCACTAAACAAGGTGGTTCCGCCAAACGAAACGGAAATGTTATTTACATTGATCACAGTATGCTAATATTGAATTGAGCGGCAAAGATAAGAGATATTAGCGCCAGCCCAAATTAGGGTGTTCCGTTTCACGCGAGAATATGAAACATGCGAAACGAAATGAAACGCTTTTTTTTATAACTATTTGATGGTTAATAACTTAATTTTTTGGGTGAAACAAAATGAAACTACTTATAAGTCAGTAAGGTTAGCTGTGAATTTTGGGTACATTACTGGTAATTAGGTGATTGTGAAAAATGGGATTTTTGTTTCAGGGTGAAACGCTTTTTTTGGGTTTATCGGTTGGATCTGTTGGTCTCCTGGCGCGTCAGAGTGGCTACTATTGGCTTTTAAAACGTCGTACCATAAGGGCGCTTAGAATAGCTATCCCGCATAGGATCAGCATTAGATCAAACCCGCTCTTATAGCTTCCGGTCATTTTTCTGAGTGTGCCCAGCACTATCATGCCTGTGGCCCCGGCCAGTTCGTCAACCATTATTACAATCCCTAAAACAGAGCCGTAGCTTTTGCCGCGATAAATACTGGCAACCCATACCTGTATAAGGGTGAAAGCCCCGCCAAAACCAAAGCCGGCAATCAGGGCAAAAGTGGTTAGCACTAAAGGGTTGCGACTTAAAGTCTGCATTATAAAAAAGTCGCCCGCCATAATAGCAATGGCGGCAACTATTGTATACTCTTTAATGATCCTGTCGCTCAGGTGGCCAAAAAATAACTTACCCACTATTGCCATCAACGAAAAATAGCCCAACATTTTGGCCGAAAATGCAGGAGTTTGCCCCAGATCCTTTATAACAAACCCGTGATTTTGATGGTAGCCCTTTATACAAAACCACAATATGGCGGTAACTAAAAGCACCATATAAAACTTAGGCGAGCGTAAAGCATCACTAAGGGAACGATCGGTTTCAGCGGGTTTTGTATTGGGCCTTTCCGGAAAGTATGCTCCATCCGGAACGCTGCCTATTACAGATGGGTCAGACTTGATCATTAATAGCCCAGGTAGTAGTAAAATGGCCGACGTGATGCCCAAATACATACAAGATTGTTGCCAGTCGGCCCCAGCCATTACTGCAACGCGGGGAAAGATAATGCCCCCAATGCTGGAGCCAAGTATCATAATACCGGTTGCCAGTCCTTTGTAATGGTCGAACCATTTATTGATCAGGTACATAAAAGACATAATGCCCGCCAGCGCCATACAAATTCCGTATAGAACGTAAAACGCGCACAACGCGGTATAACTGGTAACATATGCCAGCGAGAATATCAAACCTATGGCCCCAAAAGCGCCAATGGCAATAAAATTACGTGGGTTATAGCGGTCCAACATGCGGCCAATAAAAGGCGACGTAACGGCAATGGTTACAAACAATAGGGTAGGAAGGAAGGCCGCGCTTTGTGCATCCAGGCCGAAGGACTTGATCTGCAAGGGACGCATTACAGTTAACGCATAAGCGCCTACGCCGTTTGTGGTGGCATACATTAGGGTTAAAGCCGCCAGCATAAACCAGCCATAGTAAATATTTTTCATAAAGCCCAGGTAACCCTTTTAATTTGAGCGGAATATACAATAAAGCTGGTAAGTATGGGGATAATTTCTGTTAATCAGGCTTTTCAAAACTTATTCTCAAAATATGCGTATATTAAAAGATAAAAATTAAAATCTATGCATACAGAGAAAGCTATATTGGCAGGCGGTTGTTTTTGGGGAATGGAAGAACTGATTCGTCAGCTACCTGGTGTAACCGCTACTATTGTGGGCTACACAGGCGGCGATGTGCCGAATGCAACCTACCGTAACCACGGAACACATGCCGAAGGTATAGAAGTTACATTTGATCCCGAAAAGATAACCTATCGGCATTTATTGGAATATTTTTTTAAGATCCATAATCCCACCACACGTAACCGGCAGGGCAATGATATAGGCACTTCTTATCGTTCCGCTATTTTTTACCTGGATGAAAACCAGCGCCAAACAGCAGTTGAGTTAATACAAGAGATGGAAGCATCAGGCATATGGCCCGGCAAAATAGTTACAGAAATTGTTCCGGCAGGCGATTTTTGGAATGCGGAACAAGAACATCAGGACTATTTACAAAAGAACCCTTATGGTTATACCTGTCATTTTGAAAGACCCGACTGGAAATTGAGTTAGCGATTGTTAAACGGGTTGGCTTACGTAGAATTTATATTTAAGTGGACGCAAGGGAGCTAGCCCGGTGTTCCGTTTCACATGAATACAAAACATTTGAAACTAAATGAAACGCTTTTTTTTATTTGATAATTAATATTTTAAATTATTTGGGTGAAACAGAATGAAACTACTTATTCGTCAGGAAGATTAGCTGTTGATTTTAGTTAAATTACTGGTTATTAGGCGTTTGTGGAAGAGGGGGTTTTTGTTTCGGGGTGAAACGCTTTTTTTAAAGTTTGCCGGTTAGTAACCGACGCGTTGTCGAGGCGTCTATTTCATCATTCGTTCGGCCGTTGCCATCGCCTCGTCTTTTCCGCTGATCCTATCTGTTATTGCGGGGTGAATTTCAATATCGGGAACAAAATAGGCGACAACACCTTTTTTAAAGCCTGGCAGGTAAAAGTTTGATACCGGGTAATAAAACTGACATTTGGTATTTGCAGTAATCAGTTCCTGTACCTCGCCCGAGATAAACAACGGTTCTGAACTCACTTGTCCGATAACTTTACCCATACCAGCACTTTTAAAACTGACTGCCATCATGTGGGCGCTGGAGTAGGTCTTAACATTGGTAAGCAAAATAGCATTGCCATTAAATTTATGGGCAACGTTTTCCGGAGCTACTGCCGACGTATCATAATCCCTCACCTTTTTGCCGTTTTTAAAATACTCCTCGCCAAGGTCAATTCTGTATTTGTTAGTCGTAATGTAGTTGAATACTGCTCTTACGAGCTTAGTGCTACCGCCAAAATTGTTCCTGATGTCAATTATTAGATTGGCCACTTTTTGCTGTTCCATTATCTTGAAAAATACCAACAAGGTGGAGTCGAGTTGCTGTTTTTTGTCGGAGAGCAGGGTGTTTAACCTCAAATACCCAATTTTGCTGCTACCCTCGCTTATATGGTAGCTAAAGTCTGCGGCTTCGGTATTACTTTGGTTAATTACCTTTGCGGAAACCCCTTTTAGTTTTACCGTTTTATTTCGGAACGTCACGGTAAAACTATTTCTTAATCCCACGTCCATTAACAGGCTCCGGTAAAAGTGGTCTTCAAGCCTGCGTTCAAAATAGTTTTCGTGATTGGCCGCGAGATTTGCGTCGTTTCTAACCTTTTCAACAATCGTTTTAACCGGGATATTATTAATCGTTAATATCTCTGTTCCTTTGCGGATAAGGGTATCAGATGAGAAATTTTTGTTAGTATACATCTTGTTCCCATCTACAAATACCGAAAAAGGAAAATAAAGCGTGGGGTTATCGGCTTCGAGCTGCTTTAATGTACCGGTTCCAATAAAAAGCTGGAAGTGTTCATCTTCAAGCAATGCAATCAGGGGCGATAGTTTTTGATAAAATTGAATGGGCGACAAAGGCTTATCAAGACTTTTGTATATTTTAATCTTAATTGAATCATACGCAGCTTTGCCGCACATATAAAACGGATTTGGCGTTTGTTGTTCTATTGCAGAAGTCACCTGGCGAAAGTCCGCCTTTATAAGATCAACGGGAATTTTATCATCGGGTGTTATAGTGGAAGGGCGATTACAACTGAAAATAAAGAGTACTATTATTACAAGATATAGGGTTTTCATGACGGGCGTTTTGGATACCTAACATACTGAGAATTTTGGTAGAACGATATGCCAAAAAACAAAAAGCCCTCAGAAATAAATCTGAGGGCTTTCAGTGGAGCCGGAGGGATTTGTTTCACCTCTATATCGGCTTAATATTCAATGTTTTATATGGGCTAAAATTCTTACTCACCGAATTACGCACCATTTTTTAGATACAGATTAATTGCAAATCTTATGTTATAAAGATAAAGAAATTTTTGAGCCATATCGATCTCTGTTTATTAAATTTTGCACACTGTGCCATTTTCAACGCTTAGGCACCAAAAGCGTAAGGCGGATGAAACGTCAAGGCCGAAGCACCGCTAAAAAAATAAAAACAGCTTCGCTTGTATAGCCTTTACTTTTCATCCGCCGATCGGTAACTTTGACGGGTGCGGTGAAATGGGATTCTAATATCTGAGGGGAAGGAGTATGGGTTATCCGCGGATAATATTTTCCGACAGAGACAAGCGAATAACGTATGCACGACAAAACCGTTGAAGCGGCCAAGCATTAGTTTCGTCTTTTTTGCATAAATTCTTGCCGTCACTCGATTACTGGCTGAAGAAGAAAAAGAACGAACTGTTAAAAGGCAAATACCACTCCTTGGTTTTTAAAATACTATAAATGGACAATCTTTCTCCAATTGTGATAAGGTTTAGGTTGAAGTCCCCAAACAGCAAGTGTAAGGGGACTTTATTTTTCTGAACAATTTCTCACAAAAAACGGCTTACTCATCTTTTGTTCTAACAAAAGCCGTATCCATAGCAACAATCGTTTTAGCTTTAGCCTTTTGCTTTAAATAGAACCATGCCCGTTGATAGTGTGCTGCTTCCTCATTTTGTTGATGCTGGCCGTAAGCATCAATTGCTTTACCAGCTAATGAGTATAAGTAGGTTACCACTACTAAGCATAAACCCCAGGGAATAAGCCTACCAAATACGATCTTGTAGTATTGCCCCTGATTAGTTTCCGGGAATAGCAAAATGCGGAATTGCTTTGTCGCTGATGTTGGCACATTGTTCAGTTTTTCGTTGATCTGATTAAGGAGGGTTAATTCCTCAGTCCCTATATTATTTTGCTTAATTCTCCTTACTTCAGTGATAATGGTCTTTATATCATCTGAATAATCCGGAATAGGATTTTGAGTAATTTTTGTTAGCTGCTTTTCCAGCTCTGTATTCTTTTTTACAAGACTATCGACGATCTCATCGTTGCTATCCATCCTGTTGTTTAGTTCATCTATCTCTTTCATCTTGAAATTCCTCTGCTTTGTGAATGTTGGTTTTTCTTCCTTCGTTTTCTTTCCGGCCCGTCGTCATCATCGGCCATATTGCCCAATAAGTCCCCTAATAAATCTGCACCTGCCGATAGAGACTGTTTCAAATAATGGGCTTCCTGTTCGCGCTCTGCATAAGTAGTTCTACCCGTTCCGGTTCCTTCGCTTTGTTCCTGTTTGCCTTTTTCCAATATCTCCCTTAGTTGGTCGGCCAAACTCTTTTCTGGATTAACCTGCTGTTGTGCTATGGCCTGGCTTAGTTTGGCATAACTTAAACTTCGGTCGATTTCTGATCCTTTAAACTTATAATCACCCTTACTGAAACTGATGCCCTGCACCTCGATAGTCCCGCTCTTGTATTTCAAATGGGTAGTAATGCCCTGTTTGGCCAGTACTTGTTTTAACTCACTGATGTTTTTTACCTTTTTGCTGGAGAACTTGATCGCATCGAACAATTTATATTTGATCTTATCCTGGCCCTTAAGCTTTTGTCGGTTAACTTTATCCTTACCATTTGATAAATAAAAGCCGTGTTGTAAAGTAAGATCCTTTGCTACCAGTATGTTCCGCTGCTTTTGAAAGTTATCGGAAATGGTTTTGCCATTATTACTGACCCTGTTGTAAACGATATGAATATGTGGATGAACTTTGTCCTGGTGCTTAACGATTAAATACTGCGTATCAATTATCTTCATTCGTTCCATATACTCTTTAGCCATATTCACCATCACCTCATCATTCAACTTCGCTGCATCATTTTCACTCCAGCTTAAAGCTATATGACCAACCGCTTTTCCTAAATTCGGATTGTACTGCCGTTGCAGGTTAAAATCATTTATGATCTGGTTAATCTGTTGCATTCTTACACCCGCCGCATCCAGTATAACCGCATCCTGCTTTTGTACTACATACCGTATACAGCCGCCAAAGCTTTTACCCGTTATTACTTTCCCTATCATTTTTATTAAGGCGTTTTATCATACTGTCTATTTCGCTCAGGAGTTTACTGCATTCTCTGCCTACTGTCAGCAAACCAAGCTGATGTGCAAGTTTGGTTAACTGATTCAAGTTATTGGCCAACTCCGCAAGCATCCAAAGGATGCGCCGTTCTTCGGCGGTCAGGCGGGGAACTATCTTCGCGCTTTTGGCGGCTGCTCTTATCCAAGTGCTCGAACGCATACCTGCTTTCTTAGCTTTCTCATCAATGTAAAACCGTTCCCTAGCGGACATTCTGATCCGGATAATTAACTCCCGTCTCACCTTTTTCTTTGGCGCACCGCCTTTGTTTTTTGGTTGGTTCGCTTGTATTTTATCGTACTTTTTTACTGCTGCTTCCATCGTTACCTCCTTAACATTTCTTCGATTTCCCCTTTTGCAACCATCGGGCGCAAAAGGCAAGTTTGCCCTCCCGACGTGTCGGGACGGGATGTTTTTGTGGCAACAAAAACACAAACTTGCTCCCACTTTGTCGCTAATGCTCCTGGTGCGAACCAGTTACTTTGTAACTGGTTACATCTGCTGTTCCGCTGACTGGTTGTTTTGCTATTGCGCTGTGTTTTCCGGCCAATAGATCAGGCTGCCTTTTCCCGGGTGAAAAGAGGGCTGGTAACGGATATAGCCGTACTTGTCCAGTTCCCGGATACACTTGTGGTAAGTTGCAATGGATGCGATTTTACTGTAAGCCATTAGCTCCTTTCGGGTAATCGAAAAAGGGCTGCGAAAATGACTGCGTTGCCATTGAATAAATAGTGCTGTAAATAGACTGACGTGGGTAGCTATGACGCGCTGGTCTTTTCCCATTCGCTTGATCAAACTGCCATAGGCAGCAAGTTCGATTGTTAGAAGATTTGTCTTCATTGTGGACCTCCTTCCAATAGCTTGTTAATATCTTCCAGCTTGTAATAAATGATGCTGCCAATCTTCGTAAAGCTGAGTGTGCCGTTGATACGCAGGTTTTGTAAGGTTCCCGGAGAAATGTTTAACAGCTTCCTAACCTCGTTACTTTTGATCCATTTCTTGGATTGCCCTTGCCCCGGCTGCATGAGCTGTTTGATTTCTGTCAGCAATTCACCTTTGAATGCTGCCAAGTCCTCTTTCGTTATAATTTCCAAATTCATCTTTCCCTCCTGATTTTAAGTTAATCCTGTTCAATAGCGGGATGGGATAGTTCCGCTTGAATGATCTGAAGGCAAATCTCAGCGCAAAAGGGTAGGAGTGAATGACCATTGGGGGCTTTTGGTCACGAATGAAGTGGTTGTTATTTCTTTTTGGATTTGGGAACTATTTCAAATAGCTTATCCTCCTCAGCTATTTCAATGTACTTAGATGGTTTATCACTTTTTCGTGCAGGAAAGTAGTTGCGTGCGGTATCTATGGAAATCGGCTTATCGCCATGTTGAAAGTATTTGGCAACCATTTTATACCATGGGCTTTGGCCCTGTGAGCTTACCAGTTTGGTATTACCAATCGTTAAACTTTGTATTTGATCCAGCAGATTCATGAATGGTGCTATATAACTGTTGGTAATTACGATCTTTTCATTGGCATCAAACTCCTTCGCTTGCTTTAGTTGGGCTTCTAATTCTGCCACTCGAACTTTCAATTGTTCGATCAGCTTGTCCTTTTCACCAATAACTGACTCTAATGGCTCAACCTTGTGCCAGCGATCTATTGTCTTTAGGAAAAACAAAAAGGCTTCGAGTTGCTTGATGTGTTCTAATGCTAAGGCATACTTCGAAGAAAACGGGTCTTGACGTTTAAAGTGCCGAATCCTGCTAGCTACTATATCATGTATATGTTTGAAAAATACTTCTTCACTGTCGGGATGCTCGGTTAAATAAAATGCTAACTGGTGATCAAAAAATGCGCCATACTCAGATTCGTCTATCTTATAAATTTTCAGCAAAAAGAAATTGTCTTCCAATGTTCTATTTTGAAAGATAGGTCTGCCAATATCATAGCGGTGAGGAGAGAAATCAAAACGGCCTCGGAAATTAAAATATCTTGGTGATGACATAGTATGCATTTTATAATAAACCCATAAAATGTTAGATAGTTTATAACAGACTTAAGTATTCCGTTCAGCAATTTACTTACTGCGTCTTAAGTATCGGAATACATTTCTTCTCGGCGATTTTTTTAATGGATTCGTCGATTAATTAAGGCTTTCGAGCATGAAAGGATTCCAAGCTATTGCGAACGCATCTGCTTAATCTAACCTTTGCACCTAACATAAATTGATTTATATGAATTTTCTATTAAAAATATCATTCAGGCTAGTGTCCTGTTTTATTATATTATTCTTATTCAGTACAAGTATAGTTTTCTCTCAAAAACTTCCTGATCAACAGGAGATTAGTCTTCGAGCACCCGCAAATTTGAAAATTGATGGGAAGACCACTGAATGGAGCAATGGGTTTCGGGCTTATAATAATAGTACTTCGATTTTTTATACTATAACAAACGATGACAATAATCTTTATTTAGTTGTTCAATCAACTAACTCCAATGTAACGAACAAAATAATGAGAGGAGGCCTCACCTTCACGATAAATAAGTCTGCAAAAAAGAAAGAAAAAGACGGTGTGTCCATTATGTTTCCAGTACCCGCAAGCAATGATATGATGGTGATGTTTCAAAGCATGGCAAGCAGTTTGCAAACAGGAGGAATGAATATGAGTACAGCTGATCCAGCATTAATTATGAAAAAAGCTGATTCGATTATGTACGTAATGAACCGTCAACAAATTGACAAATTAAAAGACATTAAAATTTCTGGAATCAAAGAAATTACTGATACACTGATATCAATTTATAATGATGAAGGTATTAAAGCCAGGGCCTTATTCGATAATAAAGCAGCTTTCACCTATGAATTAGCAATTCCTCTAAAGTACTTGGAATTGTCCACAGATAATCCCAAAGAGTTTGTTTATAACATAAAATTGAATGGATTGATATTTAATCTCAGTGCAATGGGTGCTCGACCTGGCGGCGGAGGGGATTTTGGTGGCGGTGGTATGGGAAGCCCCCCACAAGGAGGAATGGGAGGTGGACAGGGATTTAGAGGAGGTGCAAATACAATGGATATTCAATCTCTAATCAGCCCAACAGATTTTTGGGGTAAATATACATTAGCAAAAAAATA
Organism: uncultured Mucilaginibacter sp.; assembly: GCF_946479965.1. The sequence goes on along the minus strand of NZ_CAMLHX010000044.1, from coordinate 10,049 downwards.
AACTATATAATTTAAACACACTAATATAATTAGAGTACTTCTAGAGTACTTCCATAACATGATACATCCCATCACAAATATTCTACTCAAAAAAACGTTCTTTCCTCTTTTACTCATTCTTATCTCTTGCAATTTATTCGCTCAAAATCAACCAAACCTTATGGGTACAACACCCGCTTTAGCCCAGCCAATACCCTTGCGACAGGTAAGTGGTTCAGTAAAAGATTCGACAGACGAAGCTGTAATTGGAGCTCTTGTTGTACTAACTTCTAAAGTAGATACTTTTAGAACAAGCACTAACGCAGATGGTATTTATGTATTCAGAGGGGTAAAATCATGGGAATTTACTATTTCAGTGACTTATCAAGGTTCAAGAACATTTGTAAAAAAAGGGTTGTATAATGATTCTTCTCCAAGACTTACTATGGATCCTATTATACTTGTATCTGAAGCTAAATTGTTAAATGAAATAGTAATAAAGGGTACTCCTTCTATAACATATAAAACCGATACAGTTGAATATAGAGCAAGTGACTATGTAGTGCGTGCTGGAGCAACTGTTGATGAGCTACTGAAAAAGATGGAAGGGATGGAAGTAGGCACAGATGGTTCATTAACTTATAACGGATCTGCCGTTACTAAGGCAAGAGTAAATGGCAAAGATTATTTTGGCGGAGATGTAGCCACAGCTATACAAAATCTTCCAGCTGAAATTGTATCTAAAGCGCAAATTATAGATGATTATGGCGATTTAGCTGCGAGAACTGGTATAAAAGATGGTGAAGCACAAAAGGTACTGAATATAGCCACGCGTGCGGATAAATCAGTTGGGAATACTGCTACGATAAATGTAGGGGGCGGTACTTTAAATCAATATGAGGGTTCTGTTTTTGCGACCCGTATAAACGGTAATCAGGAAATTGGTTTACAAGGGAACTTTTCAAAGATTCCCAATGGAATAGCGGGTGCGGGTGCATCAATAGGCCGACTTGGTGGTGCTAATAATCGAGGTGGCAGAAGTGGAGCAATTCCTGGTGGAGCCGGTGTTAATTCAGGGACCGGTGGCAGCATTTCTCAAGGCTCTCCGCGGCTTACTTTCCGTGATGATTTCGGAAAAAAAGTGCATGTAAATAGCGGATATTCATACAGCTACAGAAATGCTAATATTATTACAAATAGTATTTCCGAGAACTTCAGTACACTTGGAACTACTTATGGCACTAATAATGGCACAGGTATAAATAAAAACAATACTCACACGTTTAATTTTGACCTGGAGTATGATATTGATAGCGCAAATTATTTGCAGGTACGTCCTAATTTAAGCTTTACAAGCTCTTCTAATACCAATAATTCAACGTTAACACAAACCGGCCTTATTCATCAAGATCAAATAAATAGAAGTGTAACTGACAACTCGGCCCTAAATCTTGGAGGAACAATTTCTTATCAACATTATTTTAAGAAACCAAATCGAATATTTTCGGCAGAATTATCCCGCACAAACAGGGATACAAAAAACGACCAGGAGCAAAATAACATTATTACTTATTATCAAACCAGTGGCACAATCGATTCTCTGGTGCATCGTTTACTCAATACAGATAATTTGTCGAATGTGTCTAGGGTTAGTTTAACGTTTGGTGAACCTATTGGGAAGCTGTCAAGGCTTGAGTTTAACGCCAATGTCGAGTATACGGCAAACGATAATAGTAAAATAACAAGTGCCTTAAGCGCTACAGGCACTCCATTAGTAATTGATTCATTAAGCAACATATTCGATTATTCTTTTACTCAATCGAGATATTCATTGAATTATAGATATGGTACAAATTCATCAAAATATAGTTTTTCGCTTGGCGCAACTGCGATACCGACATCATTATCGGGAAATCGTTTAGGTGTTACAACAAGCAGAAAAGATTTTAAAATGATTCCTATAGCACGTTTTCAACTTAGAATGTCACGCACCCACCTACTGTCGTTAAATTATAATGGAACTGCAATACAGCCAGATTTTGAACAAATACAGCCAGTAAGGGATATTTCAGACCCGCAGAATCCACGGGTTGGTAATCCTGATCTTAAGGCATCTTTTAGTCATCGGGTAAATATGAATTATTCGAATTATATTGCTAATTCAAAGTTAAATTATACGTTAGGTATTAATTCAACTTTTACCGAACATCAAGTAACAACTAACATAGTCCAGGTAAAAGATTCCTATAACAGTCTGAAAAATGAGATCCGGTATGTAAATATGGATGGGAATTACCAAGTTGGGGGAACATATACGGTTAGCAAACAATCAAATAATCGTGAGTATAACTATAGCCTTACGGGAGAAGTAACTCGTCAACAGCGCAAATCTATGAGCAACAGCATAGAGAATACTGCAAGCACGTGGGGATTTAAAGAGAGCTTTGGGCCTAGGATTAACCCAAATACCTGGCTGGAAATTAATCCATATGTATCCTATGATGTTAATAAAACTGATTATTCATTACCACAGTCAAAGGATATAATTCAAAAAGTTTGGTCTTTAAGTGTAGACGGTAGTGTTTATTTTCTTAAGAACTTCCAATTCAGCTATGCTGTAAGTAAAAATTATGTAAGCGGCATAAATAATAATAGAAGCACCAATCCTTTTGTAATTAATACAATGCTCCAGACCAGAGTGTTTAAAAATAGAGCCGCACTGCAGTTAAGGGCATTTGATTTGTTGAATCAGAACAACTTCGTTAATAGGGTAACTACCGCTAACGGATTTACAGAAACCTTAACCAACCCAAACAGTCGTTATTTCATGATCAACTTAAGTATGAATCTTCAAAAATGGACTGGTGCACCAAAGAGAAACGGAATGCCTATACCAAGACGAGGAGATGGAAGCTTTATTAATTAAGGTAGTAAATATAAAAAAGGCATACCAAAATTTCCCACAAGATCATTACTGTCCGCTTTATCTATAAAAAACCCGTATCTATCGATTAATATGATGGTTTGGTATATTATGTAGCTTAAATAGTGATTATATAGATTATTTTTAATATTTATTACTAACATTCATAATGTTTTTTTCTTCGGCAAAAAAGTTTTTTTGGTCTTCTCAGTTTTTTGCATTGTCTGTGCTTCTGGTTTTTTTATTACTTCCCATGACATTAGGAATCGCTTTACCTGGTGAGTATTGGGTTAAACAAACTGTCAATTTTTTTTTATGGACCGGAATGTTTTATATAAATATATATGTTCTTGTTCCAAAAATGCTTTATAGAGGAAGGAGCGCCTTATTTGGCACCACAATAATTCTATCGTTGATAATGCTATTTATACTTAACCGTTTAATAGATGGACTTTTTAATATACCCTTCTTAATTAATAAACTGATGAAGGTGTACAATCCTTCTTTCAACTATGAGCAGGATCCCACTATTAAATTCAGTTTTATTCTTATTACATTATTTGTATTAGGTGTGAGTACAATTATAGCTGTCTCCCAAAAAGCTCAGCTTGATCAAATCACGCGACAAAACTTAGAAAAGGAGAAAATAGGCTCGGAGTTAGCTTTTCTTAAAACACAAATTAACCCCCACTTCTTTTTTAATATTTTACACACAATTTATGCATTAACTGATACCAATGTGCAAATGGCACGGGAATCCCTATATACTCTGTCTCAAATGATGCGGTATGTTTTATATGAAACTAAAAATGATCTTACAACCCTGGAAAAGGAAATAATATTTGTAGAAAACTATCTTAAATTAATGAAATTGAGAATGACGGAACGGGTTGAAATTGTTTTTGAAAAACCAGAGCGCTTTAAGAACTTTAATGTTGCCCCCATGTTATTTTTACCCTTCATTGAAAATGCGTTTAAACATGGTATAAGCAATGTACATCCTAGCTATATTTATATCGGAATTATAGAATTGGGCAATACATTGTCTATAGAAGTCAATAATTCAACATTTATCAACAAAACAAAAAATCTCGAGGAGAGCAATGGGATCGGATTAGTTAATACCAGAAGGAGATTAGACCTGATATATCCCAAAAAATATGAACTGTTGGTTGGATGTAATGAAGTTAAAAAAGAGTTTAATGTTAGACTAAAACTCCAATTACAATGATATTAAATTGCATAGCGGTGGATGATGAACCCGTACCTTTGAGCTTGCTATGTGATTATATTAATCGAACCCCCTTTCTTAAACTTTCTGGTAAATACCATAGTGCAGTAGAAGCCCTAAATGCTATTCATGAAAATAAAATCGACGTTATTTTTTTGGATATTAGAATGCACGATTTAGATGGAATTGAATTTGCAAAAATTATCGACCAATCTTATACGAAGGGAACGGTACGAATAATTTTTACAACAGCATATAATCAATACGCAATTGAAAGCTACAAAGTCGATGCCCTTGACTATTTACTCAAACCATTCAATTTCGTTGATTTCTCTCGGGCAGCCATAAAAGCTCAAAGTTATTTTAATCTCCTCTTAAACCATAAGAAAACAACAGAGGACGTGCTAGAAGGAGAAAAACAATATTTATACCTAAAGGCAGATTACCAATTATTAAAAGTTGATCTAAACGATATACTATATATCGAAAGTATGAAGGATTATGTTAAAATCTATCTGATCAACGAACCGAACCCCATCGTGACATTATCTAGCTTAAAAACCTTGGAAGAAAAGCTTCCAACAAAGAGTTTTATGAGAATACACCGTTCTTTTATTGTTGCTATAGATAAAATTAGATTAGCCACTAAAGGTACAGTCATAATGGCAAAAACTACAATTCCAGTTACAGATCCTTATAAAAAAGTCTTTCAGCAATATTTAGATAAGTGGGCTTAATAAAAATTTATTTCTTATCAAGTTATTAGCATCTGATTTAATGCTTTTAACAGAAAAATTACTATTAGCTTGCGCAATTTTATATGACAGATTGGACAGCGTATTTGCTTCTGGTGCCATTAAAAGCATTGTTAAATAACGCCATTTATTGATTTAATAAGTTCTAAATACTCCAAGCATTTGACAATATCATATATCCTTCCGTAGATTAAAAATAAGGTTTGGTCTATACATTAAAGCTAAATATCCAGACATCTTTTTTTAATTACTTATTAAATCGTTATTTGATGCATAAACTATCATCAAAATCAAATTATTATGAAGAAATTTTTTTATACATTATTGTTATTATTTGTTGCAAACTTTTGTTCCGCCGCCGATCTTACAGGACACTGGACAGGCTCAATCAATGGTCAATTTGACATTGCTTGTGATTTTAAAGTAGATGGAGATAAAGTTACGGGCTCCATGACTGGTCCTCAAGGGCCTATGGCAATTAGTGACGGCATATTAAAAGGTAATGACTTGTCTTTTAATATAGATATAATGGGAAACCTTAGTAAAGTTAAAGGAAAACTGGTTGGGGAAGTTCTTACACTTTCATTTTCTGTTGGGGGTAACGATATATCGTTTGATCTTAAAAAGTCTGGAACTAGCCCAACAACAAGTACAGCTACGACTAATGACAAAGGTAATTCAAGTATCTTAGGTCATTGGGCAGGCAGGATTAACGACCAAATTGATTTAGCCTATGATTTTAAGGCAGAGGGAGAAAAAATCACAGGTACTATGACAGGTCCAGACGGAACTCCGGTACCAATTTCTGACATTGTTGTGAATGGGAATGCCATGACATTCAATTTGGATATAATGGGAAACAAAACTGCCGCTAAAGGAAAGCTTAATGGAGAATTATTGACAATTTCATTTGGCTTTCAGGATAGAGATATTACTATTGACCTTAAGAAGACCAAGTAATACTTTTTCTAAGTTTATATATAAAAATCTACCCACCTGCTGAAGCATAGGGTAGATTTTTTTGGTAAACTGAGCTACTTTCAAAAAAACCGTAAATCAGCGATCCAAGGGGTTTTAATTAATTATCACCTTACTGTTTAAAATTTGTTAATGCAGTGCCTTGTCTTGAAGTAAAGCGCTGGACTAAAAGCCGTCCGGTTTAAAACCAATTGTTCGCCTCGGTGGCTGATTATCTTTCTTGTCGATCAACTCATCAAGAAAGCGAAAAACGATTTCCATGTTTTTATCCTGATTATCTAATTTTGCTTTTATCTTTTCTATCTCTAATCGTAATTCCGTATTGTCGATGAACATTTGGCGAATGCGTGTAAATATCCTTATAATCTGAATGTTTACTTTAATTGCCCTATTACTATTTAACACGCTTGATAACATGGCAACACCCTGTTCTGTGAAAACCATCGGCAAGTATTTGGTATGTTCTCCTTGTTTTAAGGTGCCAATTTGGCTCCTTAAAATTTGATACTCGTCTTGTGATAACTCAAACATGAAATCATCGGGGAATCGGTCTATATTTCTTTTTACCTGTCGTTTAAGTTGTTTGGTTTCTACTTCATACAATTTTGCCAAATCAAAATCTAACATCACTTTTTGATTTCTTATGTAATAGATTTGGTTCATGATTATTTCATCAGGTATTATTTGATTTTCCATTGTTTTCTTTTATTGAAAAATATGAGTCTCTAAGGTCACTTTTCGTGACCTTAGAGATCGTAAGATTAAATTGCGGTGTATTTTTGTCTAATGGTGGCCATGTCTTGGCTAACTTTTAAATCCAATATTTTGGCGTAGTGCTGTGTAGTTTTAATATTGGTATGACCTAACATTTTGCTTACGCTCTCTATAGGTACACCGTTAGATAGTGTAACAGTAGTGGCAAATGTGTGTCGGGCAATGTGAAAAGTTAAAGGTTTATCTATTCCACAAATCCCAGCTATTTCTTTTAAGTAAGCATTCATCTTTTGATTGGTACTTACCGGAAGGGCTTTACCTAAATTACTGCAAACTGGATGATCTGTGTATTTATCAAGTAGAGTTAAGGCAGACGGTAATAGTGGAATACGGCTTGGGGTATCTGTTTTTTTACGTTTTGTGAATATCCACATTTCTCCGTCTGGACCTTTGACAATTTCGTTGCGTTTAAGCTTGTTTACATCAGCATAAGCTAAACCCGTAAAACAGCAAAATAAAAAAATATCCCTTACCTGGTTTAATCGCTCAGTTGAAAATACTTTGTTCGCCATAACTTGCAAGTCATCTCCATTGAGGAAAACCCTGTCAACCTGCTTAATCCTTATTTTGTAATTGATAAACGGATCTCTATCTAACCAGCCGCTTGACAGGCAAATGCCAACAATTTTTTTAAAGTTCTTTATGTACTTAAATGCAGAGTTATTTGCGCAATTACGTTCTGAACGTAAGTAAAATTCGTAATTGGTTATAAAATCATGGTCAATCTTTCTAATATCTATATCAGAGATTTTGTATTTCCATTGCAGATAGTCTTGTGTGTGTTTTAGCGAGGTCTGATAACGAATAGCAGTTCCAGCGGCATATTCTTTGCCAACCAGCGTTTTGATCTTTTTGTTATGATCTCTGAAGATGTCAATTAACATCCTTACTTTTTCACCTTTACCTAAAAACTTGTTTTTAAGCGTTTCTGCCGTAATCTCACTCTTGGACTCTGTCAACTGACTATGGGCATCATAAAATTGATTTTGTAACGTATCAAGATAGGCGTTAAAGGACTTAGTTTCTTTTTTTGTGCCGTTTAGCCGACCTGAAGCGGTATTCCAAGTCGAAGGGTCGCACTCTCGACCAGTTGTAATTTCTGTACGTTTACCATTGACGGTAATTCTAAGGTAGACCGGAACAAGGCCGGTTTGGTAGTTTTTTGGCTTTTTCAAATAAAAAAGCAAGCTGAAGTTAGTTCTCATAATGTTTTACATTAAAAAGAGATACAAAATTAAGCTTGCAATCGGCTCTGTACAAGATGTTCATATTTTGAACATCTTGATTATCAAATAAATACAGCAATTCTGGTGAGTAAGAAATCTTAAAAAGTTACTCACCTAATTACGCACCTATTTGTTGCGATTTGATGAATAAAATGATCATTTGGTCAAAATAAAAAAGCCTGCAATCGTTTGATTTGCAGGCTTTTAGTCTGTTTTGACATTGAATTCAGTGGAGCCGGAGGGATTCGAACCCTCGTCCAAACATGGTATAAGGTAAGCTTTCTACATGCTTAGTTCTGTTAAATTGTAGGGAAGGGGAAGGTCAGTAACTCACCTATACCTTCTTCCGTAGGTACTGTTTCTCGTTTGCTTTCCGTACCACCGGCAAACCAGTTTCATCTTACGATGCCCCTGATGCCGGCCCGATGAAACGGAAAACCGGCGGGACAAAAGCTATGCTAATTCTAAATTAGGCAGCTAAGGCGTAGTTATTTTCGCCATTTGTGTGTTTGAACGTTCAGATTAGAGCGCTAATTCGTACAACGCGCTGCATGCTTACCTACTTATCTCCATCCTGTCAATTCCGGTCGACCCCATTTTTGGAACTGAAAGCTGAAAGAATAAAGCTAAAAGCGGTTACAAATATACGGATTTGGTAGCTGAAAGCTGAAAGAATAAAGCTAAAAGCACCGGTCCTTTTTGAAAACTGTAATACGACGATATTATTTTACTGCAGCCAGCGTTTCTGTCACCTGTCCGCAGGTCGGCATCTGCTTGCCGTAGAAAGGGTTTTTAATAGCCGAAACCTCGCTTAGCCAATTAACCTTTTTCATAGGGCAGTATTGCTGATAAACGGTCGTGGTGTTTGCCTTAAGCGCTTTAGTTACTGCTATCATGTTATCCGAAAGGATAGCAAAATAATCGCGCTGGGTATCAATATCCTTGGCTTCGCCAATACGGGTTGTGCTCAGCTGGATTTTTTTCCAGGCGGCTAGTTGCTCCGCAGGTATTTTATCAGCAGGTACTGCTTTTATAGCAGCCGCTAATTCTGTAGCGTGTGTTTTTGCCGTTGCTGAGTTATCAGCAACCAGGTCATTTTTTAAGGTAAAATAGGCAGTCAATACACTATTTACGGATTTATCCTGTGCCTTAGCTGCTTGTACAGAAACAAACAGTATCGCCATAAAAAAATAAAGTCTATTTAGTTTCATCTTCTATTTCCTCAATTACAAAACGCTTTAAGCTTTTACCTTTCCGCTTTCAGCTAATTTATTAATGAACACTTTCTGCCTTCGCCTTTTCGCTTTCAACCACACGTCCAGGATATACCTTTAGCGCTTCGTTAAGACATTTCATTGCCTTTTCCAGGTCGGTATTATTTAAAACATAGGCCAGGCGTACCTGCTGATCTCCGGCCCCCGGTGTGCTGTAAAAGCCGGTAGCAGGCGCCATCATAACGGTTTGATTTTCGTAAGTAAATTCTTCCAGCATCCATTGGCAAAACTTATCAGAGTTATCAATAGGCAGCTGCGCCATCACATAAAACGCGCCACCCGGATTAGGGCAATAAACGCCTTCCATTTTATTTAACGCAGTAACTATAGTATTGCGGCGACTGTTATATTCCGCTTTTACATGTGCAAAATACTCATCAGGCGTATCAATAGCAGCTTCGCCGGCAATCTGCTCCACCATGCCTGGGCTCAATCGTGCCTGGGCAAATTTTATAGCCGTTTGCCAAAACTTTTTGTTCTTGGTGATGATACAACCCAATCGCGCTCCGCAGGCGCTGTAGCGCTTGCTAACGGTGTCTATAATTACCACATTTTCATCCAAACCATCCAAATGCATCGGCGATACAAAAGGCTGATCGCCATAAACAAACTCGCGGTAAGCTTCGTCAGCAAATAAATACAGATCGTACTTCAACACAAGCGTTTTTAAGGCTTCCATTTCTTCACGCGAATACAGATAACCTGTTGGGTTATTCGGGCTGCAAATAAATATGGCCTTTGTTTTTGGCGAGATATGCTTTTCAAATTCGGCAATAGGGGGAAGGGCAAAGCTATCTTTTATATAGGATAGGATAGGCGTAACCACAATATCGCTCTGGCTGGCAAATCCGTTGTAATTGGCGTAATAGGGCTCTGGTACCAACACCTCGTCGCCTGCGTCAAGGCAAG
>NZ_CAMLHX010000043.1 GCF_946479965.1 uncultured Mucilaginibacter sp. | reverse complement strand
CAAACCTTCGCGTTCCAAAATTTTACACTGCAATTGGGCCCGCGGGCACGTAAGTTTAGTAATATTGATACCCGCACGTTGAACAGGGTTCCAATGGCTACAGACTTTTTTACGCTATTTGATTTTTCGGCCAAATGGGATATTGTTCCCAGCATGCTTACCCAGGATCATGAAAGGGTGTTGAAAGGTTTTATTGGGTTAGCTACGGCCTTTGATAAAGATCTACTGAAACCAGGTGTTATCATTATGGGTGAGCAGAAAACCGAAGGCGAAGCACGCTACATACACGGTGAATTCGGCAAAGGACAATGGACGTTTTACGGAGGCCATGACCCTGAGGATTACCAGCATTCACCAGGTTCGCCGCAAACAGATCTCAAATTGCATCCTAACTCACCCGGCTATCGGTTGATATTGAATAATGTACTGTTTCCGGCAGCAAAGAAGAAAAAACAGAAAACGTGATTTGTTAGTTTGGAGTGTGCAGTGGGCAGTTCTCGCCGTGTCAGGTTGCAATTCAGGTGCTAACTGCAACTGGCAACCTATTGATAGAAATTCCACCTTACCCCAAACTTCAACATACTTGATAGTTGCGGGTAGCGATTAACTGTGTAATACCCTTTGCTGAACAAACCCTGATTGGCGTAATCGTACATTACCAATAAATCGGTGTTTTTGATATTGGCTTTTAAGAATACCGAAGCAAAAGGATAGGAGGAGAACTGTACATCGGCACCGTTATAGAACTGGCCCAAACCAACCCCGTATGATGGTGCTGAGTATGGCGTGTTATAACGCACACTTATGCCTGTAGAGGTACGCAAAACTTTAAAGAAGAACGAATTGACATACAAACTGCTGTAAGTGTAAAACTCGGGCACCCGCAGCGTTTTCTGATAGTCGGTCTTTTCGTATACAACGAAATTATCAAAATGCCAGTTACCAAATTCGAGGTTTTTACCTATGCTTATTTTTAACAGGTTAATAGCGTTAGAAAGTTGTACCGGGTGCGCATCAATGCCGCCTGGTGAAGATTCGTAGTACAGATAGTCGTTTAACAGGAAATATTCCGCCTTTAGATCAAAAGCCAAGGCATCGTTTATATAATTGAAAGATAGCGCCGTTGTTTTTTGATTGGCAAAACTGTTATTAAAAATATAGTGATTGCTTATCCAGTTGGTGGCTGCCAGAGAGGGCGAACTGCTCTGCTGATAGACGTTCAATATAATTCTTCCGGCTTTGTTGCTACCGGATAATAGCAGTTTAGCATCATACAGAAAATCGCCAAAATTGCGGCCCACAACTATTTGGTTAACTGTCGCCTGCAGATTAAGCCTATCGCTAAAGCGATAACTTGCTCTTCCGTTAAGGGTTATGTTTTGAAAATTTGCCTGCTGTTGTTTTTGCGGTAATACCACCTTTACACCGGACTGATTAAGCGTGGTATCAACAACAAATTGATTGTAATTATAAAGGTCATGCGTAAGGCCAACGTCTAACTTAAACTCGTTTTTTACAAACTGGCTTGATTTACCGCGCAGATAAAAACTGTATGAAAAATCGTTTTGGATATTGTTTACTGTAAGTGAATCTTTTGTTCTGTTTGAACTGAAATAGTAATCAGGAAAGACATGATAAACATCCTGATCTAAATGTTGATAAATGTATTTTCTCTGACTTATGTTTAGTGTATGCGAGAAGCGCTGTGTGGGCAAAATATTGGCGCTGCTTTTGTTTTTAACCAAAGTTGTATCAATGCGGCCCACATAATAAAACTGTTTAATGTGTAAGTTGGTTTCTTTAAAATTTGCAAACGAGTTGGGTAAACGCACACGTTCGGTGTTTTTATCGAATGATCCGCGGACACTGGTAAAAAGTGAATCGTTTAATACCGAACCCGATTCGGGTGATTTGATATTATTAAAGATTAACGTGGTTAATAAATTGTATCGCTTGCTTTTTGATTCGTACCAGCTAAAAACATTACCTGTTAAGTTGCTCACGTTTTGTCCCAAAATATTGGTGTTGGAATATGTTCCACGCGAACCCAGGAAATTTAAACTGAACCCCACATTCCAGTTGGGTTTAATGTTTTGCGTATGAAAAGCTTTAAAATATTGTTCCTCTGATCCGCTGGTAACCATTGTTAAGAGCGTATAAGGTACCCGTGCATTAAAGTAGTATACATCATCAGCAGTAAACTGCCATGGATCAAGCGCGTGCAGGCCCACATCAAAGCCAATTGTTTTACGTGGTTCAAATAATAACGGACGCGCGGCAAGCCCCATTGTACCACCCAAACTTATTTTAGGATTTCGGGCAAAGAAAAGCGGGTTGTAATTTTCAAAATCAGTTAACGATGTGTCAAGCGGAAATAGCTGTGTACTATCGCGCAGCAAAGCCTCGTTGGTTATTTTAATAAAACGGGTACTAAATATAACCGAGTCCATACGCTGCTTCTCGCGTTTGCGCAGCGTATCAATCATCTGGTCGGTAGTTAAAACCCTGCTGCGGTTTCGTGTCGTATCGTTAAAGTTGGTAGGATAGCGAGGATCATTATTATAATTGCCGTTATTGTAGTTGCCATTATTATTGCCATTGTTGTAACCACCATTGTTGTAACCACCATTGTTATACGGCGGTCCGTTTTGCGCAACGGTGGTAGTAACCCATAGGCAAATAACTAAAGATAAAAAGAGCTTTAATTTATCAGGCATTTAAACTTGCTATCAGTTCTTTTAAAATCAACGTCATATTTGGCTCGGCAGCTTGCGCAACGGCGATGATCTCTTCAACCGAAACCGGCGTAAGTTCTTCGCCAAAGCCCTCATCTGTAAGTACTGATATGGCAAAAACCGGCAAACTCATGTGCCTGGCCACAATAACTTCGGGCACCGTACTCATGCCTACGGCATCGCCGCCAATAATGCGCAGGTAACGATATTCGGCTTTGGTCTCCAGATTGGGCCCAGGTACAGCTACATATACGCCTTTATGACAAATGATATTATTTTGTTTTGCAATTTGAAGCGCTTTACTTACTAAAGTACGCTGATAAGGCTCGCTCATATCCGGAAAACGTGGCCCTAATTCCTCGTTGTTCCTTCCGGCCAAAGGATTTTCCGGTTGCAGGTTGATATGATCTTCTATCACCATCAGATCGCCCTTTTTAAACTCAGGATTTAGAGAACCGCTTGCGTTTGAAACGAACAGTGTTTTTATACCCAGCATTTTCATTACCCTAACCGGAAAAGTTATTTCCTGCATGCTGTATCCTTCGTAGTAATGCAGTCGGCCCTGCATGGCAACCACTTTAATACCGGCTAATTTCCCGAATATTAATTTGCCCGAGTGAAATTCAAGGGTTGATATCGGGAAATCCGGAATGTTAGAATACATCAGCTGCTTTTCAACCTCAATTTCGTTTACCAGGCCGCCCAAACCGGTGCCTAATATTATGCCAACTTCAGGTTCAAAATCGCCTATGCGATTTTTTATATAACTAACGGTGTGGTAAATATTCTCTAACATATTTTAAAACAGTTTGATCAAAATTTTGCTGATCGTGTAAAAATTTAACGCCTATAGGCTGTACAAAAACCGGCAGGCCACTAAGTATTTCTTTTAACTCATGCATTCCTAAACGTTGCGCATCCTTTTCTGTTGTGATGATCAGTTTTTTTTCTGATTTGCACGCTTTGAAATCTTCAGCAAGTTTAGTGATATTTTTTAAGCTAAATCTGTGATGATCGGGATAATTATGGTGAATAACGTTTAAAGTTTGAGTTTTTAAATAAGCAACCAACGGAGTAGGATTAGCTATACCGGATAGCAAAAAAACTGTGGTTTCAGTGTCTATCACTTCGTTGAGACTGGTCCTTGTTATATTTTGTAATGTAAAATAGCTTATTGTACTAAAATATAGCTGTTGATAGGGCAGAAGAGCTATTTTATCGGCTATCTTTCTTTGCGTTGTCTCGCTAACATCTTCGGGGCATTTGCTTATTACAATAACATCTGCACGCCAGCGCCCGCTAAACGGTTCGCGTAAATTTCCGGCAGGCAGTAAAAACTGGGATCGTGTAATGCTATTATAATCAAATAATAATATACTTAAGCCGGATTTAACAGCCCTGTGCTGATATGCGTCATCCAGAATTATCAGGTCGTGATCGACTTTCAGCTGTTCAATTCCCACTAATCTTTTCTCGCAAACCGCTACTGTAATTTCAGGAAATTTATGTTTGAACTGCGCCGGTTCATCGCCGATCTGCGTTGCGTCAGTATCTTTGCCTGCAATAAAAAAACCCTCTGTAACCCTTCCGTAACCGCGGCTAAGTGTAGCCAATTTACGCTCTGTCTTTAATAGACGTATCAGGTATTCCGTCATGGGGCTTTTACCGGCTCCGCCCACATCCAGGTTACCTACCGCAATTACAGGCAGATTAAACTCCCGGCTTTCAAATACACCGGTATCATAAAGCCAGTTGCGCATTATGATAACAAGGCCATAAACCAGCGAAAATGGAAATAAGAGCAAACGCAGGTATTTCATACAGCGAAGATAGCAATCAGAGATTAGTTAAGTAGTGATTAGTTAATTAGCAATGTTATCGATTATCTAAAGTTTTGATGGACTATACACTATTCACCTACTCCGTTTTCATTCTTTTTTTTGCAGCAGATTTAAACTCGTAGTCGCCTCCCAAAAGGTATCCCCATGGTTTGGTGCTTTCTATCCTGTCAAATATTATCTTGAATATGGCAATGACCGGAATAGACAAAAACATACCTGATAATCCCCATAGCATTTCGCCCAAAATTATGCCTAAAAAGGTTATTAAGGCGTTTAGTCTTACTTTAGACCCAACAACGGTGGGTAGCAGTAAATTAGCATCAACGGCGTGTATAACAATTATGCTTATACCCACTGCAATGGTGTTAGTTATCGGCCCGGTGGCAAAAGTTACCAGTACACTTAAAACAAGCGCTGTAAAAATGCCCAGGTAGGGAATTATATTGAAAAGGCCAACTATTAAACCCAACAGTACTGCATATTTTATACCTATCATCCAAAATGCAGTGCAGGCAATTGCTGCAACTATTATCATTTCAAACAATAAACCCAAAATGTATTGACGCAGAATGCTTTGAATATTTTGAGTAATGTCATTTACAACGTGTCCATGTTCAGCGTTAAATACTTTTAACACAAATTGGTATAGCAATCTACGGTAGAAAAGTATAAAAAACGTGAATATCATTATAAAAACATAGAACAACACCAGCGACGACACCGCGCCAAATGTGGTGGTTATAACCTGGCTTCCGGAAGAAAGGATCTTTTTTGCAGTATCATCTACTATGGTTTTCTGGCTTTCCAGATTAATACTGAAACTGCTCTCTATCCACAGCGACAAATCATTGACTGATTGAGTGAGCTGGTTTTTAAGCACGGGCCAATCAGACATTAAACGCGATATTTGCGCCCCAACCAGGTAAAGTATAGCTGTAACCAACCCTACAAGCATTATAACCGATAAAAACGACGATGCAGAACGTGGTAGACGCAGCTTACGTTCAAAAAAATTAGCAACCGGTAACACCAAAATGGCAAACAGAAAGCCGAATAACAGGGGATCAAGCAATTCCTTCCCCTGTACGATCAAATAACCCAACACCACAAAACCTATCAGGATGAGCGCTAAACGTTCATAAAAAGGGGCAATTATTTTTTTTGATATCATATAGGGATATTAAAGCTCGCGCACTATTGTTTGTTTGTATTTAATGTTTTGAATATAGTGATATATTAATAAACGAAAGCCGGCGCAGTATTATGTGGCAAACATTTTGCTGAATAAAAAATTATTCATCTAATGAAAATGTTATGGCAAAGTATTCTGAAAAGGCAGGTGAAAAAGTAGAAAAAACCATGCATGAAATGAAGGAAGGCAAACTTAAAAGCGGCAGTGGCAAAAAGGTTACCAGTAAAAAACAGGCTGTAGCTATTGGCCTCTCAGAGGCGCGGAAAGAAGGTGCTAAAGTTCCTAAAAAGAAAGATTGATCTATTAGCAAGGGCGGCCTTACCAGCGGCCCTTTTACTTTTTAGAAAGTTCGGTAGCTATCCAGTTCTCTAATTTGCCCTCGCTGTCTAATTTGGCAAGCATCTCCACATTCTTATCTTTTGAGCGAGTCTTTTTTTCGGAATTATACTTCGAGATTATGGCTTTAAAACCCGCTAATTTAGCCTTGTTAACATCATAGCTGGTTTTATCTGCCCTACTTTGTAACGTGTACTTAGTATATCCACCCATATAGGTAACAAGCGCCTCTTTATTTTTTTCCATTATCTTCATAAGGATATCATCACCGAGTTCTATAGTCACCGTTGGGCTACCAGAGATCCACGCCAGAAGAAATGAATCTGCTATTTGCCTTTCAATGCTTTTTGGATCCCAAGGAGTTTGCTCCAACCAGTTGATGACGTTTACAACGTCTTTTTCATATTTATTATAATCTTCGGGGGTTGTAAGGGAATAACTTTTGGGAACAGGCGATGTTTGAGCACGGCCGTTAAAGCTGATAGCCAAAAGGAATATGGTGGATAAATACAGGATAGCTTTCATAAAGGCTTAAGTGCTATTTTTTAGCAAATTAGACATTTTTTAATAAAACGACCACTTCATTATAAGGATTTAGCGAAGGTATCGATTATATTCATTAGTACAACCGCTTCATCTAAACTGCATGGGTTATCTCCGTCGCCTTTAAAATAGCTTACAACCTTTTCTATCATAGGATAGGCAATATGGGGTGGCTGAACAAAGGTTTTTGTGGACTCTCCATTCTCATTTTTCAACGTTACCGTGTATGGATCATTAAAAAACGGAAAGCTGATACTGCCTTTGCTGCCTACTATTATGCACTCGTCTGTCACTTCAGATGGTGCCACATTAAAACACCAGGAGCCATTTACCACAACGCCGTTCTCAAAGATTATGCTGCCACAAGTATGGTCTGTAGCGCCGTAAACCCCCGCCTGGTTAATAGAAAACCCGCTATAATTTTTCGGCGCTCCAAAATAGAACAGCATAAGATCCAACTGATGCGGCGAAAGATCATTGAAATAGCCTCCACCGGATAGGTGAGGATTAACGCGCCAGTTATCCGGTGCCAGATCTTCGTTACCCGGCTTTGCGCTTTTCCAGGTTCTTATTTGTACGCTGCGTACATCGCCAATTGCACCGGTATCTAGCAACTCTTTAATATATAAATACATTGGCAGTGCCCTGCGGTAATGCGCTACCGAAAGCTTTCCTGTGCTGGTCTTTAAAGCTTCTGCCATTTGGCGGGCTTCATTTGCGTTCATTGCAACCGGTTTATCTACGTACACATTTAAACCGCGTTTAAGGCCTGCAAGCGCATATTCTAAATGCGATGCTGGCGGTGTAGCAACATATACCGCATTGATCTCCTGATCGTTAAGCAAATGCTCTGCATCGTTATACCATTTACCAACACCGTGCCTGCGCGCATAATCTTCAGCTTTCCCGGCATCACGGCGCATCACCGCGATTAGACGACTGCCAGGCACTTTATAGAGAGGGGGCCCGCTTTTTATCTCGGTGACATCGCCGCAGCCAATTATACCCCAGTTTATTGTTCCCATGCTATTTATTGGTTATAATATCGTTTAAATTATCTCTGCAACTACAAATGTGCTACCGCCTACAAAAACAAGGTCGGCAGGCGCCGCATTTTTTTGCGCTGCAGCTAACGCTTCTTTTACCGACAGGTGGCTATCGCCCTGCAAATTAAAACCGCGTGCTTTGTCGCGCAGATCGCCGGCATCCAGGCCACGCGGAATATCCGGCCGACAAAAATAATAGGTAGCGGTTTTAGGCAGTAGAGATAACACTTTGCTGCTGTCTTTATCGCTAACCATTCCTATTACAAAATGCAGTTGCTTATGGGGCGTTGCAGCAATATTCTTCAACACTTCCTGTATACCATCCGGGTTATGGCCGGTATCACAAATTGTTAAAGGAGATTGCGTCAGTACTTCCCATCGCCCATGCAGGCCGGTAAGCGTTTTTACTTGATTTAAGGCATCTTTTACGTGCTCGTCGGTTATGTTAAAGCCCAGCAGGCGCAGTTCATCAATGGCGCTTAAAACAGTTTTTACATTTTTAAGCTGATAACTGCCTGTTAAATCAAGCAACAGTGGATAAGCCCGGGTTTTACTGTTGTTTGACGCCATCACACTTAGCTGTTGATCAACTCTGGCGCTCTTCACTTCCCATTCATCGGCAGCAAAGCGGATAGGTGCGCCAACGTCACTCGCTTTTTTTGTAAATACATCAGCAACTTCATCCTGCCGCTCGCCTATTATTGCAGGAATATTCGGTTTTATGATACCGGCTTTTTCCGCGGCGATGAGCGGTAGCGTGTTGCCCAGCAGGTCGGTATGATCCCAGCCTATATTGGTAATTACAGATAAGAGCGGCGTGATAACGTTAGTAGAGTCGAGCCTGCCGCCTAAACCGGTTTCTATAATGGCAATATCAACATGCTCTTCGGCAAAATGATCAAAGGCCAGGCCGACGGTCATTTCAAAGAATGACAGGTTTAAGCGTTCTATATCTTGCTGGTAACGCGCTACAAAATCAACAACAGCCTGTTTGCTTATCATCTCGCCATTTATACGTACGCGCTCCCTGAAGTCTTTTAAATGTGGCGATGTGTAAAGCCCTGTTTTATAACCCGCTACTTGCAATATAGCAGCCAGCATATGCGAGGTAGATCCCTTGCCGTTGGTGCCGGCTATGTGCACGCTTTTAAATTTATTTTCGGGATGGTTGAGCAAGTTGCACAACGCAATAGTATTACTCAGGTCCTTGGTAATGGCGGCAGCACCCGTGCGCGAAAACATGGGCAGGCGGGTATATAGGTAATTAATAGTTTGCTGATAATCCATGATGTTGCCGCTGTAAATTTAGCAGAATTATGCGGTCGTTTTCAAACTAAGGTAATTGTGAGTGCGGTTTTATACTTAAATCAGCCCAAAGCTTTGTTTTGAAAAGTTTATGCTTTTAAGTAAACTTACACTCGCAATGAGGAGATTTCTTTTAGCATTATTCATATTGGGCTGTAGTGCAACTGCGGGAGCGCAAAGCATTAATTTGTTGAACCTGACTAGTTTAGTCAGCCTTAGCAATAAACAGGCTGCTGATGACTTTAGCATAGGCAAGGTGTTTAAGTTAAAATCAAAGGAAGAGATAGGGGGTGTTGGAATTGACACTTACCAAACCACAGCAGCACGAAATAAGGTGGAAACGGTAGTTGTAGGTAAAAGTTTTAAAGCCGCTAACGGTGGTGTGTTGCACACGGTTAGCTATATTAGCGCAAATTCTCAGGACGTTATTAACCTGATGGGCCAGATCAGAACTATTGGTGTTATACAATCTTTTAACGGTGCCGACCAATTTGATAATATCTACATTTTTGATAGCTCTTACTACCATATGGTGGTGCGCATAAGCTTTGATGGTAGCCGATCATCTATTGATATTAGCCAGAAACAGGTTTTTGTGGAGTAAAACTGAATGGGGTGTTGCAGAAAATATAGGCAACAAATGCAACACTTGCAACAGTGTTTATTATCAAACCATTGTTTATCAGTCTGTTGAGAAATGTGCCTGCAACACTTGCAACAATACTATATTCGCATTTTATAATACTATATTCACATTTTTTGACATAATAAGCTGTAATTAAATTGATTATAATCAATTTGCCAAGATTATATCTTTTGAAACACCTAATGGAGCCGGGCTCCTATCAAAAATGTGACGATAGCCGCTAATATTAACTTTTTAATATTATTAGCTTTATATCTCCAAACCAATTAACCATGAATAAAAATCTCAGGAAGAATATTGTCCTTATTGCAGCTGTATGCACAACGGTAATGTGCTATATGCAATGTTCGCCCAAACTATCAACCCCAAAAGTTTCGTCGGTACCCAATACTACACCGCAAGCTGATTTGAGCAAGGGCCTGAAAGATTATTTCAAGAATGATTTCCTGGTTGGCGTGGCTGTGGGTGCCAGATCAATAAGAACAGACTCCGCATTAATTACCAAAGAATTTAACAGTGTAACAGCGGAGAACGACATGAAAGTGGGCGTTATTCATCCCAGGGAAGACTCTTACAACTGGAAAAATGCTGATGATATTGTCGCTTTCGCAGAAAGGCATAAAATTAACATACGTGGCCATAATTTGCTATGGCACCAGCAGAATGCCGAATGGATGCTTGTGGGTCCTGACGGAAAGCAGGCAAGTAAAGAGTTAGTATTAAAACGTTTAAAAGAGCACATATTTACGGTGATGAACCGTTACAAAGGCAAAATTTACTGCTGGGATGTGGTGAACGAGGCTATTGATGACAGCCAGGACCCTGCAGTGATGTACCGGAAAACCAAATGGTTGGAGATATTCGACGGACCTGAATTTATTGATGCGGCTTTTAGGTTTGCACACGAGGCGGACCCTAAAGCTAAATTGTATTACAACGAGTTTAACAATGAGCGGGAAGTTAAGCGGGAGAAAATTTTCAAGCTGCTAAAAAGGATGAAAGCCAGCGGGGTACCGATAGATGGGGTAGGTTTCCAGGCGCATTGGTCGTTAGATTATCCAACAGTTACGCAATTGCGCGCCGCTTTAGATCAGGTAGTTTCGTTAGGTTTAGAGGTGCAAATTACGGAACTGGACTTAACGATACACCCAAGGCCTTTAGGTACTCCCGCGCCCACCACGCCACCTGTTGACCCGGGTTATACCCCTGAATTGGAGGCTAGACAAGTAGCCAAATACAAAGAGATATTTGACGTATTGCGGGGTTATAGAAAGAATATAAAAGCGGTTACTTTTTGGAATGTATCGGATAGGGGTAGTTGGTTAGATAGCCGTGGGGGAGGTTCAGCCGGAGATGCAAAACCTGCCACACCGATGATGCTTAAAGCGTATCCGCTGCTATTTGATGTTAACGGACAGCGTAAAAAAGCATATTGGGCGGTGGTGAATAATTAACCAATAATAAAGCCCCCGGTGATTATCGGGGGCTTTATTATGATGTCCTTTTGCGTTTAATGTACTCGCTATTGATAAATTAAATGTTACCCAATAGCGCCCTCAATTTTTAATACATAAGCAATTTTGCCGGGTGCCTGCTCGGGCAGTGCAACTTTTAAACCCTCTGCCGATTGTGTAAAGGTAAGTTTACCCGGTGCGCCTAATAAACTAACGCTGCCAATCTTGCTTTGGCCGGTGCCCAAAGTTTTTATTAAAGCCGACTTATTTTCGGGCCAGCCCATCAGGGTAGCGTAAAGCACTTTGCCCTTGGCATTAAAGCGTATGTCCTCGGCAGTAAATGGTTTACCCTTTCCCTCGTTAAAACCCTGCGCACTTATAGGGGCGGCACCGGCAATGGCGGGGCCTTCGCCAAATACTGTCCATGGGCGCGTGCCGTAAATAGATTCGCTGTTTATGGCCATCCATTCGGTTATACCATCAACGGTTGCCCTGGCCTTATCGTCAATTGATCCGTCGCCGCGCAGCGGAACGTTCAGCATCAGGTTGCCGTTTTTGCTTACTACATCTATAAGCGTGTGTATAACAGTGGCAGGGGTTTTATAGCGGTTATTATCATAAACCCGCCTGTCGTAATGCCATTCGCCAATGCAGGTATCGGTTTGCCATGGCAATTGTTCAATTTTATTGCTTTGGCCGCGCTCAATATCCCATATCATACATTTACGCTGTTGCTCGTCTAATATCTTTCCAAAAACACCTGCTGTTAACTTGCCATGCTTTTTTATGCTGGTATTATATAAATGTGCTGCAATACGTAAGCCCGCGTCGCTCACCGGCCACAACGGCAATGCGGTATCATCAAAATAAACCAACTCCGGCCCGTATTTGTCAATCAGATCAATGGTGCGGTTATAAAAGTTCTCCATGTATTCCTTAGTGGGCGGGTTTACACCGTTACCCCAATTCCACTGCCCGTGAATGGTGTTGTTTTTATCGCTGCCCTCGCTTAGCGGATGATTTTGCGCATACAATTCCTGCGGGTCATAGCCGTCCCACCATTTACCTTTTCCATCGGCTTTGGTCGTTTTTCCGTCATAGGGTACACCGGCTAACGGTCCGCTTTTATCGGCGCGCTGCGAGGTTTCGTACCAGCTCCACGCGTGCGAAGCATGTACACTTACCGCAAAGGGCAGTCCGTTGTTTTTAGCTGCCTTAGCCCAACCGCCTATCAGGTCCTTTTTGGGGCCAAGTTTGGTTGAGTTCCAACGGTGATATTTGCTATCATACAAATCAAAATTATCATGATGGTTAGCCAGGGCCATAAAATATTTGGCGCCGGCTTTTTTATAAATCGATACCAGCGCTTCAGGATCCCATTTATCGGCTTTCCACTCGTTTATCACGTCTTTAAAGCCAAATTTTGACGGATGTCCGTACTTCGCTACGTGATATTTGTATTGATCGCTACCTTCCTGGTACATGCCGCGCGCATACCAGTCGCCACGCTCGGGCTGGCACTGAGGCCCCCAATGTGCCCACATACCAAACTTGGCATCCCTAAACCAATCAGGAACCTGGTACTGCGCAAGTGAATCCCAGGTTGGCTTAAACGGACCTGTTTGGATTTGCGGAGCATATGGCGTGAGCAGGCTGTTCCCTAACGTGCGGGATAAATAAAGTGATGATAAGCCGGCTAACCCGCCTTTTATCAAAGTTCTTCTTTTCATATTATTTAAACTAATAGTGTTTTATAATTGGTATGGCAACGCTAACGTGCGGGGCACCCTTAGAAAAATAAAGCTAAAGCAAACGAGGCATAAAAAATTGACAAAAAGCAACTTTTTTATGACATTAAGCTTGGTTCAATGGTAGTTTAGCGCACAAAAGTCTTAGGAAGATGTACCCTGCAGAGACAGATTTCCTTGTCTGTATTCGTATTTGTACATTTAACTATGAAAACAGCGATCATCATTTTGAGTTTGCTCAATGGCGGGTTTATGCTGATTGACGGGATTTATGTACTCAAAAACGGCAAATATATTGGACCCGCTAAACCCGGGCCCTGGGCCAATATCTTTCAGTTTTTTAATATTGATGTTTTTAAGCTGGGGCCGCTGTTTATTATATTCGGCCTGGCTTGGTTATGTTTTACAGCAGTATATATAAGCAATTTTGATTGGGCATTTACTTTTGGCGTTATCAGGTGTGTTTTCACGCTTTGGTACTTACCTGTCGGCACTGTTTTTTCGCTTGTCATTCTTGCTCTTCTGATCGTTTTAAGATTAATGATCAAATAGACTCCGCCAATTCAAGCGTCCACGCTCGAATCTACAACTCAACGCTTTTGGCCAAGGTTTTAAAACGCACTCCATCAGCTTGCACAACAGTGATGGTAACTGCCCCGGTCTTACTGGTATGAATGTCGCGCACAATGCCCGATTTGCCTTTATGGGTACCACCAATAACTTTACAAAACGCTCCGTCTGATATTTCTTTGCTCATAATTGAAAAACATATACAAATAAATAAAATTCTTCATTGCCAAGAGGCTATTTCATTTTATAATCTTTACTATACTGCCAAAAGCATTATTCCTTTTTTGTTCAAGGTCTAAGTTATCGCTAATCTGGTAGAGATTGTTGTAGTTACCTGATTTAAAATTATCTAAGTTAAAAGAAGATTTATCGTCGTAAAAAACCATCGTACCTTTTTTCTGCATTTTATAATTGCCACCTCCGCCACTGATAACTTCAACACTGCCATTTTGGTGAAAAAGAAGAAATCCAAACAAAAAGTGATCGAAGCTGCAATCTACCACTACACCAGCGCTATCCACAGCAGTACTTTCATCATTAAAATACCCATATGAGAAGAATACTTTTTCGCCCTTATCTACCCTGGTAACCTTAATATCCTTATACTGATAATGAGTTAACGTGACTGATTTTTTACATGAGAAAAAGCTTAAGATTGTCAAAAGAAAAATAGCTTTTTTCATTCGATTTTAAAGATACGTACTAACGTTATTGCGCCTTAAACATAAACGTAACCGTACCCTCCTGTAGCCCAGGAGCATTTTCAAGCGCATTAAGGCGGGAGCTACGAACGGCATCTTCACACTTTTTTAGCAATGCTGGATCGACAATAGTAGTGCCCCGGGCACCTGCTGTGGCTTCCACAACGCTGCCATTTTTGTCAACGCGCAGTTGCACCACTACTCTTCCTTCCTGCCTGCCATTATAGATCACTATTGGTCTTGAGGTAAAACTACGTTGAGCCATCGATAGGTTACCTCCATTACCAGATCCTGTACCGTCATAGTTATTGGTAAGCGTACTGCCTGTCGGCTTGCCCTGGTTGCCGGGCGCATTGCCATTTCCGTCGCCCTCGCCGGTGCCGTTATTGGTTTTGCCTTTATATAACGCATTTTGGTTGACGGTTGGCTTGGGTGGAGCTTTATCGGGTTGAGTAGCTACTGTATTGCTTGGCTTTTTAGCGTTTGCCGCAACTTCGGGTGCATCTTCGCTGTTTTGGGTCACAACGTTTTTATCACTGCTTTCTACCTGTGTTTTCTCGGGAGTAGGAGTGGCATCGGTTACTTTATCGGGTTTGGTATTGTTAGCATTCTCTGCAGCTGACGGCTCCTCAGTGCTCATATAATCGCTGCCCATACCTTCATCAACCGTACCGTAATTCACCAAAATGCCGCCGGTTCCGTTTTCGGGCAGGGGTGGCGTACCGAACACGATAAACCAGCACGCGGCAATAAGCACAGTCATGATAATGCCTGTAGCTAAGAATGCTTTGGGATAATTATTTTCTTCGTGTTCGTAGTTAGTCATTTGTCATTGGGTCATTGGTCATTAGTTTTTTCGGTTTAACCCGATCAACTAATCTCTGTTAACTAATCACTACCCTTTCGGTTCTGTTGCCAAAACCAGTTTCATATTCAATTTTTGAGCCACATCCATTACCTGCACCACATCCTGTATAGATACTGTCTTCTCAACGTATAAAACTATAGTCACTTCTTCTGCCAATTTTTTGTAGCTCTCTAAGGTGCTGCTCAAACTGGCCACCGGTGTTTCCTTTTTTTCTACATAGTATTTAAGGTCCTGTGTTATAGATACTACTATTGTTTTTTTTGATATCGATTTTCCGCTGGATGATTTAGGCAGCATCAACTTGATAACGTTTGGATTGGCCACCGTTGACGCGATGAGGAAAAACAAAAGCAGGAAGAACATGATATCATTCATGGCCGACGTGTGTACTTCGGCAGAGGCTCCTCTTTTTCTTTTTCTTAAATTCATTTGCTTGGTTCTTCTAACAGGTCAATAAATTCAATTGCGTCTGTTTCCAGTTTTAAGATCACCTTATCTACCATCATATTCAAAATATGGTAGCATATGTAAGCAACCATACCGACGAATAACCCCGCAGCCGATGTTACCATCTTTACATATAAACCGGCGGATATAGTGCCTATACCAATATCACCTGTTTGCGAGATATCAAAAAAGATTTTAATTACACCCGCTATTGTGCCCAAAAAGCCCAGCATAGGGGCTATACCAGCTATAATACCCAAAATGCCTATGTTCTTTTCTAGTTTAGATACCTCCAGTTTACCAATGTTCTCTACAGCACCTTCAATATCTTTTATAGGGCGGCCTATGCGTAACAAGCCTTTTTGCAGCATACGGCCCAATGGCGTGTTGCTATTGCGGCAAATGGCAATGGCCGAATCCAGATTGCCCGCCAATACGCTGCCACGCACCTGTTGCATTAACTGCGACTCGTTTTTTGCCGCTTTGCGGATGGTAAAATACCGCTCGAAAAATATAACTAAGCCTAAAACCGCTAAAATACCTATAGGCAACATAACCCAACCGCCTTTTAATAAAAGGTCGCCAAAGCGTAATTCCGCCGGCGGAGCTGTTGCTAATTGTTGTGCGGCGCGGTTGGCCGTATCCGTTAATTGGCTGATGGTATCTGTAACTGCCTGCATGTCTTATATTAAAGTAGTATAATTATTGTTTTTGTTCAGTAAAAGGTAATACGTAAGCTGTTTCTGTTAATGTGCCCCGTGTTATCAGTTTTTTTCTTAGTTCTAAAGCTTCTGCCCGTGTTTTAAAAGAGCCGATAGAGATTTTTAACCGCCGCCCGGGCGCACCCTGCAATATTTTCGCGTTGGTAAGCCCTGCTTTAATGTACCTGTCTCTTTCTTTTGTTGCTCCATTGGTTGTTTTAAAGCTGGATATCACCAATTCGTAACTAATGGTTCTTACGGTATCGGTAGTAACCTTTGCTGTTGTGTCATTTAACGCTTTTTTTAAACTGTCAGTATGCAAACTGTCGACTTTGGGCGCTGCAACAATAACGGGTTTACTTTTAGCAGGGGCCATAACCGTTTTGTTTTTCTTATCAAATTTAGCAGGCCAATATTGGTACAACAAAAACGCGCCAATGCCTAAAGCCACAGCTATACCCAGTGCTATCAATATACCCCGTAAAGGTCCGCGACTTACCTGCTCTTCTTCAAACGGTTCAGTAACCTCTTCTTCGGCTATCTCTTGTACTTCGGGTTCATATTCTGGAAGATATGTTTCGGTAATAGATTGTGATGATTCCGGAGTTGTGTGTACAGCGTTTGCCTTGCTGATTTTAACAGGAGAAAATCCATATGTTGCAGGATCATTACTTAGCCTGTCATTTGGTTTAAAAGAAAGCTCTGCTCCCTCGTTATAGAAAAAGCCTAAGTTACCCAATGGCACTTCGCCACCTGTAGCTTCCTGGCGCAGTGTTACAATATATTTCTCAATAAAATATTGAGCTGATTCAATCGAGATCCCTTTACTGGCAACCAGGTACTCCGCTAACTCATTATCCTCTACGTCAGCCTGCGGTTCAAAACTTACTTTGTTGAAGGGAGGATGGAATACAGATCCCTTTTCATCGTAATGAGCGCTCATGCGTATCAGCGAAAATTCCCCAAGACCGGGTACCTTAACTTCGCCTTGCTGCACAAGTAACTCCTCCAAATAAAAACCTACATCCATGCGCTAAAAGTACTGGTTAATGGCATAACATCAAAACAAGGGGCAGCCTTCAAAACTTTAAAAACTATAGCTTGCGCCGCCAAATATATTAAATCCGTAATTAGGATAATATAACCAGTTTTGGCTGTTAGTGTTCAGTATGTTGTTAACCTGCCCAAATATGGATATCTTTTTTGTTGCCTTATATTCAACGCCGCCGCTTATGTCAGCAAATGCGTCTATGGTTGAATGTGTAGCCCCCGCCGCCAGCATCGTAGCACTCACGTAAGGGTCAGAGGTTTGGCCTCTGTATAGCACGGTGCCATTTACAATAACCTTATCGTTAATGCGGATGGATGCGCCACCGCTCAATTTAAATTTAGGCAGGTTCCATGCCAATTTCTCTGATGCCAATTGATAGTCAACAAAATCGGCACGCCCAAAAATGTTTACCTTCTCGGTTGCTTTGTAGTCAACTTCGGCGGTAAGGCCGCTTACACGCGCTGAACCGTTATCGTATATCACAGCAAACTTATTGTATCCTGCCGCGAAGTTGAAATTGCTAACTATTAAAGGCATGTTTTTAACGCTGTTACGGTAAATAGTGGCTTTAAAGTTTAAACCAGGCGCTAAGGTGCCTTTTAATCCGGCGCTTACATCCAATTCATCAACCGAGTTGCGGATGGTAAGGTTTTGACCAAGGAATGGATTTAACGCGTAAAAATTTCGTAGGGTCGATTTATTGATATCGCCTTTGGCTTCAACAAACAAGCGGGCGTATTTTGGTATTATCTGTAGCTCTGCTTTGGCAGCCGGGAATATAAAAAAGCGGGATGAAAAGCCAAACTCAGTAGCAAGGGTAACACCCGCATCGATTTTATAATTAGTGCCCTGGAATTTTATGTAAGGGTTAACGCGCGCTATACTGTTATTGATAGAATATAGATCGTCTTTTTGCGTAGTAAGATCAAGCGAAGCACTTGCACCCGCGTAAAACTGCTTAATGGTTTGGTTAAGGAAACCCGATATGGCTACGTTGTTCTCGCGTGCCTTAAATCTGTCTGCAAAGCCATAGCCTTGTAGTTTGAGGGCGTAGGTAAAATCATTCTCTACATCGCGATAGTTTTTGGCCAGTTCACCTTCGGCGCTTATGGTATTAAAGTACTGGTGCGCTGGGAAGAACGTGGTAGCAGGCGGTGGATCATATGGGTTATACCCATAAAAATTGTTGCTGCGATTACTGAAATCAATACGACCACTTAATGAATTAACGCTGCCTATGCTTTTGCCAAATACACCAACCTGGTTAGTAACGGTGTTTTGTTTTTCAAAAGCTGTACCGCTCTGAGCAAAATGTTTAAAATAACCTGCAACCTGTAAAGCTTCATCCTTTCCATTACCAAAGTAACCTTCGGCAAAAGTGGTTTTAAGATTGCCTACACCCGCCCTAACAAAATTGTTGGTGGGTATAGAGTCAACTTCGGCAGGCATGCGCATTGCATTAAGCGTTTTTATATCGGTATTACGTTCCAAACGCTTGTCAATAGGGGTATAGGCTAGCGGCGCCTTAAACGGTGCCTTATCCTCCATATCGGGGTTGCGGCGCAGTTTAACGGCATCGGCCAAAACAGGTTTGTATGCAGTGGTAATTACAATCTCTTCAGACAGGCTGCCACCGTTTTGCTGTGGATTATTAGCAGCGCCTCCGTTTTTTGTAGTATCAACCTTAACTTTCGATGCAGCATCACCTATGTTTTGCGCGTCGGCTTTTTTGGGTGGAGTAGCCGGTTTTTGCGCAGGTCTTCTTTGTGCATCGGCGGCTAAAGTAAAGCAAAGCACTATCAGTATGGTAAGCAGGGTAAGTGTGTATCTCAATTTCATTGCTCGTTATCGTATTTACTTGTTGCCTTGTTTATTGTTTAGGGGCGCTATCCTGTTGTACGCCGGTTCCGGTTGTTTTTTTCTGTGGAGATAACCTGTCGAGTTTCTGGCGGGCTGTTGTAAGGATATCGTCTTCGCCTTTATAATTTTCAATTATACTTTGCAGCGTAGCTTTAGCCTGGAAAGTATCTTTAAGGCCAACATAATTATCGGCTAATAATATGTATGTTTTTGCTACCCAATAATCATAGTTAGGCAGGTCTTTTACCAGATCAAAGCATGTTTTTTGCGACACCTTGTACTGCCGCTTCAAGTATTGTACATTGGCGATATTGTAGCGTGCTTCTGCTGCCGCGATAGTTTTTGTATTATCCGCAGTGTAGGTAAATTCTTTTAGCGCCGATGTTGTATCTGCCAATTGCAGGTAAGCTGAACCTGCGTATAAACCGGTTTTGAATTTATCTTCCTGTGATGTCTTTTCATTTTCGCGCACCAGCTGAACGTAATTGATGGCATCTTCAGCCATGCGCATCTGCGAATAGCAAAGCATCAGGTTGTTTATCGCAAAAGTATAGTCGGCTTTATATTCTGATGTTATTTCCAGTTTTTTAAGGAAAACCACCGCCTCATTCCATTTTTTCTGCGCCATATTCAGTTTAGCCATGCTGATTAATGATTGCTCAGTATAAGCGCTGGTCCAGTCGTTTAGTATTACATTATAATCAGCAACAGCTTCATCGTAACGGTTAAGATTAACCAAGCTTTGTGCGCGGGTAAATCGTGCTTGCTTTTCGTAAATCGGCTTAGCGTTAAACTTATCAAAGTAAGCGCCAACTGCTGATACGGCCCCCTGCCAATCGCCCCTTACATACAGGTTATTAGCTGCCGACATCATTATGCTTTCCTGCTCAGATGTTGTATAATTACCTATTGGAGTGGTAACGGCATAATTAATAAATGTTTGCGCGTCGCCCTTATCAGTGTAAATCTTCTCAATTTGTTTTAGGGCTTGCTTGGCCTCATCAGCAGAAGGGTAGTCCTTTACAACACGTTTAAAGTCTTCCACCGCGGCCATATCATCACCGGCGTTATAGTCTATAAGGCCTATTGTTGTAAGTGCACGTGGTATATAGCTGCTGCGCGGATACTTTTGTATCATGGTTTGCAACGCGGTTTTAGCTGTAGCGCCGTCGTTCTTAACGAAATAGGTGTAAGCTATCTCAAAGTCGGCATCATCCGCATAATCCGAGCTCGGGAACCTTGATAACACTTCTTTAAGTGTAACGATCTTAGCATCCGGATTACCTTGCAGACCCTGTATCATTCCCCGCTGAAACAGCGCATAATCTTCGCCCTTGCTTCCTTGTGCAATTATACGGTTGTAATAATCAAGCGCTTTGCCGTAACTCTTTAGTACAAAATAGCTGTCGCCAATACGGGTAACGGCATCATTAATACTGTTTTTATCCTTCTCTTCGCCACGTAAAAAGCGCTCAAAGAACTGGGCCGCTTTGCTGTACTTTTCATCATAAAAAGCAGCATAAGCCAATGCGTAGTTGGCGTAGTTTGCAACATTAGTATTGGCAGCTTCCGGCATCAGTAAAAATTTCTCAAAATTTTCAACCGATTCGCCATATTTACGCACCTCGTACATGGCCTCTGCCATCCAATAGGTAGTTAAGGCCTTTATGTTAGGATCTACAGGGTTTTGCAACGAGCGCAGGAAAATGCCGATTGCATTCTCAAAGGCACGTTCATTGTAAAACTCCAGGCCACGGTAGTAAGTAACTTTTTGGTATGCTATTTTAGCGCTTTCTGATTTATTTGGAATAGGCTCCAAAATCTCGACCGCCTCTTTATAATTACGCGAATTTAAAAGCACCTCGCCTAAAAGCACCTTTACCTCGGTATGCCGTGCCGAATTAGGATAAGTTTTAAGGTAAGCACGCGTAGCATCTAAAGCTTGTGTATAAAAATCAAGTTCGTATGATAGTTTGGCGTACTCGTAAAGGGCATCTTCCTGTAATTGTCTATCAAAATTCAATTTAGAGGCCGCCAAAAACGCGTTACGAGCACTTTCTTTGTTATTCATTTTCAAGAAAACCTGACCTAATATATAATTGCCGTTCTGCGCATAAACATCGTTATCACTAACAAGGGTTTCCAGTTCGCTGGCGGCTTTTGCAAAGTTGCCCACCTTGAAATAAGCGTAACCCATTTGATAGCTGTCCTGCGTGTTTTGCGTTTTGCCAAGGTCCTTATCTTCAAACCGGCTGTAGTAATTTACGGCGTTATCATAATCGCTTTTTGCAAAATACGAAGCGCCAATTATGCGCAGCATTTCAGTTTCGTGTTGCTGGCGGGTGCTTTTTAAAATGGGCACAGCATAGTTTATAACATCGTCATACCTTTTGTCCAGAAAATAAACAGCCGTGATGTAATAAGGGTAACTGTTTTCGTATTTTTTTGAATTTTTTAGCTTTTCGAAATTTACCAGCGCCAGGTGATAGTCCTGATTGAGATAGGCTATGTAAGCAAAATAGTAAGTAGCATCATCTGTAAGCTGAGAACGCTTGTTTTTTACTTCGCCAAACAGTTGTTGCGCATTTTTATAATCATTAAGCGAAAAATAAGCGTAAGCCTTGCGGAATTTGTATTCGTTATTTTCAGGACCTGTAAGTTCGTTCGCATCAATTTTATCAAACCACTTAAGGGTTTCCTGATATTTGCCCTGTTTTGAGTAGGAGCGGCCTATCTGGTAAAATGCCAGCTTGGTAAGTGTATTTTCAGGATGTTCCTTAATAAATTTCAGGAAAAGACTTTCAGCATCATCATTACCTAACTCAAGCGCACAAAGCGCCAGGTAGTACTGCGAACTCTCTTCTATCAGCGATAACTCTGACTCAAATTTTGATTGATTAGAAGTTTTCAGCGCCAGGTTTTGCACCAGGTGATATTGCTGAGCCGCGGCAACATACTTACCATCATCAAGCAGGCGTTTTGCAGCGTGATAGGTGCTGTAAAGCTGCGATGACGGGTTTTGTTGAGCTAATGCAGGCGCGGTGATTATGAAAAGAGGGAACAGGTAGTATTTTAGTTTTATCATAAAACGCGGACAAAAAGTTCTGCAATTTAATTATTCAATAGGCTATAATCCACACAAGTAATTAACACCTGTGGAAAATTAGTTTTTAAACGCAGTAAATTTTGGGATGGTATGGAT
Source organism: uncultured Mucilaginibacter sp. (assembly GCF_946479965.1). The sequence continues at coordinate 11,815 of NZ_CAMLHX010000043.1, read as the reverse complement.
GTGGAAAACTTTGGTTGGGGGCGCAAGTGGCGTTGCAAATAGCGCGATTGGAATAAGTAATAACGTAAAGTATTATAAGCAAAGCGGATTCGTTACTTGTTACTGGTTTTTCTGACCTCTCATTATGCCACAATCTGCCGCTTAACGCAGCTTAATAGCGCATCTATATCGAAAGGTTTTGCAACAAAATCATCAGGTTGGTAAATCGGAGAGTTTATGTCTTTAAGCGCATGGCTTGCTGAGATCATAATAACAGGAATTTTATGAGTTTCTATATTCGTTTTAATATCACGGCATAGTTCACGGCCATCCATGTTACCCAACATAATATCCAGTATTATCAGATCAGGTCTAAATGATCTAATTCTGTCAAATAAAAAATGACCATCTGCAAGGGGCTCAACTATGTAGCCCGAATCTTCCAGAATATATTCTATTATTTCAAGAATGTCTTTATCGTCATCAACCACTAAAATCCGTCGCATGGTGTAAAATAAAAAAGGTACAGCAATTACTTATTTTTTTATAACAAGCAATAGCTATACCAATTTTGACTGTGATTTAATTGTTAGCGGTTTTTTAAGCTATAATTGCTTATTTATCTATATAATATTTTTTAAGAAGACGTAATACGATCGTATTTTGTACACTATTTTTTACTCGATGCCCTAAAAACCAAATATTTGTTTTAGGTCAGGTTTAATAACAGTTCCATATTTTTTCAGGTCATCTTCACTTACCTTTTTTTCATTCGCTACAATACAATAAGTATACGCCTTGTTTTTTATATGCGCCTCATGAAAAGCTTTCAAGTCGGCAAAGGTCATTTTATCAAGATTTTCAAAAACATCCTTGCGCAGATCATGATCCAGACCAAGGCGCTTAGCGCTTAAATAATCAGATATAATACCATCTTCGGTAATGCGCTCAGTTTCTATTGACTTACGCACATTATCTTTAGCTAAAGCAACACCATCCTTTGATTCGGGTAATACAGTAAGCAAGTCATTCATGCCTTTTATAGCTTCGTTTAACTTATCAGCCTGTGTGCCTATATAAGCTACAAATATATCGCGATTTTCTTTTTTACTCGGAGTTGCGTATTGAGCAGAGGTGGAGTATGCCAGCGCTTTAGATTCGCGTAGATCTTGCAATACTATAGAACTAAAACCGCCGGTGCCAAAGTAATTATTAAACACTTCAATATTCGGCGCTAATGCAGAGTTATACTTTTCACCATTATGTATCCAGTATATTTCGGCCTGTACCATATCGTAGTTAGCAAAAAGAACCTGGTTGCCGGTATTGGTAACCTGCGTAAATTTAACAGCCTGTGGATAAGGGGTGAATGTGGCCGGTATTTTATGCAGTGCAGCTACTTCGGCACCTGCCTCGGCCGCAGTTTTCGGGCCGTAATAAAGCATAACGTGATTGTAATTACTTAATTCATGCAGTAATTTGATAAGATCTTCAGATTTAACAGCGTCAAGCTCCTCGTTGCTAAGCCCATAATTATACGGATTGCTGGCCCCGTATTGCGCATAGCTAATTAGCCCCTGCATAATAGATGCCTTATTTAGTTTAGAATTTTCGCGCGAGCGTTTTATCCTCACCTTTAAACTTGCCAGCGCTGCCTCATCGGGCTTACAGTTGCTCAGCAGATCTTCATATAACTTTATGGTGGCCGCAAAATTTTCCTGTAAACCTTTAAAGCTTATTGTACATACTTCATTACCCACGCTTATACCGTAAGTAGAAGCCAGTTTATAAAATGCCTTGCTAAAGTCTTCAGATGTTTTGGCATTTGTGCCCAGGTAATTTAAATATTCAGCAGCAAGTGGTAGTAGTTTATTGTTCCAGGCTCCCATCTCATAACGATAATATAATCGGAAAAGGCTATTGTCGGTATTTTTTACCGCCAGCACATCAAGCTTTCCCGCTTTAGCACGCTGTATATCCTTTTGGTAATCTAACCAAACCGGCTTTATATTGGTTACAGGCATAGCCATTACTTGTTTCAGAAATGGCGATTGCGCTGCTGAATTTACATCAACAGGAGTTATAGTCGGCTTTTCTACCTTAACAATATTCTTGTCTTCGCCCTGGTGTTTGAATACTATAACGTAGTTTTTATCATTAAGATACTTATTGGCAAACGCTATTATTTGAGGCTTTGTAAATGCCGAAAGTTCTTTTACGGTGCCTACAACGTTTTTCCAATCAACGCCCGATGTGAAGTTGTACATCAGGTCTTCTGCCCTTGAAGAATAGTCCTCGTTTTTCTGAATAAGGATCTTCTTTTGATTGTTTACTATAGATTGGATCAGATCGTCAGAGAATTCGCCACTGCGCAACTTGCTTATTTCGCCCACCATAAGGTCGCGCACCTGTTCTAACGACTGACCTTTAACCGGATTGCCGCGTAATAATAATACGCCGTAATCTTTCAAGGTGTAGCTGGAGGCACTCGCGCTAAGTAAATTTTGTTTTTTAATAAGGTTAAGGTCAAATAACCCCGCTTTTCCATTGGTAAGCATTGCCCCGATCAAATCTAACAAACGCGCATCGCGTGTATTGGCTGCCGGAAAACGATAGGCAATTGTAACACTTTCTGCATTTGGGCCATAAACATCAGCCTTAATGGGAGAAGTGATGGGTTGTTCGGGATCAAATTTATAGGGAGGAACGGGTTTGGGCTTAAGATAGTTGAAGGCTACGTCGATCTTTTTAATTACAACATCCGGATTAAAATCACCTGAGAGAATAACGCCCATATTGTTGGGAACGTAATAGTCATAATAATATCTGCGGATGGCAACCAGCGAAGGGTTTTTTAAATGCTCAACTGTACCTATGGTAGTTTGTTTGCCATAATTATTATTTGGAAACAATTCCTTAAATAATGCATCAATAACTTTGCTGCCATCGTCGTCAAGTTGGCGGTTTTTTTCCTCGTAGACAGCTTCCAGCTCTGTATGAAAAATGCGCATTATAGGGTTGCGAAAGCGTTCAGCCTGTACTTTCAGAAACTTATCCATGGCATTGGCCGGGATATCTTCTTCGTAAACAGTTTGTTCAAAAGAGGTGAAGGCGTTGCTTTTCTGTCCGCCCATTGCAGCCATCATTTTATCATATTCGTTCGCTATAGCATATTTGGCAGCTTCGCCTGATGTTTTATCGATCTCTTTATATATTTCTTTACGTTTAGCCTCATCCTTGGTATTGTTATATTGCTCATACAAAGCATCCACCTTGGCCAGCAATGGCTTTTCTTTTTCCCAGTTTAATGATCCAAATTTGTCGGTTCCCTTAAAAAGCATGTGTTCAAGGTAATGGGCCAAACCGGTGTGGTCGGCAGGGTCGGTTTTGCTTCCGGCCTTTACCGCTATATAAGTTTGTATTCGCGGTTGCTTTTTTGTGGGGCTTAATATAACTGTTAACCCGTTTTTTAATGTATAAAACCGCGAGTGCGTAGGGTCGCCGGTAACATATTTGTAATTGTAGCCTGCCGCGCTGGCTTGTTTCCAGGTATTTGTTGTTTGCGCTGTTAAGCTCTGGCTAACAAAAAATAAAAAGCCGACAATGAGAAATCTGTATTTCATGATATTATAGGTTAGTGCAATAAAAGTATCTAAAATTAACATATAAAAAAAAGCCGGCGCAGGTAACGTCGGCTCATTTGTATATTTCTTTAAAAACTATTGTTAGTAGTCAGACTCGCCACTGCTGCGGTCGCGGTAATTACCACCTCCACCACCGCGTTTATCATCGTTCCCGTATTTTTTATAACCACCACTGCTATCATTTCCGCCACGATAATTGCTGTTTCCTCCGCCTCGCTTGTCATCATTCCCATATTTTTTATAGCCACCACCACCGCTGTCATTTCCACCACGGAAACCACGGTTGCCGCCGCCAAAATTGCCCGCCGGTCTTTCTTTTTCGCGCGCCTCGCTAACGGCAATGTTTTTGTCAAGCACCTTTCTTTCGTTCAGTTCGGCAATAGCGTTGTTAGCCTCGGTGCTGTCGGGCATTTCAACAAAGGCAAAACACTTGCTTCTGCCGGTTTCGCGGTCCATAATAAGGTTAACAGAATTCACCGTTCCATAAGCGGCAAACAAGTCTGCAATTTGGGCTTCCTGATACTGATAGGGCAGCCTGGCTACAAAAATTTTCATTAAACTATGATATGATGATTAAAAAAGCACGTTTATAGTGTAAACTTACGCTAATATAAGCTTATTTACAATTACATAGCAAGGGTTTGATTTGTTTTAAAAAACGAGTGTTTTTTAAATTATTTTATAAGATGGTTTACTTTTTCAACCAGTTCGGTAAGGTCAAAAGGTTTGTTAATGATGGCATCGCAGCCATATGCAGACAATTCATCGGCATGGTTAACATATGCAGAGAATATAATTACCGGTACGTGTTTAAAATCAGGGTGCGCTTTTATTTGCCGGCAAAGTTCGCCGCCATTGGTACCCGATACACGGTAATCTAATATCACCAGGTTGGGCTCAAATTGTTCTACAAGCGGAATAACATCTATGCTTTCCGACGTGCTTTTGACATCAAACTTTTCATAGGATAATGTTTCGTGAACAATATCCAGAATGTCTTGATTGTCATCTAAAACCAATATTCGTTTTGACATCCGTAATTTTTCAATATTCCCGAAAGAAATGCAAGTGTATAAGGCCCTGAAAAGCCACGCGTCGGATAAAAATATTTTGTAATATATAAGGCACAAAAGTAAATTATTTTTCTTATATTATTAAATAACAAAAAAACATGTTGATGTAATTTTACAAATTTGCTTAATTTGTTTTGTGCAAGAAAAACATACATCTACCCATCTTCAGGAAAATCTGTTTTTAAAAGTATTTGAACTTACCGGCGCGTCGGTAATTGTTGAAGTAGATCTTCCGCATTTTACCGTTGTGGCTGCGAGTAATGCTTTCTTGAAAACATTTGGATTAACCAGAACAGGTTTTATCAGCGCTTATTTTTTTAATATTTTTTCTGAAAATAATAGTGCTGCGGTTATATTAAATGAAAGCTTTAACAAAGCAATTGCAACAAAGGAAATCTCATTAGTTGCCGCTTATCCCCTTAATTTACATAATGGTGCTAATTCAGAGGTTACTTATTGGTCGGCAACTAATACGCCTTTGCTGAATGACAGTGGCGATGTGGTATATATTATACATACTCCTGTAAATATCACCGCGCAACTTACTTTAAAGCATGAACAGGCTGCCCGTATGTTAAACTTGCAGATACAGCAGGACCGCATGAACGAACTGTTTATGAAAGCTCCTGTCGGAGTTACATTTTTAAGCCGCAATAATTTTATAATTGAGTACGCCAATAGCGCCATGTGCCAAATGTGGAACCATTACTCGCCCGAGGAGGTGGTAGGGAAACCTGCTCTTGAAGTAGTGATTGAAGCTGCCGGACTACGTGCGGTTTTAGAAAAAGTAGTAAGGAGCGGAACCCACTTTATTGCCGATGATGCCCCTGTGTTATTAGAAAAAGACGGTAAAACAAAAACCTGCTACTTCGATCTGATATTTGAACCCTTGCACGATGCGGAAAATCATGTTACTGGCATAATAGGTATAGCTGTAGATGTTACCGAAAAAGTAGAGGCACGGCTTAAGTTAGAAGATGCGGAGCAACGACTTAGGTTAGCTACAGAATCAACAGGCCTGGGAACATGGGACCTTGATCTTAAAACCAGAGATATTATTTACTCGCCGCGCATTGCGGAGATATTTGGTAAAGCGACTGATGTTGCTGTAAGTCACCAGGAATTGCGCGATACCGTACATCCGGATGATCAATACATTGTAAGCAAAGCATTTGAGCTGGCTTTGCAAACGGGAAGGTATTTTTATGAGGCGCGTATTGTATGGGCAGACGGTAGCATACACTGGATACGCACAACCGGGCAGGTAATGTTTAATACCCGCCACGAAGCTGTGCGTATGTTGGGTACAATTAATGATGTTACTGCCCAACGCGAAATTATTGATGAGTTAAGAACAAGCGAAGAAAACCTGCGCCTGGTTACGCAAGCAGCCGAGTTAGGCACTTTTGATCTGGACCTTGTAAAAGGGACGATGCAATGGGATAAACGCTGCCGTGAACTATTTGGTATTTATAACAGCGAGCCTGTAAGCTTTGAGCATGATTTTGCGCTTGGCCTGCATCCTGATGATCGCCAGCGGGTTGCCGCGGTTATTGCCCAGTCAATGGATAAAAAAGCAAGTAACGGTGAATATGATGTTGAGTACAGAACCGTTGGCCTTGAGGATGAAAAAGTGCGTTGGATAAGGGCCAAAGGCAAAGTGTTTTTTGATGAGACCGATCATCCTGTCCGTTTTATAGGAGCCGTTTTGGATATTACAGAAAATAAACTGGATGAGATCCGCAAGAACGACTTTATTGCGATGGCCAGTCACGAATTGAAAACACCGCTTACATCGCTTAAGGCTTACATCCAATTGCTGATGATGAAGGCGCGTAAAAAGGGTGATGAGTTTTTAGTAGATTCTTTGCAAAAGTCAGAGAACCAGGTGAACAAAATGACCTCACTTATATACGGTTTCCTTGATCTTTCAAAAATTGAGGCGGGCAAATTGAAACTAAACCTTAGTCGGTTTGACATTAATACTATTATAGAAGAAGTAGTAGCCGAAAGTTCGCCTATAGCACCCGCTCATACAATAATGTTTAACAAGGGTGAACCTTTAATGATAAAAGCCGACGCCGAAAAAGTGAGTCAGGTGCTGGTTAATTTTATAAGCAACGCTGTAAAGTATTCGCCAAAGCATAGTACAATTAAAGTTGCCGCTGTTCAGCAAGGCACGTCAGTTAAAGTTATGGTAAGCGATGAGGGGATAGGTATTGATGTTAAACATCAGCAACATATTTTTGAGCGCTTTTACCGGGTTGATAACCCTGAAACAAAAGGTTTTTCGGGTTTTGGTATAGGACTTTACCTGTCTGCCGAAATTATAAAACTGCACAAAGGGTTTATAGGCGTTGAGAGCGGCGGACACAAAGGTTCCGCTTTTTATTTTATCCTGCCTTTGGCCTGATCTTTTTCGCGCTAACAATTAAAATGCCTCGCCCACACTAAGCATTAATGATCTGAGACCTTGGCTTACGCCATAATCAAGACCAATGTTAGTGTCAGATTTTTTATTATATTTTATTCGCAGACCCGCGCCGGCAGCTGGATTAAAATGCTTAAATGCACGCGAGTTGACCTCGCTGGCTGAATTAATGTTAGCAAAAACTACGAAGCCAAACAAGCCATTTTGGGTTAAATCTTTACGATACTCTGCCTCTAAATACCATAAAGCCTGACCCCTGTAGCGATTTTGGGCAATACCACGACCCGAGCGCTGGCCCGGTTCCATGCCGATAGCCGGTAGGTTGAGGTACGGTGTAAGAGGGGTAAGGCTGGTCCAATAATAAGTCCAGAAAGCCAGCATATTCTTCGTGCCGTTATCGCTTAGCGAATGATACTTGCGCACATCAATATAAAGCGAGTTCCAGTTGTTACTACTTCCCCACGATCGGTAGTTTACTCGGTAGATGAAATTTCCGTACCAGCCCGGCAGAGGGTTGAGGGAGTTATTGCGGCTATCATACAAAACATTAAAACTCGGGCCTGATGAAAAGGAGCTTTCATTAGCCTTGGTACCGTATTGATAGTTAGTAAACTGCTGAAAGCTTGTACTTGCGCCATTATCGCTGTCTACATCAAAATAATAATCCAGATTGTAACCAACACCCACATACAGGTAGGATGTTATCCGCTTAACAATACTTTGGTAAAAGCGGATGTATTTATAATCAACTAAAAACTTATGATCCTGTGGTTGGCCACCGCCCAGGCCCCAGGTGTATTGCGGGTAAACCATCAGGCGGGTATCCCCCTGAATATTAAACATATTATTTTTTAGCCAGATGTTAGAACGGATGGGTAAGCCGTAACGCCCCTTAAAGTTTAAGTAAGGTGTAAAATTAACATTGGATATGTAAGTGGTCTGAGGGCTACCCAAATAAAAGCTACCCGTTGTTGATGTAAGCAGCATTCTGTCCGGTCCCGCATCTGCTGATGAAACCGGCAAAATGGAGAAATAGATCTTTTTTCCCGCTGTATCCGGCGTACGTTTACTACGAATATTGAACAGGTCGCGGCCAATATCAATAATGTCCGTCTTATCGGTGGTGTCAATAATATTTTTGTTTTTAGGGTGATCACTTGTCATTTGTGCAAAGAGCACAAAAGGGAGTGTACAAAGAAAAAACAGCAGTAAATATTTCAAAATTCGCGGGCTATCAATGAAACCAAAATAACGCAAGAATATACAAATTGTACATATAAATATGAAAATATTAAAAAAAATACTTGTTAAAATTTACCCTTATAAAACATTGCCTTAGCTTAAAAAACCGATATTTGCCGCCTTAGCGGGGCCTGCCTATAATTTTATATGACGAAAAAGAAATACTTTTTTACGGTACTGATATTGGGTTGCTTAACCGCCCTTTCGCCTTTTTCAATTGATATGTACCTGCCGGGTTTTCCGGATATAGCAAAATCATTGAATACCACTACTGCCCAGGTTGCCCTGTCATTATCCAGCTATTTTATTGGCCTGGCAGGCGGGCAATTATTATACGGCCCTTTATTAGACAGGTTTGGGCGCAAGCCTCCTCTGTACATTGGTCTCGCGGTTTATATAGCTGCATCTGCAGGCTGTTTTATGTCGTCAGATATTGAAACACTTATTATACTCCGCTTTATACAAGCTGTAGGCGGCTGCGCCGCGGGTGTGGCATCAATGACCATGGTGCGCGATCTGTTCCCCGTTGAAGAAAACGCAAAAGTATTTGCACTGTTGATACTGGTGTTAGGTGCTTCGCCAATGGTGGCCCCAACTGTTGGAGGTTACATTACAGCCGCATTTAACTGGCATCTGATATTCGTTGTTTTAGGTTTTATGGCAATATTATTGATACCTGCTGTAATATGGCTGCCAGATACTTATAAACCCAATCCGAACTATTCGTTGAAACCCGCGCCTATTATCCACAGCTTTTGGCAGGTAGCAAAAACACCGCAGTTTATTACTTATGCGCTGGCAGGAGCATTCTCTTTTATGGGCCTGTTTGTATACGTTTCGGGCTCGCCAATGGTGTTCATGGAGATTTTTAAGGTGGGCGCTAAAACTTACGGATGGATATTTGCCGGTTTATCAATAGGCTTTATTGGTGCAAGCCAGCTTAACAACGTGCTGCTGAAAAAATTCGCCAGCGGGCAAATAGCCAGAACCGCGTTAACCGTTCAGGTTATCAGTTCCGTTATATTTTTTACCGGATCACTTTATGGGCTTTTCGGCCTGACCGGAACAATTGTTATGGTGTTTATAATGTTGTGTTGCGTGGGTACCACCAATCCTAACGCCTCGGCGCTTTCACTGGCACCATTTGCAGAAAATGCCGGCACGGCAGCGTCGTTATTGGGGGCATTACAATTGGGTTTGGGGTCTTTTGGTACTATGTTGGTTAGTTACTTTCACAGCCCCACAACCTTGCCTATGGCCGGTATTATGGCGGCATCGGCAAGTGTTGCGCTATTTGTTTTGCTGATTGGGCGCAGGTTTATTAAAAACCAGGTAAAAGCCACAGGCGCTGTCGCGGCGGGACATTAGTGTTTTTTTCTTACTCCGAATAAACGCTTTCTGCTCTCGTTCTCAGATTATATCCTGATGCCATTACTTCGCCGTAAGCACCTGCTGTACGAACAGCGATCAAATCTCCCCTAAACGATTCAGGCAGCTCAACATCCTTGCGGAAACAATCCGTGCTCTCGCAAATTGGGCCCACAACGTCATAGTGAATAGTTTCGTCTTTCGGACTTTCGGTCTTCCCGACTTCCGGACTCCCTAACTGCCTACTAACATTCTCCACTTCATGATAAGCTTGATATAACATGGGCCGCATTAGCTCGGTCATGCCGGCATCAAGCACCAGGAAGTTCTTTTTCTGGCCGTTTTTTACATAAAGCACACGCGATATAAGCGATGCGCATTGTGCCACCAACGCGCGACCCAATTCAAAATGTACTTCCTGACCGGGTTTAACGTTCAGAAAATCTTTAAAAACCTTAAAGTAACCTTCAAAATTGGCTATGGTGTTGGTATCGGGGTGATAGTAATCTACACCCAAACCGCCACCTGTGTTCAATATCTTAACTTTAAAACCTCGATCCTCAAACCAGTCCTGCACTTCGTTAATCCGGATACACAGACTGCGGTAAACTTCAAGGTCCGTAATTTGTGAACCGATGTGAAAGTGGATACCTAAAAACTGCAGATTGCTGCAGGCGCGCAATGTTTCCGCAACATCGCCCAACTGCCAGGTGTTTATGCCGAACTTGTTCTCATCTAAACCGGTAGTGATATAATGATGCGTATGTGCATCAACATTTGGATTAATGCGTATGGCTACACCGGCTGTTTTGTTTTTTGCCTTAGCCAGATCGTTAATGATGGTAAGCTCCTGTACAGATTCAACGTTGAAACAGAAGATATCAGCATCAAGTGCAGCGTTTATCTCTTTGTCAGATTTTCCAACGCCCGCAAAAACAATTTTTTCTTTACCAAATCCATGTTCAACAGCAGCCTTTACTTCGCCACCGCTCACGCAATCGGCACCAAAGCCAAAAGATTGGATCATGTCCAATACCTTTGGGTTAAAATTGGCCTTCATGGCATAATGTACATGGAATCCATGTTTAGATGATGCCGCATGGCAGGCCGCTAAAGTCTGGCGCAGCACCTCCATATCATAATAATAAAAAGGTGTTTCAATATTTTGAAAACGGGAAATGGTATCTTGGTTGAACATTATTATAAGTCAAAAATCAAAATTAAAAAGTCAAAAAACTGACTTGATCAAATAAATCCGAAATCGAAAATTCGATATCCGAAATCAAAACAACCTGCTATGCAGGCTCCTCAGCGCTTCCACCTTATCTTCGGTTTTAACCAGTACTGACAGGTTATGATTGCTGCCGCCATAACTGATCATGCGTAACGGCAAATGTTTCAAAGCGTCTAAAACGCGCGAGCCAAAGCCTTGCTTATCAGCAGCAAAATCACCCACCACACAGATAATGGTTTGTTCGTAATCAATTTCAACGGCACCAAACGCTTCCAGTTCGGCTAATATTTCTTTCAGATAGGTTGTATCATCAATGGTTAATGACACGGCCACCTCTGATGTGGTGATCATATCAATTGATGTTTTATAACGCTCAAATACCTCGAATACACGGCGCAAAAAGCCATAAGCCAGTAACATCCGGCTCGAGTTGATTTTAATGGCTGTAATGCCATCCTTAGCTGCAATTGACTTTATCTTATTCTTTTCGCTGTCGTTAGTGATCAAAGTGCCTTTTGCCTTAGGCTCCATGGTGTTAAGCAAGCGTACCGGTATTTTATATTTCTGCGCCGGGAACACACTTTGCGGATGTAGTATCTTAGCGCCGAAGTAAGCTAGCTCGGCAGCCTCGTCAAACGATAGCTGCGCGATAGGAGAGGTGCCTTTAACAATCCGAGGGTCGTTGTTATGCATACCGTCAATGTCGGTCCATATCTGCACTTCCTCGCTGCGAATGCCCGCACCAAGTAATGATGCAGTATAATCACTGCCGCCACGACGCAGATTGTCTATCTCGCCAAAAGCATTGCGGCAAATGTATCCCTGCGTAATGAATAAATTATTA
>NZ_CAMLHX010000042.1 GCF_946479965.1 uncultured Mucilaginibacter sp. | reverse complement strand
TATCGAGAAATTTAAAGAAGCCAAAGATGCCAACGAGATCATCGGTCGCTTTGGATTAGGATTCTATTCTGCATTTATGGTGGCCGATAAGGTTGAAATTCAAACCCTCTCCTACCTGGATGGTGCCGAGCCAGCTTACTGGGTTTGCGATGGCAGCACCGAGTTTGAAATAGGCGTTGGCGAACTGGAAGAAAGAGGAACTGAAATAACATTACATATCAATGCAGAATCTGAAGAGTTTTTAAGCCAACATCGCTTACAGGAAATACTGGATAAATATTGCCGCTTCCTGCCAGTACCAATCAAATTCGGTACAAAAACAGTAAGTGTTGAGGATGGCGTTGACGAAGAAGGCAAACCAAAATACACATCAGTTGAGGTTGATAGTATTGTTAACGATACCAACCCTATCTGGACAAAATCTCCGTCTGACTTGAAGGATGAGGATTATCTTGATTTCTATAAACAACTATATCCTTTCAGCGAGGAGCCGTTATTTTGGATCCACCTGAATGTTGACTACCCGTTTAACTTAACCGGCGTGCTGTACTTCCCGAAATTGAAAAATGATTTCGAGATGCAGCGCAATAAGATCAAGTTGTTCTCTCGCCAGGTATTTATTACTGATGAGGTGAAAGACATAGTGCCTGAGTTTTTAATGCTGCTGCATGGTGTGATTGATTCACCTGATATTCCGCTTAACGTATCTCGTAGCTTTTTACAGGCCGACAGTAACGTTAAAAAGATAAACAGCTACATCACCAAAAAAGTAGGCGACAAACTGGCTGAATTATTTAAAGCCGACCGTAAAGCTTACGAAGAGAAATGGACCGATATTGGCATGTTTGTAAAATATGGCTTTATTAGCGAAGACAAGTTTTATGATAAAGCAAAAGATTTTGCGTTGCTGACCAATACCGCTAAAGAAAACTTTACGCTGGAAGAATATAAAGAAAAAGTATCACCGGAACAGACCGATAAAGACGGACAAATAGTATATATATATACCAACGATGCTGCCAAACAGGACGCCTTTATCCAGTCGGCAAATAAAAAGGGTTATGATGTGTTGCTGATGAACTCGCCTATTGACAACCACTTCATCAGTCATCTGGAACAAAAGCTGGACAAAACATCGCTAAAACGCGTTGACTCAGACGTTGCTGATAAACTGATCAAAAAAGAGGATGCACCGGCCCACGTTTTAACCGAAGAACAGGCAACCAAAGTAAAAACCGTTTTTGATAAAGCTATAGGCAAACCTGCTTACAAAGTTGAGCTGGAAAGCTTAAGTCCGGATGAATTGCCTGTAACTGTAACTATGAACGAGTTTATGCGCCGTATGAAAGACATGGCTGCCATGGGCGGCGGTATGGGTTTTTATGGCAACATGCCCGATAACTACAATGTAGTTGTTAACGGAAATCATAAACTGGTAAGCCGCATTGCGCAGGAAGAGAACGAAGAATTGCAATCGCAACTGGCTAAACAGGCATTTGATTTAGCGCTTTTATCTCAAGGATTGCTAACCGGTGCCGAGTTAACCGAGTTTGTAAATCGCAGCGTTAACCTGATATAATTATATTAAACTTTTTAATACGAAAGCTGTCCTATTGAACAAGGGCAGCTTTTTTGTTTATGCTGTTTTTTATTTAATTTTATATGATCGTCTGCTGCCCTTCTTTTTAACCTTAAATTACCAGATATGAAAAGCTTATTAAATATTTCTTGCGCGCTGCTTGTTTGCTTTTTTTCTATCGGGCCAAGTGCTGCGCAAACCACCAAAGCTGAAAAGAAAGCTCAAAAAATTGCCGACCTTAAGCGCATTGTTGATAGTAAGAATTATGTTTTTAAAGCCAACTTTGCGCAGCCCATGAGCGGTTCATCTATACCGACCAGCAGCCTATCGATGGGGGCGAGCGGCGCTTCCATTCCCCTTACGAGCACGTATGACCTAACGCTTTCTAACGACACGCTGACTGCGTATCTGCCCTATTATGGCGTGGCATATACAGCACCGCTAAACCCACAGGAGGGCGGCGTGAAATTTACAACTACCAAGTTTGATTATACAGTTACCGAAAAGAAGAATGGGAACATCCAGATACTTTTTAAGCCCCTTAATTTGCAGCCCCGTGCGCCAAGCGATGTTGTAAGAATGCAATTAACAGTTAGCGAAAGCGGGTATGCCAATTTGCAGTTAACTTTGCTCAACCGGCAACCAATTTCTTTTAGCGGAACATTGGAAGAAATAAAGCCAAAAAAGACTTCTTAAAAATTCAGCAGCCCTTCATTGTCTTTTAAACCGATGCCGGTTAATTTGTTTTTGAAGGCCTCGTGTACAATGTAAAAGATCTTTTTAGCGGCGGCGGCGCTGTTAAGTCCCAGCGGCCTTATATTAGATATGCAATTGCGCGATTCGTCAGTTAAACCGGGTTTGGGTGCGTAGGTTATATAAGCGCCCACGCTATCGGCGGCGCTCAGACCGGGCCGCTCACCAATCAATATCAAAGATAATTTGGAGCCTAATGCGTAAGCTATTTCATCGCCAATTGCTACCCGGCCTTGCTTTGCTAATGTTATTGGAGACAATCGCAGTTTAACGGAGTTTAGCATCGGCACAAGCAATTGCAGTAATTGAATAGTGTTATTATTGACCGCGGTTGCCGATAAACCATCAGCAATAATTATAGACACATCGCAAGGCGAATGGTAGTTTTTTATTTCTTCTGCGGATTCTTCATTTAATTTTCTCCCGAGGTCAGGCCTTTGCAGGTATTGCTCGCGGTAGGCAGCAGCACTGTGCACTTGTAATATGGGTAAGTCGAACTGTTTAAGCCCGGTTAGCAAATCTTCCACATTCAATTCAGAATAAACAGCGTCGCGGGCGTGCGCGTGGGCCAATTTAAATTCCTGAAAGGCTTTTAGCGGGATAGCCGATCCCGAACGACCCAATGCAATACGTGCGGGGGTAAACTCCTTTAATGCTTGCAGCGGATTATGCTTTTCTATTTTGCCCTTACCCATCGCTAAAAACCTGAGGCATTAAGTAATTTATGACCGGCGTTAATTTCAAGCAGGTTGCCTTTACCGTCAATTATTCCCTGCTGCATTAACCAGGTTTCAAACTCGGGTGCATGGCGCAAGCCTAAAACCTTCCGCAAATAAACGGCATCGTGAAAAGAAGTAGACTGGTAGTTCAACATCACATCGTCTGATCCGGGTATGCCCATTACAAAATTGCAGCCCGCTACGCCCAGAAGTGTAAGCAGGTTATCCATATCATCCTGATCGGCTTCTGCATGGTTGGTATAGCAAACATCAACTCCCATTGGCAAACCCAGCAATTTTCCGCAAAAATGATCTTCCAAAGCCGCACGAATGATCTGCTTGCCATCATACAAATACTCCGGACCAATAAAACCTACAACCGTATTAACCAGCAAGGGTTTATACTTCCGTGCCACCCCATAAGCGCGCACCTCGCAGGTTTGCTGGTCTAAGCCGCAATTACCATTGGCAGAGAGGCAGCTGCCCTGGCCCGTCTCAAAATACATAACATTATTGCCCACGGTACCGCGCTTTAATGCTAAAGTTGCATCATAGGCTTCATCTAACACATTCAAATTTATGCCGAAACTGCTATTAGCCATTTGCGTACCGGCTATAGATTGAAAACAAAGATCAACGGGAGCACCCTGGTTAAGCAACTGCATGGTGGTTGTAATATGGCTTAACACGCAAGTTTGCGTAGGTATAGCAAACCGCTGCCGCAGGTTGTCCATCAGCGTTAATAAACCCGCCACTGCCGCGGGACTATCAGTAGCAGGGTTAATGCCAATAACCGCATCTCCGCTGCCGTAAAGCAAGCCATCAATAATACTGGCAGCAACACCTTTTGGATCATCTGTAGGGTGATTGGGTTGCAAACGTGTAGAGAAGTGACCGTTTAGGCCAATTGTATTACGGAACTTAGTAACAACTTCTATTTTTTTTGCTACCGCGATAAGGTCCTGGTTGCGCATTAGTTTGCACACTGCAGCGGCCATCTCGGGTATTATGCCTGGTGATGCAGCATTGAGCGTATTTCCATTCGTTTCATCGTTTAATAACCACTCATAAAACTCCCCCACCGTAAAATGACTGATAGGCAAAAAAGCTTTCTGACTATGGCTATCGATGATCAACCGTGTTATCTCATCCTGTTCATAAGGGATCAGCGCCTCATTCAAAAAAGCTTTTAAAGGCACATCCGCCAAAGTGATCTGTGCCGCAACCCTTTCCTCATAACTGGAAGCACATACCCCTGCCAGCTCATCTCCCGACCGGAACGGCGATGCCTTTGCCAGCAGCGTTTTCAGATCGGCAAAGCTGTATACCTTATTTTTTATGGTATGGCGGTACATGTTGGTTCATGATTGGTGGTTCATAGATCATGGTTGATGGTCATTGGGTCATTGGTCATTAGTGGTTATCTAATTCAATAATTAATCACTCAATCAATAATTCAATAACCCAATAATTCAATAATTATCCTAATAAGTCGTCATTCATTATCTTCACTTTATGTTTTCCCATCAGCATAAAAATAGCTATCGCAACAGCTAGTAAAGCAAAGAATATAAGGCTTACTTTAATATTAAAATAGATAATAGAAACAAGACAAACGGCAGATAACAACAAAGCGATAGCCGGAAACACAGGGTAAAACGGCGATGTAAAAGGCCTGTCTAAATTAGGTTCCTTCTTCCGTAAAATAAACAGGCTCAGCATACTCATCATATACATTACTACTGCGCCTAATACCGATAGTACAATAATCTGTGCCGTAGTGCCATTAATTATTGCAATAAAACTTACCACACCGCTTGCTATAATTGCCCAATGCGGCGTTTTAAATTTATGATTCACCTTTGCCAGTCCAACAGGTAAATAGCCGCTGCGCGCCATGGCAAATATCTGTCGTGATGATGCCAGGATAATACCGTGTAACGAAGCGATGAGCCCGAAAAGGCCTATGCTGGCAAATATTTTTGTTAAACCAGCGGTTTTGCCCATCACCAGTCCGATAGCTTCGGGTAAAGGGTAATCAAGGTTACTTAGTTTGTGCCAGTCGGATAAACCGCCGGTTAAAATCATTACCGCCAGGGCCAGCAGCACCAACGTTGCCAACGCAGAAATATATCCTTTCGGGATGTTCTTTTTTGGCTCTTTCACTTCTTCAGCAACCATCGCCATTCCCTCAATAGCCAGGTAGAACCAAACCGCAAATGGCAGTGCTGCAAACACACCCGCCCAGCCAAAAGGCATTGGATCAGTAAGGTAATTCTCCATTTTAAAATGAGGGGCTATTACGCCGATGTATAGTAACAATTCGGCTACCGCCAGTACCGTTATAAACACCGAAAACACAGCCGACTCCTTTACTCCAGATATATTCAGCAAAATAAAAGCCGTATTAAAAATCAGCGCCGACTGCACTATTGGTATAGCCGGATACAGAAAATGCATATAACTGCCTAATGAAACGGCAATGGCGGGTGTTGCTAATAAAAAGTCGATAAGGGTTGCATACCCGGCTATCAATCCACCAAACGGCCCCATGGCGCGGTAAGCATAGGCAAACGCGCCGCCTGCATGCGGTATTGCGGCCGTTAGTTCGGTATAGCTAAAAATAAAGGTGATATACATCACCGTGATAACCAGGGTGGCTATCAGCATGCCGATGGTGCCTGATACTCCCCAGCCGTAGTTCCAGCCGAAGTACTCACCTGATATTACCAACCCCACCCCTATTGCCCACAGGTGCACCGGCTTTAAAACTCGCTTTAACTGTTCTGTACCGGGGTTTGCCATAAGTGTTGTGATGCGTTGCTTAGCGGCATTAAGATAAGCATTATTTATTTACATCTATTCTATTGTGTGTACATCGACTGTTGCCATAACTAACTATTTCGTTATCTTTAACCTATGCCTCTTTTAAAACCTTATTTTTTTTCTGCCCTGTTACTGCTGCTATGCATAGGTGCTTGCCACACTCCGGGATCTGATGAAGAGTTGCCACTTGATGTTGGTTCTATCATGAAAATGATGCCTAAAGGCATTGACACCACGCAAATTGTAATTGATGATGCAGGCAATAAACTTAATTTCAGGCAATACATTGCCGTTATATTTAACAACGAAGGGATGATTTACAGAAACCGCAAGGTTTTTAAATTGCAACGGTATACAGCAATGGGATTAGAGACCTTAAAGCGCGATGATTATGCAATTGCCCGCTGGCCCCGTTGGAAGGCTTTCAGGAACAGGGACGTTAAAAAAACAAACGAAGAAAAATTCAGGGACATTGCCGCAACATTTTCAACGGCCGACAGTATCCTGGTGTTCAAAAGCCGCAGAGTAATGCTGCTTCAGCGAAAGGGCCAAGGTATTTTTAAGTTTGAGATAGACCTCGGAAGAAATCCTATAGGTGATAAACAAAAGGAGGGTGACTGGCGAACCCCTGAAGGCGTTTATTATGTAGACAATAAGACCGACAGAGAGGATAAATATTATAAAAGCTTCTGGATCTCCTATCCCAATGCCATAGATAAGGCTTACGCTATTAAACGGAACATTAAACCGGGTGTAGGCGTAATGATCCACGGCACACAACCGGATCGGGTTAATGCGAAAGATTGGACAAACGGCTGCATTGCTTTAAGCAACAAGGATATGGATACGTTGTTTAAATATGTGTTATCGGGTACGTTGATAGATATTAGGAAATAAGCGCGCAGACTATCGCGCGCAGATTTACTCACCCCGACGACGCTTCGCTGGTCGACCCTCTCTTCGCTGTAGGCGGAAAGAGGGTGAAAGATGTTATTTTGTTTTTCTATTTTTTTGCCCGGCCCCCTCTTTCCCGCTTGCGGAAGATAGGGTGACAAGCGCAGCGAAGTCGGGTGAGTAAACTCGCCCGCTTGTTCACCCCCGCATAAACGGATTAAAATTCCTTGTCCCAATAGCCATACCGGCGGCCCTGCAAACGGTTTTATCGCCAAACTTAAAGTTGATGGTATCCATAGCCTGGTACAATCTGATGCGCTCCTCGTTATCCTCAAACAGGTTGATCTGGTAGCTGCCTTGCGTTAAATTACTTAACCTTACCCCTATTAAACGCACCGGCCGGTTTTGGTTCCAGGCTTTTTTAAGCAGGTTTTTTACACCGGGTATCAATATATGCTCAGCCGCTGTAAGGGGGATTTTTTCCTGCACGGTATGCGTTTCGAAATTGGCGTAGCGCAGTTTGATAGCCAGGCAGGAGCTTAACAAGCCTTCGCGGCGCAGCTTTGATGATAACTCCTCCGTCATTGATACCAAAGTAGACTCCAACGTTTTGGCATCAGCAACGTTGTTATGAAAAGTATTTTCGGTCGACATGGATTTGCGGTCGTGCCCCGGTTCGATCTCGCTTTCGTCCAACCCATGTGCGCGCTCCCAAATATTGCGACCAAACTTGCCGAAAATGGTTTCCAGAAAACGTACATCGGCTTTTTGCAGGTGTTCTATCTTTTCAATTCCAAACTGGTACAATTTTTCGCAGGCCTTTTCGCCCAGCATAGGTATTTTACGGATGGGCAACGGCGCCATAAACGCTGCTTCGCTACCGTGTGGTATCAGCAATTGTCCGTTAGGTTTAGACTGGTTTGTCGCCATCTTTGCAACGGTTTTGGTGGAGGCCATCCCGAAGGAAATAGGCAGACCTGTTTCGCGGATAACCCGTTGCCGCAATTCGGTAGCCAGTTGGTAACTGTCATGGTAACGGTCCATACCCGTCAGGTCGATATAGAACTCGTCTACAGACGTTTTTTGATAAAGCGGAACACTATCATGGATGATTTGCGTAACCTCGCGAGAGGCTTCAGAATAAAGCCCATGCGACCCACGGATAACCGTTGCGTGTGGGCACAAACGCATGGCTTGTTTCATAGGCATGGCAGAGTGGATGCCAAATTTACGCGCCTCGTAACTGCATGATGCCACCACACCCCGCTCGGCAGAGCCACCAATCAACACCGGCTTACCAATAAGCGATGGATCAAACTTTCGCTCAACAGAAACGAAAAAAGAATCAAGGTCAATATGTACTATCCACCGCTTGTGTTCCATAACACAAATGTCGATAAATAAATTTTATAATACTAATATTTTTAGCAAAATTGCGGGCGTTATCTGTACAACGAAATGGAAAGCTATAAAGATTACTTGATGATCATTTCTCCGCCCGACGAGGTTATTAAGCAGATAAGCAAATACAAACGCGCATCTGCAAATAAGATAGGGCTATTTATGGGGATGCATTCCATTGCACACATCAGCATATACCATCAGCAGCGTTGCAAACCATTTATGGTTGATCCTTTTATGCTCCAAATGGAAAAACGCCTGCAAACAATGCAGCCGGCCGAATTACAGATTAAGAATTTTAACTTTTTTAAGCATGGTGCTGTGGGTTTTACCATTTATGCCAATGTAGATGTAATGCCGCCCAACCATAATTGGTTTAAGTTATTGCGCAAGCAGATGGGCATTAAAGCAGATTTTGTACCTCATATCACTGTTTTAAAAAACATTTCGCCTTCGGCATTTAAAAAGCTGTGGCCCTATTTTGAAAACAGCAATTACGAAACCAGCTTTAAAGCCAACAGCCTGACGATACTACACCGCGAAACTTTTGCAGAGCATGCAGAATGGCGGCCTTATAAAGAGCTTTATTTTGGTAACAGGCTGATGCCTTTTTAATACCGGGTAAAATGACGCAAAACTGAAAATGGATAGAAATATTTTTAGCTAACTTTAAAAACAAACAAAAAACCATTAAACTCACATGAAAAAACTGACACTTTTATTCGGTATGCTGGCCATTGCCTGTACAACCGCCTTTGCGCAGATAACCAAGGAACAAAATATTGCAGAATGGACCCGCGCCAAAGCTTACACTAAAGCTTATTTAGATGCCATGCCGGCAGATGGTTATACGTTTCAAGCTACCCCGGATGTGCGCTCATTTGCAAAGCAAATGCTGCACCTGGCAGACGCTAACTATATGTTTACTGCCAGTGCTGTAGGTAAAACCCCTCCGGCCCAGACAAAATTGGAAGATACAGTAACACCAACAAAAGAAGCTGTAACAAAAGCGGTACTAGATAGCTATGATTATGCTATTGCCACGATTCAAAGCGTTCCGGTTGCTGAGTTGACACAGGAAATAACCCTGTTTACCATGAAAACCACAAAAGGGCTGGCTTTTGCAAAAGCGTTTGAGCACCAAACTCACCACCGTGGCCAAACCACGCCTTACCTGCGTTTAAAAGGTGTTAAGCCGCCAGCGGAAATGTTGTTCTAAGCTTCAATAAAAAGATCTCTAAAAAGACCTCTGATTTTAGAGGTCTTTTTTGTTTAATATTACGGTATGATAGAAACAGCTAAAATCTTCATTGCCATTATTGCAATAGAACATCTTATCATACTGTGGATTGAAATGTTCGGGTGGGAAAGCGTAGGTAAAAAGGTATTTACAAGTTTGCCGCAAGATCTGTTCACACCAACCAAAATATTAGCAGCTAATCAGGGTCTTTATAACGGCTTTCTCTCTGCCGGGCTTGTTTGGAGCTTATTTATTAGCGATGCGATATGGCAAAATAACGTCGCGCTATTTTTTCTGGGATGTGTGATTATTGCCGGTATTTACGGTGCTGTAACCTCATCTAAAAAGATATTCTTTGTTCAGGCACTTCCGGCTATAGTTGCATTTACTGTGGTGTTATTGAGCCGATAGTATTTATACATAAAAGCCCCTTTCCTGAAAAGAAAGGGGCTTTTTGTATTTGAAAAAAATCGATCCAAGGGTGATCCAAAATGATCCAAAGTGATCCAAAAAAGTGTCGATTTATTAAATTTTCAACATATTGAAAACAAGACACTTACATACTATTTATAGCTAAGTTTACTGACTTAAAAGTTGTTGCAACTCAAAGAATTAAATATTCTAATAATCAGACAATTGAATTTTTTAAACAAGGGTAACGCATATTTTTTGGATCACCTGCAATCTTACATGTATGCGCGTTGGTTCTTGCCTTCCATCCAGTTAACAAAGGCGCGGTTAACCACCTTGTTACCACCCGGAGTTGGGAAGTTACCCGAAAAATACCAGTCGCCGGTATGGTCAGGACAGGCCTTGTGCAGGTTATCCAAAGTCTGGTAAATTACATGCACCTCGCAGTTGATCTCTTTCGGCGTAATGATCTGCGCTATACGGTCTGATATCTGCTGATCTGTAAATTGCTCGTAAATAGCCTTAACGTAATTGCTGGCCTGCTCCTTAGGTAATGAGGCACTGTCTTTACACTTTTGATAAGTGTCCAGTATAACGCTGTCTTTGCCCTGCTCCTTCAGCAAGCTTATAGCTGCCTCAAAAGCCACAAACTCACCCATCCGCGACATATCAATGCCGTAGCAATCAGGATAGCGTATCTGCGGAGCAGACGATACCACGATTATTTTTTTAGGGCCCAACCTATCCAGAATTTTAAGGATACTTTGCTTCAATGTAGTACCGCGAACGATGGAGTCATCCAGTATCACCAGCGTGTCGGTACCGTTTTTTATAAGCCCGTAAGTGCTATCGTAAACATGGGCCACCATCTCGCTGCGGTCGGCATCCTGCGTAATGAAGGTGCGGAGCTTAACATCTTTAATGGCTATTTTTTCAACACGTGGTGCCATGCAAAGCACTTCGGTTAGTTCTTCTTCACTTATCTTGTCTTCGCGGTTAAGCAGCCTGTCGCGTTGGTATTTTTTTATGTATTTGTGTACGCCCTCTACCATTCCATAAAAAGCCACCTCGGCGGTGTTCGGAATGTAAGAGAATACGGTATTCTTGATATCATGATTAACTGCATCCAATATCTGCGGGCAAAGCAAGCGACCTAACTGCTTGCGTTCGCGATAAATTGATGCATCGCTGCCACGAGAGAAATAGATCCGCTCAAACGAACAAGCTTTTCTTTCCTGCGGCTCACTAAACATATCCTCGCTGATCCTGCCATTCTTTTTAACAATAAGGGCGTGACCAGGCTTTATTTCTTTGATGTCATCAATAGGAATATTAAATGCGGTTTGCAAGGCAGGGCGTTCAGATGCCGCCACTACTATCTCATCGTTATAATAGTAATAAGCCGGACGGATACCAGCCGGATCGCGCATCACAAACGCATCACCATGACCGAAGATACCGGCAATGGTATAACCACCATCCCAGTTACGGGCGGATTTGGTGAGGATCTTGGCCACATCCATATCATTGGCGATAAGGTTGCTGATCTGCATGTTATCATCCAGTCCTTCGCGTTTGTATTGATCAAACAAGCCTTGGTTCTCGGTATCTAAAAAGTGGCCTATCTTCTCTAAAACAGTAACGGTATCGGCCTTCTCTTTTGGATGCTGGCCTAAGTCGTATAATTGCTGCAATAGCTCATCAACATTCGTCATGTTGAAATTGCCCGCAATTACCAGGTTACGTGTCATCCAGTTGTTTTGACGCAGAAAAGGATGGCAGCTTTCGATGCTGTTCTTTCCGTGTGTGCCGTAACGCAGGTGACCTAATAAAACTTCGCCGGTAAAGCTAACGTGCTCTTTCAACCATTCGGCATCCTGCAGCTTTTCGGGCATTTCTTTTTGAATATCGGCGAATTTCTTCTGTATGTATTCAAAAATATCTGCCACAGCATTTGATGCCATTGAACGGTGCCTGCTTATATACCGCTTACCCGGAGCTATATCTAATTTAATGGTAGCAACGCCCGCGCCATCCTGGCCCCGGTTGTGTTGTTTTTCCATTAAAAGATACAGTTTGTTTAAGCCGTACAGCGCAGTGCCGTATTTTTGCTGATAATAAGAGAGTGGCTTTAGTAAGCGGATAAATGCCACACCGCATTCATGTTTAATCTGATCGCTCATGATTGGTAATGAGCGGGCAAAGTTATAACTTTATCGTAAAGTTGCGTTAACAATACTGTCATTAAATAGTATTAAATTGTTTAAACTGTTATTACCGGGATTTAAGCATTATAAGATACGTTACAGCAATAGGTTCCAAACAAAAAGCCGGTACATAGTGCCGGCTTTTTGTTTGGATTTAAAATGCTATGATCTTCAATACTGAAATAGTTATAGTTTCTCGCCATGCTGGCTGATGTCTAAGCCTATCACTTCATCTTCTTTAGAAACACGTAAAGGCGATATCATATCTGTCACTTTCAGCAACAGTAATGAGCCGAAGAACGCGAATACCGACGCGATAACCATGGCAAATAATTGTATCAGAAACAAATGGGTTTCGCCAAAGAATAACCCATTTCCGGTTGTGTTAGCCGAGTTAACGTTAGTGTGAGCAAATACACCCGTAAGCAGCATACCTACCATACCGCCTACGCCATGGCAAGGGAACACATCAAGCGTGTCATCAATAGATGTACGGGTGCGCCACTCAACTACCAGGTTACTTACCACTGATGATATAATACCGATAGCCAATGAATGCGGAACCGACACAAAACCTGCTGCCGGGGTTATAGCTACCAAACCAACCACAGCGCCTATACAGGTACCCATAGCTGATGGTTTACGGCCACGCAGCATGTCAAAAAATATCCAGGTTAAGCCTGCAGCTGCTGATGCTGTCGTGCTGGTTGCCAAAGCTGTTACCGCCAAATGATTAGCGCCAAAAGCCGAACCGGCGTTAAAGCCAAACCAACCGAACCACAATAATCCGGTACCAATTAATACATAAGTGATACGGGCAGGAGAATGACTTTGCTCATTCCGTTTTTTAAGATATAAAGCTGATGCCAACGCTGCCCAGCCGGCAGACATATGCACAACGGTACCACCGGCAAAATCTAATACCCCTAATTTAAACAGAATACCATCAGGGTGCCATGTGGAGTGCGCCAAAGGCGAAAATATAAATATGCTGAAAAGGCAAAGGAACAGTATATATGAATTGAAGCGGATACGCTCGGCAAATGCTCCGGTAATAAGCGCCGGGGTAATAATGGCAAATTTTAACTGGTACATGGCAAACAACAGCAACGGTATTGTAGGCGCCAAAGGCCAGGTGTTGTTACTCAGCATTCCCTTCATCATAAAAAAAGTGGATGGGTTGCCTATTATTCCGCCTATACTATCGCCAAAAGCTAAACTGAAACCAAATATCCCCCACATTACAGTGATGATAACCATACAGACCACGCTTTGCAGCATGGTAGAAATAACATTCTTTTTATTAACCATACCGCCGTAAAAGAAAGCCAGACCGGGCGTCATTATCAAAACAAGTGCGGTAGACATCAGCATCCAGGCGGTGTCGCCTGTGTTATAAGTGGCTTTTGCTGTTTTATCTACCTCAACAGAAGGAAAAAGAAAGGTTAATACCAGCGCACCGAGTATCAGAATAAAAGGAAAGTAACGCTTCATCGATATAATTTGTAGTTAAATTTAAAAAGTGGCTGAAATTATGATTTATATCACATATAAAGTAAATAAAATTGAATTTTATTGATAAATGTTAATAAAAAAGGGATTTTTTATAAAAAATTTACAATTAATGAGGGAAAAATACCAAAAAGCACAAGAACGGAACTAACAACTATGGCCAACACCAATAAATTGCGGGGAGCAGTGGGAGCATCAATAATTTCTGACCGTTTCAGGAAAAGGCTAAGTGGTATTTTTATGTAGTAGAATAGCGACACCACTGTTGTTAACGCACCCGTTATAGTTAATAACAGTAAGAAAATATTATTATTTTGTTGATAAACACCATAAACGGACGAAAAAACCAAGAGTTTAGCATTAAAACCTGCGGTTACAGGCAAACCTGTCAACGAAATAAGGATAACTACGAAACAAACCGATGCTGCCGGATATTTAAAGCCTAAACCTTTGTAATTTTCGATATCATCAGAGCCGGTTATGTGTTCAAAATAGCTAACCAAGGCAAGTGCAGCAATATTTGCTATTGCATAAACAGCTAAATAAAAAGTTAATGTATTGATACCTTCTACACTAAAAGTCACAATGGCCATTAAAGCAAATCCTGTATGGCCGATACTTGAATAGGCGAGCATCCGCTTGGCATTTTTTTGCATAACCGCTGCAAAATTTCCGGCTATCATGGTAATTATACCGATGACTGAAAGCGCCACTCTAAAATCAAAGGATTTCCAACCTTCGGAAGATATAAAAGGTGTTAAAAAATTAATGAGCAGGCCAAAGGCGGCAATTTTAGGTACCGTTGAAAGGTAAGCGGTAACCGGTGTAGGTGCTCCCTGGTAAACATCGGGCACCCAAAAATGAGCCGGAACAAACGACAGTTTAAAACCTATGCCTACCAGAATAAGTACTATAGCGAATGACACTGCTACAGAATTGGCTTTAATTAACCCTTCAATAAAACCGGCATCAAACAAACCCAACGTACCGCTTAAGCCATACAACAATGATATGCCATACAACATAATGGCCGATGCAGCGGCGCCAAACAACACGTATTTTAAACCGGCTTCAGCGCTGAAAGCATTTTCTGTGCGATACGCCACCATTAGGTATGACGCGATAGAAACCATCTCTATAGACAGATAAACCGAGAGCAGATTGGATGCCATTGTCATTAAATGCAGCCCGAAAACCGATACAATGGTAATAGAGTAAAGGTCTCCCATGCCTTTGCTGTGATGCCTTAGCTTTTTGTCCCAGTCAAAATACAGGAGCAGTATAAATGCTGATACGTCAATTATCAACCTGAAAATTAATGAAGTGTGGCTGTGGACAAGCATTCTGTCAAACAAAAGTCCGGCGTCATCCTTTAGTTCGACCAACTGGGCTAAAACCTGGATTATAACAGCAAGCATACCTGTTAAGGCCAATGCTTTACACACTTTTGCCCAGGTTTTACCCACCAGCAGATCAGCCAAAAGTACTACCACAAATATCACCGCAAGGTATATCTCAGGGACGAAATAATGCAAATCGCCCAGGATGCCTTGTAATTGCGTTGGTATGTGTGGCAGTAGCTCGTGCATGTGTTTATTGAACTATTACTTGTTGATTTTTGGGATATTTAACCTGGTACTTTAAATCGAGTTTCTTTTCTGCCTGCGAATTTAATGTTAAATTCCATGAAACCCTGCCTGTAGTTTTATCCATATTGCCTGCAGATAATTCCTGTGTTTCAACCTCTATGGCTGAGTTTTGTGAAACCGGAACCTGATCTTCCACCAACAGATTGACCTGTTGATTTTTACGATTTTTTACAACGATCTGCCAGTTTTTAGTTTCCTTTTTGTTCGACCCAAGGCTTTGCTTTTCGGCAAGGTCTTTTTGAAGTGTACGGGTGACCACAATATTTTTATCAACGCCCAACGATAGATTTAAGGTATCACTGGAAACCTGAGTATCGATTAATGATTTACCGATAAATGTACCTTCAAAAAACAAGTTAGCTTCGCCCGAAAGGAAGTTGTATTTATTCCAATCGGTTAAGCTGGCGGTTAAAAACACATCAGTACTTAATTTAGGCGCGGTGTAATATTGGTAGGTAGCAGGTAATTCTACTTCGCTTACGTTAACTAAATATTGCTTACCATCGCCGGGGATAGTATAAGGATCGTCAATATTAAACTCAATGTTGGTTTGGTTTTCGGTTTGGTTTACGACTATGGGGGTGGTGGTAAAGTCTTTTCCGTTTAATCTTGCTTTTGTTACATTTAAGCCTGCTACGCGGCCAGCTAATTGATTGGAAAAATCTGAATTGGTTATTACAACTTCATTAAGCATTGTGGCTGACGCATTAAGTCCAGCATTAATAGTGGTGGAATTAACGGGTTGTTCGATTGATTCATAACCAAGAGCTAGAAATTCCAATACATGATTAGCGCCGCCTGGTATCTGAATAGTATATTTACCATCAGCGTTCGTGGCCGTAGCAATAGATGTCCCTTTAACCCTCACCGTTGTGCCAGGCAATGAACTGCGGTTTTGATTATCAAAAACAGTCCCGCTAACTTTTGTTATAGCATTGTTGGATTGATAAAACATGCCATAGTTAAGATAATAAGGATCAAGCTGTGGTTTACTGCCGCTAACGGTTGGGTTTCCTGTTGATAGCGTAAGCTTGATATTTTTCCATTCCTCGCCGCTTTGCTGGCTAACATTGGCTTTATAAGCTATCGCTATGGGACTGTTCACATTTTTTGCACGAATATCATAAGTCGGGTACCAGGCCGCATTTTTTACAACGTAGCTTAAGGTAAATGTAGTTGAAGTAGCCGCTTTTGATGAAATAGTAACTAATATGTTGCCGGTTGCTTTACTGCTGCCTTTTAGGGCATCGGCTATTTGCTTGTCGTATTTTTTGAGTTCTGTGGTAAGTCTGGTTATCTCTTCATTTTGAGCTATCTCGCGTTTTTTTATTTCCGTTAGTCTTGCTGTTTGAAAATCAAGCGCCTGTTTTAGCTTTATCAAGTCAAGACTTGCGTTATCACCACTTACTACTTGATTTTTTGATAGCATTTCCTCCTCTTTACTATCAATTGCCCGCAAAGTATTTTGAAAAGCAATTTTATCTCTTATCGCCTTTTGCTGGGCCTGCAAGGTCAGCACTCCATTTTGCCGGGTTTGTTCGTCTAAATAATTGAGTTCATTTTTTACTGATAGGATAGTAAAATCGCCGGCAGCGCGTACCTGTAAACTCTGCACATCAATATCAGGCGAGATATTGCCGAATATTAAGGTTGAAGTGCCCGCTGCAATTTGAGCGGTAGCAGTGCGTGTAACCTGCGCGCCATTTAAAAATACAGTAACTTTTTGAACTTTTGATTCCACCTTTTGCCCATCATCGGCTTTAACTGTGGTAGCAAAAACTACAAGGCAAATTATAAGGGTTAGTTTTTTTAGCATGATCTTTTGTTTAAGTAAATAATCCGGTTAATTGGTGCCCCGTAAGAGGGTTCACAACAACAGGATGTATTCGCACGCCTTTTTCCATAATCATGCAAAGAATTTATTTGCCTATCTGTAAAAACTGAACCAGCGCCAGTACAGAATCATTTATCTTATCAAAAACCAGCGATGGCATTATGCCTAATATTAACGTAGCGGCGGCCAGCGGTATCAGCGCTGTCAATTCGCGGCGGTTAAGATCAACCAACGCAGTTTTCCATGTTTCGCCACCTTTTAATGATAGTGAACCAAAAAATACCCGTTGCAGTGTCCATAAAAAGTAAGCTGCGCTGAATAGAATACCCACTGCACCGCATACAGCCATCCAATAGGGTAATAAGCCATTAACTGACGGCGACTTAAATGCGCCGGCCAACGAAAACGCCTCGGCAATAAAGGCGGAAAAGCCGGGTAATCCTAATGAAGCAAAAAATGCTATCATGATGAATACCGTATATTTTGGCATCAGGCTGGCTAAACCTCTGAAGTTGTAAATATCCCTGTCATGCACCCTATTATACACTACCCCTACCAGGTAGAACAGCATGGCAGATAAAAAGCCGTGACTCACCATTTGTATTACCGCGCCGCTTAAACCTTCGGCGGTTTGCGAGGCAATGCCTAACAAAACAAATCCCATTTGTGATACGGAGGAATAGGCCACCACTTTTTTAAGATCGCGCTGCGCAAGGGCGTTAAAGGCTCCATATAATATGGAGATAACGCCTAACAATCCTAACCAGAACGCGCCGGAAACGGCAACGTCAGGGAATATGCCCAGGCAGAACCTTATGATACCGTATCCACCGATTTTAAGCAGGATGGCAGCAAGAATTATGGACACAGGTGTAGGCGCTTCTACGTGAGCATCGGGCAGCCAGGTGTGCAGCGGCACTACAGGTACCTTAATAGCAAAGGCCACAAACAGCACAATAAAACCAATTACTCTCGCCGGAATACCGAACAGCGTTTGGTGCGTCATCACAGAAAATATGGAACCGGGGTTGTAGTTGCCGGGATTCATCATCTGCACCATGTTGAAGGTATGGTTACCGGTGGCGGGATCTGTAACCGACAGATAAAGCCCTATCATTACCAACAGCATAAATACCGAACCGAACAAAGTATACAGGAAGAATTTTATTGCGGCATATTCGCGGCGCACACCACCCCACATCCCTATCAGGAAATAAAGCGGCAGCAGCATCAGCTCATAAAAAATGTAGAACAGGAAGAAATCCAGCGCACAGAATACGCCGATGACTGCCATATCCAATATCAGAAACAGAATAAAAAAACCTTTGATATTGCTTTTTATTTCCCAGGAAGCTAAAGCGGCTATAACCAACACCAGCGACGTCATCACCAGCATGGGCAGCGAAATGCCATCTATCCCTACAAAGTAATCTATCTGCATTACGCCCAACGAACCCAGGTTAAGGTTTATCCAGGGCAGTTTTTGTACAAACTGGTACTGCGCCTCGTTAGCAACCCCTGCAAAATCATGGCCGGTTTTGAAGTTAAAATAGATATAAATGCTGATAGCCAATTGAACTAGCGTTGCCAATAGCGTGATATACCTGAAGCTTCGCCGCCAATCTGACGGTATAGCGGCTATAACAACGCCGAATAGCAGAGGGATAAAAATTAATAGGGTTAGTATATTCATTTTTAAATATCCAATAATAAATAAATAAACAGCACCAACACAACCGCCATCATGCTAAAAAGGTAGTACTGTATTTTACCGCTTTGAAAGTAACGTATAAAGTTACTCGTTATCCGTACAATAAAGGTGAGCAGGCGCGATACGCCATCAATAATATAGTAATCAAACCAAGCAGCGGCTTTTGATAACCCAATGACCAGATTTGATAAGAGGTGAATAAATCCGTCAATTATATTACGGTCAAACCAAGAAGATGCGCGGCTTACCATTAGCACCCCACCAACAATAACCTTGTTGTAAAAGGCATCAAAGTACCATTGGTTGTAACTCAACTTATATAAAAACGAATTTTGCGGCGCCGACCACGAATTACGCTTTACATAAACCGAATAGGCAAAATAAATTACAAACACGCTTAAAATATTAACGCCCCATGGAATGATCGTATGAAAAATATTAACCCTATCCAAACCGGTCTCGGTAGAGAAACCATTGAACACCCAGGCGTCCTCGTACGCAATGGGATTAAAAGAGAATATCGGAAACAAGCTACAAACTGCCAGCATAAATAACGGCACTGTATATTGCCAACCGCCATCGCTGATGTGATATTTAATGTGAGGATGAAATTGTTCCAATTTAAACCTCCCGAAAAATACTTTAACAATAAGCCTGGTTACATAAAATGCCGTTAAACCGGTGGTTAATATAGCGCCAATGGGTACAAGCATATGCCAAAAGCTGCGCTGCTCGGCCCAATCAACTGATTGTATCAGAATACCATCTTTTGAAAGGAAACCGGAAGTAAGAGGTAGGCCTATTAATGCCGCAGCACCAATTAGGGCAGTCATGAAAGTGAATGGCAACTTTTTACGCAGGCCACCCATGTTAAGGATGCTTTGCGGATCTATATCGAGGTCGTTATCTTCTTTAATATGCGCCATTTGATGAATAACAATCCCCGTAACTAAAAACAGCAGGCACTTAAAGAAAGCATGTGTAACCAGGTGGAAAAGCGAAGATGCGTATGCTCCTATGCCCATACCCATCACCATAAAGCCCAGTTGTGATATAGTGGAATAAGCCAATATACGCTTCAGGTCGTTTTGTGTTAGGGCGATGGTAGCGGCCATAAACGCGGTAAAGCAACCTATCGCAGCCAAAACATCTAACTCTGTTGGTGTGAACAAAGGATACAGCCTGCCTAACAGGAAAACTCCTGCCGCAACCATTGTTGCTGCGTGGATCAAGGCCGAAACAGATGTTGGCCCCTCCATCGCATCGGGCAGCCAGGTATGTAGTGGGAACTGCGCCGTTTTTGCAGCTACGGCTAAGAATACACCGCCACAGGCTACATACTGCCAAAATACAGGCAATGTTGCACTTGCTCCTACCCATAGGCCGTTTACGATTTGGGATTGTGCTATTAAACCGGCGTTGCCAAATAATTGGTTAAGATCAAAACTGCCCGACTGGACAAAAATTATCAGTATCGCTATCAGCAAACCCACGTCGCCGATGCGGTTAACAATAAAGGCTTTTTTATTGGCGCTGACCGCTTTCTCGCGTGTAAACCAAAAACCGATAAGCAGGTATGATGAAAAACCCACCATCTCCCAGAAAACATAAAACGTTATCATGCTATCTGCCACTACCAAAGCCAACATACTGAAGCAGAAGAGGCTTAAATAAGTAAAATAGCGTTTATACCGCTCATCATGCTTCATGTAAGCAGTGGAGTAAATATGTACCGGCAAGGCAATAGCCGGCACCAGCAACAGCATAATTACCGAGTGGTTATTGAGCCACATGCCGGCATATAAATTGGTAGCACCAATGGTGAACCATTTAAACTGCCAATGCAGTTGAGGCTGGTTCCACAGTTTGGTAAAGATTATAATGGCGCTAACAAAGCTTAACAAAATAGCCAATGTTGATACCCAGCCCGCCACTTTATTTTTCTTGCCGGGCAAACAAGCATTAATTACAAAAGCAAGCAAAGGCAACAACACAGCCGCTAATGCTAGTAGTATAATTAAGGTTTGCTGATATGGTTGAAAGGTGCCCAATTATTTAATCTTTCAAACTATTAACCCTGCCCGGATCAATGGTTTTATATTTTCTATAAACAGTTAATATAATAGCTAAAGCCACTGCCGTTGTAGCTGCTGCCAGTACTATAGCAAACAATGCGAAGATCTGTCCGCCGTTGTTGAGCTTATCAAACTTGCCAAATGCTACCAGGTTTAAAATACCCGCGTTAAGCATCAGCTCGATACCTATCAATAATTGAATAGCGTTGCGCTTGGTAAGCAGCATGTACAGCCCTATGCAAAACAACGCAGCGCCAACTATCAGGAAATCGTTTAATGATATCATGCGTCGGACCCCTTTCTTGATATATGTGCCGCGCCTATCAGGGCCATCATCAGTAAAATAGATATAGCCTCAAAGGGCAGCAAATAGGTGGTCATTAAATTGATACCAATGTTGTTGATAC
This sequence comes from uncultured Mucilaginibacter sp., assembly GCF_946479965.1. Next base: position 12,973 of record NZ_CAMLHX010000042.1, on the reverse strand, counting down.
CGTTATCTGTTGGTTTAATAACATTATTGGTAGCTACCGCCTGTTTTATCCAACCCAGGTTATCCGCATCTATTTTTAATATCATAACTACCATTACTACAAAGAACAAAACAGCCAGTATTATACCCGGTATTTTGCCGCTGTTTATCAGTTTATCTTTTTGCTCGCCAAGGTTGTTCAAAGTTTCTTTACCTGAAAGCATGAACGCGAACAATATCAGCACTAAAATACCGCCTACATAAATTACTATCTGGGTAACAGCCACAAAATCGGCCAAAGCCAAAATATATAAGCCCGCAAGTGCGAAAAGCGTTACAAAGAACATAAATATGCCCCGTACTAAATTTTTGGTAGCAGCCACGTATAAAGCCGATGCCACCGCAATAAAGGCCATCGCATAAAAAAGCACCTGGGCTAAACTCATGCGCCGCCCTCCTGTTTATTCATGGCAGCCAGTTTAGCAGCTTGCTTCTCTGCCAGTTGGTTTTCAAGCAAAGTCTTTTTCTCGGCGATCTCCTCAGGCGACATGTTAGCGAACTCGTAGTTAAGGTCCTTCAATTCAAATACGCTCTTGTCGTACTGATCGGTCATTATAATACACTCTGTTGGGCAAACTATAGTACACAAGCCACAATACATGCACTTGGCCATGTCTATATCAAACTGGGCGGCGTAAATACGTTTTGGAGATCCATCTGATGTATGCCCAATCAGTTCGGTAGCTTTTACCTGCTCAATGGTTATACAATCAACCGGACAAATTTTAGCGCAAAGGTCGCACACAATACAGTCATCTATCTCTACATCCAGTTGATAGCGGCCCACTTCGGGACTTGCAAGCGCCTGCATCGGATATTGAATGGTGTTGGTGCCCTCCAGCTGTTTGAAATAATTATCGTTGCTAACCGGGATCACCTTCCGCTTCGCGTTTGAGGCAAAAAGGTGGCTGATGGTAAGAGACATTCCCTTCCATGTAGTTTTAAATCCGTTTAGTGCTTTGCTTATCATTTATTTATTGTGATTTCACTGATTTGCACTGTGATTTCACCGATTACTTCATTACCAAAATATTAAATCCGACATCGAACATCCGATATCCGAAATCAAACTACATTAACCACAGCCTCCAGACTCCCGATGCCAGCATACAGGCAAAAGCAAGCGGTGTAAGCACTTTCCAGCACAGGTTCATCAACTGATCCACCCGCAAACGCGGTATGGTCCAGCGGATCCACATCTGCGCTCCTACCAATATTAAAGTTTTTACTGCTATCCAAAATATTCCCCACGCAATGCCAGTCGTCCAATCTGCCAAATGCACTGCGCCAATATTTGGCAGCGGCGTATTCCACGCGCCCAAAAATAATACCACCGCAACCATTGATACAAGAAACATCATGGAATACTCGGCTAAAAATACCAAACCAAAACGTAAGCCTGTATATTCTGTGTGAAAGCCTGATACCAATTCTGATTCCGCTTCGGGGATATCAAACGGCGCACGGTTACTCTCTGCCAACGATGCTATAAAATAGATGACGAACGCAATAATGAGATGGGGTGCCCTGAAAATATTCCACGCTAAAATGCCACCTGTATGTGATACATCCAAAAAGCCTAAAAATTTAACACCTTCTGTAGATAATGTACCCTGCTGCATGGCTATATCCTGCAGGTTAAGCGTTTGCGCTATCATTACCACCGATATTAATGCAAATCCGGCAGGTATTTCATATGATATGATCTGCGCTGCCGATCTCATGGCACCTAATATGGAGTATTTGTTGTTTGAACCCCAACCTGCCATTAAAATGCCCAGGGTCTCCACAGATATAATGGCGAAAATATAATAAAGACCGAGATTTATTTTGGATGGAACAAGTCCCGGCGCCCATGGCAGCGCAGCGAAGCCCAGGTAAACCGCTATAAATATTATAGCAGGAGCTGCAACAAACAGCGCCTTATCAGCTGCTGAGGGCACTATCATTTCTTTCTGCAGCAGCTTCAGAATATCAGCCACCGTTTGCAACAGGCCAAACTTGCCTACTTCTGTAGGCCCAAGCCTGTCTTGTATAAAGGCAGAAACTTTACGCTCGGCATATACAGCAAACAGTGCAAATACTGCAGAAAATGCAAATAAGCCCGCCGCAACTAAAATATATGTTAGGTAAAAATTCAACCTGTAATTTGCTTTGGGTGCAAACTTAATAAATGCTAAGTAAAATAAGGCAGCTTACCTAAATATAGTTGACTAAATTGGTAGTGTTTATTAACCTGCTATTTACACGACAGCTGACTGACGGAAACATGCGACGATGTTACAGGCGCTGAAAAGAACCGCGAAGCATGGCGGTCAAACTCGCCGGTATCATCTGTGGTGTAGAACAATTTGGTTTGGCCATTGCTCAGGTTTTTTTCCATTTCGGGATGGCGGTGCAAGTACTCAACTAAACTATTGGCAACAATATCACCCTGTGCCACTACCTGTACATTTTTAGGCAGATAGGCCTTTATTTTATCCTGAATAAGGGGATAGTGCGTACACGCCAGCAGTAAAGTATCAATGCTGTCTGATTTTGCCATTATTCCATCAAGGTATTCCTTTACAAAATAATCAGCCCCCGGTTTTTCATATTCTCCGCTTTCAATTAAGGGCACCCACAGCGGACATGCTTGCTGATATACTTTTAAGTCAGGAAAGAATTTTTCTATTTCTAACAGATAAGATTCGGATTGTACAGTACCGTTTGTACCCAACACCCCTATCTCGCCCGTTTTTGAATAATTGCCCACCACCTCTGCCGTCGGGCGTATAACCCCTAATACCCTTTTAGCCAGGTCAAGGCCCTTCATATCTTTCTGTTGGATGGTTCGTAAGGCTTTTGCTGAGGCCGTGTTACAAGCCAGTATAATAAGCGGACAGCCCTGTGCAAACAGCCATTGCACGCACTCCCAGGTATATTGATGAATGGTATTGAATGAGCGGTTGCCATAAGGCGCACGGCTGTTATCGCCCAGGTAGATATAATCATAATCAGGCAAGGCCGCGGCTATTGATCTAAAAACCGTGAGCCCGCCAATACCCGAATCAAAAATACCTATAGGATGTTTACTCATTGATAAATCAAAAGTACGAAAATAAAAAAAGCGTCCTGATAAATCAGGACGCTTTATGACTCTTATTGAGATGAATTATTTTAAACCTAATTTAAGTTTTACTGCAGCCAATAAATTGTCGCCATCGGGAGCAACGAGCAATACCTGGTCTGCTGAGCTTGTATTGATAACATACCCATAACCTTTTTCTTTTGCTACAGCGGTAATTGCAGCTCTAACTTTTTCAAAAAGAGGTTTTGACAATTCACTGCTTTTTGCTTCAACCTGCTGACGTGCCAGTTGGTCTTGCTCTTGAAGTCTTTTTTGCATATCCTGTATTTCGGCAACTTTAGACGCTTTGACTGGATCAGTCATTGTTTTTTCCTGATCTCCATAATCTTTTATGGCTTTTTGATAGGCATTGTTCAGGTTCGTTAATTGATCTGACCAACCTTTAGAATATTCTTCAAGTTGTTTTTGAACGGTTTTTGTCTCAGGAAGCGCGGATATAACCTCTTCTTGTGCTATGTAACCTACTTTAGCTTGTGCCTTGGCAAAGTTGCCCGCTAACATCATGCATACTGCAACTAAGGCAACTTTAAATACTTTTTTCATTGTTCTTTGTCTCGTGTTTAATTAATAGTGCGATTATATATATAATAAATTTATTTAGCAAGTACCCCAGGCTTTAAACCTAAACGGGTAATCACTTCGTCGCTTTTGTTATAACGCGGATTAGCGTATAACATTATCACTTCGCTGTTTTTATCTAATACCATGTCCAGGTTTTCATTTTCGGCCATGGCTTGTACTGCTTTTGCAACTTTATCCTGTATTGGTTTAATAACAGAATTGCTACGCTGCGAAAGCTCACCTTCCGGGCCAAATTTTTGTCTCTGAAAATCTTTTGCTTCCTTTTCTTTAGCTACAATTTCCTCTTCACGTCTTTTCTTTACTTCGGCCGTCATTAAGGGCTGGTCTGCCTGGTAGGCTTTAAATAAGCGGTCTATTTCCTGAAAACGGGCGTCAACCTCTTTTTGCCATTGATCAGATAATGCTCCTAATTGCTTTTGTGCCGAAATATAATCGGGTATATGCTTTAATATATACTCCGAATCAACATATGCAAAACGCTGTGCTAATGCTGCTGTTACCGATAGGAACGTTAATGCGACTACTAAAATTATCTTCCTCTTCATTTTTTTCCAATTAATTAAATCCACCACTTAAACTTTGTGATATTGAAAAGCTGAACTGACCCTTGTTGGCTTGAGGCTGCCCCGGTATGGCATCAAAGCCGTAACCGTAATCAAGACCCAGTAAACCAAAAATAGGCAAAAATATCCGCGTTCCCAACCCTACAGAACGTCTTACATTAAACGGATTGTATTGCGAAAAAGAGTTCCAGGTATTACCACCCTCGGCAAATGCCAGCATAAATATGGTTGCTGATGGGCTGGCAATAACAGGGTGCCGCACCTCCATAGTAAATTTGTTATAAATAGTACTGCCCGGGTTATTAGAGGCTGTGTAATTACTACCCAACGGTACTATAGAGAAGTTTGTATAACCTCTTAAACCTATGATCTCACTACCTTGTAAAAACTGATAGCTCTGCATACCATCGCCACCTAATTTAAAGCGTTCAAATGGCGATGGGCCAACCTTTGCATTATACATACCCAGGAAGCCTGACCGTATTTGCGACATCAATACCAATTTACCGGTAAGTTTGGTAAACCACTGCGCATCAAATTTAAATTTGTAGTACTCAACAAAATGATATCTCTGTGCCGGCGTAGCTATATTGTAGTTAACCTTGTTAAATAACGAATATGGCGGTGTTGCCTGAATAGTGAACTTAATATTTGAACCTGTTGTTGGATATATAGGTGCATCAAGCGATGAACGTATCAGATCCTGCGTAAGTTTAATGTTATAAGACGTACCGTTAGAAAACAGGTAACCATTGTAATTATCAAGGAAATAATGGTCAAGGTTTAATGAGTAGTTAAGTTGGAAATGGTTATCAGGCCATTTTAAACGTTTACCCAAAGTAACGCCCACGCCATTTATTCTAAGGTAATTATAGTTGGGGTTGTCCTTGGCGTAATATTGTCCTGTTGAACTCAACTGCGTATACGCTGTTAGGGCAAAATAGATTGGTTTTTTACCACCAAGCCACGGCTCAGAAAAAGTGAACGAGAAGTTTTGATAAATTCTGCCGCTTGATTGACCGCGTATGCTTAACTTCTGGCCATCACCTTTTGGCAAAGGCCTGTAAGCTTTAAGATTAAAAATGTTTCTTAATGCAAAGTTGTTAAAAGTTAAACCTAAAGTACCCACCAACTGGCCACCACCAAAACCGCCTGAAAGCTCAACCTGATCCGATGGTTTTTCAACCACGTTATAAAGCAGGTCAACCGTACCATCTGCCGGATTTAGATTTTCCGGACGAGGATCAGTTTTAGTATCATCAAAGTTGCCCAATTGCCCAATTATCCTGGTACTTTCAATCAACAATGCTTTGTTAAATTTCTGTCCCGGAATAGTTTGCAATTCGCGGCGTATAACCTTATCGTTGGTTACATCGTTACCTTTTATAGTAACACGATTGATGGTGTATTGAGGGCCTTCGTAAATTCTTATATCCAGGTCAATTGTGTCGTTATATAACCTGGTTTGTACCGGGTCAGAGTTAAATGTAAGATAACCATCATTCATATATAATGATGAGACATCATCGCCGCTTGGGCCACCGCCGCTTAACCTTTTATTAAGCAGTTCTTCGCTGAATACATTGCCCTTTTCAATACGGAGTACGCGTGATAGTATATCATTAGGATACCGTGCGTTACCAGACCATTTTATGTTGCCAAAATAGTATTTACGCCCCTCAAATATTTTTATATTCACGTCAACCGTACGGTCATCGTGTTTGGTTACCGTGTCGCTTAAAATGGCAGCATCCCTGTAACCTTTTTCCTGCATTTTAGCTATCAGGTTCTCTTTATCTTCCTGGTATTTATCCTGCTTAAACTTTTTTGAGCCGAATATATTATAGAATCTGCGTTCGCGTGTTTTACTTAAAAACTTTTTAAGTCTACCTTTTGAAAACTCTTTGTTGCCCTCAAAAGTAACTTTGTGGATCATTACCTTCTTTTTCCTGTCAATGTTTACATCCAATATCACACTGGTGGTATCGCTGGGGTCAGGGCGTTGTTTTATTGTTACTTCAGTATTTAAATAACCCTTTTCGTGAAAGTGCCTTTTAATAATAGATGTGGTAGTATTCAACAAGTTTTCGTTAACAATTTTGCCTGTTTTATCGTTCAGCTTCTTTTGTACATCATCTGCTTTTCCCTTACTGATACCCAATAAGCGCATTTTTGAAAGGCGCGGATGCTCGCTTACCTGAATTTCCAGATAAATAGTATCAAGATTGATCCTGGTAACATTAAGTTGCACCTCATCAAAAAGCTGTTGCGCGTACAGATCCTTTATCACGTTTGAGTTAGCTTCGCCCGGCAATACTATTTTATCCCCTTTATTCAGTTTAGATATCTGTATCAATATATCCTTATCCAGGTGCGTGGTACCGGTAACAGTTATCCCGCCGATAATAAACTCTTTGGGGCTGTTATAATTTAATATTAAAGTATCTGATGTAGATGAAGGACGGGAATTATTTCGGCCCGGTCCCTGGGCCAGGGCAGCAACACTTATTATTGAAAAAAGAATAGCAAACAGAAATTTGTTCATTCGAATATTTTAGTGGGCTAAAAATAATTTATACAGTTGTTAAAATTTGTTAAACGAGAAAATTTAGTTGATCTGCTCGCTGGTTAAGCCAAAACGCCGTTCGCGTTTCTGGTAGTCAAGTATCGCCTCAAAGAGGTCTTCCCGCCTGAAATCCGGCCACAATTTCGGCGTAAAATACAATTCTGCATAAGCTATCTGCCAAAGTAGGTAGTTGCTTATCCTGTATTCGCCGCTGGTTCTGATCAGCAGCTCCGGATCGGGCATGTTGTGCGTATACAAATTATCCGCAAATACGCTTTCATCTATGTCAGCTTCGTTTAAACTGCCATCCTTAACCTTCGCGGCTATATTTTTCGCGGCTTGCAAAATTTCATTCCTAGAGCTATAGCTTAGCGCCAATGTAAGTACCAGGCCGGTGTTTGCCGCCGTGGTATTCATAGCGTTGGTCAATTCCTTATAACATTTACCAGGAAGTTTTTGCAGGTCGCCAATGGCATTTAGCCGTATGTTATTATCCATAAAGGTTTTTATCTCTTTATGGATAGTATTAACCATAAGTTCCATTATAGCGGCCACTTCAAATTTCGGTCTGTTCCAGTTTTCGGTAGAGAAGGTATATAAAGTAAGGTACTTCACGCCAACTTCAACAGCTCCTTCTACAACATCGCGTACAGAAACCACACCGTTATGGTGCCCAAATACCCTTAATTTGCCTTTCTCTTTCGCCCAGCGCCCGTTGCCGTCCATTATAATGGCTATGTGCTTGGGCAGTCTTAACAAATCAATCTGGTCCTTATATCTCATCTCTATTCGGTCGTCCGATCACTTTATCGCGATAACACTTTTCATTTTTTTCAGGTGACAAAGGTAAAACTTCCTTTGTACTTTTTTAGTATACAGGCTTAAAAGAAAAGTTAATTGCAATTACCGTTACAAATGCCGTCAAATTTTTGGTTTTTGAACATAAAACAATGACTTACATATAAATGCTAATAGTAGCATTTTGAGGTAATAAAGGTATATGACAATGAAAGCCCCACAAAAAAGTAAGTATCAAAGCGTCGTTGGTCGCCCCTTTGTGTGCCTGGTGCACCTATATAAACACCCGTACGCTCTCCAGATCGGTCTGATAACGCCCGCGCTAAATTATCCGTTAAAGGTACCTTTGGATAGTTGCCGCTAACATCATCCAAATAATCGGTACGTGTATGGCGGTATCCAATATCGGCTATCAGATTTAACCTGCCCGAAAAATTGTATTTAATACCCGCACCGTAAGGTACCGCTATTGCAGTTTTTCCGTAAGGAGTACCCTGCCCCTCTGTCATAAGCGGTCTAAGGCTGTATCTTGCATCAGCGTAAATAGCTGTTGGATTATAATTAACCATTGCTATACCTGCAAAAACAAAGGGGGTGAACATGTTTTTACTGATAGAAGGCACATAATCAAAAAAATTAAACTCGCCGGTAAGGCTTACTTCGTGCAGATTAGTTGAAAAGCTAAGATTACGATCTTTAAATTGCTGATTTGAAGATAGGCTGTCGGCAGCATTAATATTGCCAAATGTGTACCCTAACCTGGCCGACAAATATGGATTAAAGTTATACTTAACAAAGCCTCCCGCAGAAATACCTGATACTTTTATCGGGTTGTTGGTATTCAAATCGCCCATGTAACCGGCCCCGCCCATGCGTGCGCCAACTTCCCAGCTTTGCGCCAAAGCGCTGCCACAAATGAAAGTTAGAAGCAAACCGGCTAAAATTTTCGGCATTCAACAGATTTAGTAATTGCGGGTATCCAATCCCCACAATAATTTGTTTCTTAACGTTGATAAGTAGCTTTCATTGCTTAAACGGATAAGCTTCATCTCAAAATCGGCCTTATGCACGTCAAAACGGATGGTACTATCAATCACCGCAGTGCGCGAATCGCACGATAATAGGTAGTTTGAGCTGCGGCACTCCACCTCAAATGATAGTCTGCTGGTATCCGGCAGTACAATGGGCCGTACATTTAAATTGTGCGGCGATACCGGTGTAACTATTACCGTATTTGATGCCGGGAACATAACAGGCCCGCCGCAGCTTAATGAATAAGCGGTTGATCCGGTCGGTGTTGCTATGATAATACCATCTCCCCAATAGGAGTTTAGAAATTCACCATCCAAAAACATATGGGTGGTTATCATCGCCGAATCATCGCGCTTGTGGATGGTAACATCATTAAGCGCGAAGTTACTGTCGCCAAAAATATTTTGCTCAGAATCTATACTCAAAAGCGCCCGGCTATCCAGCGTAAAATTTTTATTTACCACAGCCTGAATGGCTGAAGCGATCTCATTTTTGTTTACGCTTGCTAAAAAACCAAGCCTGCCGAAGTTTATACCCATTACAGGTACGCCCGAGTTTCCTATCAGGTTAACCATATCCAGCAGCGTACCGTCACCACCCAAGGTTAAAAACACATCAATAAAATCCTTTATGGGGTCGCTTTCTTTAAGAATGTTATAAGCAACGGTGCTTATTTTTCCTTCCAGGTGTTTGTTAAGCTGATGATGAACATATATGTCAACATTGTGCTGCAACAAATTGTCAAACACCTGCTGTATGTAAGGAAATACTGCCGCATCATTAAACTGGCGGCCGTATATAGCGATTTTCATGCGTAGTTTATTTTTAGTTCATGGATCACAGTTGATAGTTCATGGTTCATAGTTGATAGTTCATGGTTCCATTGTGGTCAGGTTGATGGTATGATGCATCAACTATAAACATTTATTACTATGAACTATGATCCATGAACTATGAACCATCTACAAATTAAGATAATTCATCAACGCGTCGTAACGATCCATCGCGCTGTCGCGGTGTTCATTATGGTTAAAGGTGGCTTTAATTTCGTATCCGTACCTTAAAAAGGTGGCTATAATGCTTGAAATATCCTGCTTATTTACTTTAAGAGTCACCTCCAGCTTTGTTGAATCAGGGAAAGAACGCACATACGAACTTAAGATCTGCGCGTTATCCGACTCTACTATCTGCGACATGTGCGCCAGCGAGTTATTTTTATTGCTTATCTCCAATACAATAATGCCGCCGGGATCAGTAACCGAAGTTATCCGGGCAAACCAGGTATTCATTGCATTTATTGATATACAACCCAGGTAATTTTTTTTGATATCCAACACCGGTACAATGGTTAACTGCTGCTCATAAAACAAGCGTATAACATCGTATATGTGTTGATCTTCGCGTACGTAAGGATTAACCAGCGACAGGGCAATAGCGCCAATAGCTGTTTGGGTGTCGGGTTCAGCTATCAGATCCGGCTCAGCCACCAAACCTAAAAATTGCTGTTCATTTACAACAGGCAAGTGCCTTACGTGAAATTCCGTCATACGCTCCATAGCCTTCTGAACACTATCAGAGGTATGAAGTGGGATTATATCGTCATTGATCAGTTCGGCTGCAAACATAATCTTAGTTTAAATATTCCGTCCGTCTAAAAAATTCTTAAGCAGACGGTTAAATTCATGCGGATGCTCCATCATGGGTGCATGGCCACACTTGTCTATCCATTGTAATTCCGAATCGGGCAATAGCTGATTAAACTCTTCGGCTACTTCCGGCGGAGTAATTTTATCATTCCGTCCCCATATCAGCGATACCGGCATACGTATTTTATGCAGATCGGCTTTCATATTGTGCCTTATGGCCGACTTAGCCATAGCCAGCAACCTAATTACGGCATGGCGGTCGTTTACGGTTTTATAAACTTCGGCAATTAATTCGGGCGTAGCAACGGCCGGGTCATAAAAAGTGTATTCACACTTCTCTTTTACAAAATCATAACTCTCTCTGCGCGGAAAAGTTCCGCCAAAAGCGTTCTCGTATAAACCCGAACTACCGGTAAGCACCATGGCTTTTAATTTAGCCGGGTGGGCCAAAGCATACACCAAACCCACATGGCCACCTAACGAATTACCCAACAGCACTACATCTTCCAGCTTTTTGTACTTAATAAACTTGTGTACAAATTTTGAAAGCGTTCTTACGCCCGTGGTTAAAACCGGGAAGTCATAAATAGGCAGTATGGGTAATATTACCCGGTATTTTTTACTAAACTCTGCTATAACAATTTCCCAATTGCTTAAACCGCCCATTAACCCGTGCAATAGCAACAGTACCTGTCCCTCGCCTTCGTCAATGTAAGTAAAACCATGGCCTTCTTTAAGCACGAATTTCATAAATGTATTTTGTGAACGTTATAAAAATGCCCAAACAACTAATGGTGGTTGAACGAAGCAAGTATAAGCAAATATTTATACTGGTATATTACCTGTTTAACCTTTTAAAATTAAATTATATTTCCGTTGCCGCTATCCCAATAACTGTTTTACCACTTCTGATATGGTTTTGCCATCAGCCTGTCCTGCCAATTCTTTATTGGCCATACCCATTACGCGGCCCATATCCTGTATGGATGTGGCGCCTATTCTGCCTATTAATTCCTGCAGATAGCCTTCAATTTCAAAGCGGCTCATTTGCTGCGGAAGGTATTCTTCAATCACTTTCAACTCGCCAATCTCTATCTGGTAAAGATCATCGCGGTTTTGGGTTTTGTATATCTCGGCAGATTCCTTGCGTTGCTTAGCCAGTTTTTGCAATACTTTAACCTCGCCCTCTTCGCTAACTTCCTCAGCAGCGCCTTTTTCTGTTTTAGCTAATAATAAGGCAGATTTAATGGACCTTAACGCCTGCAGCCTGTCGGCTTGTTTAGCCAGCATAGCCAGCTTTATATCCTGATCAATTTTTGTTGTTAATGACATTTTTATTTCGAATTATTCTTATTTCGGATTTCGGATGTTCAATTTCGGATTTACTTTTCTATTTCGAATTTATTTATCCATTGCTTATCTGCACATTTACACATCTGCACATTGAAGTACTATCTACCGCCTATTTTGCCACCCTTTAATATTGTTGTGGCGTTGGCTTGCGCCGTAGGCATAATTACAATATCATTAATATTAACGTGTTTAGGCCGCGAAGCCACAAACAATATTGTTTCTGCAATATCTTCTGCCTGAAGCGGCTCCCAACCTTCGTATGTTTTACCCGCCCGCTCTTTATCGCCTTTAAAACGCACCTCAGAGAATTCTGTTTCAACAGCACCCGGCTGAACGGAGGTTACCTTTATGCCATGCTGTACTAAATCAAGGCGCATACCTTTGGTTAGCGCATCAACTGCAAACTTACTTGCGCAATAAACATTCCCGTTGAGGTAAACTTCCTTCCCGGCAATTGAGCCCAGGTTGATGATATGGCCTGCACCATTTTTTATCATCCAGTTTGACACCACCTTGCTTACATACAACAAACCTTTAACATTAGTATCTATCATGGTGTCCCAATCGTCAAAGCTACCATTTTGTATCGGATCAAGTCCCTGGCTAAGCCCGGCATTGTTTATCAATACGTTTACCTTTTTCCATTTAGCCGGCAATTTTTCCAGGTTTTCTACCACCGCGTCGCGGTCGCGGATGTCAAAGTTCCCTATGGCAACTTCAACATTGTATTTTTTATGGAGTTTGGCTGCCAGCTTTTCCAGACGGTCTAAACGGCGCCCTGTAAGTATCAGATCATACTTTTCGCGGGCGAATAAATTAGCACAGGCCTCGCCTATGCCCGCTGTTGCACCTGTAATTAATGCGATTTTTGCCATAAAGTAAACAGTTTATGTGCCACGAAATTATGCTTTTTAGATAAGAATTAGCAATATTTAGTAGCTAATTAACGGAATACAGCCTATGGTCGGTATTGTCACCGGGCATAGGATGAAGGTAGTATCATTTAAAGCCTTGTTCCAGCGGAATAGAATACATAGCCACCGAATGGTCAATGATAGCATTTCTAATATATTAGCCGCAATTTTACTCGAAATGCAAGCTAAACATTACGGTATGCAAACCCAGGCCATTAATAGGCGCAGCAAAAGCATTGTTCTCGCGCAGCAGCAGATTACCAAACGAGTTGGATATTTTTATCTCGGGAGATAGCTTGAAAAATTCAAAATAGATATCCATCCCCAACCCTACTTCGTATGATCCGTATC
>NZ_CAMLHX010000041.1 GCF_946479965.1 uncultured Mucilaginibacter sp. | reverse complement strand
AGTATGCGCCCTTCTGTGGGGTCGTACAGTCGCGCCAACAGTTTTACCAAAGTGGTTTTTCCGGCTCCATTTTCTCCTACCAGGGCCAGTTTCTCGCCGGGATGTAAGGTAAAACTCAGATGCCGGTTGGCCCATCTTTCGGCGTTGTGGTAATGGAAGCCAACATCCTCAAAAGTAAAACCCTGCAAGATGGGGTTAGGAAAGGGCAGCGGATTCTGTTTTGTGCTGATGTTGGGCCTTATTTCAAAGAAATCAAGGAAATCATTTAGGTAAATAGCGCCCTGCGATACACTTGTAAAGCGGTTAAGCATGGTTTCCATCAGCGAGCTTAGCTGACGGAAAGAGCCCGCCAAAAACGTAAGCATACCAACGGTTGATTTACCACTGACAGTTTGGTAGATAATAAAGCCATAGGCCGCGTAATAGCCAATGCTTCCCAAAATAGAAAAAAAGGTACCCCAGCCCGAGCGTTTAACGGCAAGCTTGCTGTTATCTGTATAAAACTTGTTTGATAGGGTTTTAAAACGATCGATAATAAAATCTGACAGGCCAAAGATCTTCACTTCCTTAGCCGTCTCATCGCTGGCGCCCAGGTAACGCAGGTAGTCCAGCTCGCGCCGCTCGGGTGTTTGGCTTCGTGTTAAAGCATAATTTCTACTATTAAAGTACGACTCGCCCAAAAAGGAGGGGATGATTGCCACTACCAACAGAAGGATGAGCCAGGGATTAAAAGCTATTAAGCCGGTAAGCAGGAAGGCCATTGAGATAAGATCCTGGATCTGACTCATTACCTGTGATAGTAAGATGGACCGCCCTACAGTTTGCTGACGCGCTCGTTCCAGTTTATCATAAAAGACCGAATCCTCAAACTGTTCCAGATCAAGCGTGGCGGCATGCTGCATTATCTTAACCGATGTGTGGTTAGAAAACAGGTCGCCGAGTAAACTATCTGTTAAAGTAATACCGCGATTGAGCGCATCAGTAAGCACCGCCAGCCCAAACTCAATGCCCACCAGTTGCCACAATTCCTGCTGATCGCCGCCATGCCGGTTTAGCTGAACCACCTGGTCTATAATAAGCTTGCCTACGTATAGCAACGCCACCGGCATGGCAGAGCGCACTATGCGCAGGCAAAAGCTTAACACCGTTTTTTGCGGACTGCTTTGCCATACCAGGTTGAAGAGTGCCGGCAGGTTTTTGAGGGCGGAAAGCCGCTGCTTAAAAGTAAGATCTGATTCGTTAAACCGTTTTGCCATTTATTAGCCTGCGATGGATCGGGTTTTAAATAAATTGATAGCTATGGAGACTAATATAATGCCCGCCACGCCATAACAGGTATAAACAATTGCTGAACCGGCAGTTTGATTTGCAACCGAAATTGCCAAAATGGCCCAAATGCCTACCAGGCCATATGCGTAAAGTTTCTTAACCTGAATAACTAAAAGATTGACCAAACCCGCCGTGCATAACATAATAATAGTCCAGGTTAAAGCCGAAATTCCCCAGCCGTCCCAGCCAATTTTGGTAAGGAATGCAGCAACATCGGCTATAAGTGCTACCGACACCCAGCCGAAGTAAATAGAGAACGGCCAAATTACACAAAGACGGGTTAGAGTATCAGCCTTGCTCTGCCCAGATATATTAGCATTTTGTACAATTTTAAATATGGACAAAAGCAGCAGTATCATAACAGCAACAGACAGCCCTATCTGATCATAAAGCCAAACCATTACCCAAAGCGAATTGGCAACACAAGAAACAACAAACCACCAGCCAACTTTGGTTAACACGTTGTTGTTATTGTCGGCCAGGGTGCGCCATCCGTAAAAAATAAAGCCCAGCAAGCCAAGGTAAATAACGCCCCAGATAGAAAAAGCATAACCAGCAGGAGTGAAGTAATTTTCATACCGATCGGAGATCGTTTTCATAGTGTTACCATTGATCAATCCGGTGTTGGAGAGATAATTTATGGCTATTGTGATGACCAATGCTATTGTATTGCTGATGGCTAACGTTTTTTTCATAATCGGGGTGTATTCAAAAATTAAGCCGAATATACGCCAAACCAAGTTCTCATACGCATCTGAGCGGTTTTGTGACAACGTATACATAATTGTTAGTATTGCTAATAGATATTGGGTTAAGGCATGAGGCACAAAGCCGTTGAGAACGTATATAAACAACAAAGCCTCGATAGAAATATCGAGGCTTTGTACCCAGCGCCGGAGTCGAACCGGCACGGTTTCCCACAGGTGTTTGAGACCAGCGCGTCTACCAATTCCGCCAGCTGGGCGTGCTGTTGAGGGTGGATTTAAGTCCTCAGAAGCGGGACGCAAATGTATTTAAACTCTCCTTAATTCGCAACAGATATTTTTGCCTGAAATAAATATTTGCAATATCATTTAACTTGCTCTCCTTGGCCTTATCATCCAACTGCTCGTAACCTGCTGTAAGTGTGTTTAGTTCGTCGCTCAGGTCGCCTTCAATAGCAAGCACCTCATTGGTTAAATGCGACAATTCATCCTTGTCGTCAACCTCCATTAGGCGCTCGTTTATGTCCATCATCTCCATCAGGAAGTCGCCCGGAAGCTGTGGTTTAGCGCCATCACTTACTAATTCATGTTCGCGCAAAATATACTCCAGCCTTTTATTGGGGTTTGACAGGGTCTGGTAAGCCTTATTATTTATGGTAGATAGCTCCAATATCTCCTGCTGCTTCTCTTCGCTTTCGTTAGCGTAAAAATCAGGGTGATACTCTTTGCTTAACTGATAAAACTTCTTTTTCAGCAAGGCAGCATCCGGGTTAAAGCTTTCTGGTATGTCGTAAAAATCAAAATAGTTGATCATACAGCAAAGTTATACGTTTTACATGGTACGTGTTAAGTAAAAGCGTAAAACTTACAACGTATTACATTCAACCTATAAAAAATCTATCTTTGCTCAAAATAAACCTGTATGTTGTTTGAACAGATGCGGCAGAAGCCGTTTTTTATACTTGGTCCCTGCCAAATGGAAAGCCAGGACCTGCTATTCACCGTTGCCGAAAAGGTGGCCTATATTGGCCAGAAGTACAACGTGCCGGTGGTTTTTAAATCATCATTTGATAAAGCTAACCGCACTTCTATCCATTCGCAACGCGGACCCGGCATTGAAAAAGGCATGGAGATGCTGCAAAAAGTAAAAGAGCAGTTTGGCTTGCCTGTTACTACGGATATTCACGAGCCTTTTCACGCCGCTATTGCAGCTGAAGTGGTTGATATACTACAAATACCGGCGTTTTTATGTCGCCAAACTGACTTGTTGGTAGCTGCCGCGCAAACCGGAAAAATAGTTAATGTTAAAAAAGCACAGTTCCTTTCAGGTCAGGATATGTTTTACCCGGCACAAAAGGTGATCGAAGCCGGCAATGAACAAGTAATATTAACCGAGCGCGGCAATATGTACGGCTATAACAACCTGGTGGTCGACTTCAGGAATATTTATGATATGAAGGCTTTTGGTTACCCCGTTTGCATGGATTGCACTCACAGCGTACAGCGCCCCGGCGGTGCAGGTGGCAAAACCGGCGGTGACCGCACCTTTGTACCGATGATGGCTCTTGCTGCGAAGGCTTTTGGTGCCGATGGCTATTTTATGGAAGCGCACCCTGATCCTGACAATGCCCTGAGCGACGGCCCTAACATGGTTAAGTTGCACCTGCTGGAAGAAGTAATTAAACCACTGCTGTAAGCATGAAAGCCATAGCCAAACGTGTTTTTGATATCGAGATTGAGAGCCTGCAGAAGGTAGCTGCCTCGTTGGATGATACCTTTACCGATGTGGTAAAGGCCATATTGCAATGCAGTGGGAAGGTGATTGTGGCGGGGGTAGGTAAATCGGGTATTGTGGGTAAAAAGATCTCAGCAACTTTGGCAAGCACGGGTACACCCAGCTTTTTCCTACATCCCGGTGATGCTTTTCATGGAGACCTTGGGATAGTTGGGGCCAGCGATGCTGTTTTGCTGATCTCCTACTCAGGCGAAACCGATGAGTTACTGCGCATCATCCCGTTTTTAAAGTGGAATAACAACATCATTATCAGCATAACCGGTAACGCCGCATCAACTATTGCCAAGAACAGTAATTACCATTTAAACGGCACCATTACACGCGAGGCCTGCCCGCTGGCCCTGGCCCCAACTTCATCAACCACGGCGGCTTTGGTTATGGGTGATGCGCTGGCCGTTGCGCTAATGGAACAGCGCGATTTTAAAGAGGAGGACTTTGCTCGTTTCCATCCGGGTGGTAGTTTAGGGCGCAAGCTGCTTACCAAGGTGAAGGACCTGATGCGCACCGATGACCTACCATTTATTACCATTAATGCTTCATTTACTGATGTGCTAATGCGCATGTCTACAGGGCGGTTAGGTTTGGTGATTGTTGGAAGCGCTGATAAGGTAGATGGCATTATTACCGATGGCGACCTGCGCCGCGCTCTGCTTAAAAATCCGGATACCTCAAAGCTAAGTGTCACCGATATGATGACCGCAAACCCCGTTATTGTTAACGATAACGAATTTATCAGCAATGCCGAGCAGGTAATGATGGAACGGAAGATAACCACGCTATTGGTAGGCTCTTCGCAGCAGCGCAGCATAAGCGGTGTTTACCAGATCTATAACACTGCACAGTAACGTTTGCTCCGCTTGAGGATGTGAAACAAGTGGAACAAAGCGGAATAGATGGTTTTATAATCAGCTGTATATCAAATACTTAGTTTTTAAAGCGGAACAAAGTGAAACAACTTATTCGTCAGGAAATTTAGCTGTAATTAGGGGTTAAATACTTGATTATCAATTGACTGTTAAAATAAAGGTCAAGTGGAACAAAAATATCCCCAAAAACTTACGTTTTTTGCAGGCAATACTTTACCTGTCTGCCTGTTAAGGCACCAGCATATGGTAGATCAACCAACATATCGTTCCGCCTAAAATAGCTATCAGCAGGCCGCTTACTTTTTTCTTCTTCAAAAACAAAAGCATCACCAAACCACTTAACGAAACCAGAACAAGGAATACCGCCGATACATCTATCAGCCAACCCCATCCTTTTCCCGTGTCGCGGCCTTTGTGCAGGTCGTTCATTACCGCGCCGATGCCCATTTTAAGTTCTGTTAGTTCAAATTTGCCGGTTTTTCGCACAATAAAAGCGTTGGCGTTGTAGCCTGGTCCTTTAAATGATACCGAAAGTTGGTCACTCTGCATAAAAAACTCGCTTAAATAACCTTTAATGCCATAGTTTTTCCTCAGCAGTTCTACTATCTCCAGCTTTTTTATCTGCGTAGTATCAGTAACATCTACCCATGCAATAGGTACATTTCCGCTGTATTTTTGCTCTACCTCTTTTCCGTCAAACCATTCGGCATGGTTAAGGGTAAGCCCCGTTACTGAAAAGAAAAGCACCACCACAAAGCTTAGCATTGACAAGTAGATGTGCAGCCAGCGCGAAAACGAAGCTGTTTTTTTCTCAAAACCGCTTTTTGGCTGCTTCGCAGCCTTATTGTTGGCAAGTTTACTGGCCATCTGCTTTTTTGCGAAGATCTACTGATACTGAACTCACCTCAATATTTCCCACTATGTCAAAATGCTGCTGTTGCGGTTTACTTACCGTTATATCCTGTTGCATCAACTGGTGGGTGCCATGTTCGCGGGCGGCCTCAATATATACTGTGTAAGTTCCCTGTTTAACCAAATTACCTTTATCGTCCCTACCATCCCATTTAAGCGTGTACTTGCCTGCCGACCGGGTAGCGCTTGTTGTTGAACTAACCGATGGCTTATCAGCAACCATGTCTCTATAATAAACAGCATACCATGATCGCAGATCCCATACATACTTCTCTTTATCTGCACGCATCCAAAGCGCTATTTGGCGTATGGGCTTTTTATCGGCATCTACTACCCATACAGCAACATAAGGGCGATTTACGCGAAAACCCTGCATGGTAGCCAGCTCCAGGTTGATAGCTAATTCGTAATTAGGATCCCAGCTTTGTTGTAAAGCGGTTGCTGATGGTATTGTAACTTCGTTTTTTTCAGTAGGCAGCTGCAGTTTTTTCCAGCCTGCACTTTCTATGCGTTTGCCCTCGGCAGTTATCAGCATAAATTCGGCACCCGGTACGGTTGCTACTAATTTTTCACCCTCTGCCGGGCTTAACACATTCAGGGCTGTAGCCAACGCGCCTGCATCCGTAGCATTTGGCGCTACCACTGTGGCGCTTATAACCCCGCCTGCCGGTTGGCCGGTACGTGGATCAATAATATGCGAGTACCATATACCGTTTACAAGCTCGCCACGGCGGTAATTACCGCTGGTGGCTACCGTTTGATCCGAAATCTTTAACTGCGCTATTGGATCAGCGTTTTCGTAATCAGCTTTGGGATTGCTCACGTTTATTTGCTCAGTATGTTCGCCGCGTATTATTATATCGCCGCCAATATTCAGCACCAAACCATTAACACCGCTAACAGCCATAGCAACAGCCGCAGCTTTGTTCATGATATAGCTTTTGGTGAACGAGTTAAGCATTAAAGGCGCATTGCCGGTATGCAAGGCCGTTTGTGCCACGGCATCTAAAATGTATTGCTGTTGATTTACCTGAGCCAAAGCGGCCGTTATTTCGACGGTTGAAGGCAAGCTTTTTTTAGCTGCGGCTTCGCGCCATATTTTATTAATGGTTTCGGCCGACGCATTGAGCGCACCGCCTGTTTTTTCGCGCCAGCTATCAAACAAAGCCAATACTTCATATAGCTCAGTTGATACCTTTACAGGTTTTTGCGACGCACGCATCCAGCGGCTAAACTCGCTGTTGGCATCGTATCCGCTTAAAATTTTATTAAGCCGGTCTATTTCGGCTAAAGCCGCTGCCTCGGCCTTTTGGGCTCCGGCATCGGTTTGGGCTTTTAATTTTATTTCTAATGACGTGCCCAGCACGTTCTCGTAGTTGGCTATATACAGTTTGCTTTTAGGCGGATTGGTAGCGCCGGCGCTCAATCCCAGTATTACAAATGCCGCCATCGCAATAAAACGTATTCTCATATTCATTTAAGTTCGACTTAAAAGTATATAAAAGAGCAAATGCAACCTATTAAAGTAGACGAAAGCCCGTATTTGTGAGACGAAACAACCGGGTGCATGCTAATTGCCATGTACACAGGGCTTAGCCAAAAAAGTTAAATTACTTTTCTTAATCTGTTAAATAACGCTATCTTTGCCACTCATTAAAAATCCTAATGCGGAAGTGGCGTAATTGGTAGCCGCACCAGACTTAGGATCTGGCGCTTCACGGCGTGGGGGTTCGAGTCCCTTCTTCCGCACTTAATGAAAGAAAACCCAGTCAGAAATGGCTGGGTTTTTTGTTTTGAGTACGTTTATAGAACTGGCGTAGTCCGAATTACTTTTATATTTGATGATGCTGAAAAGGATTATAGATTATATTATCAAACCAGTTGATATCGATTTGACTTCGAAAAATAAACTTCGGTTTGAGAGTATTCATTCAGACATACGATTTAACTCGTTGCAAAACGTTTATCGGAGACTCAACAATCAAGATATAGCGCTTACCGACGATGAAATTTTGGAACGGTACTTTGATTTTTCTAAAAAGATACAAACCAACACCTTCGCAGCAGCAGAACTAGAATTAGTTTCTATATCCTCGATATGTTTTTTCAGACCGGAATTAACAAACATAATAATTCGAACCGGATTGTTGTGTATCGTAATGTCGTTAGGAGATTTCGTTGGTTTTGATGACATTGTAGAATTTGTTCAAGGTCGAATCTTAGCGAAAGGTGCTGAGCCTTATGGTGGCTTGCCACAAGAGGAAGGTATTAAGTGGCTTAGTGAAGTTTTGCCGAAAAGTCGAGGTACCATTGAAAGTACCCTTATAGAGGTTATAAAAAAGAATAGGGAAGAAATCGATTCTATGTAAGTTAGCTGAGTATGTCTTTATCGTACAATTTAGGTATCAATACCTAAGTATTAGTTAGCGCGATAGTTTTGCAAATATTTTTGGAGTTTTAAGCCGTTGTGGTGTTTCGTGCGCTGGCCGTTGTTGTGTCTTATGACCAACAGTAAAGCAATGGACTTTGTTGTTTGGTGTTAACACAAGGCTTCACGGCGTGGGGTTCGAGTCCCTTCTTCTGCACTTAATGAAAGAAAACCGGTGCAGAGACGGCTGGTTTTTTTGTTTTATATGGCTGCGCTTGTAAGAGTTTTTACAGCCACTAAACATTAACGATAAGTTAATAAGCTACAACTATTCGCTATAATCACTCAGTTTCGCCCTGTAGCAACTAACAAATGGACAAATCGCTATTGCTGTATTTTTATTTATTTACTATTTAAATAGCCGCACTTTGGTGCAATAACATACGTAAAGTATTGTTAATACTATACCTGGAGAGCGGTTTTAACCGGTAATGATTAAAATGATATAAAGGGGGCACTGCATTTGACTATAGATGCACAATGAATCTCCTGATTAAAAACATGTCGTGCCTTAGCTGCCATATGGTAGTGAAGTATGAATTAGAAAAACTTGGTATTAACCTTATGGTGGTAAGATCGGGCCAGGTAGAAATATTGGAGCCCATCTCGGTACTACAAATTCAAAATTTTAAACTGGCTTTACTCAAAGCAGACCTGGAACTGGTTGAAAACCCCAAAAGCCTTTTGATAGACAAGATCATTAACGTTATAACCGAAATGATCAATTATTCTGATAGCGCCTTTAAGGTCAATTTCTCTTACTATTTAAGCAAGAAACTGAACCTGGACTATACCTATATGGCCAACATGTTTTCGGAGAACCAGGGCATAACCATAGAGCAATTTATTATTCAGCGAAGAATTGAAAAGGTTAAACAACTTATTTGTTCCAATGACCTTAACCTTACACAGATATCATGGAAAATGCATTACAGCAGTGTAGCGCACTTATCTACCCAATTTAAAAAAGTGACCGGGATAACTCCTTCCCAATACAAACACACAGAGCGTAACACCGGTTTACACGCAGTAATGTGTGAATTATAGAACTTACTGATTTTATTATATAAAGTTTAAGCCCATAACCGGGGCTACGTTTGTATTGTGCTAAAATGTGCTTAAAAAAAAGCAGCACGTAGCACAACAAAATATACTTAATCAATTTGATCATGAAAAAAATCTCTACTTTGAATATGAGCGGAACCAGGCTTAAGGGCCGTGGTTTGGGTCGTATTTTGTATGCCATCGCATTTATAGCTCTCGCTGTGGTGAGTGCCTGTAAAAAAGATACCTATAAACCAACGGAGGGCCTCTGTCCGGTTGTAGTAGCTACAGACCCTGCCAACAAAGCTGTTGACGTAGCCCTTAATAAAATAATTTCGGTAACATTTAATACCGCAATGGACTCATTGAGTATTAAAGGTGGGTCTTTTACGATTAAACAAGGTGCCAACGTAATTACGGGTAAAGTATCAACAACAGCTGATAATAAGGTTTTTACTTTTAAGCCTGATGTGGCTTTATTGCCGTTTTTAGTTTATACCGGCACCGTTACCAAAAAAGCTACCGATGTGTTCCACACGGCAATGGTTGACGATTATGTTTGGACATTTACAACAATTCCGTTAGTGACCATAACTGCTGCTCCTGTTTTAGGTGGCGTAGTTACCGGCGGGGGTAGTTTCGCGCAAGGCTCGGTAGCAACTGTTACCGCTACACCGAATACAGGGTTCACTTTTGTTAACTGGACGGTTAACGGCACCGCCGTATCTACCAGTTCAAGTTATCCGTTTACCATAGCCGGAAACAGCACGCTGGTAGCCAATTTTGCAGCTATACCTGCAGGTAATTTCGCTGTAGTGTTATCTTCAGCACCTGCAGCAGGCGGCACAACGACCGGCTCGGGCGCTTATGCATCCGGTTCAACTGCAACCGTTACAGCTACACCTAACCCCGGCTACACATTTAAAAACTGGACCGATGGTGCTACTATTGTTTCAACTAGTTCAAGTTATCAATTTACGATAACCGGCAACCGCACCCTGGTTGCTAATTACACAGTGATACCGGCCTCACAACTGGCATTGGTATTATCATCAAGCCCGGCAATTGGTGGTTCAACATCAGGTTCCGGAGCGTACTCATCCGGTACATCTGTAACAGCTGTGGCATCACCAAACATTGGCTACGCATTTTTAAACTGGACAGAGAATGGTAACACCGTTTCAACCAGCGCGAGCTACACGTTTGCAATAACAGCCAACAGAACATTAGTTGCTAATTTTGCCGCGCCTGCAATTGGCCCGGGCCAGGTAAATCTTGGTTTGGCAGGTAATTACAATATGCTAACTAAAACCGGCATTACAACCACGGGCGTAACATCAATACAGGGCGATCTGGGTGTTAGTCCGGCAGCGGCCACATCAATAACCGGCTTTGGTTTGATAATGGATGCTTCGGGTACGTTTTCAAAAACCCCTATAGTAACCGGTAAAGTTTATGCTGCTGATTACGCGGCGCCAACTCCTGCTAACTTAACTACCGCGGTAAGCAATATGGAAACCGCCTTTACAACTGCTAATAACCTGGTAACACCGGCACCAATAGTTGACCTGTATGCAGGTGACCTTAGCGGGCGGATTTTGCCTCCGGGGTTATATAAGTATAACACGGGTGTATTAATAACAAATGCAGGTGTTACACTTAGCGGTAGCGCTAATGATACATGGGTTATTCAAATAGCGCAGGATCTGACGATAAACAACAGCGCTAAAATTACCCTTTTGGGTGGCGCGCAGGCCAAAAATATTGTTTGGGTTGTAGCCGGGCAGGCTACCTTGGGTACCAACGTTGATTTTAGCGGCATACTTTTAAGTAAAACGCTTATATCATTACAAGCAGGTGCCAAAGTTACAGGCAGATTGCTGGCACAAACGGCAGTTACCTTAAATAACAACATTGTAGTCCTTCCTTAATTCAATCAGGTAAGCCCTTCAGCAAAACGGGGCTTACCACATTGAAAATCATTCAAACAATTTAAAACATACACAACATGTTACAAGCATATAAAACAACAAATAAGATCATCCTATTGGCGATGATGTTATTCTTAATGAGCACGGGCGTTAAGGCCCAGGTTACACAACCCACATGGTGGTTCGGTGTATCGGGTGCAGCAAATTTTAATTGGTACGATGGCACTACCCAGCGGCTAAATAATTCGTTAATAGTGCCAACGGCTTTTCATAAAGGTTTTGGAGTTGGCCCTTACGCATCAGTTTTAACGGAGTTTCGCCCGGCAGGTAATTGGGGGCTTATGTTGAACGTAGCCTATGATGGCCGCGGCGCAAAATTTGACCAGGTAGTTGCACCCTGCGACTGCCCTGCTAATCTTACTGTGAACACCGGCTACATTGCAATTGAGCCAAGTTTACGCCTGGCAGTACCTAAAACCGGTTTATATTTCTTTGCCGGTCCGCGGGTTTCATTTAATATTACCAATAGTTTTGAATATACACAGCTTAAACAACCTAATGCAAGTGGTGAGTTGAGCGAGATGAAAAAAACCTTGGTTTCGGGCCAGGTAGGTTTGGGTTATGAAATTCCGCTATCATCGGCTAACAGCACAACCAAATTTAATCTTTCGCCATTTGTTTCATTCCTTCCGTATTTCGGTCATGAGCCACGCGGCATAGAGAGTTGGTCTGTAACAACAGTTAGGGCCGGTATTGCTTTGAAATTTGGAAAAGGTAAAAAAGCTCCTGTTAGAGAAGTGATAACGGTTGCCGCTGTAGCGCCTCCGGTGCTTGATGTTGCATTTAATGTGCGGGCTCCTAAAACAGTTCCGTTAAAACGTAATGTAAGCGAGACATTGCCTTTGCGCAATTCTGTGTTTTTTAACGAAGGTTCGGCAGCGATACCAAGTCGGTATGCGATGTTGAGCCCGGCGCAAGCCACGGCTTTTAAAGAAGATCAACTGCAAAACGCGGCACCTGCAAATACTGCCGGCCGTTCATCAAGGCAATTAAACGTTTATTATAATATTCTGAATATACTTGGTGATCGTTTACGCGCTAATCCAGGTACAACTATAACATTAACCGGAGCATCACTTACAGGTCCGGCGGATGGCAAAGCCCTTGCTGAATCTGTTAAGCAATATTTGCTTACCGATTTTGGGATAGAAAGCTCACGTATTACAACAGTCGGCCGTACAAAACCGGTTATACCATCAGAGCAGCCGGGCGGTACCAAAGAACTTGATCTGTTGAGGGCAGGTGATCGTAGGGTCGATATTACCAGTAACTCGCCGGAGCTACTAATGGAAGTTGGTGGCGGAATGATGAAACCAATTCAAATTGCAGCCGTACAGGTTGATCCGCTTGATAGCCATGTAGTGATCAATGTAGGTAATGCACAAAATGTATTTAACTCGTGGGTGGTGGATATTACAGATAGCAGAGGGGTAAGTCAGCATTATGGCCCTTACACCCAAAATCAGACAAGTATCCCAGGTGCAGCTATATTGGGCAGCAATCCGGAGGGGAATTACAGAGTTGTAATGACCGGACAAACAAAGACCGGCACTACTTTAACAAAAGAGAGCAGCGTACGCTTGGTGCGCCAGGACGAAGCACCTGAAAAGGGCTTGCGTTACAGTATACTGTATGATTTTGATAAATCAAACTCCACTGCCGCTTACGATCAATTTCTGAGCAAAACCGTAGCAGGCGCTATAACTGATGGCGCTACAGTAATAATACACGGCCATACTGATGCAATAGGTCAGGATGAATATAATCTGAAGTTATCGCAGGAACGGGCTAAGGATGTACAAACCATATTGGAACGCGCACTGCTTAGCGCAGGAAAAAATAACGTCAAATTTGAAACTTTAGGTTTCGGCGAAGATGCAAGTCACCAGCCATTTGACAATGATTTGCCCGAACAACGTTTTTATAACCGTACTGTTATTATTGATATAGTGCCGGTTAAATAACCAACTCGACCAATAGGAGAGGATATAAAAGATTGTCTTCCGCACTTAATGAAAGAAAACTCGGTCAGAAATGGCTGGGTTTTTTGTTTTGTATGCTGTTGTATACGCATGATTTGCTAAAATAACGGCCCTTACCGACAAATGAGTTTTGTTTTTTATGGTGTTTGCGACAATACTTTCAGTACGATGCACTTGCTGCACAACCCATCAGCGTTTTATTTTCGTGTTACAAATGAGAATAAATATATTTGATACACGCGCAGCAAATAACGTTATTAACCAGTGAGTTAATGCGAAAAAAGGAATGCCCGATGCAGGAATGAAGAAATATATACTTAAGCTAAGTTTTATAATATCTTTTTTATTGTTTTTTGACACCGGCAAGGCGCAAAACCAAACTGTAGCCAGTGGTGCGTCTACAACAACCATAATTTTCCCGGTAAATAATTGCGGATATATCTGGACAAATGACCACCCCGAAATAGGTTTAGCACCAAGTGGCAACGGAAATATTGAATCATTTACGGCGGTTAATACCGGCACATTGCCTGTTACCGCAACCATTACCGTTACGCCGGTTAACCCTGCCGCTTATGC
Organism: uncultured Mucilaginibacter sp.; assembly: GCF_946479965.1. The sequence goes on along the minus strand of NZ_CAMLHX010000041.1, from coordinate 20,706 downwards.
TTACATTACCAACGTTTCTTCAAACGATGTTTCTGTAATAGACACAAAAACCAGACAAGTTCTAAAAACCATACCGGTAGGGAAAGCGCCTTACGGTGTATCTGCAAGTAAGGACGGAAGTTTGGTATATATAACCCTCAGCGGCGAAAACAAGATAGCCGTTATCAGCACCGCTACCCAAACTGTTATAAACACTATACCGGTTGGTAAATTGCCTTATGGAGTTGTTGTTAATCCGGATGGCAGCCGCGTATATGTAACTAGTGCGGTAGATAATACCGTCACTGTTATAAATGCCGCAAATAATACCATCGTAACTACAATCCCTGTTGACCTAAAGCCAAGTGGAATTACCACCAGCCCCGACGGTGCTAAAGTTTACGTTACTAACACTAACTCCAACACTGTGTCGGTTATTGATGCAATAACAAACAGTGTTGTCGCTACAATTCAGGTAGGCTTTCTGCCAACCTTAATCACCGTTGGCGTTGACGGCAAGAACGTTTACGTAGCTAATACCGGTGGGCATTCCGTTTCTGTTATCAATACGGCAAATTATACAAGTGTTGAGGTACAAACACCTAACGCCCCTAAAGCCCTGGTTGCAAGCCCCGATGGGTCAAGAGTTTTTTTTTCTACGGATGGCTTTTTACATTTTATAACCCTACCTGGCAATGATCTCTATTCTACACCTAACAACAGGGTAGAAGGGGTTTCGGTAACGCCTGATGGATCGGAAGTATACTTTGTAGATTTTCATAACAATCAGGTATACATTTTTAATCCCGGTTTAACAACCGGCTCTTCGGTTCAGGTGGGTAATGGCCCTAATGGTTTTGGAAACTTTATTTCAAGTGGCGCTGGTAGTTGCACCAGCGCTCCTGTTACCTATACTATAACTGTTAATCCAGCGGGTACCATAACATCATCAGGCAACCCATCGCCCTTAACTACCTCATACGGTACAGCTTCTTCAGCAACCGGCTTTAATGTGTCGGGCACAAATATGTCCGCACCAATCCTTGTTACTCCACCCCCTGGCTTTGAAGTGAGTATAGATAATACTGCGTTTGGAAACACCGCTTCCATAAACGCAACGTCGGGTACGGTTACATTAGCACCCGTTTATATAAGGTTAAAGGCCACCAGTAGCGTCGGCGATTATATTGGCGATATTCAATTAAGTAGCGGGGGTGGCAGCGTGAATGTCGCTATGCCAAACAGCACGGTAACCCCGGCGCCATTAGCTGTTAAAGCAAACAATGTCAGCAAAGTTTATGGTTCAGCAATAGCAGGCGGAAGTGGGTTTACTGCATTTACTGCCACCGGGCTACAGAATCAGGAAACCATCGGAAGTGTTACCATCTCTTATAGTAGTGGTTCGGGCGTTACAGATCCCGTGGGCGTTTATAGTGACGCTGTTATGCCCTCGTCAGCAACAGGTGGAACGTTTGTTGCCTCAAATTATGCCATAAATTATATCAACGGCACACTAACTATTAACGCGCTGCCGGCTTCAATTATCGTTCCTAATGCCTTTACGCCTAATAATGATGGTATTAACGATATTTGGGGTATACCCGCTTTAACTTCTTACAGTAATTGCTTAGTACAGGTGTATAGCCGCTGGGGCGAAATGGTCTTTCAATCAAGAGGATATGCAAAACCTTGGGATGGCACGCGCGGAGGAGCAAAATTGCCTGTAGGTGCCTATTACTATCTTATTGTGCCGCGCACAAATATGTCAGCCTTGTCCGGACAAGTTACAATTGTGAGGTAACCGGTAGGACTAATAAAAGAGGATATAACAATTTCTTCTTCCACACTTAATGAAAGAAAACCGGTCAGAGATGGCTGGGTTTTTTGTTTTTGCATGGCACGGTGATAACACCGGCTATAGGCTAAATGGCCTTTACTAAAGAGGGCCTACGGAAAATGATACTGTTACAGCATAAAGTTTCCCTGATAGCTTTTCAATCCTGTCAAGAGTAACAAAATTTCTAATCTCACCTTCTCCGAAGTCTAATTCTCTTCCTAATGTTGGCTTTTTGCTTTTTAAATAATAAACACTAAGGCTATTTAGCCCTTTAATAATGTCAAAAGGTACATCCGCATTTTTTCTTATTCCATTCAACAAGTCGACAGAGCATTTACCCCAATATTTCAAATCAGTATTTGCTGCTGAGAATTTTGATGTTTCAAACCTGAACTCCAAAGTGAAATATTCGCATCCCTTATTTTGGATTTTTAATTTATCACCATTTTTCAATGTGATATTTTCATATCCAACATTACGGGCAATCCGAAATGTCCGGTTTGGATAGGCCCTCTTATTTAAAATAGGTTCTGGTGCTCCTCTAGGACAATCATCTTGTAGTGGCTTGAATGGGATAGAGAAGTTAGTGGTTTGCCGCGTATCTTTTGATTTATCGATTTTGAAGCTACTGTAAACAAGAAGTGTTATTGATAGCACGCATATAATTTTATTACCCTGAAGCATTATAGTGTTGTTTTAGCCGATATAAATATAGTTATATAAACCTTTTTTAAGTTGGTATTAATTATAAACCGACTACTATACTATACACTACCACCGGGTGTTTAGGCCCGCCGCGCTCAAACTAATACTGGCTTGCTATTTGCCTATCTTCTGAAAAATAATAGTAAGATACTTATGAAAAAGCTAATTGTATATTCCGGAATTGTAGCCTCGTTGTTGTTTACAACAGCCAACGTAGCAAAAGCACAAGTAAGCGACCAGGGTAAAGGCGCAATAATTGGTGGCGCAGCAGGCGCAGTTGTAGGCGGTATTGCAGGTAAAAATGTTGGCGGCGCTTTAATTGGCGGTGCCATTGGCGCAGGTGGCGGTTATGTTGTAGGTAACGAAACCCGCAAAGCGCGCGAAAAAAGACAACGTGCAGCTTATCGCAGAGCATACTATAAAAAACATGGACACTATCCAAACGCTTACGTTTACGTAAAACCGAAAAACTAAATTTTAAGCTACTTATAAAAGAAACCCGGTCATGGAAATGGCCGGTTTTTTTGTTTTAGAATGATACTATAATAGCGCCTCATATGAACTGAAAATTAATAGCTTTGAGTTATACGCATTTTAATGAAAAAACTCAGACAAACCATCGCAGAAATTCAATCGCTTGATGCTGAATCTGCCCAAAAAATTGAATCATTGCTTTGGCAATACATCTGCTATTCTCCCAAAATTCCTGTGCGCCTGCAACAACAGCAATTGCTTGATAACGCAGAGATATCTGTGTTAAAGGTAAACGATGAGCACTTTGCAAAAAGCGAATTAAGTTTTAACGCTTTCAAATGGGGTAATGGCAAATACAAAATAATACTCACTCATGGCTGGGGTTCAAAGGGTTTGGATTTTGGTGATATGATAACAGCCTTGGCTCAAACAGGTGATTTTGAAATTATTGCTTTCGATGCTCCCGGGAATGGAAGCTCAGAAGGCGAGCTTTCGAATTTATTACTTTACATACAGGCTGTAAAGGCCGTTACGTCGCACTATGGTAAGCCGGATGCACTTGTGTAGGGCATTCTTTAGGGGCAATGGCTAATGTGATTGCTTTAAGACAGATGGGAATAAAACCTGCTATCTTAATTAGTTTAACCCCGCTTCTTCAATTAAAAGAAAATTTTGAGTACAGCATGAATGCTATCGGAATTTCCCAGTTGAACCAGGCGGAATTTTTAAATAGCTTTTACGACAAGTTTGGTGTACCCGCGTCGAGCTTTACTTTTAATAATTGGTACAATTTTGATAATACCCTTAATCATTGGCTCGCTTATGATGTGAATGATTTGATTTCGCCATATTCCTATTTAAAGGATTTCTTAGAAATAAATCCCACTATTAAAAAAAGTAATTATGCTGATGTGGGACATGATAAAGTAATAAAGTCTCCAACTGTGATCAGCGACTTAATTGAGCAGGTAACCGCTGCTATGCGTTCATGAGGTTCCCGTTTCATCTATCTTAGTATCCACACTTACTTTTTCCCAGTCATCAATCTCCTGCAGCATATGCCGGGCATGCCCTTTTATAGCTTCTACAGCATCGGTTCCTAATACAAGTCGCAAGGGAGTGTGTTCTGACTTTAGTGCCTCATCAATGGCGCGGGCAGCTTTTAGTGGGTCACCCTCTTGTGTATGATGCATCTGGTCGGCAAAGGCTCGTGTAGCGCCGACAGTCTCGCTGTAAGCCTCCATTTCAGGCATGCGTTTCATTGCGCTACCCGCCAGTTCTGTGCGGAACGCTCCCGGCTCTACAATTAGCACTTTAATACCGTATGGCTTCAATTCGGCAGCTAAAGCTTCAGATAAGCCTTCCAGCGCAAATTTGGAGGCAGAATAAGCGCCGAACCCGGCAAAAGACATCTGCCCGCCCATGCTGCTTATATTTACAATTGCTCCTTTTTGTCGATTTCTAAAATGGGGCAGGAGGGCTTTGGTTACAGCTACCGCGCCAAAAAAGTTGGTTTCTAATTGCGCCCGCAGGTCCGCTTCCGGCGTTTCTTCAACGGCGCCTAATATCCCATACCCTGCATTATTGACCAACACATCCACCTGCCCAAATTTTTCAATGGCCTGTTGCACCGCGTCGTCTATCTGTTTGTTATTGGTAACATCCATTTGGACAATCTCTACCTGCTGTGGCGCTAAGGCTTTCAGTTCTTCCAACTTATCTTTTCTGCGTGCTGTTGCTATAACCTGATAGCCTTCACCTATAGCATATTCGGCGAAAGCCCTGCCAAACCCAGACGACGCGCCGGTAATAAACCATACGTTGTTTTGTGTATTCATTATATCGTGTTATTTATTGTTTTCTGCCGGGAACGTTATGCCGGTAATCTCTTTACATATTGTTAAAAATTGATCCTGCACAGCAATATCGTCCGCTTTGAGCTGATAGCGGGCTTCCCTCTTGTGGTGAAAATAGCGGCCGCTTATCATGGCTTCAGGATCGGTGCTTTCTGCCAGCCAAACCTGTGTTTCAAATCCCTGCTCCAGGTCGTCAGACGCGCCGGCTCCGCCCATTTTGGTAGGCACCCATCCTGGGTCGACAGCGTTGGCAAAAACGTGGGGCCATTTTCTGGCCACTGCTTTAGCAAGTATCAGATCTTGTAATTTTGAATCGGAGTAATTTATGGAAGGTGGTTTACCCTGCAAACCTTTCAGCGTTGCATCTCCGCTTAAATGCATACCCGAACTCAGGTAGATAAGCCGTTGCGGTGGTCGGATGAGACAAGTGAGCACATATGGCGCCAGGGTGTTTACGGCCAATATCAGTTTTTTGTCGACCTGGTAAACACCGGCATTATGAATAATAGCATCAAAGCTGCCCAATTGGTTAACCTGCGCAGCCAGCTGTTTAACGGCTTCGATGTCTGACAGGTCAGCGGACAAAGCTGTTTCCGCACCGGGTACTTTATCCAAAGCCTCCTGCGCCCGTTGATCATTGCGGGCATGAAGTACTACCCGGTGTCCTTGCCGCAGCAATTCGGTAGCCGCCATTTGCCCCAGGCCATCTGCCGATCCGGTGATGAATATCCTTGCCATTGTTTTGGTTTATGGTATAACAATAAAGTAGTGGGCCGGTTTTCTCCAAATACATATCGCATTTTTGCTGTTCTATGCTGGATAGTTATCTACTCACCGCACAAAAAAAGCCGATAATTATTAGTTACCGACTTTTTTATACAATTCAATGTGGTTATTTCACTCGCTCCGTATATTCTCCGGTGCGTGTATCTACCCTTATTTTATCGCCCTGATTTACAAAAAGCGGTACTCTTAACTCAATGCCATTATCTGTTGTTGCCAACTTAAGGGCGCCTGATGAGGTATCGCCCTTAACTGCGGGCTCTGTATAGGTAATTTCCAGTTCTACAAAGTTGGGAGCCTGAGCCATAATGGGTTCTTCGCTTTCAAAGGAAACGATAACGCTCATTCCTTCCTTCAGAAATTTCACTGCCGGACCGAAAAGTGCTTTTGGAATGGTATGCTGCTCAAAGCTTACATTATCCATTATGACCATAAAATCGCCATCCTCGTACAAATATTGAAAATCATTTGTTTCAACACGGCAAATCTCTACTTGCTCGTCGGTGCCCAGACGTGCCTCTACAATTTTACCGGTTTTGATGTTGCGAAACTTGTCCAGATAGAATGCCCCGCCTTTTCCTGGGGTGCGGTGCATTACTTCGGTAACGCTTACCAGTTCGCCATTGAAGCGTAGTATATTGCCTACTTTAATTTCGGATGCTTTTGCCATGAAGATATAGTTTTCAAATTTGAGCCCAAAGATAAACTAACTTATGATATAGAAAAGGATGCCCAACTATTTGAATTCCTAATACTAACTACTAAATTGATTTTTATTACGACTTGCTGAGATAAGCCTATTAACGTCTCAAACTTTCCCTGCCTCCTTAATCAAAGCCCTCATCAATTCCGCTGCCTTGGTATGCTTCAATATCGGCGCAATCTGCCCGCCCCAAAATAGTATCATGTCCCATTTCTCCTGCTCCAAGGCCGCTTTTCGCAAAGGTGCCATAAAGGTGGATTGCAAAGGGAAGGGTAGCAACCCGGCTTCCTGATGAAGCATATCTTTAGCTATCCGGCCGGTAATCCCTCTGCCTAACCTGCCCGTAAACGCTCGGGATAGGGTAGTGTATTTAGCTGCATCAGAGAATAGCATCTGCCGATGGATGGGTAAAGCGTTCGATTCGTCAGTTGCCAAAAAGGCGGTGCCTATTTGCGTGGCGTCTGCACCTAAGGTTAGCGCTGCAGTAATGCCTCGACCGTTGGCAATACCGCCTGCGGCAATAACGGGTACCCTAACTTTTTCTTTGATGAGTTGCAGCAGTACAAATGTGCCGGTGGTAGATGCTTCTGCCGGAGTCAGGAAAGACGGGCGGTGCCCGCCAGCTTCAAAGCCCGAAGCAATGATCATATCCACACCCGCGTGCTCTAAATAAATGGCTTCGTCCAGCGTGGTGGCAGCGCCAACGGTTACTATACCGTGCTTACGGCTTTCCTCTAAAATATCCGCCGAAGGTACACCAAACATAAAGCTGAACACTTTAGGCTTAACATCCAGTATTACCTGTACCTGGTTCTCAAAACGGGTTTTAAACGTAGCTGGCTTGGCAGGCAGGTCTATTCCGGCTTCATCAAAGTAAGGTTTGAATAAAGCTTTGGTCTTTTCAAACTGCTCATCGCTTACTGTCCCATCAATCGCATCGGTGTCTGATACCCATAAATTAATGTTATATGGCCTATTGGTGGCTGCTTTTATCTGGCGGTCCACATCAACTATCTCCTGCGGACTTAAAGTATACGCTCCATATCCACCCAAGCCACCCATGTTTGACACCGTTGCTACTAATTCTACCGATGATAGATTACCTCCAAACGGCCCCTGTAAAATAGGATATTGGATGCCCAATAGTTCTGTCGCTTTTGTATTGTACCACATGGCTTAAAATTTATTGGTTAACGTCGCTCATCATTTTATTTACAATGAGCCATTTGCCATCAATTTTATGGAAAGATAAAAAATCGGTATAGTTAAAATCGTACATTTTTACCTTTACTTCGACAACGGCTATTGATTGCACCACCCTGATATTCACTATATCACTCTTAAACGGTTTGGCTGAATCTTTAGGACTTTGTCTGTTGGCAACACCGTCTAAATATTCGGCTAAGGTTTTGGCGTAAGGTTGCCCTTTTACATCGCCAAATAACAGCGTACCCGGATGATAGATCTGCTTTAACAGGGTTACGTCGCCGGTATAAATACCTTTAAAATAATAGTCTTCCAACGCTTCTGAAATGACTATTTCGTCTGTTGATTGCGTTTCCATTTTCTTATCAGTTTAAATTATGACCTGCGCCCATGCCACCATCAACATTAATAATGGCACCGCTAATGAAATTACTTTTAGCCACGGTATACACCATCTCGGCAACATCGGCTACCTCGCCAACGCGGTTAAGCAGGTGTATAGGGGCGTTTGCATCGGCGCTTTTGCCGTGCATTGGGGTGCGGATAACACCCGGTGCAATAGTATTAACGCGGATATTGCTTTTGCCAAACTCGGCCGCTAATTGCAAGGTTAACGCGTGGATGGCCCCTTTGCTGGCGATTGGAGCTGTGGCGGGAGCGCCACCCAAAGCATGCCCCACCAGCGACGTACCTATATTTATAACAACACCATCTTTTTGTTTAAGCATCTGCGGAATAACGGCCTGGGTGGTAAAGTAGGTGCCTTTAAGGTTGGTGTTTAAAAAGCTATCTAAGTAAGCTTCGTCTACCTCTAAAAAGGGCTTGTTGCCAAATATCCCGGCGTTGTTAACCAATACATTTACCGAGCCGAATTTCTCTACGGCGGTGGCAACTAGTTGTTCGCCTGTGCGCTTGTCGCTTACGTTGCCGGCTACCATAGCCAGGTTGGGGCCTGCACCTAACTCATTGTATACTTGTTCCAATTTTTCGGCTGTAGCTGAGTTGATCACTACATTGTCGCCTTTCTCCAAAAAATAGCGGGCTACTTCCTTACCTATTCCGGATGATGCCCCGGTTATAATTATTGTTTGCGTTTTCATGGTCTTATTTTTTATCGGCTGTTATGCCTTGTTCTCTTAATACCGATACCTGATCGCCTGCGTAACCCCAATCATCCAGTTCTATTTCCTGTATCACTACGTGGGTTAAATGCGGGTCCTTGTTTAGCGTGTCGCTTATCAGGTCGGTTACGCCTTTTATTATTTTTTGCTTTTGTTCGCGGGTAACACCTTCGCGGGTTACTTCTATTTTAATGTATGGCATGGCTTTAAAAATTTAAGCTAAAGCAGTAATTTAAAATGCTTTAGCGGTGATAGTTACATCCAGTTCAAAATCATTGTAGATAAGCGTATCGCCCAGGTCTTTAAAAAAGTTACCGGAGCGGAAACGCATTTCGTATTTGGTACGGTCAATTACTAATTTGGCGTTTGCGGTTAAAGCATCGCCGTTAACCTTTACATCAGCATCAAACGCTATGGGGTGAGTGATGCCTTTAATGGTTAGATCGCCGGTAACGTGATTGCCGGTAACTGAAGTGATCTGCAATGAAGCTTCAGGGTATTTGTCTATCGAGAAAAAATCATCAGATGCCAGGTGACCGAAGAACTGCGCGTTGGTGGCAGGATCGGTTACATCTAAAATGTTGATAGAAGTAGTGTCGATAACAAACCGGCCGCCGGTCAATTTATTATCAGTTAATGTTAACCAGCCTTCTTTAATGGCTATGGTGCCGTTGTGCGCACCGGTTACTTTGCGGCCCATCCAGTCAATATTGCTTTGGGCGCTTTCGATTGTGAATTTTTGATTTTCCATTGTCTTTATGTTTAAATAACAACACAAAGTTGCAGAGGAAAACCGGGGTAGGCGTGTGACCTATATCACATTTGAAACGGGCTTGAATTTATGTGATGTACATCACTTTTCGTGAGTATACAGGCGACTAAGGGTTTCGCGAGATACGCCTAAGTAGGCTGCTATCAGGTTTTTAGGAACGATGTTGTATAACTGCGGATACTGCTGTAGGAGCTCTTCATAACGGCTTTTAGCATCATTGTTCATCAATGACAGTAAACGTTTCTGGCTGGCAATATAGCCCCTGTTAGTGCGCCAGCGGAAAAAATATTCCATGGGATGTAGTTCAGCGCAGAGCTTTTCGCGGTCGCTGTTGCTGAGGCACAAAACCTCGGCATCGGTAATGCAATCTACATTGATGGTTGCTTTGCTGCCGGTATAAAGGGCGTTAAAATCAGATGTCCACCAGGTAGGCATGGCAAACTGGAGGATAAACATCTTCAAATCATCATTGATATAAAAAGATTTTAAGCAGCCGGATAGTACAAAATATTCTTGGTCGACCTTATCGCCGGCTGTTATTAAAGCCTGGCCTTTTTTAAAAGACCGGGGTTTAAAGTGCGTTAATACATAATCAAACTGTTCATCAGTTAACTTAATAGTTTTAGATAAATGTTGCTTTAATATTTCAGCGGCTTCCATACCCGAAGTTAGGTTTTTACCGGGACTGCTCAAACATAGCCCTACTCAAAATTCCACCAAGCCTTTTGCTTAGGCGAATCTCCCAGGGTATAAGGTTCGCCAATACGCGGAACGTTTACCTGCACATCCAGCTTTTTGGCAGCAGGTAGCAGCTTTTCTATCGGTTCTTTCCAGGGATGATCAGCCGCAACAAACTTGGCCCAATGGATGGGCTGTATCAGGCATGCCTGCAGGTCAACAGCAGCCATGGCTGTTTCGCCGAATGTTAAATGCGTCCAAGCCCAATTGGGGCTGTATTGGCCACATTCCAGGAAGGCAATGTCAAAAGGGCCGTATTGTTTACCTATGTGCTTAAAGTGCGGCCCATAGCCGCCATCACCGCCGTAAAACAGCTTGTATTGGCCTGATTGTATTACGTATGACGCCCAAAGGGTTTTATTGGCTGTATTATAGGTGGTACGGTTACTTTTATGCTGTGCCGGCGTAGCCGTTATCTTTAAACCGCCGGGCAGCGTTGTTGATTGGTTCCAGTTCAATTCAATGATCTTTTTACGGTCAAATCCCCAATAACGCAGATCCGCGCCAACACCCACCGGTACAATCGCCATTTTAATACGGTTTTTCAGTTTTTTTAAGGTTCGAAAGTCAAGATGGTCATAATGATCATGCGAAATGATGAGCACATCTATTGTTGGCATATCCTCGGCCTGGTAGTTCATGGTGCCTTTAAATGCCGTAACCAACCCCGGCACCGGTCCCGCATGGTTGCTAAAAATAGGATCGATCAGAATATTGCCCTGCCCGGTTTTGATCAGCAAAGACGAATGCCCAAACCAAACAACGGTAGGAGCAGTGGCAGCCAGTTTATTCAGATCAGTAGTAACCGATGGTAGTGGTTTAGAAGGTCTTATGGTTTTAGGACGGCCACGAAGAAAGAGCCAGCGGTTATATTTAACTGCAGAATCAAGGCGCTCCGTAAGATTTTGAAAACTGCCCTTTTTATAGTTTGCCAAAGTGTCCCAACCATTTAGTGCTTTACCTTTTGGATTTCTGCCCACCGACCGTATAGGGCCACAACCTGCAACGGCTATAAACAACAATACAAATAATATGGCTCTCAAAAACGTTCTCTCCATGCGCTTACCGTGCAAATAACGCACCAAGTAGGTTAATATTCTCTTAATTGCTAAAATCGTTTATCTTAGTTGTACAAATGCAATCATTATACCTATGGAAATAAAACGCAGCGGCTCGCGCCCATCAACATACGCTTCAGCAGAGTACTTTACAGGCGTGGTACGTATCGATCCGCTTTTTGAGCCACCTGCGCCTGCGCGCGTAGCTACATTGTTGGTTACTTTTGAACCCGGTGCACATACCTGCTGGCATACACATCCCCTTGGTCAGACATTAGTTGTTACGGCAGGCGCGGGTTGGGTGCAGCGCGAAGGGGAGGAGCGGCAAAATATTTTCTCGGGCGATGTGGTCTATATTTTTCCCGGCGAAAAACATTGGCACGGTGCTACAGCGACTACCGCTATGAGTCACATAGCCGTGAATGAAAAACTGGACGGATCTGCCGTTGAATGGATGGAACCCGTTACGGCAGAGCAATATGGAGTTTAAAATTGATATGCAAAACAAAAAGGCCGCTAACTTAAGTCAGCGGCGTTTTTGTTTTGTTAGGATATGTGTTATTCAAACACGTATTTAGCCAGCCACAATTTCTTAAAGTCTTCGTCGTGACCCAAGTAGGTAACGCTGTTTTCGGCTTTGTTAAAAGTTGATTGGAAATCTCTGCGGAGGTAATACTTTTCATCGCCCAGGGATTTAAATTCTCCAATGGTATTGGCTGCAAGGTTCAGTTTTGCTATGCGGGGGAAATACACCGCATATAAAGAGGGTTGCCCATCATAATAGTAACTTAAAAACGATTGATATCCCTTTAATCCTTTTACTTCCTTAATTTCCCAGTAAACGGTTTTTCCATCTTTACCCAAACGAAAATCCTGGATCATATCGAAGATCTCACTCTTTTTGTCGTCGTTTATCTTGGCTACGCCAAACTGTGTTTTAAGCTGCCCGGCCTTGTCAAAATAAAGACAAACCAGATCTTCATAAGATTTAACCGGATTACCCATACCCATATTAACCGAGCTTGTTAATTGCCCGGCAATTAAATATTCCTGGTTAGGCGTGGTAAAAAACTTTTCAACAACAAATTTGCTCCCTTTATAAACTGACGCACCTTTGCCCGATGCCACAAACTTTGATTTAAATGCATCAATAGCGGCTGTAGATGCAAAGTCAAGCTGATTGGCGGTGAACTTGAGCAGGTGGAAGCTGTTCATTTTTTCCTCTGAATTCTTTTGCCATTTCATATCTACCTTATTTGCGCCGCCTTGTGTAGAACCGGGGTTATAAATAGACGCATATTCTGAAAAAACCTCGTCGTAAGCATCCGTTGACTTTGTAGATGTTCCGCAGAAATAAACCGAGCCCATGGTCTCGGTTACATTCATAATAAGCAGGTTGGTCGACGGGCTTTTAAAAGCGACTTTACTTTTAAACTCACCTTTTTGGTTGTATCTAAAATAAGTATAGCTGCTTGCATCGCCGTTACCTTTTTCAGGGGCAAATAGCATCACAACGTCTTTGCTGTCCTGCAGCTGGTCACAATACACCAAGGTTTGCGCACCTGAAAGCTCAACAGGTGTTTCCTTTATTTCAAGATTACCATTAACATTCAAAACATAATACTGATTACCCAGCTTTTTGTCTTTGTTATCATTGGCAGCCAGGATAAAAAGATCGTCCTCGGTGCCCTGCGTTTCGGTAATAAAAGATGCATATCCTTTGTAAGTTTTACCGTTATCGTTTTTAGGCTTGATGGCTTCGTTTTTCAGCACTTTGCTAACTATGTAAGCCTGCTTTTCGTGACTCCAGCTTTTTATCACCTCCTTGCGGTTAAGCTTTAATTTCATGCTCAACACATCAAATGAAGATGTGCCGCCTACATACGCATGAAAATATGCAACGGTTACATCCGGTTTTTCTTCTTTGGCCAGATTGATGTTCTCCACTTTAATAAATTTGTTCGCGGCATCAAAGCTGTAGGTTTCAAAAAGCGCGTCGCTGTTCTTTTTTTCTCCGGGTATTTTGTAGGTGATGCTTAACGCGTTATTGATGCTTTTAACATCGTATAAATAACCTTTAGAGGCTTGCTTGGATAACTCTTTTACCGTTTCCTGGGCCTTAATTTGCGTTGCGGTTAACAGTAACAGCAAAGGCAATAAACTGATCTTTTTCATATAATTAGTTTATAAAGCTGTTAAAGTGTGCGTTTTGCTATAAATGTTCCCTGGTTGTCTTGTCCTTTATAGGTACCGTCAATCTGATCTGAGGTAACAGTGCCAATAACAGTAGTATTAGGGCCGCAGTTACAGTTAAGCGTGTTGCCGCTTATTGTACCGTCGGTAAGAGAGATAGAGCCTGAAGCGTTGTCTTTTGATAGGGCAAGCCATGTGTTGGTTTTGCCAGAAGTAATAATGTTAAGCACAGAACTTTGCAGCGCACCCGAGTTCTTTTTGCCTTCAGTTGTACCCAAATAACATTTTATCAGGTTATCTGAAGTTTCTTTTATCAATGTAAAAGCAATGGTCGGGTGTCCCGGAATAGTATAAGAAGTAGTGGTCGGACTGGTGCCGTTAGCCTGAACGGTAAAGTTAAAGGAATAATTTTGCCCGCCTGCAGCACCGGTGAAAGTAGCAGATAACGGTGTACCACTCGTCCACACGGCTGTAGAGGTTAAGTTAATAGTTTGTCCGTCTAAAACTAAAGTGGCTGTAATGGTTGAACCGCCGTTCAACACATCAATGCTGATAGTGCCGGTTGAGCCAACTACTACGCCTTTATAAACGCCTTTGCTTATAATGTTATTTTCAACTTTGGCGTCGGGTGTGGCTTTACAGGTTGTGCAGGTAAATGCCGGTTCAGTGGGTTTGCTGTCCTTTTTACAGCTTACTGCGCTCAACAGTGTGCAAAAGGTAAATGCGTAATAAATGCTTTGTTTTAGTGTTTTCATGATCTTGCTTTTAAGGGTGATTTTTGATTTCTCAAACCTAGTCAGCAAGCGGCAGGGCATCAATTACACTTTAGTTGTAATTGTGTATTGAGGGGAGAGCAATAATTACCAGGTAATACCACCTTTGGAAACTTTATTAAGTGCGTCGGTACGTGAGTTTACCTGCAGCTTCTCATAAATATTGTGAATGTGTTTTCGTACCGTTTCTATACTGATGAACAGAAAGCCCGAGATCTCTTTATAACGATACCCTTTTGACAGATACTGTAAGATCTCCTGTTCGCGCACCGATAATTTTTGCAATTCGGTATTTGCGTTTTTATCGGGCTGAAAAGAAGCAACCACCTTGCGGGCTATCTGGCTGCTCATGGGAGCGCCACCGTTATAGGCATCGGTAATAGCGTCTAATATTTTTATGGGTGATGATGATTTAGATATATAACCGGCAGCCCCTGCTTTAAGGGCATTAAATATGCTTTCGTTATCTTCAAGCGAAGTACACATCACAAAATGCGTTTGGGCGCATCGTTCTTTAAGGTTGCTAACGCAGCTTATGCCCGATTGACCGGGAAGATGAATATCCACCAAAACCACATCAGCATTAAGCAAGGGTATGGTAGTGATCGCGTCCTCGGCATTCTCAAATGCACCGGCACAGCTAAAACCATTACTGCCATTTATCAGCACAACTAGCATATCGCGCAGGTCCTGCTGGTCTTCTATTATCGCTACATTTATTGCCATGCTATAAAATTATACCTATCTAATTATACCATCAATTACACTTATGTGGTATTATAACATTTTTGAATAGCGGTACTAAGCCAATTGTATGCTGGTTTGTATGGTTGTACCCACGCCTAAAACAGAGCTAATGGTAAACTTTCCGCCTATTGATTGCATCCGCTGCTGCATGTTGCGCAACCCATTGCCCTTACGCTTCAATTCATCAGATTCAAAACCTTTGCCGCTATCGGTAACGTTCACGATGAGTAGTCCGTCTTTAAAAGTGAGCCCTATGGTTATTTTATCGCAATTGGCATGTTTAACGCAATTATGCAGGGCCTCTTTAATGGTTAAAAAGATATTGCGTTGTGTTTGCTGCGATATGCGAACATAAGGCACATCATGCTGTATATCCAATTCAGTTTTAACGGACATGCCCTCCAGGTAATCTGAGCAGTGCTCGCGTATACGGGCCACCAAATTATCCAGTGTGGCATTTTCCGGATTAAGCACCCAGATCAGATCGCGCATATTGTCAACTAGTTCCTGGGATATTTGCTTTATACTGATGATCTCCTTAGTGCCATAATCGCTTGTTTTTATTTTGTCTTCCACCATCCCCGACATCATGATGATCTTTGACAGGCCCGAACCCATATCGTCGTGTATATCTTTGGCGATACGCGTGCGTTCCTGTTTTTCAGTATCTGATATCGCTTTTAGTTTATCTAATTGCTGCCTTGCGCGTTGGCGATTGTTGTATAAATAGCCAAAAATTACCAGGCAAATCGCAACGCCGGTTACGGTAAATATTTGGTAATTTCTTTTTTGCAGCAACAGGTGCTGCTTCGCAATATTAAGGGAACTTATCTGCTGTTGCTGTTTTAGTGTTACTATCTGATTTTCCTTCTTCTCCGTCTCATACCGCGCTTGCATTTCGGCCATTTGCCCCGAGCGCTCCACATTGATGTAATCCTCTTTAACCGCGATAAACCTATCCTTAAATTCCAGGGCTTTTTTCAGATCGCCTATTCCCGCATAGTCGTCTGCCAAGCTACCATAGGCCTCTACCACAATATTGGTTGCCTTGATTTCCTTGGCGATTTTTAACCCCCTGGTATTAAATTCTATCGCTTTAGGATAATTGTTCATCAAAGCATAAACATTCCCCATATTATTCAGGTTAGCCGCCACAAAAAAGCGGTCGCCCAGCTTTTCAGAAAATATCAGCGACCGGTTGTAATATTCAAGTGATTGAGGGAATTTCTTCTGGAACTTGTAAACGATGCCAATATTGTTCAGACTAAGCGCTATCCTATCAGGTATGTTAAGCTTCTGATAAATAGCCAGGGCCTTTTTGTAAACTGCCAGGGCATCATCGTATTTTAACTGTTGTTCGTAAATAACACCCCTGTTGTTGTAGCAGTCGGCTAATAAAGATTGGTCCTTAATTGCAATGGCTATCTCTTCCGCTTTATCATAATAGGAAAGGGCCTGGG
Source organism: uncultured Mucilaginibacter sp. (assembly GCF_946479965.1). The sequence goes on along the minus strand of NZ_CAMLHX010000041.1, from coordinate 4,301 downwards.
TGAAGTTTTTTTGTTCTTCGTAAAGCGCGCCTATGTTTTTTAGGATTTTCCCGGTACGTTGTTTATCGCCCGTTATCTCGGTCATTTTTATGGCCAGTTGATAGTTTTTTAAGGCCTCAACACTTTCGCCCAATTGCGAGTAGGCTTTGCCCAAACTATTATAGAGTACTATTTTGACGGCATTTTCCTTGTTTTTTTGAGCGAGTGCAAGTCGCGCTGTTAACACAGAAATAGCCTGCCGATAGTCGGCCTTTCTGTATAACGAATCAGATTTTATTATAGCGGGATCTTCTGCAAAAGAAAAAAATGGAAGACTACAGAATAATAACAGGTATAAGCAGAACTTCTGCGGTAATGCATTATACGGCGACGTCATTTATTAATTGTAATGGTTTATAAGCGGAATGCTTGTGCAATATAGCAATTATAATGGCAATGGCATGGTTATTAAACGCTGTAAGCGAGACTTATAACCTGCTTTTTATCGGACCGATGTATTTTTTTGCCATAACAATATTGGAAAACTTAATGTGATGAGAAGTACCCGCCGGCGATCTGTCGTCAAAAAACTCGATCCAAAGATAATTGATCTTTAAAGCTTCATTCGTTCGCCACCGAAAGCCCTGGAATGGAGCGCCTGCAGGCGTATTCATCCATGAATCAGCATCCCAGTGTCCTTTTGGGAAACCGGGCCTCCAATGGCCAACTTCCTTGCCATCTTGCCACACCCTAAGCTCTCCGTTGTATGCCGATACCGGATGATTCATTTTTATCATCACTTCCACGCACATCCATCTATCCCATTGCAGCTGCGGCGATGCAGCACCGGCGTTTATCATGTCGTTGCCATAACAAAGGCCGCGGCCGCCTGCTTTCATATCGCCCCAATAAACATAGGTATCCATGGCCGGCGTGTTAACCGGCTCGTAAGCCACAGCAATACGCTTATCGCCTAAACCGCATATGCCCGCTTTTGGGCTTGGATAGGGAGTTGAAGGGTTGTATCCGCCGAACCACAGAGATTCATGGTGAATATATCCTTTAGAAGACAATGGGTATTTTACATAATAACGCAGATACACCACGCTGTCGAAGCCGTTTTTAAACTGTTTGTACAGATGTCCGCCATCGTTTAAGCCACCTATATTGGTAATTTTTAAAGCGGGGGATAGGCTGCCGACGGGAACGTCAATCTTATCGGTCGACATTCCGGCCCCATTCCTAACGTCGGTATAGCGACTAGTGATATTTTTTATGCCATCACTAAAATCCTCCGCATAAAGTACGTCCGGGTCGTTGGCTATACCAATATCGTTCAAATACTTATCGGCAATGCCTGCACGCTCGCGCTGTACAAGTGGTTTAAAACTTGTTATGGCAACCAGTAGCAGCGCAAAAAAGATCAGCCTTATATTCATTGGTATAAATATAAGGCTTAGTGTTAACGATTTATGACAGGCGCTATTTATTAGTGATATGCCTCAGTACAAAATCAGCAGAATACGCTTTGATCATATTTCTCACGCTTCTAAATTCATCCATTACTTTTTCTACCGAACCTGTTGCCTTTGCGGGGTCAGGAAAATTTTGATGAAAGCGTGCTACCTTCCCGGAGAAGTAGGGGCAGGCTTCATTAGCATTATCGCATACAGTTATAACGGCGTCAAAATCTATATCAGTGTATTCGTTAACATTGTTGGATGTATGGCTCGATATATCAATATGGTCTTCTGCCATTACCTGGATAGCCTTTGGGTTAACACCATGTGTTTCAAGACCGGCGCTGTAGATCAGCGCGGCATCACCGGCAAAAAATTTCAAATATCCGTGTGCCATCTGGCTGCGGCAGCTATTACCTGTACACAACACTAAAACTTTCTTCATATATATAATTTAAACTAATAACCAGATAAGGTTGATGATGCAAAATTTGGCATCCCACCCGAAGATCAACTGCAACACCAAAACTGAGGTGGTAATAACAATTGCCTTTTTATATTTAATAATAACAGCTAACATTTAACAACAACCTGAACCCGGTGTACAACAATCGGCAGAAACTGCCAGGTTTTTTAATTGGATCTTCGGCTTAACTTCGGCGGCCGGCGAACAGCACTCATCGCCTTTTTCATCGGTACCGCAGCTGCCGCCTCTTTCAATAGCTTTGCATTGCACTGTGTCAGGACGAAGGTCTACCACCAGGTTGTCGCCCTCAATAAGCAAACCCTGTGGCAGCATCTGGCGGGTGTCAAATTTGGAGTTACCAAACTCTATTTTAACAATACCATTGGGGTTTAAGGAAAGCGCCTTCTCAACTACGTTTATTATAGACAGTGCTTTACTAACCTGCATCGCTCTTTCCGAGGATTTACCCGAAGGTTCCCAAAGTTGCACTATGATCTCGGTCCAGGCATTCATTACACCGCCGCAGTCTACCGAGGTGATAGGTGCCTGCTTTATTTCTGTTATATGATAGGCAGCATCTACCCATTTGTCTTCGGCATATTTAAATTGTAGCGTTAGGGCTATATTGGCCTTTAATTGTTCTTTAAACGCCTGCCATTTTATTGTTTCCATATGACTTGTATATTAATATGTTATTGCAATATTGCGATGATTGGTTGCAAATTTTTTTAACAGCAGCTTTTAGGTTGGGTGTACGAATCAAAAAAGCTATTCATGTTTGTTTTAAGCAGGGCCCAGGCTTTAGGCTCAATACAATAGCAAACGCTGGCCCCTTCAATAGTGCCTTGTATTAACCCCGCATTTTTAAGCTCTTTTAAGTGTTGCGATATGGTTGCCTGCGCAAGGCCCAGTTCGTCTACCAGATCGCCGCAAATACAGGCGTTGGCTTTTATTATATGCTCCAGTATAGCTATGCGTGCGGGATGCGCGATGGCCTTTAACATAACCGCCAACCGGTTTTGCTCATCCGAAAATATATCTGTACGTGTTGCGCCCATTATTATATCGCAATATTACGATGTTATATTTAAACTGCAAAATCTTTTAAAAAATAGTCCCCCCAAACAGGTTCTAACTATTTGGGGGGATAATCCTATCGCGTTACTAAATTTGTTATTGCTTTGATATTTTATACAGCTTACCACTATCGGTGCCGGCATAAATAGAACCGTCTTTACCTGTAGCAATGCAGCGCCAGCGTTCTCTTTTATCAGCTAATAAACGCTCTTCGCCAACTACCTTATTGTTTTCAATAACAAGGCGGGTTATGAACATACTGCTTAATCCGGCAATAAACATGTTGTTTTTCCACTCGGCAATGTTACCGGTATAAAACATCATATCGCCGGGTGATATTACAGGATCAAAGTAATAAACAGGTTGGATCATTCCTTCTTTTTGTTGTATACCATCATAAACCTTTGAGCCCCTGTATTCAATGCCATAGGTAATTACGGGCCAGCCATAGTTGCCTCCGGCTTTTATTAAATTTACTTCATCGCCGCCTCTTGGTCCAAACTCAACTTCCCAAAGGTCGCCGGTAATGGGGTGAAAAGCCATACCATCCTGGTTACGGAAACCATAGGCATATATTTCGGGTTTAACACCGGCTTTACCAATAAAAGGGTTGCCGGCAACCGGTTTACCTTCTTTGGTTATGCGGAGTATTTTTCCGGTGGTAGTGCTTAGGTCCTGTGCTTTTACGCGTATCGCATCATCCATGCGGTCGCCTGAACTTACAATGATGTTGCCCTGTTTATCAAACAATAAACGCGAACCAAACTGACCGGCACCTCTATATCGCGGTGTTGCTTCGTAAATAACCTTTACATCTTCCAGTTTGGTTTCGTCTGCAGATAGTTTGCCTTTGGCAATTGCCAGGGTAGCACCGCCTTCGCCGGGTTGGGCGTAGGTCCAGTAAACCATGCGGTTTTTAATAAAATCAGGATCAATATTCACATCGAGCATGCCGCCCTGACTAGCAAATTGTACCGCAGGGAAACCTGTAATGTTTTTATCAATTTTACCATCGGCAGTTAAAATTTGCATCGTGCCGGATTTACCGCTTATAAGCAAGCGACCATCAGGCAAAACTTGTATGCCCCAAGGCAGGTTCAGTTCGGTATTAATTACGGTAACTGTGTAGGGCGTTTTTGTAGTAACACTACCTACACGTGTTTGGCCAGCAAAAGCCGGTTTATAATCGGAATTTGGTTTGCTTTTTTCCACAGGTTCGCCTGTTTGGGCCATACTAACCGTGGTTGCCGTTAGCAGGAGGGCGCCCATTGCCAGGCATTTATAAACTTTTGTTTTCATAAAAATCGATTGTTATAAGG
>NZ_CAMLHX010000040.1 GCF_946479965.1 uncultured Mucilaginibacter sp. | reverse complement strand
GCTTTTCATGGCCGTTAACAATTTATATACCTTCTGTACCTGGTTCATGCCCTACCATTCTGCCTGTACTACGATTGTGGTGCTGCGGTGAAAAGTCCCCTCTGGCAGGTCCTTCTGACGGAAACTCATGTTCATTTGGTGGAGTAACGTCAGTTTGCTCGCTAAACGAGGTGTCATTACCTGAATCTTGTTGCTGTTGTTCCCGCTGTGGGGTATATCCTGAACCTTCCTGTTCTGATTGTCTTCTTTCAGGAGTTTCGTCTGGTCTATTACCGTTGCCGGTATTTTGATTATTCGTTTCCATAGGTTTATTGTTTAATTATTGATTAAATAATAACTATAACCATGCCAATAATTATCGACAAAGGAAACAAATTGATGTAGAAGTGGAGTTAAGAAGATTAGTTTGGATAGAGTTGTCTAAGTGTGTCAACAACGAAATCTATCTCCTGACGGGTGTTATACTTTGAAAAAGAAAACCTTACAGACGGCCGGGAGGAGCTTGCCCCGATAGCCGTAAGTACATGCGAACCTATATCCGTGCCCGAGCTACAGGCACTACCGCCTGATACCGAAACACCGGCAATATCCAGCTTAAACAGCAGCATATCTGCAATGTCTGTTTCGGGGAACGAAACGTTTAGTACTGTATACAGGCTTTTATCCGGCGCGGTTTCGCCATTAAATTGAATACCGGGAACATTGGCTAGCAGTTGTTCAATCATGTAGCTTTTTAAACCTTGTATATACTCGTGGTGCTTATCCATATCTGCATAGGCTAAGTCAAGCGCCTTTGCCAGGCCAGTTATTCCGTAAACATTTTCTGTACCGCCGCGCATATTACGTTCCTGTGCACCGCCGTATATAAGTGGTTTTATCTTTATTTTATGGTTGATATACAAAAAGCCCACACCCTTTGGCCCATGAAACTTATGCGCCGCGCAGGTTAAAAAATGAACTTTAAGCTGGTTTAGTACATGCGGGTAATGTGCCATGGTTTGCACCGTATCGCAATGGAAAATAGCATTATACTGCTCGCACAAATCGCCCACTTTTTCAATATTAGTAAGCGTACCTATCTCGTTATTGGCCTGCATTAATGATACAAAAGTACGGTCGTTACTATTCAGCAATTCTTCCAGATGCTCGTAACTGACATTGCCTTTATCATCAATATCAACAAAGCTTAACTTAATAACGCCGGCCTTTTCCATCGCCTCCAAGGTGTGCACAACCGCGTGATGTTCTGCCTTGCTGGTAATAGCATGGGTAATGTTATTGTCGATAATACCACAGCGGATAGCCATGTTATCAGCCTCGGTTCCGCTGCCGGTAAAAAAGATCTCTGCCGACGAAGTATGCAATAGGCCTGCAACAGTTTTACGAGCTTTTTCAACCAAAGTACGCCCCTCGCGGCCATGCGCATGTATAGACGACGGATTGCCAAAATGACTTTCCATTACACCGCACATCACCTGGATCACTTCAGGGTCAAGCGGGGTGGTGGCAGCATTATCTAGGTATACACGCATCAGTTAATTATTGAGTTATTGAATTATTGAGTTACTGAATTATTGAATGATGAATTAACCCAATCAACAACTCAATAATCCATTAATTCAACATTAAAATTTCCTTTATATCCGCAATTATTTTATTCGCCAAACCATTGGCAGCTGTTTCAGATTCGCTTTCTGAATAGATGCGGATGATGGGCTCAGTATTAGAGCGGCGCAGGTGTACCCATTGCTTATCAAACTCTATTTTAAGTCCGTCAATAGTGCTGTATGGCTGATTTTTGTATTTCTCCTCTACTTTTAAAAGCAGGGCATCAATATCCATTTCGGGTGTAAGCGTTATTTTGTTTTTTGAGATAAAATAGTTTGGGTACGAACTGCGTAAAACCGAAACAGATTTACCATATTTTGCCAGATGGGTTAAAAACAAGGCTATACCAGCCAAAGCGTCGCGACCATAGTGCAATTCAGGATAAATTACTCCGCCATTACCTTCGCCTCCTATAACAGCATTTACTTCTTTCATTTTATTTACCACGTTCACCTCTCCTACCGCTGCCGCGCTGTATTCGCCGCCTGCATTTTCGGTAACATCACGCAAAGCGCGGGTTGATGAAAGATTTGATACCGTATTGCCATTAGTGTTTTTTAGCACATAATCGGCAACGGCTACTAAAGTGTATTCCTCGCCAAACATATTTCCATCCTCGCAAACAAAGCAAAGGCGGTCAACATCAGGGTCAACTGCTATGCCCAGATCAGCATTTTTAGCTAAAACTTCTTTTGAAAGCGCAGTCAAATTCTCCGGCAATGGTTCCGGGTTATGCGGAAACTCGCCATCTGGCTCGCAATACAATTTGTGCACAGTTTTTACACCAAGCGCCTCCAATAATGCAGGCACGAAAATGCCGCCTGTGGAGTTAACGCAGTCAATTACCACCTTAAAGTTAGCTTTTGCGATAGCATCCACGTCAACCAATGGCAGCGCCAGTATCTGATCTATGTGTTTTTGCAGATAGCTATCATCATAAGTTACCTTACCTAATGAGTTAACCTCAGCATAATCAAAATCGCTGCTTTCAGCGATCTCTAACAATTCTTTGCCATCTGTATCACTAATAAACTCGCCTTTGGAGTTTAAAAGCTTCAGCGCGTTCCATTGTTTGGGGTTATGGCTGGCAGTTAAAATAATGCCGCCGCCGGCTTGCACTAAAGGCACAGCCACTTCAACGGTTGGCGTGGTAGAAAGGCCGATGTCCACCACATCAATACCAAGCCCCATCAGCGTACCCGTAACCAGGTTGTTAACCATACTGCCCGAAATGCGTGCATCGCGGCCCACAACTACTTTTTTAGCGCCGCCGTTCTTTATGATCCAGGCACCATATGCCGATGTAAATTTTACTATATCAAGGGGTGTTAAACCATTACCGGCAGCGCCGCCTATGGTACCCCGTATACCAGAAATTGATTTTATAAGTGTCAAAGTTCAAAAAAATAGATGGTGCAAAAATAGAATATTTATTTGTTACGGATTTTTATTTGTGGGATTTGTAGAATGGCGTGACATGCTGGTCTTTGTAAAAAAAGTCTGCCATCCTTTAATATATACATCATTTTATACATTTGCGTTAATGCCCGACTTCCTGTTAAACATTGATCAGCAATTATTCCATTTCATTAACCATGATATGAGTAATTGGTTTTTTGATTTGTTGATGCCGGTTTTACGCAATCGCCTGGTATGGATACCCCTCTACATTTTCATTTTTATTTTTTGTCTTGCGCTATATAAAAAGCAGGGACTTATTATTATAGTATTGCTGGCAATAACGGCCGGCGTTGCTGATTTTGGAAGCGCAACTGTAATTAAGTCCTTTTTCAAACGAGCCCGGCCCTGTAGCACCCCTCAGCTTACAGAACTGGTTCAACGCGTCGACTGCGGCACAGGCTACAGCTTTCCGTCCAGCCATGCCGCCGACCATTTTGCCGTAGCTGTATTTTTAAGTATTGTGTTTTACAAACGCTATAAGTGGGTTTTGCCGGTAAGTTTGTTATGGGCCGCGTCTATCAGTTTTGCGCAGGTATACGTTGGCGTACATTACCCTATTGACGTAACGGTTGGGGCAATTTATGGCACGCTGGTAGCGTTGCTGTTTGGGTGGATATTTAAACGGTTTTTTAATAGTAAGGTGTCCTGATCCACCCCCAAAATTGTCGCTAATTCCCATTAAGTTTCTTTTAACAACTGCCTAAATTTGTTATAAGTAAAAACTAAAGCTATGGAAACGACCAGATTAGAAAACGACATTACCGGAATGTATGTGACAGCCGAATCATTTCCGGCCGGTGTATTAGCCGCACATCAAAAACTACACTCGCTTATTCCTTTTTCAACTGAACGGAAATACTTTGGCATCTCGCGCCCCGAAGGCGGTGGCGGAATAGTTTATAAAGCCGCTGCGGAAGTATTGGAATCAGGCGAAGCCGAAAAACTGAACCTGCAAACTATTATCATAAAAAAAGGCAATTACATAAGCGTTACCCTGCACGACTACATGAAGGACCTGCCCGCCATTGGAAACACCTTTCAGCAAATGATAGCACGCCCCGATATTGACTCCGAGGGTTACTGCGTTGAATGGTACTTGAGCGATAAAGACGTGCAGTGTATGGTACGTTTAAAAGACTGATATTTATTTTAACTTTATTGTCCGGTTTGGCCTAAGCCGTTTGATATGTGTGTATAATTCATTTATACGGTAACATTTAAAAAACAAGACAATGAAAGATTACATGCTTATTTTTAGGCACCAGGATGGCGGCAAATTGGCTTCGCCGGAGCAAATGCAGATATGGATGCAACAAACCATGGACTGGCTTAACGGCCTAACAGCAACAGGCAATTTTGCGGGCAAAGGCGACGGGCTGGTATTTGACAATGCCAAAGTGGTGCATCATGACAAAACAGTAACCAACGGCCCCTTTGGCGAAATAAAGGAAACCCTAGGCGGCTACGTAGTAGTAAAAGCAAACAGCGCAGATGAAGCTGCCGAGTTTGCCAAAGGCTGCCCGGTATTACAAGGCGAAGGCAACACGGTTGAAGTACGCCAGCTGGCAAAGGGCGATGGTATCCACTCTTAAATAATAAAAGCCCCCGGCATTCGCGGGGGCTTATCAATTTAATGCAACAGCGAGAAATTATTCCCCATTTATTCAGAACCGAATACCGCAAAATAGTATCAGTACTATACAGGCGGTTCGGTTTTGAGCAAATGGAGACTGCCGAAGATATTGCCAGCGACACCTTTGCAACAGCGACCCAAAACTGGCCAATCAGCGGTGTGCCCCCTAATCCGGTTGCCTGGCTATATAGTGTGGCCAAAAACAAGGCGCGCACTGCAATACAACGGAGTAATTTATTTGAGAACAAAATATCTCCCGACCTGCAAAGAAACGACGAAGTTTTTGAGGAGGAGATAGACCTGTCACCACAAAACATTAACGACAGTCAGCTGCAAATGATATTTGCCATTTGCCATCCGGCTATTCCTGCCGAGGCGCAGGTTGGCCTGGCCTTGCGTATACTTTGCGGTTTTGGTATTGATGAAATAGCTGACGCCTTTTTATCCAACAAAGAAACCATAGGTAAGCGGTTATATAGAGGTAAAGAGAAACTAAGGCAACAAAATATCAGCATTGAAATGCCTCCGGCGGACCAGATAGAACCTCGGCTTGAAACCGTGCTTTTAACTATTTATCTCTTGTTTAACGAGGGTTATTATTCGTTAAGCAACAATACAGTAGTAAATAAAGAGATTTGCTTTGAGGCTATCCGCTTATGCACTATGTTGACAGAAAACGCCCTCACCAATAAGCCGGTTGTAAATGCGCTGCTTGCATTGATGCATTTTCATGCGTCGCGACTTAACGCCAGGACGGACCCTAACGGTGAACATATTTTATATGATGAGCAGGACACCACTTTATGGGATAATGATATGATAACCAACGGTGCTATGTATCTGCATCGTTCAGCAAACGGAAATGATTTATCTAAATACCATATTGAAGCCATGATTGCCTTTTGGCGCACTCAAAAAACAGACAGCAAAAAAAAATGGGAGGCCGTGCTGGCGTTATATGATAAATTATTGGCGATAGCATATTCGCCGGTGGCAGCGTTGAACCGGGCTTATGTGCTTTCAAAAACTGTGGGTAAAGAGCATGCTATTGTTGACGCTGAAAGGCTAAACCTTCAAAACAACCTGTTTTACTTCATTCTGATGGGGTATTTATATACAGATTTGGATAACAAGCAGGCGCTGATTAACTATGAACAGGCTTTAAAATTGGCTAAAACGCAGGCCGATAAAACCCTTATAAATAAAAAGATCAGCCACTTAAACGCGTAACATAAAACAACCCATTCTTTGCTTTTAGTGGGGTGCTTTTAAAAAACCTTTGCCGCATTCAAAAAAACATCTACTTTTGTTGAGCCTAAAAACAGCAAATGCCAGCAAAGGAAGCCACCGAATCCCTGTTCAATAAAATTGAAGCGTACGGACACAAAAAAGTTGTGTTTTGCAGCGATCCGGATACGGGTTTGAAAGCCATAATAGCGATTCATGATACTACTTTGGGCCCTGCTTTAGGCGGCACACGCATGTGGGCCTATAAAAGCGAGGGTGATGCTTTAGACGATGTACTAAGGCTTTCAAAGAATATGACTTACAAGGCTGCAATGTCAGGCCTTAACCTGGGTGGCGGCAGCGCTGTAATAATTGGCGATTCGCGCCGAGATAAAACCGAAGCTCTACTCCGCAAATTTGGTCGCTTTATAAAAAACCTTAACGGCGAGTTTATAACAGCTGAAGATGTTGGTACCAATCCGCGTGATATGGCGTACATCCGCATGGAAACGCAGCATGTAACCGGCCTGCCCGAAACAATGGGCGGCAGCGGCGATCCTACCCCTATTGCTGCAATGGGTGTGTTTATGGGGATCAAAGCATCGGTTAAGGAGCTTTTCGGTACCGATAGCCTTACCGGAAAATCAGTAATAGTACAAGGCATTGGCCACGTTGGCGAAAATTTAGTAAAACTGCTACGCGAAGAAAACGTTAAGGTATACGTGAGCGATATCAACGAAGAACGCACCGGCTTTGTATCAAAAAAATACGGCGCGCAGGCGGTTTCGAATAACAGTATATTTGATATAGACGCGGATATTTATTCACCCTGCGCTTTGGGCGCTACGGTAAATTCGCAAACCATTAAAAAACTAAAATGCGCCATAATTGCCGGCTCAGCTAATAATCAATTAGGGGACGAAGATCTACATGGACAAATGCTGTTGGAAAAAGGTATCTTATTTGCGCCCGACTACGTTATAAGCGCAGGTGGTTTAATCAATTGCTATTCAGAGCTAATGGGCTTCAGTAAAAAGCATTCGTTACAACTTACCGAGAACATTTACGAATCTACACGCAACGTATTAAAACTTTCAAAAGCAGAGAATATACCAACTATACAGGCCGCAAATAAAATCGCGACCAAACGTTTAGCCGATATCAATAAAGTAAAATCATCATATTAAAATAAATAATAACCAGGACTAGTCCTAAATCGTTCTTACACCATGTTAAACAGAAGGCACCTACGGGTAAAAGTACTACAGGCATTATATGCGTATCATCAAACAGGCGGAGCAAATAGTGTAAGTCAGCATGAAAAAAACTTACTCCAAAACGTTGACAAGGTATACGAAATGTATATCTGGATGTTATCACTTATTTCGGAAGTTATTGAATACGCCGCAACCGACGCTGAGGAGCGTGCGCACAAACACTTGCCTACAGCCGATGACCTGAATGCTAATTTAAAAATACTAAGCAACCGCTTTTATGCATCATTAAAACAGAACAAAGAATACTTAGCGGGCTTAAAAAAATATAAAGTAGAATGGAGCTTTGAACCTGAACTTGCAAAAACCCTATTCAAAGCTTTAAAGGCTGCGCCAGAGTATGAAGAATATCTTCAAAAAACCGGCGATACCATTCAAACCGATAAAGACATTATCAAGTTCATATTTAAGAAAGTAATTCTTAAATCCACCCTAGCCGAACAGGTTTTTGAGGAAAAATTCATCTTCTGGCCGGTTGATAAAGAAGTTTTACAGGCCCTGATCGCTAAAACATTTAAAAACTTCTCTTTTGATGAGCCTGCTAAGAACAAATTAGCCGAGGTAACCGGCAATTGGGAAGAGGATCGCGAGTTTATAGTCAACCTGTTGCAAACCACTATCAAATATGATAAAGACTACCAGGAGATGATAGGCATTAAAACGCAGAACTGGGAGCCGGAACGTATTGCCATGATGGATACCCTATTAATGAAGATGGCCATTGCCGAGTTTCTTAACTTTTCTTCTATCCCGGTTAAGGTTACTATTAACGAGTATCTTGAAATTTCAAAGGAGTTTAGTACACCAAAAAGTAATTCATTTATAAATGGTATTTTAGACAAAATTTTAATTGAATTAAAAGAGGAAAAGAAAATACGTAAAACCGGCAGGGGCCTTATTGAATAACATGAAAAAGCTTTTTATAATATTACTTGCAGCAAGCGCTTTATCGGCCTGTAACAGTGTGGATAAGAGCAGCGAAAAAACTGCAACCGACACAACCGCTACAGCTAAAGCCGATCCGGCAATTATTAAATTTGACGAGGAAAGCCATAATTTCGGCAAAATCATCACAGGTGAAAAAGTATCTTATAGCTTTAAATTTTATAACGGCAGCACGCAACCTTTAATAATAACCAATGCTGTAGCATCATGCGGCTGTACTACGCCAACATGGCCAAAAGCCCCTGTTATGCCGGGTAAAGAAGGCGTAATATCGGTTACGTTTGACAGTGCGGGTAAACATGGGTTACAAGACAAACAAATTACAGTTACAGCTAACACAAGTCCGGCACAAACGGTTGTGCATTTAATTGGCGAAGTGCTGGCAAAAAAATAAATCTTAAATAATGACAACAACTATTTTATTACAAGCAGGCGGTTTCGGATTGCAACAATTATTACCTCTTGGATTAATTATCCTGGTAATGTATTTCTTCATGATACGCCCACAAATGAAGAAACAAAAGGATCAGAAAAAATTTGCTGACGAGTTAAAAAAAGGCGATAAAATTATAACTACAGCTGGTTTACACGGTCGTATTGCAGAAGTGAACGACACAACTATAGTAATTGACACCGAGTTAGGTAGCAAACTGCGTTTTGATAAATCTGCCGTATCGCTTGATGCATCAAAACCATTGAATACACCGGCTAAGTAGAGTGCTAAGCTTAAAGCAGAAAGCTTAAAGCGAAAGGTATATTTAAATATTAAAGCGGAAAGGGAAGCCATATAGCTTTTGCCTTTCCGCTTTTGGCTTTCAGCTTAAAAAATGGCAATAATAAAACTATCGGTAACAGAGCGCAGGCGGATATCCGTTTTTTTAACATGCGTTGTGCTGGCCGTTTGTGCCTGGCTGGTAGTTGCTTTTTCGAGCACTTATACTTATACCGCTAAAAAGATCATCAGGTATAAAAATGTTCCGCTAAAACGCTCGTTCCATTCCTTGCAGTCGGATACTATTGAGGCGGTTGTAAAAGGCACGGGCTGGCAAATGCTTTTTGCAAGGTTAGATGAAAAAAGCACAACAATAACTGTTGATCTGCGCTCACTTGAAAATCATCCTTACGTAGCATTAAGCGCTCAGCTTGCGCTTATCAATGCTGATGTGCCGCGGGATAATCCTATAATTGCCTTCAATCCGGATACGCTGTACTTTGATTTTTCCAATCGCAGCATACGGCGAATACCTGTTCACCTATCAAGCGCCATAAATTATCAGAAACAATTCTCGCAGTCAGACGATGTTATTATCCAACCATCTTATGTTACTGTAAGCGGCCCAAGCGGCGAAATAGATGCACTGAAAAGCTGGCCTACGGATTCGCTTAAAGCTATGGATGTTAACGAGACCATAAGCGCGGGCATTAATGTTAAGGCTCCCGCGCAGGGTAATATCACTGTTTATCCAAAAACTGTACAGGTTACCGTACCTGTGAATGAGTTTACCGAAAAAACCATAAAGATCCCGGTAAAGATCATTAACAACTCCAGTTATTATAATATTAAAGTTGTGCCGCAGCGGGTTGAGGTGACATTTACAACATCGCTTGATAGGTACGCGCAGATAGATCCCGACCTGTTTGAGGCCCAGGTAGATTTAGAGTATTGGAAAAAATATGGATACAGCACGCTCCCTGTTAAAATTATCCGGGTGCCCGATTTTTGCAAAATAGTGAGCGTTGAACCCCGTAACATCGACTTTATTGTAAAGAAATAATGTTGAAAATTGGCATAACAGGCAATATAGGCAGCGGCAAAAGCACCGCGGCACGCGTATTTGAAATTTTAGGCGTAAAGGTTTTTTATGCCGATGCCGAAGCTAAAAAAGTGATGACCGCTGACGAAGTGTTGATAGAGGGAATAAAAAGCACTTTTGGTACTGAAGCTTATTCTGCCACCGGTGAGCTCAACAGAAAATACATAGCAGGCATCGTTTTCAAGAACGAGGAGGATCTGAAAAAGCTGAACGCGCTTGTTCATCCGGCTGTTTTCAGGGCTTTTGATGAATGGGAAAGGGCATTTATAAATGAACCTTATGTAATAAAGGAAGCTGCTGTGTTATTTGAAAGTGGCTCCTATAACTTCTGTGATAAATCGCTTTTAGTTTCGGCACCATTAGAAATGAGATTGAAACGAGTAATGCAACGCGACCACATTAGCCGTGCAGAAGTTGAGGCGCGCGAGGCCAGGCAATTTACAGAAGAAAGAAAAAAGGAACTGGCCGACTATATTCTCTATAACGATGATACCCAATTGGTAATTCCGCAAATATTGGAGCTTCACCAACAGTTTTTACGCCTTGCAGGCGTTTGATATCAACCATGATAATTGACGACTTTATTCTTATTAATGAAAACGGCATCTATTGTAAGTATGGCGATTTTTATCTTGATCCTACCCAGCCGGTAAAAACTGCCGTAATATCACACGCCCATGCAGACCATGCTATAAGCGGCAATGCCGACGTTTATTGCACTGCCCCTACCCGCATGTTTATGGAATTGCGTTACAGCCGTTATGCAGCCAAAGTTTTCAATATAGTCCCATATCACACCTCATTTAACATAAATGGCGTGCAGCTCACCTTTGTGCCTGCCGGGCATATGCTGGGTTCGGCTATGGTGTTGATGGAGTATAATGGCGCTGCATACCTGTACACCGGCGACTATAAGCTACAGCCCGATGCCACCTGCGAGCCGATTGAATGGGTTAAGGCTGATGTACTGATAACGGAAAGCACCTTCGCCGACCCGAAGATCATCCACCCCGACCCTATCGCCGAGATACAAAAGCTCAATAATATACAAAGCAATATCCTTTTGGGCGCTTACGCGACAGGTAAAAGTCAGCGGTTGATAAGAATGATAACTGACCATGCGCCGCAAAAAAAGGTATTGGTGCACCATCGCATAATGGCCATTAATAAGATATACGAGACCGGCGGTTTTCAATTGGGCAATTACCAGCTGTATGGCCGTAAACTGATGAAGACGCCTGGTGAGTGGGTTTATATTGTACCGCCTTTTACCTTCAATAGTTACATACGGGCAACTGATGTAAAACGGCTGTTTGCGTCGGGTTGGGACAGGTTGCAGGTTAACCGGGAGGATACGCTGTTCATATCAGACCATGTTGACTGGAATGACATACTTACCGCCGTGAAAGAAGTAGGCCCAAAACAAATATGGACCCTGCATGGTAACGGCAAACATTTGCAAACCTATTTTGGTGACGATATTTTTGTTAAATTGCTCAACTAATTAAGGTTATAATTTCCTTAATCGAACTTTTTTTACTTATTTGATAAAACTATCAACTAAAACTTGATAGAAAAATAAACATATTTGTATTGCGAAAGTTAATAAGCCCATGCGAATAGACGACGAAATTCAGAGTTCTAAATTTGAAGACAATTACCACAAAGTAGTTGTAAACATTGCCTATACCGAGGGATGGCTTAACAATACTTTACGTTGCCACTTTGAAAGACACAATTTAACCAATCAGCAATTTAATATTCTGCGGATACTGCGCGGTCAATACCCAAAGCCTGCAACCATAAATTTACTTAAAGAGCGGATGATTGACAAAATGAGCGATGCATCGCGCATTGTTGACAGGCTTATTCAAAAAGAACTGATAACACGTTGCACTAACGACAAAGACCGGCGAGCCGTTGACATCCGCATAAGCGAAAAGGGGTTGGAAACACTTGCAAAAATAGATGCCGAGTTTAAAACCAAAGACTTTTTGAAGAACAACCTCACCCCCGAAGAGGCAGGTTTATTGAGCGATCTGCTTGACAAACTGAGGGGATAATCGGGCCAAAACCACCTGCGTGCGTTTCACTAAATATATGAAACAAATGAAACGGGTGAAACGCTTTTTCTTGTTAAGTATCTGACTGTTAATCAATTGATTTTTTGTAGTGAAACGCTGTGAAACTACTTATAAGTCAGCAAATTTAGCTGTAAAAATAGCATAATACACTGATAATAAACGCCTTGTAAAAACAGCCGTTTTTGTTTCATCGTGAAACGCTTTTTAGCAACGGCGTTACGCCATTTAACGCTGCTAAAAATCCATCTTCATTATATTCTTAGCAAGGGTAACAGGCCTATTACTTGAAAAATCAATTGTATTACTCTACTTTTGATTTCCGGAGCACCCGGGATTATGAAAGATCTTGCCTACTTAAATAAATTCTTTTACAAATACCGCTGGAGGCTTATTCCGGGGATATTATTTGTCATTATCTCCAATATTTTCGGGGTACTCCCTGCGCAGGTTATACGCGTGGCATTTGATCTGGTAAACGAAAACATAAGCACCTATCAATTATTTTCGGGCTTTAACAGGCAGGATATTATTTACGATATTTTTGGAGCAAGCCTGATGCTTTTTGGCGCATTGGTGTTGGTTTTGGCTATTATAAGGGGCTTGTTCCTGTTCTTTATGCGGCAGACCATTATATTGATGTCGCGCCACATAGAGTACGATCTGAAGAACGAAATTTACGATCATTACCAGGCGCTGTCACTGGCATTTTACCGCAGGCATAATACCGGCGATTTGATGAACCGTGCTACTGAAGACGTTAGCAGGGTGCGTATGTACCTTGGGCCGGGTATTATGTATACCATTAACACGGTGGTTTTATTTATCCTGGTGATATATGCCATGCTAAGCGTTAATGTGCGTTTGGCCATATTCTCAGTTTTGCCCTTGCCCATACTGGCGGTTATCATCTACTATGTAAATAATATCATCAACTTCCGCAGCGAAAAGATCCAGGAACGTTTATCGTCACTCTCCAGCTTTGTACAGGAAAATTTTTCGGGCATCCGGATCATGAAATCGTATGTTCGCGAAGCATCAGTACGCGAAAAATTTGCTACCGAGAGTGATCATTATAAATCCCACTCCATGTCGCTGGTGAGGGTGCAGGCCTTATTTTATCCAATCATGCTCTTATTGGTTGGCCTTAGCAACGTTATCATTATTTACATAGGCGGTGTCGAAGTGATGAAAGGCAACATCACGCCCGGCAACATAGCCGAGTTCATTGTTTACCTAAGTCAGCTTACCTTCCCTGTTATGTCTTTGGGATGGGTTACATCGCTGATACAGCGCGCCGCCGCCTCTCAAAAACGGATCAATGAGTTTTTAGACGAAAAGCCCGAGATCATATCAACAGGCGATACTCCGCATAAAGTAGAGGGCCTAATCGAATTTAAAAATGTCTCCTTCAAATATCCCGATACCGGCATTCAGGCGCTTAAAGATATTTCATTCACCGCAATGCCGGGTGAAATGGTTGCAATCATCGGCAGAACAGGCTCGGGAAAATCAACCATCGCTAACCTGATGCTGCGTATGTATGATACCACGCAGGGTGAGGTAATGATAGACGGTAAATCCATTAAGGCGCTTAATTTAACCGATTACCGTCACCAGGTAGGCTATGTTCCGCAGGAAGTGTTCTTGTTTTCCGATACCATCGCCAATAACATTGCTTTTAGTGCCGATGTAGCAGATATGCCTGCAATAGAACAAGCCGCCCGCGATGCAGCGGTTTATAACAATATTATTAAGCTGGAAAATGGCTTTGAAACCCTGATTGGTGAACGTGGCATTACGCTCTCGGGCGGACAAAAGCAAAGAGTTTCTATAGCGCGTGCTATTGCTAAATATCCGCAGATCCTGATATTCGACGATTGCCTGTCGGCAGTTGATACCCGTACCGAGGAGGAGATATTAAATAACCTCGGGCGTATTATGCAGGGTAAAACCAATATTATTATTGCGCACCGCATCTCAACCATTAAAAATGCCGATAAAATTTTGGTGATGGATAACGGCGAAATTATAGAACAAGGCACCCATGATGAGCTATTGAGCCGACAAGGCACCTATTTTGAGCTGTACGAGAAACAACTGCTTGAAGAAGAGGAACCTGAAAACCTTAATTAGCGGTTTTTGGCGTTTTTTATGCTAATTTTTCTAAAAAAGCCAATATTATTTGATTTAATACTTGCAGATTGAAAAATTATTTATATTTATGCCAATCAAACTAAATTACAATACTATTTTAACATGGGAGATTTCGACAACAGAGAGCGCGAAGAGGTTTTTTCAAAGAAGGTAAGAGCAGGGAAAAGGACTTATTTTTTTGATGTAAAGGCAACACGGTCAAATGATTATTATATAACCATTACTGAAAGCAAAAAACGACTGGAAGACGGAGTATTTATTAAACATAAAATATTTTTGTACAAAGAGGATTTTGAAAAGTTTATTGAAGGCCTTAACGGAACAATTGACTACATAAAAGACCACCAGGAAGTTGTTGAAAAACGCTACGAATTTACAGAATCAACAGAAACTGCAAAAGCTTCTGCCGACGAAGATTTCTCTTTTGATAATTTATAAGACCAATCACGCTAAACCAATTATAATCTAATGGGAAACCTGTCCGGTAAACGGACGGGTTTTTTTGTTTTTAGTAGCCCGGTTTATTTTATCAGGAAATTATGCATGGTGATGACCGCAATGCTAAAATAGATCACCAATCCGGTTACGTCAACCAGGGTGGCTACAAATGGAGCAGAGGAAGTTGCAGGGTCGGCCCCTAATCTTTTTAATACAAGCGGAAGCATTGATCCCATTAACGATCCCCATAAAACTACGCCTATTAACGAAAAACCTATGGTTACGGCTACCAGGAATGAGTTAGGTCCGTAAATATCGCTAAACTCACTGCGGATGGTTACCTGTAAAAAGCCGATAATGCCCAGCGTAATGCCTAACATAAGCCCTGATAATATCTCGCGGCGCATAACCCGCCACCAGTCGGCAATAGTAACTTCGCCGAGTGCCATTGCCTGTATAATAAGTGTTGATGCCTGCGATCCGCTGTTGCCTCCGCTGGATATAATAAGCGGGATAAACAGCGCCAGCACAACCGCCTTTTCTATTTCCTTTTGAAAAAAACCCATAGCCGTAGCGGTAAGCATTTCGCCTAAAAACAAAATGATAAGCCAACCCACGCGTTTTTTAACCAACTTGAGCAGGGATATATCCAGATAGGGTTCATCCAGGGCTTCGGTACCACCAATTTTTTGAATATCCTCTGTGTATTCTTCGTTAGCTATCCACAAAATATCATCAACGGTAACAATACCCAGCAACACATCTTCATCATCAGTAACAGGCAAAGCCACCCGGTTATTCATCCTGAATACATTAATGGCTTCTTCCTGCGGATCTGAAGCATGTAGCGCAATCAGCCTGCCATCCATCAGTTGGCTTACTTTGGTTGATGGGTCGGCCAATAGTATTTCACGAATTCTAATGTCATCTAACAAAACACCCTTATCACCTAAAACGTAAATTACATCAATGGTTTCAGAGGCTTTGCCATATTCCCTAATATGCTCCAACACACGGTTAACCGTCCAGCTTTTTTTAACGGTGATATAATCGGGCGTCATTAAACGGCCAATGCTATTCTCGTCGTAGCCTAACAGCGAAAGCGCTTCTTTACGGTCGGCGGCAGAAAGGTGGAGAATTAGTTTCTTTACCGCGTCGCCATGCAATTCAGAGAAAAAGGCGGTGCGGTCATCGGGCGGTAGTTCATTTACAATCTCGGCTACCCTATCGCCCGAAAGTTTTTTGAAAATACGTTCCTGTTTAGGGAAATCAAGTATCCTGAAAACGTTTACCGCGCGGTTGATGGTAAGCGTTTCAATAAATTTAGGGCCTTGTTCCGGAAGTTCATCTATCAGTTCTTCAACATCAGATATATTGAGGTTGTTGAGGTAATCGCGCAGTTTTTCGTCGTTATTCTCCTCCAGCAATAATTCAATTTGCTCAACCATTTCTTCCATCATACGCCTGTTTTTACATGGGTTTTACTGCCTTGATCAATCTGCCACAAAAGTCGTTTATTTTTTCAAAAAACAAGGTGGTATTTTGTCTTATCTTTGCGCAAATTTTGTTCATGGTTAATAGATCATTGTTCATAGTAAAATGTAGCTATGAACTATCAACCATGAACTATGAACTAAACAAACTATGGGATTACAATGTGGTATAGTGGGTTTGCCGAATGTAGGGAAATCAACACTTTTTAACTGTTTATCAAATGCAAAAGCGCAGGCGGCAAATTTTCCGTTTTGTACTATAGAGCCTAATGTGGGCGTAATAACCGTGCCCGATGAAAGGCTGGTTAAGTTAACCGAGATAGTGAATCCTAAAAGCATTGTGCCCAATGTTATTGAGATTGTAGACATTGCCGGCCTTGTAAAAGGTGCCAGCAAAGGCGAAGGTTTGGGTAACCAGTTTTTAGGCAACATACGCGCTACTAACGCAATTTTGCATGTGTTGCGTTGCTTTGATAACGACAATGTTATACACGTTGATGGCAGCGTCGACCCCATACGTGATAAAGAGATCATCGATACTGAATTACAACTGAAGGACCTTGATTCAATAGAGAAGAAGATCCAGAAGGTTGAAAAAATGGCCAAAACCGGCGGCGACAAAGAGGCTAAAAAAACCTTTGAAGTATTAACGGTTTATAAAAATCATTTGCTGAGCGGTAAATCTGCCCGTACTGCACCCGTGCCTGAAGAGGACCAGGAATACATTGCCGACCTGTGGTTGTTAACCGCTAAACCGGTACTATACGTTTGTAACGTTGACGAAGCCGCTGTAAAAACCGGCAACGCTTATGTTGAGCGTGTTAAAGAAGCGGTTAAGGATGAAAATGCGGGTGTGCTAGTTATATCAGCCCAAATTGAAGCAGAGATTGCAGAACTGGAATCGTTTGAAGAGCGCCAGATGTTTTTAGATGATCTGGGACTGGAAGAATCGGGCGTTAACAAGCTTATAAAGGCCGCTTACAAGCTCCTTAACTTAGCAACCTACTTCACCGCCGGTGTGCAGGAAGTGCGCGCCTGGACCATTACACAAGGCTTCACCGCACCGCAGGCAGCCGGGGTTATCCATACTGATTTTGAAAAAGGATTTATCCGCGCCGAGGTAATAAAATACGACGAGTTTGTAAAATACAATGGCGTTGAAAGTGCTATAAAAGAAGCTGGTAAACTAAACATTGAAGGTAAAACCTACATTGTGCAGGATGGCGACATTATGCACTTTAGGTTTAATGTGTAGTTTGATTTCGAATTTCGGATTTTCAATTTCGGATTTATTCTGATTTCGAATTTCGAATGTTCAATTTCGGATTTAGTTTAATGTCGGATTTCGGATTTTCGATTTCGGATTTATTCTGATTTGGAATTCCGGATATTCGATTTCGGATTTTTTTCCAAGTTGTCTACAAGGATATCGACTTTATAAAATTATTTCAGTGCAAACTCAGTTTTTGATTGCCGCTTTTCTATCGGCATCTGCATAAATTTGCGGTAGCAGGCGCTAATATATTCTGAGATGTTAAAGTTCTTATCGTAAAAGGTATTTGCGTCGGGCTTGTACAGAAAAATAAAGTTGGAAAGTTCTTGCCCGGTAATCGGCAAATAGGGTCCGAGTGTGGTTGCATTAAAAATTCGAGTTATCTCCGTGTCTTTTTCATAACGTTCCATCCTGGCTTCTGATTCTTTTTTGCCTGCAAATAAGGCCGATGGACTAAGTTGTATGCCCCCTATGGGGTTACCATTCCTGTCTGTTTGATACCTTACCACTTTGCTACCTAATGGCCCCATCATGGGTTTAAGTGCGAAAGCACCGGGTGGAAACTCCAGTTCCTTCACCTTTACTTCTTTAAGCATGTTTTCGTCGGGTAACAGGTAGGCCGTGATCACGCTCATGTCGGTTATCAAAACCGTATCGCGTTTATAGCCTAAACTGGTAAAGCTGAGCACATCGCCGGGTTTGGCTACAATAGAGAAAGCGCCGGTAGTATCGCTAACATTGGTGGCATGGTTGCTAAGGTTCTCAACGGTTACCCCTCCTACAGGGATGTAGCTCTTTTCTTCCAGCACTTTGCCGCGCACTCTGCCCTGTGAAAAAGCCGCGCCACAAAATCCTGAAAACAATAACAGCAGTATAAAAAACCTCATTTAACTATCAAAAGTAAATCAGATTTTTTGAATACTACTGCTACTTAACACTTTTTAACGTTTTACTTAAGCATGTTGATGCTTTTTAACCAGGTAAGCATATTGGGCATCCACCTGTCGGCGGCCCATCCTAACAAAAAGCCGTGACCGCCTTTGGGATACAAATGCATTTCTGCCGGCACGTTGTTTTTACGTAAAGCTTCGTAAAAAAAGATGCTGTTATCTACATCAACCAGTTTATCATCGCCGGTATGGGTTATGTAAGTTGGCGGGGTTTGGGCCGTTACTTTCAACTCGTTTGAATATTCATCTACAAGTGCCTTTGATGCATCCTTACCTAATAAATTGTTGCGCGATTGCATATGCGTAACGCCATCCTGCATACTTACAACAGGATAAACCACAATGCAAAAATCAGGGCGAAGGTTGGTGTTATTAGCATTATCTATATAAGCCTTTTGAAAATGCGTAGCTACAGTAGTTGCCAGGTGCCCCCCTGCAGAAAAACCTACTATCCCTACGCGGTTAACATCTAACTGCCATTTAGCGGCATTTTCTCTAACCAGTTTTAAAGCCTGCTGCGCATCCTGCAGCGGACCAATAGTTTTGTCAATCATAATGGCATCATTAGGCAGGCGGTATTTCAATACAAAGGCTGCAATGCCGTTTTTAGCAAACTCCTTTGCTGTGCGCACGCCTTCGCCTTGATAAGTTAGCCCTACATAA
Source organism: uncultured Mucilaginibacter sp. (assembly GCF_946479965.1). The sequence goes on along the minus strand of NZ_CAMLHX010000040.1, from coordinate 15,964 downwards.
CTGCCGCCAGGGCATACAACTACTGCCACGCCGGTTCCTTTACCTGCTTCTGGCAAATAAATTTCAAGCACAGGGGTGGTAACTCTGCTAACCCCGCCCCTGGTGCCTGTATTAGTTAAAGCAGACGCTTTGGAGTTAGGGATAGCCCCCGTATATAATTTTAAGGTATCCTGCGCCTGCAGGGCAAGCGGGCATAATAGGGCTGCAAATAAAAATGCTTTTAAAAATTTCATGATTAACTATTATAATATAATTGGTGTACCAAATTAACGTTTTTAGCAATCAAAACTTTAACTTTTTATGCAACAATCTTAATGGGTGTAGACAGCATCTATAAACAAAACATCCCGCTCAGCAATGCCTGGCGGGATGTTTCAAGTCAACTTTCTAAAAATTGCTTACTCTTTAGGCCCCAGGTAGCTTGTCTTTAAGCCGCCGGTATCAACTACAACTTTTTGAAGAACTACAGCCGGATCAACAAACCAGTATTTAATGGTGTGTTTTCCTGCTGTCGCGATCTTATGCTTAGTGGTAATTTTACGCGCGTTACCCAGTACCATTTGGGTCCAGTCGCGGCCATCAACTTTTGATGCTACGTCAACCTTTTGCGGCGCATCATTATCAATCGATATGGCATAGAATAAACCATCGCCGCCATTTTTAAAATCGAGCGTATTACCAATAAATGCGGTGATGGAAACATCGCCTGCCTGCTTAACATTGATATCATATTCCAAATGTGGAGACACCCCACCCGGTGCTGCTATACGCGGCGCGGTTACAGGCAACGGCATTACACCAGATAATGTTAAACCATAATCAGGAATAGTTGTCCAGCTGATGTTGCTACCGGCTACCGCTTTGGTATAATGCTCAGCCTCAATAGCGATGTGGCCATACTGGTCATTAAATAAACCATTTACTTTTGGCGTGCTGCCGTCATGCTCCACCGGCAATAGCGTTGTGTTTTTAGCGCTGTCCGGATTCAGAATAGTAGGCACAGGCATTTTGTTAGCTACCGGCTGTTGCCAGTTGTTATAACCTATATGCTGCTGATCGGCCATGTGGTTCCATTTCCCATCAGCTAATACTGTGTTATAATATTTGCTTATCTCGGCATCTTTAGCATATAACGCTTTTGCTTTTTCCGCTGCTTTGTTGGCTTCAACGCCATTTTTTTGCTGTGCGTAGTATCTATTTTTTGCAACTTCAAAATACATTTCGTTTAAAGTGGCACAAGCTTGTATAGGGTAAAGAACTAATTCATAAAAAGAATCCTTGTGCTCCTTAGGCATTATTGCTGCTAGTTTTTCAGCTTCGTCTTTTAACTTATTGTAATCGGCCACTATCCTGGCAAACTCATTGTAATTAGTAAGGCTGTAAGTGTTCTGATCTAACGATTCAGGTTTACGTCTTTCGTTATAGCGTGTGTAGCGGGTAAGCATGCTTGCAATTTCCTTAGCATGGTCGGCACCAAATTGTTGCTTGGCCCATTCAATCGCATATTGTGGCAGCTTATTAGCCGGCCAGCGTTTAGGGTTCCAGGCAAAATCAAGGAAAAAGCTGATAGGATACTCCATCGGCTTCAAATCGCCTACGTTTACCACCCAAATTTGTCTTGCGTTATACTCATAAGCCAAATTCATTTGCTGCCATGTTTTTGATATGGTGCTGGTGTTTAACCATTTGTAGTTACGCGGACCACCCACATAATCAAAGTGATAATAAATACCATAACCGCCTTTGCGTGGTTTATCAGTTATGGCAGGCAGCTTTCTGATATTGCCCCAGTTGTCATCACATAATAAAAGGGTCACATCATCAGGCACGCGCATGCCTTTGTCATAATAATCCTGTACCTCTTTGTATAGTGCCCATACCTGCGGCGTTGCAGATGGATCTTTCTTTGTAACATCGGCTATTATGTCGCGCTGGTCTTTTACTATGTTCTCCAACAGGGTAATATTAGCGCCCTGCGACATTGGCATATCACCATCGCCCCGCATGGCAAGGGTAACTACTGTTTCTTTATTACCCATATTTTCAATACCCTTGCGCCAGAACTCCTTTAAACCCTCTTTATTTTTATCATAATTCCACTCGCCTTTACCATAGCGTTTCCACTCCTGCTGCGCACGGTCCATAGGCTCGTGGTGAGACGTGCTCATTACTATACCGTACTCATCAGCCAAAACAGGGTTCAGCTTATCATCATCATTAAAAGCATTCCCCCACATGGCAGGCCAAAGAAAGTTACCCTTCATACGTAAAATAAGCTCAAACATGTGCTCATACAACTGATGATTTACACCACCGAATTTCTCTTTCGCCCATCCCGAAAAAGCGGGGGCCTCATCATTTATAAATATGCCGCGATATTTAACAGCCGGTGTACCATCGGTATGGCGTCCGGGTGCTACATAAATAGCTTTTTTTGTTTTTGGCGCAACATCAGCATACCAGTACCAGGGCGATACGCCAATTTGTGCCGACATATCATACACGCCGAAAATAGTTCCGCGTTTGTCGCTACCTGCAATAACCAACGCGCTGCTAACACCCGGAAACGGGTTAGCAACAGACTGCACCAGGTAGGTTTCCCACTTACCGGCAATATCTGCTACGTTTAATTTCTTTTGCTTTACCAATTGGTCTATCCATTGATTTTTACCCAATGTACCAACTATTACCAGCTGCTTGCCTTTTGCAGCGGTTGCCAACGCAGGTGTTGCCCCTGTTACCGCTTTTACATCGGTAACAAAGCTGTTTACAGCTCTTTTAACTCCCGGCCAATCATTATCACTCACCAATATTGGCGATGCGCTACCATTGGCAGCTAACTGGAAGTAACCGGCTCCTGCTTTTTCGGCTACATAGCTTGCGTGGCCCGGTCCTTGTGCCAATGCTGCAACCGCAATCAGGTTAAAAGCAACAAGCAATTTTGATTTTATATATTTTATCTTCATGGTCATATTTAAGTTTACACGCCGCCACCCGTATAATTGGTTGTAATTGGTTAAACAACAGCGAAATTTTTTTAGACCTGTTTGAAATTTTTACCGAAACAGGTGGCTCGGATCTAACCATACTTTGCTAACTACATCGTTAGAGTAGGTTATATTTTTTTTTGCCGATACGCCGTTAAAGTAAAATTGTGAGCAAAAAGATATTTTATGCCCCTTGGTTTTGTTGAATAGAGCATCTAAAGTAAAGTTTTACGCTGAATTTGAATAATTAAGGCGGTAACTTTTTTGATACTGATGTCGCTTATCGCTCTGTATTCGAATTGCATGCAGTTAACACTCCCTTCAGCAATTTTTATATATTTGTTATAACGGCCTTAACTATACCGCTAGCATACTCTTTCAACATACTGCGGCCAGTTTGCTGTTTAGCCATTAAAATTGTTACTATGTTTAAAATAAGGGCAAGCCATTTTCTGCTATGGCTTTTTTTGCTCATCGGGATAGAAAGCGTAAAGGCGCAGAGCGATATTAACTTTAAAGCTATTACTGCAAAAGAGGGGCTCCCCTCCAACACGGTTAACGTTATTATTAAAGACAAATACGGCTTAATGTGGTTTGGTACCAGCAACGGGTTAAGCAAATTTGATGGTAGTAACTTTACTGTTTACAGGCATGAAGTAGGTAATGAGCACAGTCTGCCAACCAACGATATTGTTTCGCTATATGAAGACAAGCAAGGCCGCTTGTGGGTAGGTTCAAGTAATGGCGGGATATATTACTACGACAGGAACTCTGACAGATTTCTCGCATTTGAAGGCAAAGATCAATTACCTACAATACAAAATGTCTCTGCAAGGGCTTTTTACGAGGACCGTGAGGGAAGACTATGGATAGGCACTTATGGAAATGTGATTATAATTGACCTTAAAACTTCAAAGATCATAGCTAAGCCGGTAAGAGACAAAAAGATAGACGAACCAGGTTCATTTGTTGTGTTATCTATATTTGAGGACAGCAGGCATCGCGTTTGGCTGGGTAGCAACAAAGGACTATTTTTATATAACCGAAAAACAGACAGTTTTAAAGGATTTACGCACAGTAATACCGACCCCAACAGCATTAGCCATGATGCTATAAAAACAATAACCGAAGACACCAACGGCAATATCTGGTTCGGCACGCAAAACGGACTAAATAAATGGTTGTCGGATGGTCATTTTAAAATTTACCGGACCGGAACCGACAACAAGCATAGTATTATAAACAATGTGATATTTGCCCTTTATTCCGACTCGTATGGCAAGCTTTGGATTGGCACAGAGAATGGGCTCGACATATATGATCCGGATACCGATTCGTTTCAGCATAACGTCAACGATCCACGCGATATATTCAGCATACGGAATAATTCTATAAGAAGCATATATATAGATCCGGTTGGCATATATTGGGTAGGTACCTTTAGAGGGGGTGTAGCTAAGTACGATAAAATTTTACCTCTTTTTGATTTAAAGCTAAGTAATCATTTTGATTCGCAAGGACTTAGCGCTCCATTGGTTAATTGTTTTGCAGAATACAAAGGCGGAAAGGTTTTTGTTGGCACTGATGGTGGTGGTTTATCCCTGTTTGACAAAAATACCCGCTTGTTTAAACCATATCCGCTGCGGGGCAAAGCAGGCAATACTGTAGGTGTTATTTTAAGCCTACTTATGGACCATTTAGGTAAGCTATGGGCAGGCACATATAATAACGGAGTTTTTTGTATTGATCCGTCAACAGGAAACTACAGGCAATTTACTGCTGATGGGACGCTAAATTCAATAGCCAGCAACGACGTTTCTGCGCTTATGGAAGATGGTAATGGAAAAATATGGATCGGTACTATAGGCAACGGGGTTAGCGTGTTTGATCCGGCAAGTAGCAAATTTGAGCAATTTAATAAAAAATCTGCTTCAACTTTTGCGCCTAAGTTACCTCTTAACGATTTTATCAACGCAATAAGGCGTGGGCCTGGCGGCGATATCTGGATAGCCTCAAACGGTACAGGTATAGCTGTTTACCATTCAAGTAATGGCACTGTATCACGATATAACAAGGTCACGAACAATCTGTCTGACGATATAGTGCAGAGCGTTTTTGTGGCAAAAGATCATACTGTGTGGGTTGGTACAAATCAGGGATTGAGTTACTTTGATGCAAATACAAAAAAGTTTACAACCTACACCGAAAAAAATGGGCTTGCTAACGCAAGTATAAAAACAATAATAGAAGATGAGCGCGGCACACTTTGGCTAAGTACCGACCTCGGCATAAGTTTGTTTGACAGGCGACAGAAAGTCTTTCGAAATTTCACTAATGAAAATGGTGTTCAACAAGGTTCTTTCTTAAGTGGGGCGGGCTTAAAAACGTCAGGGGGCGACATCTATTTCGGCGGTGAAGAAGGTTTTAACTTCTTCAATCCTGCCTCTCTACCAGATGCATCTGCACCATCCCGGGTGTTATTAACCGATCTGAAAATAAATAACATAACAGTTGTGCCGGGCGAAGATGCTGCCATACAACAGCAGATTGGCATTAGCAAGGAGATACAGCTAAAATATGGTCAGAATTTCTCGATAAGCTATGTAGCATTAGACTATACTTCGCCAATGCAAAACCACTACGCCTATAAATTGGATGGTTTTGACGACGATTGGAACTATGTACGCAAAACAAGGGTAGCCAATTATACCAATATAGACCCAGGAGAATATGTTTTTAAAGTTAAGGCAGATAATAATGACAAGTTTTCCAACAACGCATTAACCTCCGTCAAAATTGTTGTTTCACCGCCTTTTTGGCGAACCAATTTTGCCTATTTTCTGTATGCAGTATTATTTTGTTTGCTGATATTTTGGATAAGACAACGGGGCATTAACAATTTGAAGCTGCAATTTGCCCGCGAACAGGAAGAGCTGCGGGTTGAACAATTAATTGAAACGGAACGATGGGAAGCGGCGCAATTACGTGAACTCGATAAGGAGAAAATTCAGTTCCTTACCAACCTTAGTCATGAATTTAGAACTCCTATTTCGCTCATAGCTGCCCCTGTTGAAAAATTGATTGGCAAAAAATTAGGCAATGACGTTAACGATGAGTTGGGTGTAATAAACAGAAATATAAGGCGCTTGCTTAACCTGGTAAATCAATTGTTGGATTTCCGTAAAATGGAGGAGCATCAGTTAAAACTCAATCTTGCCAGCGCTGATGTTATTACTTTCATCAACGAAACAGCAGAGTCTTTTAAAGACATAGCAACAAAGAAGCAAATATCGCTTGAAATAAAAAATTCGCGCCCGCATTGGTTGGCTTGGTTTGATCAGGATAAGCTGGAACGGATAATTTTTAACCTGCTATCCAACGCGTTCAAATTTACGCCGGCCGGAGGGTTGATAACGCTTGAAACAGAAGTTAACGAAAACGCGGTGATCCCCTACATTAAAATTACCGTATCAGACACAGGTGTTGGCGTTCCTGAAAAAGATCTGAACATTATTTTTGACAGATTTTATCAATCGCAACAGCCATCGTATATTCTTAACCAGGGCACGGGCATCGGCTTATCCATTATAAAGGAGTTTGTTGAACTTCATGAAGGCAATATAGTAGCCACACTTTTACCGGAACGAGGTATGCGCTTTGTAGTTGAATTGCCGTTAAAGCCTGATGTGGCGAAAGTTGAACCAACCGTCATCCCGAAGGAAGAACCGCAAGTGCCGACCGCGTTAGCTGATAAAGGTCTCAATGGGCATGCAACGCCTACAAACGACATCATTCGCATCCTGCTGGTGGAAGATAATGACGAGTTTCGGGGATATCTTGCCGAGCACCTACAAAAGCATTATCAAATAATTGAAGCAAGTAACGGAAAAGAAGGTTGGCAAAAAGCGCTCTCCGCACATCCGCAATTGGTGGTAAGCGATGTGAGCATGCCCGAGATGAGCGGTGTTGAATTAAGTAAAAAATTAAAGAACGATAAACGCACACGGCATATCCCCATCATCCTACTTACCGCCGCAAATGGCGAAGATGAACAACTTAGGGGCCTTAACGCCGGGGCAAATGATTATCTGACCAAACCTTTTAACTTTCAGATACTGCACGCGCGTATAAGCAACCTGCTTGAGTTGAACAAGAGCTTAAAAGACACGTATTCCAAACAAATCCACATGGTTGCAGAGCAGTCTATGGAAACGGAATCATCAGACGTAAAATTACTGAATTCGCTTATGGCCTTTATGGAGTCGCGGCTTAGCGATCCGGAGCTTTCTGTTGAGGAGCTAAGCAAGTATGCGGGCATGAGCCGTGGCTCGTTATATTACAAACTGATAGAATTAACCGGCCTCACTCCTATTGAGTACATGCGATCTGTTAAATTAGAAAAGGCAGCGGCCCTGCTACAAACAAGCGATTACAACGTAGCACAAATAGCCTACATGACCGGCTTTGGAACGCCAAGCTACTTCTCGCGTATGTTTAAAGGAAAATTCGGGGTATTGCCTTCGGAGTATTTGAATGATAAGCGGGGTAAATAAAAACCAACTAAATAAAAAAGCCGTCCTTCGCAAAGAGGGACGGCTTTTTTATTGCTATTTATAAGGTCTATTTATAAAACCTGTCGTTCCATTTCAGTTCGTTACGCAACTGGTTAATCTGAGTGTCTTTACCAATACAAATAAACTCAACACCTGCAATTGATGCAAAATCATACAAATGCTCAGCAGTTAAATTCTGGCTGTAAGCCGTATGGTGCGCGCCACCGGCATAGATCCATGCAGCGCAGGCAGTTTTCATATCAGGCAATGGTTTCCAAAGTACGCGTGCTACAGGTAAGTTAGGTAATTCGTTAGTTGGTTCAACAGCTTCAACTTCATTTATCAACAAACGGAAACGGTTGCCCATATCAATTAATGAGGCATTAAGAGCGGGTCCGCCTGCAACATTAAATACCAAACGCGCCGGATCGGCTTTGCCGCCAATACCTAAAGGATGCACCTCTAAAGTTGCTTTACCACTTGCCAAAGATGAATCCACCTCTAACATGTGAGAACCTAACACCAATGAATTATTAGGATCAAAATGATAGGTATAATCTTCCATAAAGGCGTTACCACCTGCCAAGCCGCTACCCATTACTTTACAGGCGCGTACCAAAGCAGCTGTTTTCCAGTCGCCTTCACCGGCAAAACCGTAACCGCTTTCCATTAAACGCTGTGCAGCAATACCCGGCAATTGAATCAAGCCGTGCAAGTCTTCAAACGTATCGCTAAAGCCTTTAAAGTTGCCTTCTTCTAGGAAAAAGCGCAGGCCCAACTCAATCTTAGCAGCATCAAATACTGATTGGTGGTTAGCTCCGCCTTTGCGTAAGGAAGCATCCATATCATAAGTTGCTTCATATTCTGCAATTAGCTCATTAACGGCAGCATCGCTAACCCCATCAATAACTTTAACCAGATCGCCAATGCCGTGGGTGTTTACGGAAAAACCAAACTGTAGTTCAGCTTCCACTTTGTCGCCATCGGTAACGGCAACATAGCGCATGTTATCGCCAAAGCGAACAAACTTAGCGCCCTGCCAGTCGTGCCAGGCCGCAGCAGCACGAGACCAGCTGCCAATTTGCTCGGCAACTTCGGTTTCCTGCCAATGGCCTACAACCACCTTACGCTCCATGCGCATACGCGATACCATGAAACCAAACTCGCGGTCGCCATGGGCGCTTTGATTCAGGTTCATGAAATCCATATTGATAGAGTTCCAGGGGATATCCCTGTTAAACTGGGTATGCAAATGCAGCATAGGTTTTTTAAGAATACCTAAACCGCGGATCCACATTTTAGCCGGCGAAAAAGTGTGCATCCAGGTAACGATACCAATGCAATTTGCCGCGTTATTGGCATCTGCAATTGTGTTATAAATTTCGTCTGTGCTTTTAACAACAGGCTTGTATACCACTGTTACCGGTATTTGGCCGGCAACATTTAAACCTGCAGCAATTTCTTGTGAGTGCAATGCTACCTGTTTAAGAGTTTCTTCGCCGTACAGGTCCTGGCTTCCGGTTATAAACCAGACTTCTAATTTTTTAAGATCGATCATTTTTATATAGTATTTTTTATCGGACGGATAGTTTCAGCATCTGTTAGCTTTGGCCGTAATAAGAGTCGGGCCCGTGCTTACGCTGGAAGTGTTTATTTATTAAAGTATCTTTCAATTTTGGTGCCTGCGGATTTATCATCTCGGTTAAGTAAGCCATTTGCGCAACAGTTTCTAAAACGGCGCTGTTATAAACCGCTTTATTTGCTGTTTTACCCCAGGTAAATGGCGCATGATTACCAACCAATATCATTTCTACCTCTTTGTAATCAAGGCTGAATTTTTTGAAATGATTCATGATCTGGAATCCAGTTTCGTACTCGTAATTACCTTTTATCATTTCGTCGCTCATTGGTGGCGCGCAGGGAATGTCGGTAGTTAAATGGTCAGCGTGCGTAGTGCCAAAAATTGGTATATCTCTTTGTGCCTGTGCCCATGCAGTGCCATAAGTTGAGTGCGTATGCACAATGCCTCCTATGGTATCCCAATGCTTGTAAAGCACGGCGTGTGTTTTGGTATCTGATGATGGCCTTAATTTTCCTTCAACGGTATTTCCGTCAAAGTCAACTATCACCATGCTATCCGGTGTAAGGTCCTCATAAGGTACACCGCTGGGCTTGATAGCGAAAACACCGGCACTCCTGTCAACAGCGCTAACATTCCCAAAGGTGAACAAAACCAGGCCCAATTTTGGAAGCTGCATGTTAGCCGCGTAGGCCTCTTCTTTTATATGCTGATAGGTACTCATGCTGAAATGGATTGTTCTATTTGGCGGGTTTGGAAAGTTATAAAATCGCCCAGACCTTTATATTGTTTATAACGTTTGGCATATACCGCACTAAGTTCGGCGTTTGGCTCGTAAACCACATCAAATCCGCCACCCATAGCGTTCATAGCATCTTGTACATTATCGTGCAGTTCTGCAACTACGGCTGCAAACATGGCAGCACCCAGTGCGCAGGTATGTGTATGCTGATGTATCTTAATAGGCATACCTATTATATCTGCCATCATTTGCATAATAAATGCCGATTTTTTCGCTACACCGCCAATGCCTATCAGACCCTTAACAGGAACGCCCTCATCTATCATACGCTCAACAATGCTTTTGGCACCAAAACAGGTAGCCTCGGCGATGGCCCGGAAAAACCGCGGCGCATCTGTACCCAGATTTAAACCGATAACCGCCCCTTTAAGCGACTGGTCAGCATCGGGGGTACGTCTGCCGTTAAACCAATCAATAGCCAACTCGTTAGTTTCCTCAATAGGCAACAAAGCAGCCTGGCGGCTTAACTCAGGAATTATTTCTTCAAAAATCTCGTTCTTCAAGGCTTCTGCTGTCTCCTCGTCAATAACCTTTGAGCTGCTTAACAGATTGTTTAACGGCCACGACACAATGTTTTTAAACCAGGCGTATGTATCGCCAAAAGCTGATTGGCCGGCTTCTAAACCCGCCATACCCGGTATAACCGAGCCATCAACCTGGCCGCAAATACCTGCAACCAGTTTATCCTTCATTTCAGCATTAGGTGCAACCAGTATATCACAAGTTGACGTGCCCATAACTTTACTTAAAAAGTAAGGTTCAATTTGGCCACCAACGGCACCCATGTGCGCGTCAAACGCGCCCACGCCAATTTTAACATCAGTGGGAAGACCAAGCTTAGCTGCCCATTCCGCGCTTATGGTTCCTGCCGCCACATCAGACGTATAAGTATCTCTGAAAAGACGAGAGGCAAAGCCGCCCAATAGGGGATCTAAGGTTGAAAAGAATTCATCAGGCGGTAAACCACCAAATTCCTCGGCCCATAACGCTTTATGCCCGGCCGCGCATCTGCTTCTTTTTATTTTTGATGCATCATTACCACCGGTTAATACAAATGGAATCCAGTCGCAATGCTCAACCCATGAGTAACAGGCCTTACGCACCTGTTCATCAACACGTATAATATGCAGTAATTTAGCCCAAAACCATTCAGACGAGTAAATACCGCCAACGTATTTTAAGTAATTGATATCAAATTTTGTAGCGTGCTCATTGATCTGCGCAGCCTCTTTAATAGCTGTGTGATCCTTCCACAAAATGAACATGGCATTCGGGTTATTTTCAAACTCGGGCGTAAGGGCCAACGGCGTGCCGTTTTTATTTACGGCGATAGGTGTTGAGCCCGTGGTATCAACAGATATACCCCGTATGTTATCAGCAATGGCCTTACCACCTGCCTTATTTATGGCATCTTTAATAGTTATTTCAAGGCCTTCCAGGTAGTCAAGTGGATGCTGCCTGAAAACATTTTTGGGCGCATCGCAATACATTGCCTTTTGCCAGCGCTGGTAATAGTGAACAGACGATGCTAATTCTTTTCCGTTAGCGGCGTCTACAATTATAGCGCGCACAGAATCGGTGCCATAATCAACACCAATCACATATTTATTAAGTTCCATAGATGGTTAAAATTCGTGTCTAAATAACACTTAATTTTTTATAAAATGAAATATTTTCCAAACATTAGTAGCCTAAAGGCTGCCAAATTAACTTGTAAGGTTATCCGGATTGGGAATAAAATTTAAAAAAGCCTGAAACTTAGCATAGTAATTCTGCATGTTTAGCTGGTAGTAATAAGCGCCGCGCTTCGATCCCGATTTATCCTTGTCCTGCAACTTGATAAGCAATTTAGTAGCTAATACCCGTTTACTGAAGTTTCGTTTATCAATTGTGGTATTATAAACACTTTCATACAAATTTTGAAGCTGTGGTATGGTAAACTTGGCCGGCAAAAGCTCAAACAAAATGGGGTGAAGCGCCGCCTTATAGCGTATGCGCTTACGTGCCATTTCAACCATAGCGGGCTGGTCAAAAATAAGCTTGGGTATCTTTTTTAACAGGAACCATTCTGCATGGTAATCATGGCTTATCTGTTTCTCGTATTTTGAAGTATCTATCAGTGCAAAGTACGCAACCGATGCTGTACGCTCTTTAGGATCGCGACCCGGATCGCCAAAAGTATGTAATTGCTCCAGGTATACGCCATCTAACCCGGTTAGTTGTTTCAGAATACGATTGGCAGATTGATCAAGGCTTTCATCGGGCTGCACAAATCCGCCCATTAAACTCCAGTTGCCTTTCTCGGGTTCAAATCCCCTTTGTATCAATAGTATTTTTAACGATTCGCCGTCAAATCCAAACACTATGCAATCTACCGCTAATAATAAACGTGTTTGGTTATAATATTTCTGCATGCATTTTAATTTATGGCTGAGGGTCAAATATAAAAAATACGTGGTTATTACAACTACCCTTAATATGCCCTATTCACTAACTTTTGGGTAAATATTTATACAAAAAAACCCGCCCCAAAAATGGAGCGGGTTAATTAAACAATTTATATTCAGTTTAGATTAATTGTAACCGTTGTTTTGTGGGTATTTAGGACCTGTTAAAACAGAGTTAATTAAACTTTGTGGTATAGCACGGCGCATGTACTCATCCTTAACGTTAGTAGCGGTAAGGCCGGTTCTGTACATTTTAGCACGACGTACTAAATAACGTGTTCTTACCAAATCATACCATCTGCGTTCGTCGCCGAAGAATTCGCGGCTGTACTCATCAAGTATCAAATCCAAACCATTCAAAGCTGTACCCGCCGTTCTGTTATATGGAACAGCCAATTGAGCTAATTGAGCCGGTGTAAGTTCCATAGCAAGCATGTTTGCAGCGTTAGCAGCAGCCATGTTAGCAGTAGTTACTCTGAACGCATGCTTAGGTATGCGATCGCCGTCTGATGGGTTACGGTAACCTGCACGTCTTCTCAATACGTTTAACTGTGTAGCAGCCGCTGCTATGTTGCCTAACATATAGTTAGCCTCTGCATTCAGCATATAAACTTCAGAGAAACGCAGCAATACTTTCGGACGAGCTGATTTATCATTCAACCTTGTACGTCTGGTATCGTCAAACTTTTTAACGGTTGGCCAGTGCAACTGGTTAATTTGAGCAGGCTCAATGATCAATCCTTTAAACGCGTCTCTTCTTGCCATGTCAACATCACCGTTTGTTATCAAGATAGCGGTATCGCCATCAACCGGGATGTTGTATGATGTTTCAGAAAAATTAGACGTTGATATCAACGTTGGTTTGTTAGCGTTGGTACTGGTTCTGCCTATTACTCCACTTTGATTAGATATCCAGAATGTTTGGAAAGTAGCATCATAACGGCTATCAGCAATACGGTTAGGGAACATTACGTTATAAAGATAAGGGCCGTTCGGCGCGATACGAGCGTAAGGACGTCCATTGTAGTTATCGCGACGCATAGGGCGCCTGTTGGTGTTAACAATTTGAGGCACATCATCTATACCAGCATTGTTATCAACCCCGGCATTAGCAATATAATCCCAGCGCCAGATAACGTACAGGAAGTTAGTACCCCAGCCGCCATCACCTTGTTGCGTATAACCGGTATACAGTTCATCCGTTCCACCCAAACCGAAATCAATATTGAACATGTTTTCTTTACCGTAGTCGTTTTCAACCTTGTGCTCATCAGCATAGCTTTGCCAAAGGTCAAGCCCGTAGGTACCTTTATTAGCTATTACTTCAGCCGTAAGGTCGGCCGCTTTCTGGAAGTCGCCCGGTTGAGCGATCTCCGGATTGTAACCACGGGTTAAGTACACTTTAGCCAAATAAGTATTTGCTACGGCCTTAGTCGCAGTCTTGCCTACACCAGCTGCCGAAAACGGATTATCCGCGGCTATAGTATTAGGTAAACTGGCTGCAGCTTCTGTCAAATCCTTAATTATCTGGTTATAAATATCCGCCATTGGTGCCGGAGCATCCGCAGTTGTCGCTTCGGTCACAAAATCCAGGTGAAGAGGTATACCGCTCTTTTCAGTAGCTGTTGTTCCTCCAAACGTTTGTACCAGGAAAAAATATTCCCAGGCCCTTAAAAATTTGGCTTGTGAGATATATTGATTTTTCTGAACAGCGGTCAGCCCGGTAACATCATTAGCATACTTCAATATGCCGTTAAGCGTATTGATATCTGCCCAATACCCGCCAAAACCCTGAGTATTTGAGCTGTTCAGACCATTCCATATGTCAATTTGCTTATGGTCTGAGCTTGATGAGGAACCCGGAATGCTTTCGTCTGTACCGGCCCAAAAACGGATCTCTTCACCGCCCATACTACCTTTTATGTTACGGTAAACACCGGTTATACCGGCTGCTACACCGCCCGCGGTTGAGAAATAACTTGGGTATAGAGCCGCCCGTGGTTCTTCAACCAAAAGCTTCTTACAGCTTGAAACTGTACCTAGTGTTGCTATACCCGCAAAAACTAGACATGTTTTTTTAAATATTTTCATGATCTCTCTCTGTTTTAATTAAAATTTTGCGTTAATACCAAAAATGAACTGGCGCGTTTGTGTACCGGCATTCAATCCAACATTCCGGCTGATGTTACCACCAACACTTGGATCTACCTGTGTAACACCGCTTGACTCAGGATCTGTAACTGAGAAGCTGTAACCACTTGCAGGCGAATAAATCGTAAACGGATTGGTAACGTTTCCGTAAACTCTTAAAGAAGTTAAGCCTATACGTTTAACTATGCCAGACGGGATGTTATAACCAAAGTTAATTGCCCTTGCGCGGATGAACGATCCATCATAGTACTGTAATGTTGAATAGTACTGGCTTTGGAACTGGTTATTCGGCATTGGGAACGCATTAGTTGGATTACGCGGTGTCCAGTAGTCAATAACCGGTTGGTTATGACGACCAAGATTCAGGAACTGCCATCCGTTGGCACCTGAGTTAGCAGATGACACATAAGGAACTAATGTAGTAAAGCCCATACGTGCTGTAATAACCAGGCTCAGGTCAAAATTTTTGTAATTGAACCTGTTGGTAAAACCGAAAGTGTAATTAGGGTTAAAGTGACCGATGATCTGGTTATCATCAGAGTTAATTATACCGTTGCCATCAACATCCTGCACACGGATCTGACCAGGATACTGCAATGGTGAAGTTTGACCCCTAACCGGCTGGTATACTGTACCACCACTGTTAAGCGCATTTGTTTTAGCAACGTCAATACCCGGTGAATCTGATAATTGCCAGATGCCCAGTTTTCTAACGTCGTAAATAACACCTTGAGGCTGACCTACAAATAAACCGGAACCAATGTTTCTTGGCGCGCCGTTAGGTAACTCAACGATCTTCTCGCGGCCAAAACCGATGTTAAAGTCAGAAGACCAGGTAAATCCACCTAAGTTTTGAATATTAACTGTGCTCAAGGTAAACTCAATACCTTTGTTTTCGGAAGTACCCAAATTTGACGATTGTGAGTTTGCACCTGTAGTTTCCGGAAGAATATTACCTAATATAATATCTGTGGTTTTTACATAATAAGCATCAATGCTACCTGTAATACGGTTTTTAAACAAAGCAAAATCTAAAGCTAAGTTAGACTCGTGTGAACGCTGCCAGGTAAGCTTGGTATTTACCAAATTGGTAACACGTACACCCTGTTTGTTACCCGCTGAGCCACCGCCAAATTGATAAGGGCTATTCTGCAACTGGCCAAGCGTTCCGTAAGCACCGCTGCTTGTGGTTGAGTTTTCACCGTAACCCGCACGCAATGCAAGATTGTCTATAAAGCTATATTTCTTCATAAAGTCTTCATTGGTTATGTTCCAACGTACACCAACTGAAGGGTATGAGGTCCATTGGTTGCCTGTAGCCAGCGTTGAGTTACCGTCCGCCCGCATGGTACCTGTAAGGCTATACTTGTTGTTGTACGTATAAGCTACACGGCCAACGTATGAAAGCAATCCGGTTTCACTCCAACTGCCGCCACCAACAGTAC